>CAZIAS010000007.1:0-63860 GCA_964536825.1 uncultured Alistipes sp. | reverse complement strand
GGCGGCAGAGATCGATGGTCGATTCGTTGAGACAAAGAATATAAAAAATCTGCAGGTACCCGACACCGGCTTCTTCAACTTAACACCGGCATCCATAAGTGCGAGAGTACCTGCACAAACGGTTGCCATCGACGACGAACCGTTCGATTCGAGGATATCCGACACTACACGAACTGCATAAGGATTCTCCTCGCCTACGGGAACCATCGGCTTCAATGCACGCCAAGCGAGGTGTCCGTGACCAATCTCACGACGGCTCAAACCGCGCGACGCCTTTGCCTCGCCCGTCGAGAACGGAGGGAAGTTGTAGTGCAGAACGAACTGCTCGCTGCCCTGAACCAAAACCTCGTCCTTAACCTTCTCGTCCATCTTCGTGCCGAGAGTAACGGTCGTAAGCGACTGCGTCTCGCCACGAGTAAAGAGAGCCGAACCGTGTGCTGCGGGCAGGTAATCAACCTCACAGCAGATAGGACGAATCTCGTCGGTACGACGACCGTCAAGGCGCTTACCCTCATCGAGAATCATATTGCGCATAGCCTTCTTCTGTACGTCGTCGTGGAAATATTTGTGGATAAGGGGAGCCTTCTCAACCAACTCCTCCTCGGTATAGCGTGATGCAAACTCTGCCTCCAAAGCATCGAAAGCCTCCGAACGCTCGTGCTTCATCGTACCGCTCGTTGCGATAGCGTAAGCCTTGTCGTAAAGCTCGGCGATGATGGTCTGGCGCAACTCCTCGTCGTTGTTCTCGTGGCAGTAGGTACGCTTCACGTCCTTGCCCAACTCCTTCGAGAGTTCAATCTGTACGGCGCAGTGTTTCTTAATCTCCTCGTGAGCGAACTTGATGGCACCGAGCATAACCTCCTCCGATACCTCCTTCATCTCACCCTCGACCATCAGGATATTGTCGATGGTACCACCGACCATAATATCGAGGTCCACATCCTTCATCTGCGAGAAGGTCGGGTTAATCATATACTCGCCATTGATGCGAGCTACGCGCACCTCCGAGATAGGACCTCCGAACGGAATGTCCGAAACTGCGAGAGCTGCCGAGGCAGCAAGACCTGCCAATGCATCGGGCTGGATATCTTTGTCTGCCGAGATGAGCGTTACGGTCACATAAACTTCTGCGTGATAATCCGCGGGGAACAGGGGACGCAGAGCGCGGTCAATAAGGCGGGCTACAAGGATTTCGCTGTCGTTTGCCTTACCCTCACGCTTCATAAAGCCTCCGGGATAGCGACCACAAGCAGCGTACTTCTCTTTGTACTCTACCTGCAACGGCATAAAGTCGGTTCCTTCCTTCGCATCCTTGGCAGCTACGACCGTAGCGAGCAACATCGTGTCGCCCTGCTTTACTACGACCGAACCGTCAGCCTGCTTTGCGAGTTTTCCTGTTTCAATCATAATCTCTCGGCCGTCTGCCAGAGAGAACGTCTTGCGTACCGGGTGGTACAATTTGTTTTCTTCCATCATATTTTCGTCCAAAAAAATTAAATTTTCTTCATTGCGTCAATTCTTCTCCGGGCGTCTGTTCGATGCTCAACGCGCGCCCGCGCAAAAAAAGAGGAAGAGGGCGCATCGTGGCACTCGGCCTCTTTCGCACCCTCTCCGTCTTTGACCTCTTATTTACGGAGGTTAAGAGTCTTGACGATTGCGCGGTAGCGCTCGATATCAATCTCCTTCAAGTACTCCAACAACTGGCGACGCTTACCTACGAGGCGCAGCAGCGAACGCTGCGTTCCGAAGTCGTGCTTGTTGCGTTTGAGGTGCTCTGTAAGGTGGCTGATACGGTACGAAAACAACGCGATCTGGCTCTCGGGAGAACCTGTATCGGTGTTAGACTTGCCGTACTGACCGAAAAGCTCTTGCTTTTTCTCTGCTGATAAATAAGCCATTGTATTAAAAAGTTTATTTAGTTCCACTCTACGACGTATTCTCCTTACCGAATCACGCCAGAGCGTGGCGCAAAGGTAGTAATATAAATCGAATCGACAAGCAAAAACCTGTTAATTTTTTGAAATTGTACAAATTAGTATTGTTGTTTTTACAGCCCCTCCCATTTGGGGGCCATTAGCCATTAGCTGTTAGCCATTGGCTTTTTTACAGACCCCCTCCCCCTTTGGGGACTCCCCCTAAAACAGGGGGGGGGTTAAGGTAGTTAAGGGCAATTAAGGGAGAGTGTGGGGATTATGGGGATATGGGGTGTATAGGGAAAATTATTCTGAATTCTGTATTCAGAATTCTGAATTGTGAATTTCAAAAACTCCTTCCCAAACCGGAGATAGGTATTTAACACTCTTTCTCGACTTTAATGCGCAGAACCGTAAATGAGTATTTCGGGAAGGTATATGAAAATTCTCTACCAAACCTCTTGAACCTCTTCTCTCGCGGGATAATTTTTCTTGGGTTATCCATCGTATTTTCGTCATTCGGATTCTCCGCCTGCAACGTCACGACCTTACCACTCGGCGTCACATCAACCACCCCATCAAGCACAAAATCGACCTTTTGAGCGACTTCCGATGAATTCACAAATTTCACTATAACCTCTCCCGTATCTTCATTATACCCCGAAGCAAGGAACTGCTGCGGAATGGGATTCAGTTCGCCATTTACGACCAATCGCCCATCCACATAGAGTTTTGCCGCTCTCGGAGTAATCTCGATACGCAGGTCATACCAACGGTCAGGCTCTATATGCAGAAAGACTTTATCGGTCATTCTGTCCACCTCTCCGGTATGCTCATTAAATCGCTGCACAACGGCAAAACTTTTAGCATAGCCACCAACATAAATACGATAACCCGACTTGCAGTCCTCTTCCATACCGAACGACACAACAAAACCTTCGCTACCACCTGTTTTACGCGCCTTCAACTCCATTACAAGATTTTTGCCGTATTCCCCTTTGCAGAGAGTTGTTACCATTTCGGTCGCACTCTTTACGTCGGGAATGATCGTTGTACTCTCCCCTTCGGTCACACGGATATCCTTATACTCGGCCTCCGTATTATTGGCACCCAAACCGATTGCTCCGACTCTGTACTCCTCCTTCACAACGTGGTTAAATGCCGTCTTATCGGCAGGAATGTTATAGGTAGGCCTATTCTCCGCATACATCTTCTGCACATAATACGAAGCACGACCCATTACACAATCGGTATCAATCCAGATAAGATTAGTCTCCCAATCACGTTTGTTTACATTCTCGAACAGCGGCGCATACGAGGTCATTGTTACCAAATCTCCGTTACGCTCCATTCCGGAGATGAACGCCGCCTCGGAGAGAGCCGCATTCATATTGCCACCACCGACACCCTTATTGCAGGCATACTCTCCGACATAAACATCCCACTCACCGCGCTGCTTATTATCGAACAGGGTCGTGTTTCCATAAAAGAAGTTGGGTGCAACATACCAATGCGGGTCGATTATATCGGTCTTGCAGATAGTCGGCTCCTCCTGCTGCATTCCGCTCATATCGGCATAGATAAGCAGAAGTTGGGGATATTTAGCCTTAATCGCCTTGTAGAAGATATCGAAACGACGGTCATATTCGGGTCCCCAATTCTCGTTACCAATCTCCACATATTGCAGAGGGAACGCCTCCGGATGACCATTTTTGGCTCGCAGAGCTCCCCATTCGGTATCCACGCTCCCGATAGCATATTCGATAGCATCCATACACTCGTCGAGATAGTGCGCAATCTCACTCTCCGGGCAGGCATCGCCCATACGATATTGACAACCAATACCCACATTGCATACGAACATCATCTTTGCACCGATATCTTCGCAATACTGCAACATCTCGTGATATCCCATACCATACGAGCATCTATACCCCCACGGAGTATATTCGCCAGGACGAGCAGCCGGATCTCCCAACATCTTCTTCCACTCGAAGCGACTCGCCAACAACACGCCCTCGACCACGCAGCCTCCGGGCCAACGCAAAAATGCAGGTTTCAACGCAGCCAGATACTCCGCCACGTCGGTACGCATACCATTCTCCCGATTCTTGAACGTCGGAGGAAAGAGTGACACGTAGTCCAACCACACCGTTCCGACCGCATCGAACTCCAACGCCAAACGAGCCCTACTATCCGATGCCGTCGCTTCGATTGACACCGAATCATCCACCCAGACGTCAGACCCGACCGGACAAATCTCGGTTTGCCCGATCACACAACCACATTCAGAGATCAATTTCGCAATAACCCGACCGCTATAATTCGATGCTTTGCGGATAATTGTACGAAGAGTGTATCTTTGTCCCTTCTCGATATTCATACCCCAATACCCCTCGTTGATGAGTTGCACGGGGTTCTCTGCATTACGGATGGTAACCTCCAAATTATTGGGAGCGCTCTCAAACTTCGGTTGCCACTTGGAGAGACGCATACTTGCCACAGACTCGTCTGCTGGTTGCAAACTCCACGCGATGACGGGCTTATCATTATAACGGAACGACAACTCTTCATTAACCTCACCGCTCAAATGGTTCTTCACGGGCATAGGCTTCAACTCCCCATCCTCCAAATAGAAACCTTCGGGAATCTCATTATCCTCGAAACTACGATTTTGGACCAACTCGGCATACAATCCGCCGTCGCCGGAGTGATTGACTTCCTCGAAGAAGACTCCATACATATTCGGAGAAACGGGTGCTGCCTTCTCTGCGACATTCAGGATTACCGCAAGGTTGCCCGACTTCCGCAAAAGCAGGCTGTCAGCATCCACAATCACTACAATTACCCCAATAGCACAAAGGAGTAACAACAAATACTTTTTCATTCTGTGTTCGAATTAGTTTTACCGAAACAAATTTAGTTTTTTTTTCCACAACATCAAAGTTATAGCAGATTATTTGTGCTGCCTTGCAAAAAAAGATATACCTTTGTAGTAAAACCGAGGAGCCATTCGGCAAGCCCGAGAGGTCTTCTCCCAGCAATCGAAAAAAAAGATGAAACGACATTCACTTCTATCGCTTGTAATTTCGGCGTCGATGCTGCTCGCCGGATGTACGTCGCGCGACAACTACATCACCTCCGACGGAGTGATGCTCGGCACTACGTTTCACGTTTGTGCCGATGTCGCAGGGCTCTCCCCCGCCGAACTCCACGAGCAGATGATGCGCATCGACACCGAGGCAAAAGCTTCGCTGTCGATATTCAACCCTACATCGCTTTTGAGCCGTATAAATCGTGGAGAGACAGACTCTCTCGACCACCATTTAGCCTACAATATGAACCTTGCCCGCTCGATTGGCGAGAGTTACGACACCCGATACGACATCACGGTCAAGCCCTTGACCGACGCTTGGGGGTTCGCCGCAAAGAGCGCCACCAACAAGCCTAATATCGACTCTCTGTTGCAATTTGTGGGCTACGACAAGTGGGAACTCGCCGAGAAGCGCGTCATCCGTCACGATCCGCGCGTGCAGTTCGACCTCAACTCGATAGCCAAGGGCTATACGGTCGATATGGCAGCCGAGATGCTCGAAACACTCGGTTCGACGAACTATATTGTCGAGATTGGCGGCGAGATTCGCTGTCGCGGAGTCAATGCCAAAGGCAACACTTGGCGCGTCGGTATCGATTCGCCCGAAGATGGCAATATGTCCCCCGGAGAGAGTATGATAACGACCATCGCCCTGCACGACAAATCGCTCGCCACGTCGGGTAATTACCGCCGATTCTATATCGACGAAAGCGGACGAAAGATTGTCCACACCATCGACCCCGGCACCGGATACAGTACCACATCGCGGCTACTCTCGGCAACGGTCGTAGCCGAAAATTGCGCTACGGCAGATGCTTTGGCGACAATGTTTATGTCCGTGGGCGAGGAGCGAGCCGTCGCGCTTGCAGAGGGTATGCGCGACAGTGTACAGGTCTGCTTCATCATCGATAACGAAGATGGCAAATATCAAATTTTCAGCACCTTGAACGAGTAGCTATGTCAAATATTCTATTTCTTTACAACCGCAAATCGGGACGACAGAAATCGCAGGAACTTATCGAGGCCGTATGCTCGACATTCAACGAGGCAGGCAAAAGTGTCATCCCGAAGATTATAGATTTCGAGCGGAATCCGTTTGACGGCGTCCTCGACATCGAACACATCGTGGTTGCAGGAGGCGACGGCACGGTCGGATATGTCGCGGGGCAGATGCTGCGCAACGGCATCAGTCTGCCAATGAGTATCATTCCTGCCGGCACAGCAAACGACTTTGCCACAATGCTCGGCATACCTCACAATCCCCGCAATGCCGCATTGCACGCACTTCGAAGTCCGATACGCAAGGTTGATTGCGGAGTGGTAAATGGAGAATATTTCGTCAATATTTTCAGTTTCGGAACGCTTACCACAACCTCGCAACATACCCCCAACAAGATGAAGCGTCGATTTGGTCGATTGGCCTACTTCTTCGAGGGACTTCGGGAGTTTATAAATCTGCGACCTTTGCCTCTCTGTGTGAAGAGCGACAGCGAAGAGTTCTCTGCCGATGTTATTATGGCGTTGGTATTCAACGGATGCACGGCAGGCAGATTTCCCCTCGCTCGCACATCCCGACCCGATGATGGTCTGTTCGACGCCCTCTTTCTTGTCGGCAACAGCCGTCTTCGATTCGTGTGGGATGCAGTGCGTTACCTCTGTGGCGCAACTCCCGACTCGGTCCGACACATCCAGAGTCGCCGCCTACACATCACATCGGCCCTTACCGACATCAACACCGACATCGATGGCGAAGCAGGACCATCGCTACCGCTCGACATCGAATTGCTACACCACGCATTGCAAATCAAAGGATAGCCGTCACTTTTACACCATACACAAAAAAAACGACCGCCCAACCTTCCGGTTGAGCGGTCTTACTTTGTTCATCTCCCGATTAGAGAGCGTTCACGTGCAACTGTACTGCACTTTTGAGGTTAGCAGCCTTATTCTTGTGAATAATGTGCAACTTCGCGAGCTTATCCAACATTGCAGTAACCTTCGGCAGAAGAGCCTCTGCTGCGCTCTTCTCGTTAGTGTTACGCAGAGCCTTCACAGCGTTACGGGTAGTCTTGTGATAAAGACGGTTGTGCGCACGCTTGGTCACGGTCTGACGAATTCTCTTTTTCGATGACTTGTGATTTGCCATAGTTTTGTTAGTTTTTATTTTTATTTTTACTTTTATCTGTTTCTCGTTCTCGGACCGAAAGTGCGTCCGCCCACACCAAGAGGTCTTTCGACCTCAACGAACCCCACGTAAGAGTTCCCATTGTTATTCACCCTGTCAAACACCTCGCGAGGTGTAAGTCATCGTAGCCCATAGGAGAGTCGAACTCCTCTTTCAAGAATGAAAATCTTGCGTCCTAGCCGATAGACGAATGGGCCAATACCACTATCACTTCCGATTCTTCGGTCATTTTAGCGGGGCAAAGATAGTGCTTTTTTTTTTAATTTGCAATCAACGAACGAAAATATATTGTTTTTTTGCACTTTTAAGCACTACTCATTCTTAAAACCTTGCGCTTTCAGGCGGATATCCGAACCATCGGGCGTAACGAGTGCCGCACCCGTACTCTCGGCCGTAATGTGACCTATAACATCTATTCCGCCCATACGCATAACCTTCTCCTGCATCGCAAGCGGCACGGTAAAGAGCAACTCGTGGTCTTCGCCTCCATTCAGAGCGGCAACCACAGGGTCGGCGTGCATCTCCTCTGCCAAAGCCGAGGTCTGCTTGGCGATGGGAATACGTTCGAGATAGATTCGCGCTCCACACTTCGAGGCTCGACATATCTGCATCAGGTCGCTTGCCAGACCATCCGAGAGGTCTATCATCGACGTCGGCACAATTCCCTCCTCGGCGAGTGAGGTTATGATATCCTTTCGCGCACGAGGTTTCAGATACTTTTCGAGCAGGTACTCGTAGCCTTCGAATTGAGGTTCGGGGTTATCGATACCCTTCAACACCCGCTTTTCGCGTTCGAGCAGATGCAGACCCATATAAGCAGCTCCGAGGTTGCCCGTAATACATATAAGGTCATTGAGTTGCGCGCCCGAACGATATGCCACACACTCCTTCTTGACGCGACCCGTTGCCGTCACACCGATAACCAATCCCGTCATCGATGCCGATGTATCTCCACCAACCAAATCTACACCCAACTCCTCGCAAGCAAAGCGAACCCCTTCGTAGAGGTCGTCGAGCGCCTCCACCGGCAATTTTGACGACACTCCGAGCGAAAGCATAATCTGCTCGGGACGGGCATTCATCGCGAGAATATCGCTCACACCTCGCGTCACGGCTTTGTAACCCAAATGTTTGAGCGGGAAATACGTAAGGTCGAAATCAACCCCTTCAAGCAGAGTGTCGGTCGAGATTACCAACACCTCGCCACCGCCCGCTTCAATAACGGCAGCATCGTCACCGACGCCTTTGAGCGTCGATGACTGCTTTGCCTCAAATTTCGAGGTCAACCGGTCGATAAGACCAAACTCCCCCAACTCCGAAATCTCGGTACGTTTCTTATCTGACATTTCTCTACTACTTAACAAACAGTTCGCCGTTTGCAGGCTTCATCACGTCGGTTACGGGCGTAACCTTCTCCTTCTTGACCGTTACCACCTGCGACAGAGGCAGCGTTGCCGAGTCGAAACCGAGCGAGAGCTTATAATCGCCCTTGCGCACCTTCCACGCCGACTCCTTCTCGCTATACGTTGCAAGGTCGTCGTTGCTGATTGCAATTACCACATCACAACTCTCGCCGGGCTGCAACAACGTGGTCTTCTTGTATCCGCGCAGCTCGATTGCGGGGCGGTCGGTCTCGGGAGCAAGTTCGGTCGAGTAGAGCTGAACAACCTGCTTTGCGGGGAACTTGCCCACATTGGTCACCTTGCACGACACGTCAAAGCCACCCTTTCCGCTAACCACCTTCATATCCGACGCCTCGAATTTCGAGTAGGTCAAACCAAAGCCGAATGGGTATGCCACCGGCACATTACGGGTTGCATAGTGACGGTAGCCGATATAGATATCCTCCTCGTAGTTGGTATAATCGACATTCGGCACATCATAAGGCTGGCACACCTTGCTCTGATTCTCATAAGATTGATTCTTGCCTGTCTCGGGCACGTTGAGAGGGAAGTTCTGCGCCGGCACATCGGCATACTTCACGGGGAAGGTCATCGGCAGGTGTCCGCTGGGCGATACGCGACCAAGCAACACATCTGCAACCGAGTTACCACCCTCCTGACCGGGCATCCAGCATACCAGAACGGCATCAACTTTATCACGCCACGAAGCAATCTCAACAGGTCCGCAGATATTAAGCACGACGATAACCTTCTTGCCCTGTGCGTGGAACTCGCGACTCACGGCATTGAGCAGAGCCGTCTCGGTAATCGAGAGATTGAAGTCGCGCTCAACGTGGCGGTCGAAAGCCTCTGCCGAGTTACGACCGATGGTAATGATTGCGACATTCGACTCCTTGGCGGGTGCCTTCACAAACGCGTAAGGGTCTTTCATCTCGTTAGGTCGTATATCATAAACATACCACTTGCGCAGCGCTGCAATCGGCTCGATGCGCTCCTCTTCCTTCTTCATATGGGCCTGATACTGCTCGTCGAGCGACTTGTGCAACACAAACTCGTTACCGAGCAATCCATCGCGCAAATCAACCACATACGCCTTGTTCACATCGCCCGAACCGCGACCTCCTGCCACGAAATCGTACGATGCCGAACCAAAGAGCGCCACCTTCTCGCCTTTGGCAAGGGGCAACAGATCCGCATCGTTCTTCAACAGAACAAAACCCTCGCTCGCAACCTCGCGAGTCAGCGCCGCGTGAGCCTTCAAGTCGGGATTGTTCGAGAACTTATAACCCGCAAAGCGCGGAGTGCGAACGATGAGTTCGAGTACGCGACGCACATTACGATCGAGGTCTGCCATATTCAGAGAACCATCCTTCGCCGCCTTCACGATAGCCTCATAGTGAGCATACTTTCCGGGCTGAATCATATCGTTACCTGCCCACATCTGCTTCACTGCATCGACACCGCCGCCCCAATCGGTCATAACGGTTCCCTCGAAACCCCACTCTCCACGCAGGATATCCTCCAACAGACCACGGTCTTCCGAGGTGTAACGGCCATTGATATAGTTGTACGAGGTCATAATTGTCCAAGGTTGCGACTCGCGCACGGCAATCTCGAAGTTTTTGAGATAAATCTCACGCAGGGCACGCAGCGAGATACGGGCATCATTTGCCAGGCGGTTAATCTCCTGCGAGTTGGCAGCAAAGTGTTTGAGCGAGGTGCCGACACCGTTACTCTCGATACCGTTAATCATCGCAGCAGCGGTCTTACCTGCCAGCAGCGGGTCCTCCGAGTAGTACTCAAAGTTGCGGCCACACAACGGATTACGCATCATATTCGCACCCGGAGCCAACAGCACATCGACTCCGTATTCGAGAACCTCGTTACCCATAGCCTTACCCACTTCGTTGATAATCTCGGCATTCCAAGTTGCCGCGAGGTGTGTACCCACGGGGAATCCTGTGCAGTAGTAGGTATTCTCGTCGCCTTCGCGAGTGGGCGATATACGCAGTCCGGCAGGACCATCGGCCAACACGATGGGAGGAATTCCCAAGCGGGGGATAGGATAGGTCGTTCCGGCAGCTCCGGGGATGATTTTACGGGTGTAACCCACCTCACCTGCCGCCTCCTTATTATCAGAAAGGCGCGCTCCAACCACCAGATGAGCCTTCTCCTCGATGGTCATCGCTTTAACAATTTCGTCAATGTTGTCTTTACGCAATTTCACAGGTTCGGCAGCCGTCACAGCTCCCGCAACCGCAATCATAGCACAAAAGGCAAAAAATCTCTTCATAATTCGGATATTTTAATATTTATATGGATTTGTCACATCTTTCGGTCATTCTCCGAAAAGACATCCTCTACCAACTACAAAAGTATAAAATATTTTCGGAGTTACAAATTATTTCCTATCTTTGCCGTACAGAAAATGCAGACAAAAATGCTCAATATTGTTTTATTCGGCGCGCCGGGATGCGGCAAAGGTACGCAGGCGGCAAGACTTAAAGAGAAGTATGGAATCAACCATATCTCGACAGGCGAGATTATTCGCAACGAAATCAAAAACGAAACAGAACTCGGTAAGCAGGTATCGGCAGCGATAAGCCGAGGCGAGCTCGCTCCCGACGAGGTGGTTATCAACATCATAGCCAACTACGTTCGCGAAAACAGAGAGTGTGCCGGCAACATCTTCGACGGCTTTCCGCGCACAACACTCCAAGCCGAGCGTTTCGACGAAATCCTCGCAAACTTCGGATTGAAAGTCGATATGATGATATATATGGATGTCCCCGAACAGGAACTTATCAATCGCATCCTGCTCCGTGGCAAAGAGTCGGGTCGCGCCGATGATGCCTCGGAAGAGGTTATACGCAACCGCATCGAGACCTATCGCGCACAGACTGCCGTTGTTGCAGACTACTACTCCGCACAGGGCAAATATTTTGCGATAGACGGACTCGGAACAATGGACGAGGTCTTCGACCGCATCTGCTCGACAATCGACTCCAAGCGATAACAAAAAGGAGAGCCCAAGCAGGCAATCACGGTATCGTACCGAACTCTAAATTACAGGGTCGCTCAACCATTGCGGTTGGGCGACCCCGTTTTTACAGAAGTTACATAACAAGGCTTCCGTCACTTCTGTTATTAGAATTTCATCGTAACATTTGCCAACAAGTGCAGCGGAGCCTGCGGGAAGTAGTACGCCTCGTCATAGCGTTTGCCGTCCCACATATACGAATAGCCATAGGCATTACTGCAATACTCTGTATTGAAGAGGTTGTAGATGCAGACCCCCAAACGCACCGAGCGAGTTGCAGGCAAACTCAAAGTGTATCCCAAGTCGAGATTGGTCACACAATATCCATCCAAAGTCAAAGCCTCGATCTGGTTGTTTGTGAGGTATTGTCGGCTGACATAGCGGGTATGCAGCAGCGCCTCGAAGCCCTTGACGTGAAAATCAAATCCGAGTGATGCAACATAGTCGGGCGAGTAGGCGATGGTCATCGTGCCGAGATTCTTCCCATAGGTCGGACTATCAGCCAACAAATCGACGTAGTTACGAATCTTGTTGCGGCTGACGGTAAGATTTCCGTTCGCCGAGAGCCACTTCGCAATGCGCCAATCAAAGACAAACTCCACACCGCAGCGATAACTATCGGGGACATTGACATTCAGCGCATCAGAGCCATCATTGACCATACCCGTAGGAATCAGCTGGTTGCGATACTGCATATAATAGAGATTCAAACCTAACGAGACTCTTTTTGAGGTATATTGATAACCAAACTCATAGTCGAACAGACGCTCCGGTTTCGGTTCGCTGTCATCTCGCGAGAACATATATCTGTCCGTAAAATCGGCGCGGGTAGGCTCCTTATTCGCCATAGCAAACGAAGCATAGAGCTTATGGTGGCGGGCAAAGTGATAGTTTATGCCCACGTGCGGATTGAAGAAGTGGTAGAGCTTGTCGATAGAGATAGGCTGCATCTGCATCGTATTCCAATCGAAGTTGTCATTTACACCCCACGCACGATAATCGACAATACGATATTGCAGGTCGGCATAAATATTCAGTCCCTTCACAGGGTTCCACACCGCCTTGGCAAAGATGTTGGCATCCTGCTTACGAACATCGTTGTCGTACCAGCGTCCTGCGATATCGCTGCTTTTCATTCCATCAACCCACTCGATATCGCCCCAATGAGGACAGGAGTAGTGGCTCCACGAACCGCCAAAACTTACCGCAATCTTGTCGGAGGTATAGTGCGCCGAAGCGTTGGCTCCGAAGGTGTGGTTGCGCATAATCTTGCGACGAATCATATCGGCCTCGACACCCGCATCCGTAATTCCGAGATTGCCATATTCAAGCAGCGTGCGGTCTGCCTTATACTGCTTATAGTAGCCGTACCCATAGGTATAAAAACCCGTAACATTCATCTGCCAATGGTCGTTGAAACGATGATTGACGACCAGATGGTTGTTAATTTGCAGATAGTTGTCGGTCTGATCATCGTAGTAATCTACGTGCGTACCGTCGGCAAGCGTATAGGGTCCGTGCGAGGTTTCGTATTGTCCCTCGGTGTGGTAGCGACGACCATAAAGGCGCATCTCCTCCTTCGTCACGCCCGTATATGTAAGATAGGTCTTCGCCACTCCTCCAAACGACAACAACTTTACCGCCGTACGTCCCCCGAAATAGCCGGCTTGGAGCATATACGATTTCAGGTCGGTGGCTCCACGGTCGATATAGCCATCCGAGCCTATATGGGTCAGACGAGCATCCACGGTCCAATGCCCACCCATCAGTCCGGAGCCGATATGTACCGCCTGTTTATTGGTATTGTAGGAGCCGTACGACAACGATGCCGACCCCCCGAATGAGGTTGCCGGTGCCGCCGTAGTCATATTCACGGCGCCGCCAAAAGCCCCCGTACCATTAGTCGAGATGCCGGCTCCGCGCTGCACCTGAATATCCCCCACTGCCGAGATAAGGTCGGGCGTGTCGTACCAATATGTCGAGTGAGAGTCGGGATTGTTGAGTGGCACGCCATTGACCGTGACGTTCAGGCGTGTGGCATCCGTACCTCGCAGGCGAATCGATGTTCCACCGATGCCGATACCCGTCTCGTTAGTGGCAATCAGCGAGGGCGTGAGCGAGAGCAGCGTGGGAATGTCGGTACCGTAGCTGTTGCGCTCAATCTCCTTGCGCCCGATGTCGGTGTGTGCCACGGGCGAAGTGTTGCCGGCTCGCAAAGCCACCACCTCGATACTCCCGATGCGGTCGTGCATTGCCACCGAGTCTGTCTGCGAAGTCGCAGTTAAAGTTTTGGTTGATTGATTGTCGTGAGCGACACCGTTTGTCGCGTGTGCGCCGAGCGAAAATCCCGCCACGGCGAGAGTCAGAAAAATCCTTTTCATAACTTCTTGAATTTTAATTGGTTAAAGAATATGAAAAGGGGTATTTTATCGATTATGCTACTTCCCGGTCTCGGCATTATCCGTATCCGGTACAATGGGTATAATCTCAGCCTGTAAAGTAAGGCACCCCCGTAAATCGTGGCAAAGATAGCAAAAAAAATCGGTCCGTTGTTCCGTACCGACTTTTTTTTAGCCATTAGCTATTAGCCATTGGCTTTGACAATCATCAACTAATTTATCTTACTGCCACGGTCTCGATTTCGACCTTTGCTCCGAGGGGCAGAGCCGCAACCTGGAAGCATACACGCGCAGGATAAGGCTCCGAGAAGTGCTCGGCATAGACTCCGTTCATCGCCTTGAAGTCTGCAATATCCGCCAGCAGAACCGTAGTCTTTACCACGTCGGCAAATGAGTAACCCGCCTCGGTCAGTATGGCATTGATGTTTGCCAACGATTGGCGAGTCTGCTCCTCAACGCTCTCGGGCATTGTCCCGGTAGCGGGATTTACGGGCAGCTGACCCGAGATGTAGAGTGTTCCGTCAGCCTCGACCGCCTGCGAATAGGGACCTACTGCTGCGGGGGCATTCTGTGCTGTTATAATTCGTTTCATAGTTGGTGTTTTTATTGATTTATGATTTAGTTAGACAAAGGTAGTATTTTTTTTCAAATTTCTAAAAACTATTTGCATCAGGCGCAATTGGCAATTGATAATTGATAATTGATAATTGACAATTGATAATTTTAGACTCCTCCGGTCTCCGCCCCCTGAAATAGAGGAAAAGTTTTGTAATCAAAATATTGCGCAGAGAAAAAGGTTGTTAAGGGCGTTAGGGGGGGCGATTCAGAATTCACAATGATTTTCCCTATTCTCCCCATATCCCCCATAATCCCCATAATCCCCATATTCCCCACTCTCCCTTAGCTGCCCTTAACGCCCTTAAATTACGCCGCACCTGACACCAAAATCTCCTTTTAGACTCGTTTTCTTTTGGAAATAAAATAATTATCTGTATATTTGCAGCCGCTTTAAGCGAAAAACTTAATTAAAATTAAACAATTATGAACAATTACGAAACCGTTTTCATTGTCACTCCGGTTCTCTCTGACGCACAGGTTCAGGAGGTTTGTGACAAATTCCAAGGTGTTATCACCGAGAACGGCGGTCAGATCGTAAATGTGGAGAATTGGGGCCTCAAAAAGCTCGCTTATCCCATTCAGAAGAAGACCACCGGTTTCTACTTCCTCGTAGAGTTTACTGGCGAGGGTAACATCATCAACACCCTCGAAACACAGTATCGTCGTGACGAGCGTGTAATCCGTTTTTTAACTTTCAAGCAGGACAAGTTCGCTGTCGAGTACTCGGCAAAGCGTCGCGCAAAGCTTGCTAACAAATCGCAGGAGGAGTAAACTATGGCAAATGTAAACAACGCACAGGCTGGCGAACTCCGCTACCTGAACCCCGTATCGGTGGATGTTAAGAAGAAGAAGTATTGCCGCTTCAAGAAGCTCGGCATCAAGTATGTAGATTATAAGGACGGTGAGTTCCTCAAGAAGTTCCTCAACGAGCAGGGTAAGATTTTGCCCCGTCGTCTTACGGGTACTTCGCAGAAGTATCAGAAGAAGGTCGCACAGGCTGTTAAGCGTGCGCGTCACCTCGCAATTCTGCCGTTTGTAACTGACTGTATGAAATAAGGAGGGAGAGATTATGGAAGTTATTTTGATTAAAGACGTAGAGAATTTGGGCTACGCTAACGATATCGTTAATGTAAAGCCCGGTTATGCGAATAACTACCTGATTCCTCAGGGCTTCGCAAAGGCAGCTACCGCTTCGGCAAAGAAGGTACTCGCAGAGAACCTCCGCCAGCGCGCTCACAAGGATGCAAAGATTCTCGCTGACGCACAGGCTTTGGCAGAGAAGATTGCAAACCTTCCGCTTACCTTCACTGTTAAGGCAGAGGAGGGCAAAATCTTCGGTGCAATTACCTCGACCGACGTTGCAGAGGCTCTGCTCGAAAAGGGTGTTACCGTTGATCGCAAGAACGTAACCGTTGACGCTATCAAGACCGTTGGCGAGTACGAGGCAAGCGTTAAACTCCACCGCGAGGTTAAGGCTACCGTTAAACTTACGGTTGTAGCAGAGGAGTAATCCAAAGATTACAATATACGAAGATGTCCGACTTCTCACGAGGTCGGACATTTTTTATCACGCCACATCAACCCTCTACCGCTGATAAAGGTGGCGGCTCACGGCAAAAGGCCACGAATCAAATTGATAATTGATAATTAAAGGTATTTGTATATAAATGCCTTTTTTCGCAAAAAAAATCAAGTCTGACAATAAAAATAACTACTATGTTTTGCATAGTATAAAAAAAAACATATATCTTTGCATTATCAAAGAACACAAAACAGCTAACTACCGAAAAGATGAAGCAGATTTTATTTTCGATGATGACTGCATTTTTATTTGTAGGTCAGACATTTGCAGCTGCACAACTACCCTTGACGGGTCGGGTTGCAGATGAGAAGGGCGCCCCTGTGGCATACGCTACGGTTGTGGCATTGAGAGATGGAGAGCAGGCTGCGGGAGCAACCACCGACGAAAAAGGAGAGTTTGCGTTGCGGCTACAAGAGGGCCGATACCAACTTTTGGTCGAATTTCTCGGATATGAATCTGCAAAGCAGAATATCGAAGTCTCGGGCACGACCGACATCGGCTCGATAACCCTCCGACAGTCGAGTGTCGAAATCGAGGGCGTGGCAGTTACGGCCCACGCCGTCAAGCGCGAGGCCGATCGTTATGTGGTGGATGTCTCGAATATGTCTGCGGCTCTCGGCAAAGATGGTGTCGAGTTATTGGAGGCCGCTCCTGCCGTCTTTATAAATGACAACCAAATCTCCATCAACGGCAAGTCGGGCACCAAGGTTTATGTTAATAACCGCGAACTAAAATACTCTGCCGAGCAGCTTATGGCATACCTGCGCGCGCTCAAAAGCGAAGATATCCGCTCCATAGAGGTTATCCCCCAAAGCGGAGCCGACTACGATGCAGATAGTTCGGGAGGCATAATCAAAATCACGCTCAAATGCAAGCGTGACGATGGCGTTATGGGCAACGTATCGTTCTCGACACGCCAGAGCGACCTTATTCATAGTTATACCCCTTCGGCATCGATAAACTACCACGTTGGCAAATGGACCGTCAATGCCTCGGGATGGTACTCCGGCAGCGACCAGAAGACTCTTGTGAGTGAAAATACTCACTACGCCATTGGCGACAAGCGACTCACTGCCAACTCGACCAACCGCTACAACTCACATTGGGGCGGAGCAAGGGGTGGTGTCATTTTCGACATCAACGACCGTCACAGCGTCGGCGCCGAGGTAAATTACTACACCGGAGGTAACACTGCCCCCACCACCTCGACAACAACCCTTGCAGCCGAAGGGCTCGATATCAACAGCCGTAGCGATTACCGCACACGCTCTAACAATCAAGGTATTACCGCAACGCTGAACTACATCATCAAATTCGACTCTCTCGGTTCGAAGTTGAAGATTCTGGCAGACTATAATTACGACTCCTCAAACAGCAATAACCGCTACCGCACATTGAAGGATTATATGCAGGGTGGTACATCTCTGCGCTCGGTGGACAGTCTCTACCGCGACCGCTCGGCAACGAACTACAACGTCACGACGGTAAGCATCGGTTATGAAAAGGTCTTCTCGCCCAAGGTTACACTCAAAGCAGGAGCAAAATATACCAATAATATAATGGATAGTCGCGCCGCCTACCACTATCGCGACAATGCCGAGCAGTGGCTCGAACGCGAGGGGTACGGCTATGACGAGCGCTACACCGAACATATTGCGGCGGCGTATATTACCTCGAATGCCCGACTCGGACGTTGGGGACTTGCCGCCGGATTGCGCGGAGAGTTCACTCACACCGCAGGGCGCGGCAATATAGTTCGTCAAGACTACTTCTCGCTCTTCCCGAATGCCAACATCTCGTTCGCCCTCAAAAAGGACCACTCCTACTCGATGGTTTTGCAGTATGCGCGCTCAATTCGTCGCCCGAACTTCTGGGCACTCAACCCCGAACGTATGCAGATTTCGGAGTACTCGTATCAAACAGGTAATCCCCACCTTCGTCCGCAATACGGTAACGATATCTCGCTGACGTTTGTTATGAAGTATAAATACTCCATCTCGCTCGGAGCAATCCTGCGCACGGACGAGTTGCAACAGATGATTAAGACCGACCCCACAAATCCCGATATCGGCTACATCATCAACGAGAACCTCCGCTCGTCACAGAACTACTATGCCACGGTCAATCTGCCTTTCCAGCTCACAAAGTGGTGGACTCTCAACCTGAACGCCACAGCGATATACAACGGAGTGCGCATCGACAACACCTCGCCCCAACGCTTCCACTTTATGTGCAACGGCAACGTGCAGACAACCTTCACGCTCCCCAAACGGTTCTTTATCGATTTGGGTTACTATGGTTCGAGCAACCAATATGTTGCCAATATCAAGTTAAAGTCGAGCCACCGCTTGAACTTCACACTCAAAAAGCGATTCTTCGAGGATAAGCTGACCTTTGCCGTCGGAGTGAACAACATTATACCCGTAAATCACACCTTTATCGCCACAACCGAGGCGATGACCAGGGCGCTTACCACGCGCCAGCCGTGGAATCAGCCGACCTTTACATTCTCGGCATCCTACTCATTCAACAAGGGAAAGCAGTTCACGCAGAAGAGTATCGAACGCGGTGCCGACCAAAGTCGTCTGTCCAAGTAGGGATATTGCGATACGAGGAACGGAATTGAGCAGTATTTACTCTCTTAATTTTGCCGACATTTTGTTCGATTTGGGCAAAAATCGGAATAATAAATACTAAAAAGAGTACCTTTGTCGTATATATAGTGTTTAATTTAGCACACAGAAGATGAAAGAGAACACTGAATTTTTCTCGCTGGCAGATTTGAAAAGCCAGATAGGTTTGAACGACGAGTTGAACGACAATATTTTACTCTATGACTTCGCGCTCGAACAGGATAAGCAACCTCTGCGCCGTCAATCCGTAAGCCGTGCAAATGCACTGACCATAACCGTCTGCACCGACGGCGAGGCCTCGATAAATATCAACGCCCAGGATTTCGTACTCAAAGCGGGTATGGCAGCACTGATTCTGCCCAACAGCCTTGTAAATATCAATTCCGACAAGATGACCACCCGAGGTTCCATCCTGTCGGTCTCGACCACGCTGATGAAGGAGGTACATATCGATATTCATCACATCGTACCTATCGGTATGCATATGTTCCATAACCCCTGTTTCCATCTCTCGGAGCAAGATATGGAGTTGTACAATCGCTATATCGGGATGATTCGCCTGATATCACGCAAGAGCGACAACCACAATATCCAGATGATTCAAAGTCTGGTAAAGTCGCTGTTGGTATTTATCCACGAGATTATGTCACGCGAGGTCAAAGAGAGTGGCAATACCAAGTTCGACAAGGTCAATAATCGCAATATGCACCTCTTCGATGAGTTTATGCACCTGCTTACCGAGAACTTCCGCAAGGAGCACCAGATAGGCTTCTATGCCGACCATTTATGCCTGACACCCAAGTATCTCTCGATGCTTATCAAGCAGACCAGCGGTCGCAGCGTGTCGGATTGGATTGACTACTTTATTATTATGGAGGCAAAGGCTCTGTTGCGCTACTCGGATTTAAGCATTCAGCAGGTGGCATACGCGCTACACTTCCCGACTCCGTCATTCTTCGGCACCTACTTCAAGCGCCACGTCGGGATGACTCCGGGGGATTTCCGCGAAGGTAGTGAATCTGAACAATAGAGAGCCTGATTGTTAAATCGAGGATCTGCGTAGTTCGCTGCGCAGATTCTTTTCGTTTCCGCCCAAACATCTATCTGCCAACAAGTGAAACTCTGCCGAGTGGTTGTGATGTACCGTATGGCAAAGTTCGTGAATAATGACATAATCCCGCAGATGCTCGGGCAGCGTCATCAAAAAGAGCGAGAGCGAGATATTATTATCTCCTGAACAAGAGCCCCACTTACTGCGTGAGGCTCGAATGGTCACACGACCATACCGAAATCCGAATCTTTCAGCCCAGAAAGCCACGCGCTCGGGCAGCAACTCTTTGGCCTCGCGGCGCATCTGCTCGATTTGCTCGGGAGTATATTCAACCCTGTGTGGCGCCCTCTCGGCAAGACGACAACGCGACTGCTCGACCCACTCCACACGACTCTCCAAGAACTCCAAAGCTCTCTTCTTTGCCACCGAGCGCGGATAGGTCAAACGCACCTCTCCCGACGGTCGCACCGAGAGCGTAATACGCCTTGCTCGACTCGACTGAACAAGCGTAATCTCGCCAAGTCGAGGGTGCTCATAGAGAGATTTTTCGTTTTTCCTTCGGAGCAGACCAAACATAAGCTAATGGCTATTCTATCCTCTGTCGTACCACCTCGAAGAGCATAATCGCTGCGGCTGCCGATACGTTGAGCGACTCTATATGGCCAATAAGCGGAATCGCCAACTGCTCATCACAGAGTTTGAGCACCTCCTTCGAGATGCCGACATCCTCGGCTCCCATAACTATTGCTGTCGGCTTGCGAAAATCGGCATCGTAGAGCAACTTGCGGCTCTTCTCTGTCGCAGCAACAATCTGGAAGCCCCCCATCTGTAACGACTTCAAAGTGTTGCGAATCGAACCCACGCGAGCCACGGGAATCACATTCAATGCACCTGCCGAGGTCTTGATGGCGTCGGCATTGACAGGAGCCGAATTTTTGAGCAGAGTGATAAGGCCGTGTGCTCCGGCACACTCTGCCGAGCGGGCGATACCTCCGAAGTTGCGGATATCGGTCACGCCGTCAAAGACCACAATCAGAGGAGTCTCGTCTTCCGGCACGCGTTCCAAGATATCCTCAACCGTAACGTAGTCGATGGCAGCCATCTGTGCCACCACTCCCTGATGATTCCCTCGCGTGAGGCGGTTGAGTTTCTCGACCGGCACCTCCTGCCAGCGCAGATGGTGGCGCATACATAAGTCCTTCAACTCGTTCATAAGCTGACCCTCGGCACCTCGCTTGATGTAGAGTTTTTCAATCTGCTTGTGCGACTCGATAGCCTCCACCACGGGGCGTATTCCGAATACGATATTTTCCATATTTTCTTACTTTAATTATTCTCCGTTATCTCGACCTCGTACGACGCCTTCTCCCACTCGTGCATCAGGTGGTCATAGCGTTTTTTCAGGTCGTCATACGACTTATAATCCTCCGCCGAGAACTCCGCCGCCTCGGCAAAACGTGCATCGAAAGCTGCAATTTGTTCCTCCACGCCAGCAAGCTCTCGTTCGATCTCCTCTACCGCCTTACGCAACTTGCGCAACAATTTCTCCTGCTCCTTCTTCTGCTCGTAGGAGAGTTTTCCCGACGAGGTTTCTCGCTCTGCCGTCGGCGTTTCAACAGCCTTACGTTCCAACTCCTGCAACGACTCTATCTTACGTTTTTCGAGGAAGTAATATATACCGCCCAGATACTCTCTCACTCCGCCGTCGCGGAACTCATAGACCTTATCGACCATTCCATCGAGGAACTCTCGGTCGTGCGATACAACGACCACCGTACCGTCGAACTTTTGTATCGCGCTCTTCAATATATCTTTCGAGCGCATATCCATATGGTTTGTCGGCTCGTCAAGCACCAACAGATTGTGCGGTTCGAGCATCATACGCGCCATAGCCAGACGCGAACGCTCGCCTCCGGACAACACTTTTACCTTTTTATCGACATCCTCGCCACGGAAAAGAAAGGCTCCGAGAATATCGCGCAGGCGGGTACGGATATCCCCCACTGCCACCCTGTCGAGCGTATCATAGACCGTAAATTCGCCATTCATCAGGTCGTCCTGATTTTGGGCATAGTAGCCGATGCTCACATTGGCACCCAGGCGTATCGAACCCTCGGTCGGGTCGAGTTGTCCGATAAGCATACGGGCAAAGGTCGTCTTACCCTCGCCATTGCGGCCCACAAGAGCAATCTTGTCGCCCTTGGTGATGGTAAATTCCGCACCCGAAAAGATACGCTTCGCACCAAACGCCTTGCCTACCTCCTTAATCTCGGCGACAATCTGACCCGAACGCGGTGCCGGCGGGAACTTTATGTTGAGCGTCGCCAAATCCTCCTCCTCGACCTCGATACGTTCGAGTTTGTCGAGTTGTTTGATGCGCGACTGCACCTGATTCGACTTCGTGGGCTTATAGCGGAACTTCTCGATAAACTCCTCGCTCTTCTCGATAAGGCGCTGCTGGTTTTGGTAAGCCGCCAACTGCTGTGCACGTCGCTCGGCACGCGCCACAACAAACTTCGAATAGGGCAACTTGTAGTCGTAAATCTTACCCAACGACAACTCGATGGTGCGGTTGGTCACATTATCCAGAAAGGCGCGGTCGTGCGAGATGACAAGCACCGCTCCGCTATAATTTTTCAGATACTCTTCGAGCCACTGTATGGATTCGATATCGAGGTGGTTGGTGGGCTCGTCGAGCAAAAACACCGAGGGACGACGCAAAAGCAGCTTCGCCAACTCGATACGCATACGCCAACCTCCCGAGAACTCGCTCGTCGGACGAGAGAAATCCTCACGTCGGAAACCCAATCCGAGAAGAGTCTTTTCGATATCGGCATCGCGAGTCTCGCCACCGAGGATATGGTAGTGGTCGTTTGCCTCGTTCAGGCGTTGCAGCAAGGCTCCATACTCCTCACTCTCGTAATCCTCACGCACGGCAATCTCGGCTGTCAGTCGCTCAATCTCGGCTTCGAGTTGCAACACCTCGGCAAATGCCGTAGCAGTCTCTTCGAGCAGGGTTGTCGTATCGGCGACCTTCATCTGCTGTGGCAGATAGCCCACCGTACAGTCGCCATTGCGTGTAATGGCGCCCTCGGTCGGTTGTTGTTCGCCGATGATAAGACGCAGGAGAGTCGTCTTACCCGCACCATTTTTACCGACCAGGCCTATACGGTCCTTCGGATTTACCAGAAACGATATCCCGTCAAAGAGGGTCCAACCCCCATAGCTTACCGATATGTTATCTACCGAAATCATCGTGCCTCCAACATTTTTACGATTTCTGCCGCAGGATTCTCGGCTCCAAACACCGAACTGCCGGCAACCAACACATCGGCACCTGCATCAAAGAGCAGAGCCGCATTTGCAGCCGAGATACCGCCATCGACCTCGATAAGAAGGCCGGGATTCATCTCCGCTGCCATAGCACGCAGCTCGCGCACTTTATCGACCGAGTGAGGCATAAACGACTGACCTCCAAAGCCCGGCTCAACGCTCATAATAAGTACCATATCGAGTTCGGGCAACCACTTCGCCAACTCCGTAACCGCAGTTGCGGGACGCACCGACATACCCACCTTTACGCCAGCCTTACGAGCCTGTGCAATGCACTCGCCGACCTGCTCGGTAGCTTCGAGGTGGAATGTTATCATATCGGCACCCGCCTCGGCAAAACGAGTAACATAGCGCTCCGGCTCGACAATCATCAGGTGTACATCCAGAAACTTCGGCGACGCCTTGCGTATCGACTTCAATACAGGAAACCCGAATGATATATTCGGCACAAACACGCCATCCATAACATCTATGTGTATCCACTCTGCGGCACTTGCATCCACCATTCGGGTATCTCGTTCAAGATGCCCGAAATCCGCCGACAACATCGAAGGGGCTATGATTCTCATATCAAGCTGTTCTTTCTTAAAAAATTATTCTGTACAAAAGTAACCGAAAATATCCGAAAAAGAAAAATAAAGTTTAATTTTGTAAAGACAAAAATTGTACTTATGGACTCAATCGTTATAATATTGCTGATTTGTGCATCTGTCGCAGCCTTTGCAATGACTCTTTTAGCGGTTCTGATGAACCGCGAACGGTCGCGTCTTATCGCCGAGAAGAATGAGTTGGA
Organism: uncultured Alistipes sp.; assembly: GCA_964536825.1. Classification (GTDB taxonomy): domain Bacteria; phylum Bacteroidota; class Bacteroidia; order Bacteroidales; family Rikenellaceae; genus Alistipes. The sequence continues at coordinate 39,816 of CAZIAS010000007.1, read as the reverse complement.
GCAGCGCTTGACAACCGAAAAAAACACAATATCGGAGCGTGCTGCCGCCGAGCGCACCACTCTCGAAAATCGCCACGCCGCCGAGCGCACATCGCTCGAAGAGCAGCTGCGCGAGAAGATGGTCGAAGTTGCCACACTGCGAACCCGAATCGAGCAGACCGAGTCCGAACGTGAAAAGATGGAGGAGCAGTTTAAGGCTCAATTTCGTAACCTTGCGAACGATATCCTTGGCGAGCAGAGCCGCCACTTCCGCGAGACCAACAAAGACGAAATCGACAAACTGCTGAAACCCTTTCGCGACAACATCACCGACTTCCGCGAGCGTGTGGAGCGCATCTACTCCTCCGAGAACGAGCAGCGCGGAGCCCTGCGCAACGAGTTGGAAAATCTGATGAAACTCAATGCCCGCATAACCACCGAGACCTCAAATCTAACCAACGCACTGAAAGGCAATTCGAAAGTTCAGGGCGATTGGGGCGAGATGATTCTCGAAACCATTCTCGACAACTCGAATCTTATACGCGGCATACACTACGAAATCCAGCACAACCTCAAAGATGAGGATGGCAACAATCTGCGCCCCGATGTCATACTCTATCTTCCCGAAGGCAAGCAGATAGTCATCGACTCGAAAGTTTCGCTTACGGCATATATAGACTTCACGAGGGCAGAAGAGTACGCCGAGCAGCAGCAATACCTTGCCGCTCACATCGCATCGATACGCCAGCACGTCAAGGAGCTCGGCAGCAAAGAGTATCAGCGACTGCTCCAATCGCCGGATTTTGTTATTATGTTCGTCCCGAACGAGCCGGCATTCCTCACGGCTCTGCAAAGCGACAACACCATTTGGAGCGATGCTTACGACCGCAAAGTCATCGTTTCGTCGCCCACCAATCTCTTTGCGCTGCTCAAATTGGTCGATGATCTCTGGAAACGTAACGACCAAAGTAAAAATACCGCCGATATCGTAACCTACGGCACCAAGCTCTATGAGCAGTTGGTTGCATTTGTTACAGCCCTTGAAGGGGTCGGGCAATCACTTGACAAGGCGAAAGCCGGTTATGACGAGGCGTACAAACGCCTTTGCACCGGCAACGACAATATCATCCGCTCTGGCGAGCGTCTGCGAAAACTCGGTCTGCCCACCAAGAAGCAGCAGTCACAACGCGCCATCGCCACCGCCGGAGAAGAGGAGGAGATACTCAATTGATAATTGATAATTGACAATTAAAGGTACTTTGTCTATTGACTTTGACTCAAAATAATTAAACATACGCCGTAGGCACCTCAATTATCAATTTTCAATTGTCAATTCTCAATTCTCATTGCGTGTTGCTTCGGCCTGAAAAGCGGTACAAAATTACGCCGAGTGTAACGACGGATATAAGCTGCTAAAATAGTTGAGATATCACATCGTATTGCTTGACAAATCCGACAACGAACAATGCACATACGATAATAAGTATTATGAATTTACCCCAGATGGCACGATAACTTAACCGCGATCTGCTGTTCATTCGGTCATCGTGTTGTTTTTCATCTTTCTCCCTCTCAAATTTGAAATACTCCATCCTATAAAAACGGGCATCCCAAAAATAGTGGCAGACATCAACAACAAGATAGACAAATCCGGCTATCAAAGAGGATATTAAGTAGATATTCTCGGGGGTAAATCCTTCCGCAGAGTATGAGAGAATCCAAATGGTGCCGATAACACCAAATACAATCGAGCGAGCCAACTTCGAAAAGTTGCTCGATTGGTCATAGTGGAATTTCTGGCATTGGTCCAGCAATTCAGAGATTTTCTTGTCGGAGCCCTTTGCCGCCCTCTTTTTGACAGGCACCTCAACGTCGGGCGTCTTTGCTGCCGCCTTCCGCTTCGCTTTGTTCTGCGTATCCATCCTATTTCTCGGGGCTGCCCGAAGGTCCTGCCGATTCGTTTGTTACAACATCCCCGCTGGGATAATTGAGATTGACACTCGACTGATTATTGCCGTGACTTTCCGATGATGTATTCAACTCTTTGCTGCTCATTATGTTTGGGGTTAATAGTTTCTGCAAAAATACAAATTATCTGCTTCGGTTCGAAAAATATATGCATTTATTTTAGGTACTCACATACGTAATCGCTCCACAACGCTCTTTCATTGCTAATGAAGGCCGTTGCTTGCGACTGCACACCGCATTTGCAAGTCTGCCTCCCCTAATTCTCCACCTTAATCGCTGCAAAAATCCAATAAAAAGGGTGTGCCTCGAAAAGACACACCCTTCTTGTCAGAAGTTGTATAACAAGCGTCGATTATACTCAAAACAGTCTTGTCAGACAACTTCTTGCTTTGGTATAAATCTCGGTCGAAACCGAAGATTAGAGCTGCGGACCTGCTGCTACCAGAGCCTTACCCTCATCGTTACCGGTGAACTTGGTAAAGTTCTTGATGAAGCGACCTGCCAAATCCTCTGCCTTGGTATTCCACTCTGCTGCATCAGCGTAAGTGTCACGCGGGTCGAGGATGCCTGTATCTACACCCGGCAACTCGGTCGGGATAGTGAAGTCGAAGATAGGCAACTTCTTGGTCGGAGCCTTATCGATCGAGCCATCGAGGATAGCGTCGATGATACCGCGGGTATCCTTAATCGAGATACGCTTGCCGGTACCGTTCCAGCCGGTGTTCACGAGGTATGCCGTAGCACCCGAAGCCTGCATCTTCTTCACGAGCTCCTCGCCATACTTTGTCGGGTGGAGCGAAAGGAATGCTGCACCGAAGCAAGCCGAGAAGGTCGGAGTAGGCTCGGTAATACCACGCTCGGTACCTGCCAACTTCGCAGTGAAGCCCGAAAGGAAGTAGTATTTGGTCTGCTCGGGAGTCAGAATCGAAACCGGAGGAAGTACACCGAATGCATCAGCCGAGAGGAAGATAACCTTCTTCGCTGCGGGAGCCTTCGATACACCCTTCACGATGTTGTCGATGTGGTAGATAGGATACGATACGCGGGTATTCTCGGTAACCGACTTATCTGCGAAGTCAATCTTGCCGGTAGCCTCATCAACGGTTACGTTCTCCAAGAGAGCGTTGCGGCGGATGGCGTTCCAGATATCGGGCTCGTTCTCCTTCGAAAGGTTGATAACCTTCGCATAGCAACCACCCTCGAAGTTGAATACGCCCTCGTCGTCCCAACCGTGCTCGTCGTCACCGATAAGCTGACGCTTCGGGTCGGTCGAAAGAGTGGTCTTACCTGTACCCGACAGACCGAAGAAGATAGCGGTCTCGCCCTTCTCGTTGGTGTTAGCCGAGCAGTGCATCGAAGCCATACCCTTCAACGGAAGGAGGTAGTTCATATACGAGAACATACCCTTCTTCATCTCGCCACCATACCAGGTGTTGATGATAACCTGCATCTTCTCGGTAAGGTTGAACACAACCGCAGTCTCCGAGTTCAGACCGAGCTCCTTGTAGTTCTCAACCTTCGCCTTCGATGCGTTGAGCACTACGAAGTCGGGCTCGCCGTAAACCTCCAACTCTGCATCGGTCGGACGGATGAACATATTCTTAACGAAGTGAGCCTGCCAAGCAACCTCCATAATGAAGCGAATCTTCAAACGGCTGTTCTCGTTAGCACCGCAGAAAGTATCGACAACGTAGAGTTTCTTGTTCGAGAGCTCCTTCGATGCCAACTCCTTCAACTCCTTCCAAGCCGCCTCGGTCACGGGCTTGTTGTCGTTCTTGTACTCATCCGAAGTCCACCAGATGGTATCCTTCGAAGTCTCGTCCATTACGAAGAACTTATCCTTGGGCGAGCGACCGGTGTAAACACCTGTCATCACATTCACAGCACCCATCTCGGTAACCACACCCTTGTCGAAGCCTGTAAGGCCGGGCTTGGTCTCCTCGCGGAAGAGTTCATCATACGAAGGGTTGTAAACCACCTCGGTAGTACCGGTAATACCGTACTTTGTCAAATCAATTTTTGCCATAGTTTTTAATATGTTTTAATTAAACCTCATCTCCTAATCGTAGTGTCTTGCACATCTGTCATAGCGTATTTCCCGTACGTTCCGAGAAACCCCTATTTCAGCGCTACAAAAGTAGTCAAAGATTTTGAATTGTGAAAAAAATAACACTAAATTTTTAACTTTTTTACAATTTGTATGCCGTAAATGGTTGTTGGCCATTAGCTGTTGGCCGTTGGTTCTTTTACAGACCCCCTAACTTCGGGGGGGGAGTTTTTTGATAGGGGGGTAAGGGCATTAAGAGAGAGTGGGGGGATTATGGGGGTTATGGGATTATAGGGAAAATCATTTTGAATTGTGAATTGCGCCCCCTTAACGCCTTTAATTGCCCTTAACGTCCTTAAACACCTTTTCTCTGCGCAATCGATTTTGAATTTTGCATTTTGAACCGACGAACGAAGCAGTGGGGACGGTCTGCAAGCAGCCTCTACCTTGCAAGGAGGAGGAAAAGAGATTTTTTTGTAAAAATCCTCTTAATTTAACTATCTTTGCACCATCTTAATAATAATAGGTTATTATGAAAACCGATTTTCTGGTTATAGGCTCCGGTTCGGCCGGATTGAGTTTCGCCCTGAAAGCCGCAGCATACGGACACGTAACAGTTGTCACAAAAGGAGAACTTGTCGAGTGCAACACCAACTATGCACAGGGTGGCATCTGCTCGGTAACGTATGCCCCCGACACCTTCGAGAAGCATATCGACGATACGCTCGTCTGCGGAGCGGGACGCTGCGACCGCGAGGCTGTGGAGCTCGTCATCAGGAGTGCTCCCGAGGCTGCAAACGACCTTATAGGCTGGGGTGTGCGATTCGACAAAACCGAGGATGGTCGTTTTGACCTTCACCGCGAGGGCGGGCACTCCGAGCATCGCATCCTTCACTACCAAGACCTTACGGGCGCCGAAATCGAGCGTGCCCTTATCCAGAAGGTTCGCGAGAATAAGAATATTACCATTTTGGAGCGTCACTTCGCCATCGACCTCTTGACACAGCACCACCTCGGCGAGATTGTAACGCGCCACACGCGAGGCCTGGCCTGCTTCGGCGCCTACGTTCTCAACACCGACACCGACGAGATTCTGACCGTGCTGGCAAAGTTTACGGTCGTGGCAGCAGGAGGTTGCGGTAACCTCTATAACACTACGACCAATCCGTTGGTTGCCACCGGCGACGGCATCGCGATGTGCCACCGCGCCAAGGCAAAGACTCACAATATGCAGTTTATCCAATTCCACCCCACCTCGCTATACAATCCGGGCGAACGACCCTCGTTCCTTATTACCGAGGCGATGCGTGGCTATGGCGGTATCCTGCGCCTGCAAAATGGTCAGGAGTTTATGGATAAATACCACCCGATGCGCTCACTCGCTCCGCGCGATGTCGTGGCACGCTCAATCGACCACGAGTTGAAGATTCGTGGCGAAGAGTTTGTCTATCTCGACGTTACGCATATGCCTGCCGAGGAGACCCGTCGCCACTTCCCCAACATCTACGAGAAGTGTCTGTCGATAGGTATTGACATTACCAAGGATATGATTCCCGTCTGTCCGGCGGCTCACTACTGTTGTGGCGGAGTCACGGTCAATCTGAATGGCGAGAGCAGCATCCGCCGTCTATACGTTCTGGGCGAGAGTTCCTGCACGGGACTTCACGGAGCCAACCGCCTGGCATCCAACTCTCTCACGGAGGCTGTGGTCTATCCCGAGCGAGCCATTCGTCACGCGCTCAAATCGCTCGACAAGGTCGAGTGGCAGGAGGGCATTCCCGATTGGGACTTCGAGGGCACGGTCGAGGCAGAGGAGATGGTGCTTGTCTTGCAGAATCGTAAAGAGTTGCAGAATATTATGTCGAACTATGTGGGCATAGTCCGCTCGAACCTTCGCTTGGAGCGCGCGATGAAGCGACTGACCATCATCTGGCAGGAGACCGAAGGTCTCTACAACCGTACCAAGCCTTGTCGCGAGCTCTGTGAGTTACGCAATATGATTGCCGTGGCGTACCTCACAATCAAACAGGCACGCGAGTGCCACGAGTCGGTAGGTCTGCACTATACCATCGACTATCCACCAAAGACAAATTGAGAATTGACAATTGAGAATTGCAAACTAATAAACATACGCCGTAGGCACCATAATTATCAATTATCCATTTTCAATTGTCAATTAAAACAAAAAATATATGACTTTACAGGAAGAAATTTTACGCAGACGTACATTCGCAATTATCGCTCACCCCGATGCGGGTAAGACCACTCTGACCGAGAAACTGCTACTCTTCGGAGGTGCAATTCACGTTGCGGGTGCCGTCAAGAGCAACAAGATACGCAAGAGCGCAACCTCGGACTTTATGGAGATTGAGCGTCAGCGCGGAATCTCGGTGGCAACATCGGTGATGGGCTTCGAGTACAAGGATGTGAAGATTAACATCCTCGACACCCCCGGCCACGAGGATTTTGCCGAGGACACCTACCGCACGCTGACAGCCGTGGATTCGGTAATCATCGTTATCGACGGTGCAAAGGGCGTCGAGGCACAGACCCGCAAGCTGATGGAGGTGTGCCGTATGCGCAAGACCCCTGTAATCGTCTTTATCAACAAACTCGACCGCCCCTGCAAGGAGCCGTTTGACCTGTTGGACGAGGTGGAGCGCGAACTCAAAATCGGAGTGCGCCCGTTGGCATTCCCCATATCGAGCGGAACGACCTTCAAGGGTGTCTATAATCTCTACGAACATAACCTCTCGCTCTTCACGAGCGACGAGCGACTGACGGCCGATGCCTCGACAGTCGAGATTGAGGATATCTCGCAGCCCGTGCTGAACGACTACATCGGCGAGCGTTATGCCGACCAATTGCGTGGCGACGTGGAGTTGGTCGAGGGTGTTTATGACCCATTCGACCGCGAGGCGTATCTGCGTGGCGAGGTCGCTCCGGTATTCTTCGGCTCGGCAGTCAATAACTTCGGAGTGCGCGAGTTGCTCGAATGTTTCATCCGCATCGCACCCTCGCCCCGACCCTCGACCACCGAGAGCCGACCTATCAACCCCGACGAGGCGAAGATGAGCGGATTTATCTTCAAGATTCACGCAAATATGGACCCCAACCACCGCGACCGCATCGCCTTTATGAAGATATGTTCGGGTGTCTTCGAGCGCAATAAGAACTACCTGCACGTACGCAGCGGCAAGCAACTCAAATTCTCGTCACCCACGGCATTTATGGCGGAAAAGAAGTCGGTTATCGACACCGCCTATCCGGGCGATATCGTCGGCCTGCACGATACGGGAACATTCAAAATCGGCGACTCCTTCTCGGAGGGCGAGAAACTCAAATTTACGGGTATCCCGTCGTTCTCGCCGGAGCTGTTCCGCTATATCGAGAATGCCGACCCGATGAAGTTCAAGCAGTTGGCAAAGGGTATCGACCAACTTATGGACGAGGGTGTGGCACAGCTCTTTACCTCGAATCTCAACGGTCGCAAGATTATCGGCACGGTGGGACAACTCCAATTCGAAGTTATCCAATACCGCCTCGAACACGAGTACGGAGCCAAGTGCCGCTGGGAGCCGATTTCAATCTACAAAGCGTGCTGGGTCGAGAGCGACAATGCCGAGCAGTTGGCAGACTTCAAACGTCGCAAGCATACCAATATGGCGGTCGATAAGCACGGTCGCGATGTCTTCCTTGCCGACACAAGTTACGCATTGGCCCTGGCACAGGAGAACTTCAAGGAGCTGCGCTTCCACTTCACTTCGGAGTTTTAGAGCGTTAAAGCATAAGGGAAGCATCTAATTGCGCGCCTTCGGTACGGAAGGCGCGCAATTATGTAATTCAAAATGATTTCCCCCACACTCCCCATAATCCCCATAGCCTCCATAAGCGACCTTGGTCGCGCACCTCATAATCCCCATAATCCTAAAAACCAACCCATCTCACCCACCCCTCCGCAAAAACAATCAGCCCGACCTTGCAAATAAGGTCGGGCTGAATCGTAAATTGTATTATCAAATTACACTATTACCAAGCGTAGTTGACTGTAAATTGACGCATGCAAATATAATTCAGTGCTACATTGTTATTACCCCTGTTATGCTCATCAGCAACGCAGAATCGGTGCGTGTTACCCGCTGGCAAGACAGCACTATGCGTACAATCTGTATAGTCTTCATCAAGCGGACCGCCTACGCTGTAAATACGCTTTATTGACTTCGAATTAGTTTGAACAAATGTAGTTCCGGTTGTTACACCACTATATATATTTTTTGAGTTACTACTATTAGATCCCGATGTAAAATAAGCCACAGTTGCGGTGTATTGAACATTGACATCAACCGGTGCATAGAATGTCGGAGAAAAGAATTCACCAAACTGTTGATTTGGAGTTACAGAACTACCATACCAATACGCCATTCTCCAACCATACTCATTAGCCACAGTTCCCGTTGCAGTCCATCCGGCATTACCATATGTAACATTCTTGCAATTCACCGTGTACGGCAGACCGGTAATGTAAACCGTGGTCGGTGCCGACTGATAGGTGGTGCCGTCAATGGTTGTGACGTAGGCATAAACGGTGTATGCACCCTGGCCCTTATTGGTCTGGTTATCAATCGAGAACTGCTTGTTAGTTGCTGTTGCAGTGATTGGCGAACCGTTGATATTTACACCACACTCCTTAACCAACGTGCTCGAAATACCTGCATACGAGCAGTTGCCATTGAAGAATATAATGTTGGTATTGGCCGTATTGTTAGCCTCCGAGTCCTTGCGCTGTGCGAGAGTGTAGGTCGTATAGACATCGCAGAGATTAACCGCAACACCCTCGAACGAAGGAATCGAGAGCGGAGTAACCTCGCCTGCCACAAACTTCTTCTCCTTACCATAACTTACGGTCTTAATCATCTGCTGGTCGCCCACCGTCACGGTTACCTTATAACCCTTCGAGAGAGTCACTTCGGGAACGTAGAGGTAGTGAGTACCCGCTGCGGGCGAGGTCAGCGTAATAGACGTCGAACCGCTGGGCTGGGTAATGGTACCGTTAGCGCAGTTATAGGTCAGAATACCGGCCAAATACTCGCCATTGTTACCCTCGATAACCACCTTATCTGCCGCAAAGCCGAGTGTCAGCTCCAAGAGAGCCGTCACGGGCTTGAAATCGAGCTCGACATCGCCCATAGCCACATTCTCGTGCGAAGCAACGAGGTAAGGCACAGTTGCACCCGTAGTCGTGGCTGCAAGAACGAAGTTCACGTTCGTACCGCTGATACCGGTACTTGCAGGATAGAAGGCATAGTAATCATCCAAAGCCTCCGGCTCATATACCTCGGCGCGGAAACGTGCGGACTTACCATCATCGCCCAAAACATCCATCTTAAATGTAGCTGTTTCGTTCGTACTTCCGATATGCACAGCAATCTGGTCGGTCGATGTCCAAACCATATTGTAGATGCTGCCATCGAATGCGATACGTGTCGCATCGTTCTGTTCTGCCGGATTCTCTCGAACCGTCGAAACGGTCATCTCCACGCGATTGCGCGCAGGAGCGTTATCAAATTCTGTGTTCTTGGCACAACCCGCCATTGCGAGAATTGATGCCATAAGGATTGTAATCTTCTTCATCTCTCACAAGGTTTTAGTCGTCCAATACATCATCATAACCCTTGGTATAGTCGGTAATATCGACCCCAAGCGATTGAGCAAAGCCCTTCTCTGCAACAAACGAATAGACGCAGAGCGTAGGGAATGTGTATTCTCTCTTCATAAAGAAAGGTATTTGTTGTTAATAATTTTTGACCATTAAGCCAATTTTTGACTTTTAATCGGCACAAAAGTATTATTTTTGATTTTCCGACAGTTACAAAAAACTTAAAAATCAACAAACGCCCCACTTTTTCCCACGAATCGGCACACACATAAACACCCCAACCCGACTTTTTGGTCGGGTCGAGGCATCGCCTAAATATTTTAACTACCTATTCTAAATTGCGTAGTTGATAGTGCAACTCTCGGTCGGGATGCAGGGATAGTAGGTACTGCTGCAAGAGCCTGACGTGTGAACACAAACCTTACCTACGCTCGGTGTCAAATTGACCGTAGCTGCCGGATATGACCAACTCACAGTTGCGGTGCCGTAGGTATTGATCTGGCTCGACAGCGTTGCTACCTTGTTGGATGTAGAGTCGCTTTCGGAAGCAGCGATATACACATTCGGCTTATACGATGCCCAAGCGCCACTCTTATATGCGTACATCTTGAATGTTGCCGTAACCGGTGTGGCTTCGGGAAGCGAGAATCTCGGGGAGATGGCATAACCTTCACCCGAACCGAAGCTGAAGATGTCAAAACTATGTGTCAGCGTACGGCCAATCTTTGTATTACTTACGGTCCAACCGCTCGGATTGGTCGTATTGCCGAACGAAATCGAGTAGGGCAGACCCGTAATATAGACCGTAGTCGGCGTAGATTTGTAGGTCGTACCATCAGCGGTCTTAACATAAGCAAAGACCTCATACGCACCCTGTGCCTTGTTGGTCTGGTTGGCAATCGAGAACTGCTTATTGGTCGCGGTAGCAGAGATATTCGTGCCTCCTATATGCACACCACACTCCTTGACCAACGTACTCGAAATACCCGAATACGAGCAGTTGCCGTTGAAGAAGATAACATTGGTGTTAGCCGTATTGTTAGCCTCGGAGTTGCCGCGCTTGTAGAGAGTGTAGGTCGTATAGACATCACAAAGATTGACCGTTACAGGCTCGAAAGTCGGAATCGAGAGCGAAGTAACCTCTCCCGCCACAAAGGTCTTGCCGGTCGAATAATTTACCGACTTAACCATCGACTGACTGCCGACAACTGCCGTAATCTTATAACCCTTTGCGAGAGTTACCGCGGGCAGATGGAGGTAATACGTACCTGCCGACGGCGAGGTCAGCGTAATGCCGGTCGAGCCGGAGGGTTGCTGATAGGTATTCGAGCCGAAGTTATAGGCACAGACTCCCGCCAACGACTCGCCATTGTTGCTCTCGACAACAATCTTGTCTGCTGCAAAGCCGAGGGTCAACTCCAAGAGGGCCGTCACCGGCTTAAAGTTGAGCGCCACTTCGCCCATTGCAACATTCTCTGCCGAGGCGATGAGCATCGGGGTTGTTGCACCCGTAGTCTCGTTGGGAATGACGAACGAAGCAATGGAGCCACTGAATGGTATAGTCGCAGGATAGAAGGCATAGTAGTCGTCCTGCGCCTCCGGCTCGTAAATCTCGGCCATAAAGCGCGCCGACTTGCGATCTGCTCCCATTTCGCTCAAAACGAAGGTCGCCTTCTCGCCCGTACTGCCCACATAGACACCAATCTGGTCGTCGGTCTGCCACAACATATCATAGACACCGCTACCAAACTCTATACGGGAATCTTCACTCTGAATCTCTTTAACTGCCGAAACCGACATCTCTACGCGATTGCGTGTCGGATGGTTGTCGAACTCGCTCTTTGCACAACTTACCGTCGCGAGGAGCGAAAGCATAAGAATAACGTACTTTCTCATAATCTACATTCTCTAAATGGTTAATCATCGAATGAATCACTACCACCCGATTCGTAATCCGTTAATCCTCCCCCAAGTGATTGGGCAAAGCCTCGCTCCGTCGCTATCCGGTAAATATCCAGAGTTGGAGCCTCATAAAATTCAGTTCTCTTCATCATATCTAAATCAAATTCTTTCTCTAATCATTCTCTTGGCAGAGTCTCGCAGGGGGAAGGGGAAGGGAAATCGCGCGTTGTCGGGGGATACGACAAACAGACTAACTCTAACCGACGCAAAATTAAAGCATCGGCTACATATATGAAAACGAAAAAAACAAACGCCCGCAGAAAATCAACGAGCGCCCCTTTTTTTATCACAAACAAGATTTAAGAGCAGGTGTATAAGCTCCCTGCTATGGGCAGAGAGGGTATATATAAATAAGGTATAGCCTTTCAGACACGGAGTTCTATCGAAGCTCCCGACCAGCGATTTACCGCAAAATTGTGTGTTGCGACAACCCGACCTCCGCGACTTATGCGCACTTTGAGCGAAAAGGGTTTATACTCGTCTATCGCCCGACCCAGGGGTATGGTGTGAGGAATCACATAGAGATACATCAACAGATGGTCGCACGCCACGGTATCGAACCTGACAACCCGCTTCGACGGGTAGCCGGCAGGGCAGCGGTCGAGATTGGAGCCGACCGGCGCAACGCTATCATCAGCCGAGGCGAATCCGACACGCTCATCGAACTCGTCGAAACAACCACAGGTTACCGCAACATTATAGCACCAAAACTGCTCGAAATCGCTCGATATTTCGACACTGAATCCTTCGTTTTTGCCCATATTCCAACATTTTACAGCAACAAAAATACTAAATTCGTCGAAAACTTTGCACAATTTATGAATTTATCGTACATTTGCGGACTAAAAGCGTAGAATGGAGATTGCAAAAAGATATTCGATAGCCTACAAAGGACTGAAAAACGGGCATCACGAATTCGACTTCAAAGTCGATGATGCGCTGTTCGAAGCTATGGAGAATGTCGATATCAAGGGTGGCGACTGCGACGTACACGTCACTATGGAGCGCTCGGAGACGATGCTCGAATTAGGTTTTGCAATCAGCGGTTATGCAGTGTGCGAGTGCGACCGATGCCTGGAAGATTGCAAGGTCCCCGTTGAGTATGAGGGAGAGTTACTTGTGAAATTTTCGGGTGAGGTACGCGACTACGATGGCGAGGTAATGTGGATTTCACCTTCCGACGGAGAGGTTTCGCTTGCGCAGTACATCTACGAAAGCATCGTGCTGGCTCTGCCTTACAGCCGAGTACACGCTGACGGAGAGTGCGACCCCGATATGCTTGCCCGCTTTACAGTAAGCGCAGAGGATGAAACAATGGAGATTGACGAATAATTCGACAGAATTTTTAGAAAATTATAAATTTTAACAGTTATTGAAATATGGCACATCCTAAACACAAAGTCTCGTCAACCAGAAGAGACAAAAGAAGAACTCATTACAAGGCGGAGATTCCGACCGTTGTAACTTGCTCGAATTGTGGCGCATCGGTACTTTATCACCGAGTATGCCCCGAGTGCGGTTTCTACCGCGGTAAGCTCGCTATCGAGAAGAAGGTTGCCGAATAATTTGACAACTTTCACAAAAGAAAAAGACACTATTTGAGCAATAGTGTCTTTTTTTTGTGCAAAAATATGTATATTTACAACCGAAAAACTACATAAAAACGAGAAAACTATGTTGAAAATAGGTTTGGACGCTATGGGTGGCGACTTCGCTCCCGAAGCAGCGGTCAAAGGAGCCGTGATGGCAGTAAATGAATTGGGCAGCGACAGCCACATCGTTCTCTTCGGCGACGAGGAGAAGATTCGTGCTATCCTTGCAGCCGAGAACTGCGACAGCGATAAAATAGAGATAGTACACACAACCGAGGTTATCGAGATGGGCGACCATCCGGCAAAGGCCTTCCAGCAGAAGGCGAATTCGAGCATTACCGTCGGATTCGGATACCTCGCCAAGGGTCTGATTCACGGATTTGCAAGCGCAGGAAGCACCGGTGCGATGATGGTCGGCTCGATGTTCGCCGTAAAGCCGATTGACGGAGTCATCCGCCCGACAATTTCGTCGGTGGTTCCCAATATTAAGGGAGAACCCCTTATGTTGCTCGACGTCGGTTTGAATGTCGATTGCAAGCCGGAGGTGTTGTGCCAATATGGTCTTATCGGTTCGATTTTCGCAGAGTCGGCACTCGGCATCAAGAATCCCCGCGTAGCACTGCTCAACATCGGCGAGGAGGAGACCAAGGGCAATGCTCAATCGCAAGCCACCTATGCCTTGATGAAAGAGGAGGGCGCAAAGGGTAAGTTCAACTTTGTAGGCAATGTCGAGTCGTCGTACCTCTTCACGGGCAAGATTGCCGACGTGGTGGTTTGTGACGGTTTTGTCGGCAACACCATCCTGAAAATGGTCGAAGGTTTCTACCAAATCAATACCCGTATGGGTCTGACCAATCCTTTCTGGGCTGCAATGAACTACGAGAACGTAGGTGGCACACCCGTACTCGGAGTAAATGCGCCCGTAACCATCGGACACGGCAAATCCACTCCGCTGGCTATCAAGAATATGGTTCTTGCCACCGAGCGCACCATTTCGTCGAACGTAACTACCAAGATGCAGGAGGCGTTCAAGGCGTAAGTAGCGAATCTATGATTATGGGGCTGTCCAACCACAACAGGTTGCGACAGCCCTTTTTTAGTTAAGAATCTTACCATCCTAAATTAGGGGGGGCTAAAAGCCTCCCACCAATTCTTAATTTTGGAAAAGCCTCCACCCTCGGATGACTGCATCTCGATCTGCCGGCACTCCATTCTCGAAGTGCGAGATAGCACACACCACCTCAATCATATCCTTGCCACTGGTCGCATCGAGCACATAGTCAGGGTCTATACCCGCTCGCTCGGAAACAAACCGAAGATATGCGGATGTCGGATTCTCCGAAGGTGGGGCATAGCGGTCAATCATCTGGCGCAGAGTACGACAACCGTGGCGACGATGGTAGGTGTAGAGCAGCATAAACATTGCGCGATAGCCCCACTCTATACTCTCAAATTCGCGAAATTCGGGGTCGCGGCTCGGCACCTTCTCGCCTTTGTATCGCACACGCGACAGCCGTATATTGCCCGGATTATTGTTATCGAGACCCCTACTCACCCTCCACCTCCTTTCGGATTCGGCGACGCACATAGCGTTTGAGCCACACAAACATCGGAGACTCGGAGAGCTGCGAAGCGTTTTCGAGGAACGACCAAAACTCGACCACACAGGTAAAGCCCGTAAAAATCTTGGCTATATTGAGGGTAACAAAGTCGAGCACACAACACTCCACAAGCCACGACATCGCAATTGCGATAATGACGAAGCCGAGTTTCATCACTGTACGCCACGCCTCGTGGCTCTCGAAATACCACTCCTCGCCCCGACGTCGTGCAAGCGCCCGACTTGCCGCCACCCCCGTAGCGAAATCTATCGCCACGAAGGTTACGGCACACCCGACAAGCGGGGCTATCGGCGCAAACAACGACACCAGAGCAATGAGGGCTGCATTAAAAAGTTTGGACAAAGTTTCCATCGTTACTGCATCTGTTAAGTACATTTTCGAGCGGATTGTATTCGGGGAATTGCGCCGCATTCACGTTCAGGTATCGGCTCATTCGATATTGCATCGTTCGAGCCTTCTCGCGTAGAGAGCGTTCGAGCCTCTCGACCTGTCGGTCGGAGGGCGATTTCATCTGCGAAGATGCAGGAACGCTCACACCAAATCTGCCACTGCGAGCCACCATCGAAGGGAGCATCAACAGACGTGTACGCAGGGCAACCACCGGTGCCACATACTCCGCACAGAAGTCGGCATACCGTCCCTCTCGCATCGCAGCATACATCTCGGAGCCGACCACAGCAACGACGTGGCGCTCTTCGGCGATAGCAATATCCACCACCGATATTGCCCCCGCATCGA
Source organism: uncultured Alistipes sp. (assembly GCA_964536825.1). Classification (GTDB taxonomy): domain Bacteria; phylum Bacteroidota; class Bacteroidia; order Bacteroidales; family Rikenellaceae; genus Alistipes. Next base: position 24,252 of record CAZIAS010000007.1, on the reverse strand, counting down.
AGTTCTCGCCATCGTTAAAGGCGAGTTCAATCACGGTTTCGGGAGAAATAAGAGTCTGTTTCATAGGCGTTTAATCAATACTTGTTATGTTATACTTGGTTATCTGGGCAAGGTAATATTGCTGATGTTCATCCTCCGGGTCGAAGTCCAGACCATCCGCCTTACGAGCCTCCCACACCTTCATATAGATGGGCTTTGAGCGCGTCGGCGGGCGATTGATTACCTGCAATGACGAGGAGTCAATTCCTACAACATCACGCAGAAGCGAGATTATCGGTTCCAATAGTTCCGCCTGCTCTGCGAGGATTACCGTATTGAGAGCTATCTCATACTCGTGCAGAATACGCTCCGAGTTGAACCCCGACGAGTAGTCCAGACCACTCAACGAGCGGAACCACGAGTGCGCCACCACGATATCGGATGTCGCCTGGTCGTGCAGTTCCCGCCAATCTCCATCATTTTGAGATGCGAACGGTATAAAACGGGAGTTGTCATCCTCGGAACCATTACGCACCACAAACATAACCTGTCCGGGATTGCCACCAAACTTCTGCTCGGCGGTACGCACAATACGCTCGGTTGTCTGCTCGTCGTCGGTTCCGCCATCAAGAATCATCACGCCCGAGAGCTGGAACGAATTATCCAGACGCGAGATGTTCCATTTATCGGTTTTGTAGGCTATTGCCGAGACATTCAATCCCGCAATGTAGGGAGGCACTCCGTAATGGTCGAACATCGGCTCGTAATCTTTGTAGTGAATCATTGCACGCAGAGTTCCGTCTGCCTGCTCTTCGAAGAGAGGATAGAGCGGGAGGGTTATTGCCGATGCCGGATCAAAACGAGACCAATCGTGATGCATCACAATATGCTTATTGTCTTTCGACACACGGCAACGCGAAGCATCCTGATGAAAGAGCGAAAGGAACGTATGGTCGGCATCGGTAACAACCTCCAAGAAAGCATTTCCGAAGAGCGACTTGTCGAATGCCAATTTATTGAGCACCTGACGCAACGACTCGCCATTTCCGTTTACCGATGCCACGAACTCTCCGAGTATCGCAACTTCGGGATTGAACGTAAATCCCTTTCCCGAGATGTAGTCAGCCTTGTCGTTGATGATTCGACGATGTGTAGCCGAACGTCGCGACATCAGGGCAAGAGCCCCGGGAAAGAGATTATCGTCGCCCCAACGCCAGAAGTGTTCGTTCTCGGCGCAGGTATGCCCCAACGATATGTACGGATCCACCTTGTTCCCGACCGTTGTTATTTGTGTTTTTGTTCGATTTTCCATAGTTTCACTTATTTGATTTACACAATGACCGCCGAAGTTGCCGTATCGAAGTTTTCGAGTACCATCACAACCTTCGGCACATCCAGAGGCCGGCTTCCCGACTCTGTTTTGATTGAGATTATACGCAGTGGCTGTTGGGCTTCGAATCGCTCCGAATAGCCGAGGAGCAGCCTGCATCCGGAGTTCAGCGTTACCAGGGCACACAAACCGTCACCGATACTCTCGGAGCTTAATTTCGGAGCGAGCCACACATTGAACTCTTCTCGGTCTGCGACGAGAGTTACCCTATGACGCACCGCCACAGCACCGCCATCGGGAGTTATCTCCTCCTCAAACGAGGAGGCATCTTCGAGCAGAGGGCACTCCACCAAAGCTTCATCATCGACAAACTCCAACGACGTACAAATTGTTCCACCTTCGGCGAAGGCTGCTTGCGCAACATTGGCAGCCGACAAGAGAACGACCGAGCGAATCCCTCCCACCGGTTTGTGGTGGGAGGAACTTTGCGATAGGTTATTCATACGAAGCGCTATGCGTGACCCAAGACTACGAGATTGTAGTCGATGAAGTCGGCAGCGGCAAGGAAGACGGCGCGCTGGCGATTCTCCATCTGGTCGGGATTATACCACATACGAACCTCGGCCTCGGGATAGTCCGCAGTATTGAGCATCAACACCAGGTTGCGACGGTCGGTCAGCAGACACTGCGCTGCAAACATATCGTTGGCGCTCAACATCTCGGGAGTGATACCGATATCCACCAACGGAATACCGCGGTAGCTGAGCGTCGGATGAGCATCCACATTGTTGATGCACGCCATCTCCGAGTTGTCATAGACATAATCCTCGAAGACGTTATAGACATCCGACGACACGAAGAACGCCAACTCTCCCTCCTTCTTCAACGACTTCAACTCCTCGGAAGCTTCCGCCCACATCTCGTCAAGATAGGTGGTAATGTTCGAAGTCGAGAGACCTTCCACCGGAGCAGGGAGGTACGAACGACCCTCACTCTCGTACGCAGTGGTAACCTGCGTAAAGATACCGTTAAAGGTATTGTAGCCGCCCGACAAAGAGTCGTTACCAATCCACATCGTGATACGCAGACCTTCGGCAATCGACTTCTTGAAGATTTCAGTCTCTGCTGCTTCGAGATCCGAGCCGGAGAGGTCCTGCAAGTTGATATCCTCGCGGCTTACGAGGTTTTGGAGTACCAACGAGTAGTAGTCCTGTGCATCGAACGAGTTCTCTGCCTTCACACGACAAAGACGTACCTCCTTCTGCTCGTAGGGCGTTGCCGAACTACCCTGCCAGCCCGCCTTGAAGGGTTTGAGGACCGTTCCCGACGGTGACCACATATGAATCAGCGAAGTCTGTGGCATATTGTAGAGTACTCGGATACCGAGTTGCTCTGCCGTAGGACCCGATACTAACGGGCGAAAAAAGATATTTTCGAGATCCTTTCCCGAATAGAGTTTTGAATTTTCGATTAAAGCCATAATTCTGTTTTGTTTGATTGTTGTTTGATTGTTTGGAAATAGAGAATTTGCGTACATCATAAGGTTACGGCACTGCAAATCGCATCGAGTGCAACTAAAACCTCATCAAACGACGCACATCCGAGGCGTACGCCTCGCCGTTGGAGGAGAGCTTAAAATCCCCGCAAATCGAAGGGTCCTCAACTGCCTTGGTCGCCGACGGAACTGCGGCACGCTGTCCCTCGTGGAATGCTATCATCGAGCGTTTTCGGGCAATATCCAAATCCTCGAAGTGCAGCACATTACGATCAACGACTGGTTCCGCCTTTCGTTTTTGCGAAAGACCGACAGCATCGAACAACTTCGACAACTTGCCCGACACGACATCGAGCACCGAGTTATGTTCCGTCGGCACAGGGACGGTCTCACCGATAATCTCGTCTGCCAAAGCTGCGGCAATTACCTCCTCCGGCGAGAGCCAGCGACCGTTGCCACCATTTTCGTTCATCAACTCGACAAACTCCTCGATAGGGCGAGCCGACCTTGCCGCATACAGTTCGGCAAGTCGCGTATCGGTCTTGTGCAGCAAATCTGCCTTTGCCTCCATATCGGCAGCATTACCCTCGGTCGCACATATCGAATTGTGGATGAGATAGAGGGCATTTGCCGAAATCTGACGACATCCCGGACTTGCAGCCTGCGCAATGATTGTTGCAGCCGAAGCCGTATAGCCATAGCAGCGTGTTACGATATGGGCATCGAGAGCCTTCAAAGCGTCGTGAATCAAGAGAGCATCATTCACATCTCCTCCGGTCGAGCGGATATTTACCACAATCTCCGGAGTGCTGATATCGGCAATCTTTGCCACCATATCCTTGAACTTTTCGTAGGTTGTAACCCGCGATGAAGGGTCGTCAAACTGCCACTCCTCGGGGAGTCCGATAGTCCCATCGATATCGATGTAGCAGACCTCCGCCACATTACGAATGTTAATTTCTGATTGCATAGTGATTTTCTGTTTTTTGATAGATAAAAGCTCGGATTTTCTCGTACGAGCAGCACATCCTATCCGCAACAAGTGCTATTGCATCGCATCGGCCCATTCCCGCAGTGTAGAGCCGTTCGACCTCCCGACGCGCCACAAGCCGCTCGACCTCGCGATAGTCGAGCAATCCGAGATTAAGCAGTTGCTCAATCATCTGCTGTGGCGACATCGGGTTTGTCTGCGGAGTCAGCATCTCCGCCAGCACAGCCACAAGTTCATCCCTACTCATAGCGTGGCGAGATTTGCGAAAATAGACACCGCACACTGCTCTTCGAGGGGTCGTATCCCTCAATGGCATAGAGCGAGTATCGGGCCGTTACTCCATTCAGTCGCAACTCGAAAATCGAGCGTATCGAAGGGGCTCCATCCACAAAATGAAACAGATGTTCGAACTCTTCGGGCGATATCCTTATCGATACAGAGACTCTGCGACACTCCGCCTCCTCGGCGAACATTCGGTCGTAGTAGGAGTGCAATCCGCGAACACCATCTCTATCCTCAAAGCACAACGTAAATCCTTCGCGTCGGCTGTCGCCCGCAAAATGGAATGCTGCCAAAGGGTAATTACCCTCACAATAGGGGAAACCCCATCGCTCCTCACCAGAGAGAGGATGTGTGCCGACATACCGCACGATTCGTGGCGAGAAGTTGGCTACGTCATCCACATTTTCATCGCGATTCGAGACCTGCATTATAAGAGCCGACTCTGCGTTGGCATACTTACCTGCGAGATTTATCGTAGAGGCAAATAGCGGATTTCGCAACTGCTGTTCTCCCTCAACAGCCACTCTGGATGCGACATCGAAACTCCATTCTCCGAAGGGCGCTGCCGCCTCGGCATTGAACCTGCGAACCGTGCCGTCGTCATCATCGTAGCCGAGAGTCCTCCGTTCGTGCACCCCACGCGCCTGCTCCTCGATAACTATCGGCCGAGAGAAATCGACTCGCGAACTCCAATCGAAGACCTCATCCCGACGCAAGAAGTCGTCGTAAGGTTCGATATAGACCCTCTTCTCGCGCTCGTCAGTATAAAATCGCAGGTTAAACATATGCCGCACCGCATCGAGCAATACGCTTTGGCGCACCTGGTGCTGTGCCACATCCGCAAACTCTATGTGCGAACCATAACCGGTCGTCGAGGTAAAGAGAGGGCGCAGAGTTGTTCCTGCAAGCAGCGTAATCTCCATCCCCGGCTCGCCCCCGCCGAAATATATCGAGTCGAAACGCTTGGGCGATGAGGGCGAGAGTTCGACTGCGGGAGTTCGCACCGTCATCTCGACCTCGGTTACTCCTTCATACTCCACATAGCCGCCATAGAGCGCCCAATCTTCAAGGCAGGATTCGTAAATATCACTCTCGGCCTCGGCTCTTACCAACTCCACACCCCCAACCGTCTGCGCACTTGTCGGAGTTCGCACAAGCATTGTCTGCGATGTAACGTCAATCCAATCCTGCCATACGCCATCAAGCTTGTAGCGCAAACGATAGTTACAGTCGGAGAGGTAGTCAAACATTACCAATCGATATTCGAATCCGGGCAACAGACTCTCTCTGTGGTCTTTGAAACGATTGGAGAGCATAAACGGAATCGAGATACCCTCTTCGAGATAGAGTTCCGAAAAGCTGAACAGCGACGATCGGCTCGCTATGCGGTAATCGCAGGCAAATTTCAACGAATACTCAAATCCGACATTTACTGCCGTCAGAGGGGTAAAGGTTATGACTCCTTTGTCGTCGAAAGCGAAGCAGCCTCCTCTCGAATAGAACCCCGTCGAGAGTGTATTACCTGCACTATCGACAACCTCCTCGGCAACCGTATCGACGATATTGCCCAACGAGTTTGCTGCCACCGATGGCGACGCATACACCCTGCCGGCATAGTTTGCCGAAGCCGTAACGCTATCTAAACGTCCGGCGAGAAAGCCCATCTTTTCGAATCGTGCAGAGGCGTCGGTCGATGAGTACGCCCCGCTGATGTAGAGCGAACGGAATAGCTCACTTTCGAAGAACCGACTCTCGACCCGATATCCTGCCTGTTCGAATATAGCTCCAAGCAGAGCGGCCACCGACAGGAAGGGATGATAGTCATCGGTAGTCAAAATCTTCTCCGGCGTATAGAACGACGTAACGCCATTCTCCAACTCGTATTGGTCGCGCTGCACGGGCAGGAACTTTACCGGAGAATCACTCTCCCAACTGTTGCAAATCTCGGTCATATCAAGACGGGCCGAGTAGTCAATCCCGATAAGATTGAACATCTGACGCCCTGCCTGCTTCGCCCATTGCGATGCACCTCCGATGATTTCAATCTTGTACCACGTAGCCTCGCCCTCCATCTCGACGCCGACAAGATAGGCCGTACCTCTGAAAATCTCGGCACCGTCAGCCTCGATGTACGCCTCGTGATACTCCGCATTGAACGACTCGGCACTCTCAATGTCTGCCGCATTGCCGAAGAGGCTATCGTTTTGGGTAGTAGAAGGCAACCTCAACACGATATGCGCACCCTCACGGCCGCTCTCAACATCGGACAAATCCTTCGAATGGTAATCTATTGATATACTTTGGGTCGCATCCGCAACACAAGGGATATCGTCTATGAACACTTTTATCATAGCAATCTCTCCTTTCCGTCACTTGCACGAATCTCCACCTGCAACGAGTTGAGCACACCCCCATAGCGGAGCAGGCTCTCCGACGAGATGACATCAACCTTTACTCCTCTGTGCTCCTGCTCCAACCACACCTGTCGTGCCTCGATTATCTCGGATATTCGCTCCAATTCGGCGACGGTTTCGTAATCCGACACAAGTGTCAGACTCCTCTCGGCACAGGTCGCCGCCACCACCAAACCATCCGCCGTCAGCACTCTTTGCTTATCGACCGAGAGTCGGCTGCTGCGTGTGGTCGGGAATGTATAGAGTTGCAGCACTCCTCCCGCATCAATCCACACCAATCGATGAGCCATATCGCCCGCAGGCACAATTCGACAAGTGGCATAATCCTCCACACCTCCGAGATTGGTCTGCACAAGTATCTCGTCTGCCGACTCTGTAAAATCACTCGGTGCGAGACAGAATATCTGCACTCCGTCACTCGGTTTAATCACAAATGATTGTGCCTCAACAATAGCTCCATTGCAATACGCCTCGCAGAGTATGGTTCCGCCTTCGGGGGCATAGATTACCGCCATATCACGCTCGCTACGGGAGAGCGAATAATATTTCGGCGCAGTTCGAAAAATAGTTCCCACACCGGCGATTATCGGATACGGAGAGAAGTAACGCTCCGGTGAGCGTTCGCCATCGACCTCCACTGCGATGCACGCAAAGAGTCCCTCTGCCGTGCAAACCGAGGTCCCGCCCGCCGGGAATTTACAGTCAAAAGCCTTATCAAGCCACGGTGCGAGGTCGATTCCTGCTTCCTGGACATTGTATAGTCGCTTGATTCCGAGCGCCTTCGAATTGATGGCATCGATAATCTTCACATCCACAACCTCACGCATCTCGTCAAATGCAAATCGGCAGACAATCGGCTCGGTCAGGGGTGTATAGTTGTTGGGGATAGATGTAAAAGTCATAGTGGTTTGTTCTTAAAAAAATGTTACTACTTTGGCTCGTGCCGTCTGCGAAATCTCTCCGTGCGTCGTGAAGGCAAACTCCCGAGGGGTTATACCAAGCTCTTCGACCGCAATAACCTGCTCATCATCCGAAAGCAGTGTGCAGATGTCCAGCAACTTCATCTCCATCTCGTTCAAAGCATCACACCGCTGCGAGGCGGTCATTTTTGCCGCAAGGCACATAACGTGGAGTGTAATATTGTAGGATATCCGCCCGTGGCGTCTGCCTTCAACCGAGGCGACGGTCGGCGGTTCGAGAACTACGGCAGGAAGACTCTTTACCTCCGAAATCCGCTCCGGCGGAAGGATGTGAAAGGAGTATCCGTTAGATTCGGACAGAACTCGCAGCGCACGTTCAAGTTGTGCGCGATTCATTGTTAAAAAATGTGTTTAATGTTTGTTAAAAGATGTCGAAAACATCATAACGACAAGCACCATCGATTGATTTTCAGAAATTTCATCTTGTCGAAAACCTTATAAACAATTCGTACGCCATTGTTCATAAAGGTCGGTTATGAGATGTTTGACGGTGCAAATATATAATGTCGAATACCCCCTTGTCAAGAGGTTTGTCCATTTTTTCTATATTTTTTAGAAATTTTATCGTAACAAAAATTACTTTATAGGGAGGTTTTTCAAGAAAAATACCTATTTTTGCAAAGATAAACCAATTCACGAACTCTATGGACGATGGCAGTTGTACCCAAAATAGTTGCAGTGTCGTATCTCAATACGATACCATTCGTCTATGGTATCGAGCACGAAGGTAGCCTCCGTGCCGATCTTACGTTGGCTCCTCCTGCCGAGTGCGCAAGGCTCTATATGGAGGGGAAAGCCGACATTGCCCTATTGCCGGCAGCTGTCGTTCCTCAACTCAAATCAACCGAAATAGTTACCGATTATTGCATCGGCGCCGTTCGTTCTGTGCGTACGGTTGAGTTGATGAGTAACTCCGAGTTAAAGAGTATCCGTCGCATATTTCTCGATTCTCACTCACGCACATCGGTTCAATTGGTGGGTTATTTGGCAAAGACGCTTTGGAAAATCGATCCCGAATGGTACGAACTCGATTCTTACGACAACCTCGCAGAGTCGGCAGCCGAAGGGGATGCCTTTCTGCTTATCGGCGACAAAGTCTTCGAACACGAGGGCGAGTTCCGTTACACCTACGATTTGGCAGAGGCGTGGCAGGGAGCAACCAAACTACCCTTCTGCTTTGCCGTTTGGGTTGCCCGCAAAGGCACCTCCTACTCGGTCATCGACTCATTGCAACACGCGCTGACCTATGGCATCGAGCATATTTACGAAGCGATTTTGGAGTATGGCTACGGCGACAAAGAGTACGCATACGAATATCTTACACACAACATAGACTTTCTGTTCGACGAGCAGAAACACAAAGCCCTGCAAAAGTTCTGGAACTCCGGCATCAAGGTCGAGCCCAGAGCGAACCCGGGTTGAAGAGCACCTCGGTAATGCGGAGAGAGCCGATATGCGCTCCGATTACGCCCCGATGATTTGCGAAGGATGCGGGAGCCTTGCTACCCATACTACCGCAAGCAGCCGCAAGGTAAGCGGCAATCAGCCTGAAATATTAGGATTTATAAAACAGAGGTTGCAAAGATGATTACAATTTACCTGAAACAGTACAACAAGATTATCCGCAATGCAGACGTCGAGCTCTTCGAGGAGTTGGGCTACGACGATATTTTGTGGATTGATATGATAACTCCCACTATCAAGGAGCAGAAGGCGGTCGAGAACTTTATGGAAATCAGCCTGCAAACCAAGCAGCAGGTCGAGGAGATTGAATCTACCTCAAAATACTCCGAGAGCGAGAATGCCATCATCTCAAACTCGAACTTCTTTATCCCGACCGGCGATTCGTTCGTAGTCGAGCCCGTATCGTTCATCATCTCCAATGAGGGTGTTTTGGTCTCGGTGCGTAATGCCGAGTTCCGCACATTCCGCGAGGCAGAGAAACGCTTGCAGATGAACTACCGCAGCTACTCGACGGGCTACCACATCTTCATCTCGCTGCTCGAAGTACGCATCGACTTCGACGCCGACCTGGTCGAGATGATTACCAAGCAGGTAGCTTTACTATCCAAGACTCTACACAACGAGGAGTCAATCGACAAGGAGGTTCTGCTCCGCATCAGTGCCCTGCAAGAGAGCACGATGTTGTTGCGCGAAAATATCTTCGACCGCCAGCGTGTCCTCTCGGGTATTTTGCGCAGCGAGCGCTTCCCAAACGATATCTACCCACGTCTGCAATTGATGATTAAAGACGTCAATTCACTTATCAACCACGCCGATTTCAGTTTCCAGCGCCTGGACTACATTCAGGATACGGCTCTCGGTCTTATCAACATCGAGCAGAACGAGATAGTTAAGATATTCTCGGTGGCAGCAGTGATTTTCCTTCCGGCAACGCTTATTGCAAGTATGTACGGAATGAACTTCAAGGTTATGCCCGAATTGGATTGGGCGGTAACGCTCTCCAATGGCTGGACTATTCCGTTAGGTTACCTCTTTGCCATCTTCCTGATGGCTCTCGCCTCGGGACTCACGATGTGGTATTTCCGCTACAAGAAGTGGCTTTAACAGACAGACTTTCGAGTAAATTACAAACATAAACGCAACCATAAAATGAAGAGATTTTTTCTCATTATCACACTTCTGACTGTAACTACCCTCTCGGCCTTGGCACAGAGTTCACGAGAGGAGATTATGGCAGATATCAATCGTGCCGGAGGAGTCTATTACGGCTACCCCACCCCGACCGCAACATATACTGCTGCACCGAAGGGTTACGAGCCTTGCTATATCTCGCACTATGGTCGCCACGGCTCACGCTATGCCCTCAAAGATGAGTACTACGATTTCCCCGTGCAGATTCTCAACGAGGCACACAAGGCAGGCAAGCTTACAACTTTCGGCGAGGATGTCCGCCGGCGCGTACTGCAAATCTATGCAGTAGCGGAGCGTCGAGGCGGCGAGCTTACGCAAAGAGGCGTACGCCAACACGAAGAGATTGCAACCCGTATGGCGAAAAACTTCCCCGAGCTTTTCAAACAGGAGGGTCTGCAAGTCAATGCCCTCTCTTCGGTAATTCCGCGTTGCTTGGTCAGTATGGCCTCATTCTGCGATGGACTAAAGAGCCAAAATCCCACCATCAAGATTACGCGAGATGCCTCTAATGCCAAGATGGTGCAGATTCACTACTTCAAGCCGGAGTGGAACAAAAACCTGCCAACCGAGGTTCTCGACATTGTTCGGAACGAGAAGAGCTATTGGCGTATGCGTCAATGGGAAGAGATTAAAGAACATATCGATTTTTCGCGACTCTTGAACACACTCTTTTCGGACAAAGAGTACATCTCGACGTTCAATAGTGTTAAATTCTGGATGTACTTGGTCGATATAACTCTCAATGTTCAGTGTCTGGATATCGAGAACATCTCTCTCAATGATGTTTTTACCAAAGATGAACTCTATGAGTATTGGCGTTCACACAACTTCTCGTACTATGCCCGTTATGGTAAATATATTTACTATCCGTTGATGGCAAATATCGGCAAAGATATCCTTAATGCCATCATCGAGCAGATCGACAGTGACCTTGCAACCGGCACGCCGAGCGTGTCGTTACGCTTTGGTCACGACACCGGTCTTTTCAGCATCTCGCCGTTGATGGGTCTGCCCGGATGCACCGTGGCATCTACGAACTACGACACCATCAACGAAGAGTGGCGCGACTATCGCATAACTCCGATGGCAGCAAATCTCCAAATTATTTTCTATCGCAAGAAGGGCTGCGACGAGATTCTTGTCCGCACAATGCTGAACGAGCAGGAGGTAACCTATCCTATTCCGAGCCGAACAGCGCCCTACTACCGTTGGGACGAGTTAAAGCGGTTCTGGGCAAACAACATCAAACAGATAAACTATTAGAAATCAGGCGGGGCAGACTCTGCTCCTCGCTACAATACCACAAAAGAATATGTTAAGCATCGCCGAAAGACATAAATATATTCTCGACAGCCTCGAAAAGTACGGATTTATCCGCATTACCGATATTGCCGAGGAGTTGAAAGTCACGAAGGTAACCATCCGCAAGGATGTCAAGATTCTCGAAAGCCGAGGTCTGCTCTACAAGGTACACGGTAGCGCGCGACCGGTCAATCCTCACGTTGCCGATCGGGACCTCACGACTAAAAGCAATCTCAATCGCGAAGCAAAGACCCTTATTGCCAAGCGAGCAGCCGAACTTATCGAGGAGAATGACTCGATTATGATTTCGGCAGGTTCCACGACCTTCGCCTTGGCAGAGGAGATTCGCACAACGATGCCTCAACGCTCACTCAATGTCGTTACGCCATTTCTGAAACTCTCGGTATTGCTGAACGATATGGACAACGTCCGTGTCGAGCAGTTGGGAGGTAAGGTTCATCGCAAATCGTGCTCGACGATGGGCGAGAGTGCCGAGCGAGCGCTTACAGACGTCGTTTGCTCGAAATTTTTCCTTGGCGTGGATGGTATCGACCCCGACTACGGCATTACCACCTCTACCATCGAGGAGGCGTTGCTCTCACGCAGGATGATGGATGCAGCTTCACGCACGGTAGTTCTGGCAGACTCCTCCAAGTTCGGCCAGCACGGTTTCGGCCGCATTAACGCTCTCGAAGATGTTGATGTGATTATCACCGATAACGGCATCGCCCCGCAGATGCGCAAACTCATAGAAGAGGCAGGCGTACAGTTGATTATCGCCGAGTAGCAGAGATTTATGATATAAGACGAGAAGGGGCTGTCCAACGCACAATTCGGACAGCCCCTTCTCCATATTATAGAGGACTCTTATAGAGATTATCTTATCATCTCCTTTTGCTCACGCTTGAAGGCTCTTATCTGGAAGAAGAGCAGAACTGCTGCAAGCATTACCGACATCGTATCCGCAATGGGCATCGAGAGCCAGACTCCCAACACTCCCAATTGTGGCGGAAGGATTATCAGCAGCGGAATCAAGAATAAGAGTTGGCGAGTCAGCGATATAACGATGGCACGTTTTGGCTTGCCTATATATTGGAAGAACGCACCTGTGACCATCTGGAATCCCACCGCCCAGAACGCCACCATCACATTCTTCATTCCATAGGTTACCGCCTCGATAAGTTCTTTCGATTCGCTACTATCGCCACCCACAAAGAGCATCGCCACCTCACGTGGCACCAATTGGCTGACCAGGAATCCGGTCGTCGTCACGCCAACGGCAAACAGGATGGTTATACGCAACGTCTTCATCACGCGGTCGTACTGCTTGGCACCATAGTTATAACCCACAATCGGCTGCATACCCTGATTAAGTCCCAAAACGACCATCAGGAAGAGCATTACAACTCTGTTTATTACCCCGTAGGCTCCGATATTCAAATCTCCGCCATAGGTTTTCAAAGCCTTATTAACGAAAATAACGACAATCGAGGTGCATATATTCATAAGGAACGGAGCCATACCTATCGATATGATATTCCCGATAATCGGGAATTTGAATCGGAAGGCATCGCGACGGAAATGTATAAAACTGCCTCTGCTCGAAAAGTGATGCAACGAGATGGAGAGCGCACAGCACTGCGCAATGACGGTCGATAGAGCCGAACCCTGCACACCCCAACCAAACTTGAAGATAAACAGAGGATTGAGCACACAATTTACCACCACCGACAGCAACATTGCCATCATCGCTTTTTGCGGATAACCGGAGGCTCGCATCAACTCATTCAGACCGAGATAGAGGTGCGTAATGACATTACCCGCCAAAATCACGTGCATAAAGTCACGAGCATATTCGATTGTTCGCTCACTCGCACCAAAAAAGTAGAGAATATCATCGAGGAAGTACAGCCCTAACGAGCCGACGATTACTCCGATGGTAATATTCAAGAGTATAGCATTACCCAACACCTCCTCGGCAGCACGTTTGTTACCTTGTCCTAATCTTATTGATGTTATTGCAGCGGCTCCGACACCGACCAGCGAACCAAAAGCCGACGATATATTCATTATCGGCATTGTCAGCGCCATTCCCGAAATCGCCAAAGCTCCGACACCGTGGCCAATGAAGATACTGTCGATTATATTGAAGAGCGATGTTGAAATCATCGCTATAATCGCAGGTATGGCATAGCGCGGAAGCAGTTTGGACAGAGGGTCCGTACCGAGCGAAAGTGTTGTTATCTCTCTTTTCATTTGTGAGCAAAGATACTAAAACTACACAATATAGACAACGACATTGCCCAAATGGAACGTCAAATACATCTTAACGGGGTCGGAATTCCTGATTCGCCCGAGGATATGACCATTTTCGAAATCGACGCTATCGATATGCAAATCTTCCAGAAGATTCAAGCCTCGCTCACCGGCATACTTGTAGAGCGTCTCCTTCGCACTCCACACCGTAGCCAACAGACGTTCATCTTGACTCAAAGCGCGCTCTTCGGCACTTACATACCGTTCGGCAACACGCTCAAAATCGCGATCGAGTCGTTCAATATCGACAGCACAACGTGTTGCCGACAGCAGCACTGCCACAAAATCGTCACTATGCGACACTCCGACACACACTTCTCTATTGGCAAGCTTTGGAGCTCCGTTTTCGTCGTAAAGAATCTCGACATCTGCGCCCAGCTCCCTTCGAACGATATATCGCCACATCAGCGACTCTCTGCGACGGCGTGACGAGGTGTAATCTGCAACCACACGCCGGTCTGCCTCCTCCGCCACCACGAGAAGTTCCTCCTCCGAAAGAGGGACTTCGATGAATAGCCTTGCGCTACTCTCCATCTGCCACAACTTTGATTTTGTCGATACGACGACCGTCTAAACTCTCGACCCTGAATGTAAATCCGTGCGAATGAACCTTATCACCCTTTTTGAGGAAGTTTCGTTTGAGTTCGAGCATCAGCCCGGCAAGCGTCTCTGCCCGCCCCTGCACATCAGCAAAGGCATCCTCCTCCAATTCGAGAACTCGCTCAAAATCGACGATATGGGTCTTACCATCGAAGAGATATTTACCATCTCCGAGTTTGGTATAGAAACTCTCATCCACATCACTCTCATCCGAAATCTCTCCCACAACCTCTTCGAGGATATCCTCCAACGAGAGCAATCCCTGCGTAGCTCCATACTCATCAACCACAATAGCCATATGGACCTTATGCGAACGGAACTCTTCGAGCAGGTCATCAATTTTCTTGTGCATAGGCACAAAGTACGCCTTGCGCATCAGTCGCTGCCAGCCAAAATCGTTACCCTCCTTGATGTAGGGGAGCAGATCTTTGACATATAACGTACCCTTGATATTATCCAAATCCTCATCATAGACCGGCAATCGCGAAAATCCCGACTCAATGATTACCTGCTTGACCTCCTCGAATGTGGCAGTAAGTTCGAGCGCCGTGATATCGACTCGCGAACGCATAATCTCCTCTACCTCCGTATTTCCGAAGGTCACGATTCCCGACAACATCTTTTGCTCTTCGTCAGAAGATGCCGATGTCATATCGACGGCATCTGCCAACTCCTCGATTGAGATATCGTCACCTCCGCGCGAAGCAATCTCGCTCACACGGCTGCTTGTATGAACCAGAATCCACGAAAAGGGGTAGCACAATCCTCGCACCACCGTAAGCGGTTGCGAGAAGAGTAGAGCCACTTTAAGATTGGCGCTCTGCGCAATATGCTTCGGAAGAATCTCTCCGAAGAGCAGCAGCAGAAAGGTTGCCAGCACACCGGTAAAGAGGAACTGAAAGCGATGAAACGTAAATACCGAACCGAGAACATCATTCGTAAGGATGACGATACAGATATTGACCAGATTGTTCATTACCAAAATCGTAGCCAAGAGCATATCAACATCCGAAAGCAGTTTGAGTGTTGATGCCGCAGAGAAACTCTTGCGCTGTTTCAACTCACGTATATCGTTATGCGACAACGAAAAGAATGCAGCCTCCGATGCCGACATCATTCCCGATACCAACAATAATCCGATAGTAGCGACCAGCTTGATTATTGCCGTAGTGTCAAATCCGTTATATTCCAGAATCGAATCCATCACTCTCCTTTGCAACTAAAACAGCGAACCTTCGCTCTGCTGTACCGTCGAAGTTTCATTCTCATCTTTGAGCATCTCGCGGCTTGCCGTCGGAACCCCGACGATAAATTGCACGTTTCGTCGCTGATAAGCAGGAGTTTCGAGCATTGCCCGAATATTTGCATAGCGCGAGGTTCTGCGACCAAGTGTGGGGCGCACCTCCGGAGCCGCGTGAACCACAGCACTCGGCCCCTGCGTATTCTTACGCACGGGAGGAGTCAATACCGGAATATCTGCCTGTGTCTCTTGCTCGGACTTCACGGGCATCTTCATCGGCGGAACAATCGCCTTCATAACCTGCGGATTGTCCTCCACATCATCCTTGAAGCGGGTTGCAATGACTACCAACTCGATAGAGTCATTCAGATGCGGTTTTTCGCTCGCACCCCAGATTATACGGGCAGTATGCATACAACCCTTATCATCTTTTGCCGATGCTGCCTCCTGCACGTATGTCAAAATCGAGATAACCTCTTCGTATATAAGTTGGTCGAGAGACTCGGTAGCAATGTTTATCAGGATATTGCCTGCTCCATAAATCGACTTGCTGTCGAGCAGAGGCGAACGCAGAGCATTCTCGACCACCTCTCGCGCACGGTTCTCTCCGCTCGCTGTGGCAACTCCCATATATGCGCGACCGCTATTCAACATCACTCGCTTGACATCGGCGAAATCGACATTTACCAACGCAGTCTTGACCGTAATAATCTCGGCTATACCTTTTGCTGCCGACGCCAAGACATCATCAGCCTTACTGAACGCCTGACGCAACGACAACTTACCAAAGATATCGCCAATGCGGTCATTATCGATAACCAGCAACGAATCGACATACTTCGATATCTCGTCAATACCCTTGAATGCCTGTTCATAGCGTTCAATTCCCTCCAAGCTCAATGGCGAAGTGACGATTGCCATAGTCAGTATGCCCATTTCGTGAGCAAGCTTTGCAATTACGGGAGATGCTCCCGTACCCGTACCGCCACCCATTCCTGCGGTAATGAACAACATCTTCGTACCCGCAGCCTCAAAGCAGTGACGCAGTTCGTCGAGAGCCTCGATAGCAGCCTCTCGACCGCGCGTAGCATCATTGCCGGCTCCGAGGCCATCGCCCAGCAAGACCTTACGCGGAATAGGGCTCTGGTTTAGAGCCTGCTCATCCGTATTGCAGACCATAAAGTTGACACCCGTGATGCCCATCTCCCACATATGATTGACGGCATTGCCGCCGGCACCACCGACGCCCGCAACCATAATTATCGAAGTATTGCCCCTCGCAGCCTTCAACTCATCCAATAAATCTTCTCCCATATATATTTTACATCGTTTTCTCTCGTTTCACACCCGAATTCGGGCCGCAACACACTCTTTACGCCCGACTTCAACACCTATCTACACTCTTTGCAACACTCGCCCGGACAGACTAAATCTCCTCGTCTTCGCTCTCGTCGAAAGAGTTGTTGATGCGATCGGTAACCGTCTTTATTACCCTATCGAACCAACTGCCGCCACCCGACTTTGCAGGCTCCTTCTGCGGTTCATTGACAGCTTGGGTCGGTATATCCTCACTCTCGCTCTCGGTTTTATTCACCGGTTCCTTCGGCGACTGCGGAACAGAGTGCGATGGCGAAGGGGTCACAGGCGGTACGACCGGTGTTACCGCGGGGCGCGGAGGAACATACCCCCCAAGTCGCTCCGAAACAGAGCACGCACCCTGTTCGGCGCCCTTCAACAGAAGTGCTACTGCCGCAGTATGCGACGGCGACCCAATCTGCTCACGTGACGTCTCGTCAAGTCCAATCTCTGCCGTAGCAACTCTCACATCCAAGCCCGTCACACGGCGGAAGAGTTCATCTATATGCTCAATCGATGCCGAACCTCCCGTCAGCACCACACCACAACCGAGACGACCTGCGAATCCCGAATCTTTGATTTCAGCCCTTACGAATTCGGCGATATCGGTTAGGCGCGCCTCGATTATCGCCGCCAGATTACGACGCAGCACACCATTGCTACGCTGACGCATACTCGGTATCTGTATCAACTTTTGCTCCGACACGAACTCGGCAATCGCCGAGCCATACTTCTTTTTCAGCGCCTCGACGCTACGCTCCGGAACGCCGTGAAGATGTATATCATAGTCTATGGCTTTACCTCCCATCGGAATTGTAGCCAAGTGACGAATTATACCTCCGTGATAGACTGCGACATCAGTCGTGGCACCTCCGATATCGACCACAGCAACGCCATCGCTTTTCTCGTCGGCAGAGACCACCACATCGGAGACAATCATCGAATTGGCATAGACTCCGGCGAGTTGCAAACCCGAATGACGGAATACCATCTTCAATCTTTCCAGAGGGGTCTTCTCGCAGAGTATAAAATTGAATGTCGAAGAGAGGCGACGACCAAACGAGCCGACAGGGTCCTTTACCTCCTGACCGCTATCGACCGTATAGTTTTGAGGTATGCGCTCCATAATTTCCTCATTTTCGGGAGCAACAACCTCCTTCATACGCAGAAAGAGGGCATCCACATCTGCCTGTGAGATGCCGGCTTGCGGCTCACGAATATAGACGTGGTCCGAGAGCGGAGCGCAACGGATAAACGCACCCGACACACCTGCGTATGCCTCACTGATACGGATATTGACCTCCTCCTCGATCTCCGCCTTGGCAGCCTTCAAGCAGGTGCTGACCTGATTGATATTTTCAATCATTCCTGCATTCACTCCCGACGAAGGTTTCGAAACGAGTGCATCAACAACCATCTTGCCCGACTCGTCTTTCGAGCCGACAACCATCACGATATTAGACGAACCTATATCGATTCCGACTATATAATTTTTCTTCTCCATAATTCTATTTCGAGCATACGACCTGTCCGTCATATTTAACATTTATTATCGAGTATGTATCCCAACCTATATTGTTCAACCCGTCCTTGTAAAAGCGCAACAACTTTTTAAGTTTCAACTCTACATTCTCGATACCGCCGAACAGAATGGTATAATCCCCGCTACGAGGCACAAGTTCCAACTCCAAAGCTCCACTCGGTGTCGTTTTTGCCACAATTTGGACAATCTCCGCACTCCAAAAGCCATCGTCCTCTATCTGTTCCACAAAGTTAAGCAGTTTCAGGAAATCTTCATATCTTTTCCTTAACTTTTTTTGCGCGCGATACTCCGCATCACTCCGCGCAGTAACCGCATCAATCATCTTGGCATTATGACGTCGAACTGCATCAATCTTGCGCACTCTTCGATGCTTATCGGCACGCAGTTTTCGGATCCTCTCGTCGAACTCCTCGTCGCTCTCGCAGAATCTGAACCCAGCTCGCTCGCCGCTTGCCTTGTAGAAATATTTGCGTTTGGTTCGCTCCGCCCTTACAGCCTTACGCTCCTTTCGCAACGAATCCTCAATCTTGTATAGCGGAATCTTTGTCTTTTCGATTTGCTCGATTCGACTATTCGACTCTCGAATCTTCGCCTCGACATAATCCTCGACCAGGCCCTCGTAATCCGATGAGAACGGCGGTCTGTAACCTCCCGTCACAACCGGCACATAGAGAGCCGATGCTGCCGGCGAGCGAAAGACAAAGCCCTCCTCTGTGGCGTATGTATCATATCCGTCTATGAGCAATCTCAACATCGGGCGACGCTGACGCACCTCAATATGCAACACACCATCGTACGAAACGTACGAATCGGCCCTATCCACAAAGCCGTTTTTGGCAACAACGCCCTCAATTCCCGCGAGATTTACCTCATTCGCCGGAACTCCGATTGTGCTGATTCCGCTGTGGAGAATCCACTCGCGCACCATACGGCTCGACACCAAATGACCATTTGCCGTACTATCGGCAACCTCTATTTCGACGCGACGCACAACCTGCTCCATCCGGTGCGCACGCATTATCACAACCGAATATACCACATATCCGATTACGATAGCCCACACCAGCGCCAGCAATATATATTTGCCGATTTTCTCCTTCATCTCGTCGCCTTCATAGAGTTGTTCCCTCTGTTAATCTCTTTTGAGCAATGCCGCAGCAATCTTTTCGCAACAGACATCGATATTACCAGCACCGAAGCTTACTACCACATCAACCCCCATCTTCGCAACCTCCTCTGCCAAGACATCGCGCTCGACTATTCGGCAGGGGACACTCACTCGCTCGGCTATAATTTCGCTGGTAATGCCCTCAATCGGCTCCTCGCGTGCAGGGTATATTGGCAGCAGTACAGCCTCATCCGCCTGCGACAGAGCCTCGGCAAACTCCTCATACAGGTCGCGTGTGCGAGTGTAGAGGTGAGGCTGGAAAAGCGCAGTAACCCGACGTCCCGGGAACATCTTTTTTACCGAGGTAATCGTGGCAGACAACTCGCGCGGATGGTGCGCATAGTCATCCATATAGACCACTTCGGGGGTGTTTATATAGAATTCGAAGCGTCGCTTCACACCCTGAAACTCTCGCAAGGCATTGCGCAGTCGCACCTCATCGAGAGATACCCCGTCACGTTGTGCTGCACACCACATCATAGCGACCGCAGCCACCGAGTTCTCGATATTAACCCATCCCGGGATTCCGAGCTGACAACCGACAATCACACCCGACGGAGTAACGATATCGTAGCGATACAATCCGCCGCCTATGAGCTCTATATTGCGTGCATAAAAGTCACACTCCTCGTCATAGGAGTATCTGTATGTCGTAATTTCGGGGTTCTCGATTACAATATCGACCCCCTTCTTAATTACCAGCGCCCCATTCGGACGAATCCTGCCAACGAACTGCGAGAAAGCCTCTTTGACAGCCTCATACGTACCGTAAATATCGAGATGGTCAGCATCCACCGACGTAATTACCGCCACGTCGGGCGACAATCGCAGAAATGAGCGGTCGAATTCATCTGCTTCGACAGCCAATCGGTCGCCCTTGCCCAACACAAGGTTACTTGCAAAATTCTTGGAGATACCTCCCAGAAAGGCACTACCCCCCTCGGCCACCTCGTGATTAAGCCACGCAACAAGAGTTGAGGTCGTAGTCTTACCGTGCGTACCCGCCACCGCCATAACATACTTACCCTCCGACAAGTATCCGAGCATCTGCGAGCGTTTTACCACCTCGAACCCCTGCTCACGGAACCACACCATCTCGCAATGGTCCGCAGGCACAGCCGGCGTATAGACCACTATCGTTGTCTCGCGATTTCGGAATGGCTCGGGGACAGCCTCGACCGACTCCTCGTAATGAACCGCAGCGCCCTCTTTTTCGAGTGCCGTTGTCAGCGGAGTCGGGGTACGGTCATATCCCGCCACGCGCTTACCCTCGTGCATAAAGTAGCGAGCCAGCGCACTCATTCCGATGCCGCCGATGCCGACAAAATATATATTCTGTACCTCCATATTATTCTATAATTTTTGCAATCTCTCCCACTATACGGTCTGCCGAGTCCGCAATGGCGAGTTTTTCTATATTTTCGGTCAGCGACCGCAACTTTCCGGCATCTGCCAGGAGCGCGAGAGCCTTCTCTATGGCACACTCCACTGCATCAACATCACGGACCATCTCGGCGGCACCCTTCTCGACCAGAGCCATTGCGTTCTTGGTTTGATGGTCCTCTGCCACATTGGGCGAAGGGACAAACAGAGTCGGCTTGCCAACCAGACACAACTCCGATACCGTGCAGGCTCCACTGCGCGAAATCACAAGGTCCGCAGCCTCATAGGCATAATCCATACGCTCGATAAACGCCCCCTGCCATATATTTCGCGTCGGATGCTCGGCAAGGAACTCGCGCATCTCTCGCTCATAGAACTTACCGGTCTGCCATATTACCTGCACAGGAGCCTCTCCTCCGAGTTTCGCCACCCACGCCTTCATCATATTATTCAGCGTGCGCGTACCGAGCGAGCCTCCGACAACCAGCATCACCGGCAACGACTCGTTAAACCCATAATATTCGAGAGCCGTTTTACGCTCAACTACTCCACGCCCGAAAGTTCCGCGCAACGGATTTCCCGTCATCACAATCTTCTCGGCAGCGAAGAATCGCTCCATCCCGTCATACGCCACACATATCTTCTCCGCCTTACGTGCCAAGAGTTTATTTGCAACACCGGCAAAGGAGTTCTGCTCCTGAATCAGCGTCGGCACTCCCATTCGCTGCGCCATCCACAGCACAGGGCCACTCGCATATCCTCCGAATCCGATTACGGCATCAGGGCGAAACTTACGAATCACACGACGCGCCTTCAACACGCTCCCGATAAGCCTGAACGGCACCGTAAGATTTGCCCACGTGAATCGACGTTGAATACCGAGAATGGGTAACCCGACGATATTATAACCGAGTGCCGGCACCTTCTCCATCTCCATCTTGCCTTCGGCTCCCACAAAAAGAATCTCGACCTCGCTACCATAGCGACGTCGCAGAGCCTCGGCCACCGCCACGGCAGGATATATGTGGCCTCCGGTACCTCCGCCGGAGAGAATTATACGCTTCATATAACAAGGGTTAGATAAATGTTTCACGACTATCGTCGCACTCTTCGGTTCGCCACGCCTCTCGACCTTCCGCCAACAAGGCACCACTCTCCGAAATATCTACAAAATTACGAAAATAAGATGAACCGACAAATAAAAAACGATGAATTTTAGAACTCCCCAAACAACACCCCTCACAGTGCATTTCCACACCTCTGTACATTACAACAACACCCATTCTCCCCATAAACTTCCACAAGTTTGCGGCAGTTCCCTACCCACGCTCCAACCCTTGCCTAAAAAAGACTCAACAACAGAATATTTTCACAAAATTTTGTATATTTGTGGAAACAAACCTCGTTGCCTATGGAGAGATAACAATTCAAAGACATATAGACATAAGGCGTTAGCTTTTATTTCGGGATTCTGAAACTTGGACACTTTCTGAACACACCCATTGGAATAAAGTTTGACGCCCGCGCTGTATATTCAGCGTGGGCTTTATTCCGTAAATCTGGGTGTGAGGTAGTCCAAGACCGCAGAATCCGATATCGGCAATCAAGTCCGCGCTTTTTGTTTGTCTATCATTCAACAAGGACTAAACAAAATTATTACAAACTTTTAACCCTTAACATTATGTTACAAACTAAAAATTTCTGGTCTTCATTTTTAAGAGATAATTTCATTGCAGTAGCCGTTTTTGCAGGATTGTTTACATATGGATTTCTAAATCCGGAAATAGATATGAATATCACGATACCTGTATGGGCTGCGACTACAATCTCAATTGCTGTGTGTATTCTATCAATCGCAGGAGCAATTTGGGTACACGGATATTGTACACGATGTCCTCATTGCAGAAAGAAGTATGCAATGGTTAAACAGAACAAACAAAAAGTAGATACTGATTTTGAACAAAACGCTCAAAATGAAACATATAAGGTAACTACTTTTCATACACATAGAAAATGTAAATATTGTAACGAGGAGGATTATATCGAGTCAAAGAAGAGAGATAAGGTAAGATAACTGCTTCCAATAAAGTTTGGCTGATGAAATTATTACATCAGCCTTTCTTCTTCGTAATTATATAGGTTAGTGTTTTATTTATCATAAAACACAGACCCCTCCTGTCTGCGACCATCTCCCCTAAAACAGATGAGGTGGCGGCATCCCTATATAACTCCTCCCCTGTCGCCCCTTTTCAAAGGGGTCGGGGGTTTGTAAATATAGATTTCGCATTGCAAAATCTCGGATTTTGAGTTTTTTCTGATGCGAAATGGGAGGTGGCTGAAAGCCGGAGGGGTCTAATTTTGAATTCTTAATTTTTATTTTTTGCACCCCCTTAACGTCCTCATTCGCCTTTAACGCATAATCCCTTTTCGGTGGTTTTTCCTCACTCCGCAGCGTCGGTTAATGATTTTAAGGCACTTTTATCTGCGCAAGCCCAATCTCCCCATTATCTCCTCACAAAGTCTTGCGGGTATCGAAAACAATACCCGCAAGACCGGCACAAGAGTGGGTAGCCGCCTCTTCAAGGAGCAACGGTTTGCTCACATTGTGTATCTCATCCGCACTTTTGCTAAATAATAAGCCCCCTTTACAGAAAGGGGGTTTGGGGGATAGGTAACACTCTAATTGCGGCACAGCCGCCTCTTTAAGCTAACACCTCGCCTATCAGGCGAGAGTCTTTTTAGAGTTGGCTTAAAAATAAAAAAGCCAACCCTAAAAAGGATTGGCTTAAAGAGGCGGCTACCTACTCTCCCACGGGAAAACCGCAGTACCATCGGCGTGAGTGAGCTTAACTTCTCTGTTCGGAATGGGAAGAGGTGGAACCTCACTGCTATAACCACCTAAAAGAACTCTTCTGCCCCATTATATCGGGACTATGCGGTTGTGACTCCTGTCACTACGCGCCGCACGCGCTATATCTTTGACAATTACCAGGAGATGAGATAAAGATTTTAAGAAAGCCGTTCGGGTAATTAGTACTGCTCGACTTTGACATTACTGTCTTTACATCTGCAGCCTATCAACGTAGTGGTCTCCTACGCCCCTCAAGGGAAGACTCATCTTGGGGCTAGCTTCGCGCTTAGATGCTTTCAGCGCTTATCTAATCCGAACGCGGCTACTCGGCGGTACACTTGGCAGCATAACCGATACACCGGAGGTT
>CAZIAS010000006.1:0-64068 GCA_964536825.1 uncultured Alistipes sp. | reverse complement strand
CACAGATTCAAGCACCGCAAGGGGTCTGGCTTGCCCTCGGCAATCACGAGTATATCAGTGGTGCAGAAGAGTGTATCGAATTTTTGAAATGCACGCCGGTCAGAGTCCTGCGCGACAGTATAGTCACACTGCCGAGCGGAGTACAAATCATAGGTCGCGACGACCGTACAAACCACAATCGTAAAACTCTCGACGAGTTGCTTGCCGAAAGCGATTCGACCCGACCGATTTTACTCCTCGACCACCAACCATACAACCTCGCCGAGGTCGATGCAGCCGCCGTAGATTTACAAATCAGCGGACACACCCACCACGGGCAGGTCTTTCCTCTCAATTGGGTTACCGATATAATGTACGAACAGAGTCACGGCTACCGCCGTTGGTCGCACTCGCATATCTATGTTTCGAGCGGGCTCTCGCTTTGGGGACCACCGTTCCGCATCGGCACTCGAAGCGATATGGCAGTCATCACTCTCAAATAGCGGCGCACGACTCGATGTGACCCGACGTGACAATGCATCACATCACACGGCATCAAGCAGACGATTGGCCTCCTCCACGAAGTTGTAACACTTGTGACAGTGTCGCCACTCCCAATTTACCCTGCCCCGTTTAACAAAATCGAGAGCATCGAGCACACGGGTCGATTTGAACGGATACTCCTTTGCCGTAAAGCAGACCTTCGAAGGATAGTCCAACGCCTCAAATTCGGCAATCTCCTTGTCGGTACATTCGTTACGCTCGGCGAGCTTAACGATGATATTGTCGTAGTTGATGCGCTTGGCGCGACGACGCCACTTCTCCACCGCCTCTTCGGGCGATTTATAGTGCAAAAAATGTATCTCCACGGGGTCGCCATCGCCCTTTGGTGTGAGCACCGCAATCGGGAAATCCTTCTTAAAATAGCGAAGAATCTTCTCGTATCGGCTCTCGCTACGAGGAATAAAGCGAAAATCGCCCTCGACATACTCACGCAACGAACGCAGAATCTTGATATAGTCGGGCGCCGGCACCAGCAGCCCGACAAACGGAGAGTTATATCCTATGCCGAGATATTGGCACAATATGCCGCCCCAACAATTTTCACTGATAATTGTCACATTGCGGTTGCGCAGCTGACGGCCCGTCGTATGGTAGTGCCACCAGCGTTGCAGTTTTTCTATCAGGTTTCTCATCCGGGTATTAGTTTTATTGCTGTACAAATATAGCAAAAAAACGCCCAAATATTACATCGAATCCGATTTTTATCACATCACTTCTCGCGATTGCCGCTACGTCATCGCACAATCTGCCTCCATCTGCGACAAAAGGATGTTGTAGTGAGATTCGTCTATATGCGCCAAAGCAAAAGAGGCTGTGCAGCCTACGCCGAACAGCCTCCAAGATAATCAATCAGGTTTCTACACCTATTTTGTCGCGTTCTCCAAACGCTTCATCATAACGAACATAAAGAGTGCCGACAGCAGGCAGAGGACGATAAATACCGACCAAACAACCGTGAGAGGAAGACCTCCCCACAAGAATCCGCCGACAGAAACCAGCATATTACCGATAGCGGTAGCCACAAACCAGCCACCCATCATCAAGCCCTTGTACTTCGGAGGAGCTACCTTCGTAACGAACGAGATACCCATAGGCGAGAGCAACAACTCCGCAAATGTAAGTACAAGATATGTCGAAATCAACCAATTAGACGATACGAGCGGAGCGTTCTCTCCTGCCTCAACGGCAGCTGCCTGTGCATCGGGAGTGAGTAGGCCAAACGAACCGACAGCCATAACAGCGAAACCTACCGCAGCAACCAACATACCGTATGCAATCTTGCGAGGTGCCGAAGGCTCCTTGCCCTTCTTTGCCAATGCGCCGAAGATAGCCATCGAAACGGGAGTCAATGCAACCACATAGAAGGGGTTAAACTGCTGGAAAATAGGTGCGCTAACAGCCACCGAAGCATCGCCTACATTGAGAGCCTTATATGCCAAATAGCCTACAACTCCCACAACAACCATCGCAGAGATAGCCTTTGCCTTGCGACTTTCGCTCTGGAATACCGAGAAGAGAGCATACACAGCAACAATGATAAGTGTCAGATTCCACACATTGAATAACATACTCTGTACTCCCTCCGAACTCTTCACGTTGAACTCATTAGCGAAGTATGTGAGCGTCAGACCGTTCTGATGGAATGCCATCCAGAAGAAGATAACCACGGCATAAACCAGACACAATGCCACGATACGCTGCTTGGTCTCGGCAGGCGAGAGGTTATCCTCAACGGCTGCTGCATCTGTCTTGCGCTTGCCTCCCTCAACGTGACGGAACATCGAGCGACAAGCAAAATAGATAGCCATAGACACAATCAACGCCACACAAGCCACAGCAAACGAGAAGTGGTATGCATCGTTACCCGAATATCCGAGGGAGTCCTCTGCCCACGTCTTAATCTCTACGGCTGCGGTCGGAGCAAACAATGCGCCGATGTTGATAGCCATATAGAAGAGCGAGAATGCCGAGTCGCGCTTATCTGCATACTTCGGGTCGTCGTAGAGATTACCCACCATAACCTGCAAGTTACCCTTGAACAGGCCCGTACCAATCGAGATGAAGAGCAGGGCTCCAAGCATAGCAATCATCGCCACCGTATCGCCACCCAACGGCAACGAGAGCAACAGATAGCCGGCAAACATTACGGTAATACCGATTGTTACCATCTTGCCGAATCCGAACTTATCGGCCAAGATACCGCCAAAGAGCGGCATAAAATAAACGAGTCCTAAAAATGTGCTGTAAATTGCACCTGCTGCACCTGCGCTCAAACCAAAGTTCTCGCGAAGGAAGAGGGCAAACACTGCAAGCATTGTGTAGTAGCCGAAACGCTCACCGGTGTTGGCGAGAGCCAGCGCATACAAACCTTTTGGTTGTCCTTTGAACATTTTTCCTATAATTTTAGTTATACAAATAATTTCATCGAGGGCAAATATAGGAAATTATTTTGAAAATACTCCATACGGTTTGTTATTTTGGGGCCCCGAGGAGCGAATTATACTTCGAAGCAACAAAATCGATTCATCTGCGCAGATTCTCACAAAAAAAATGTATATTTGTTGAAGTAAAACTCTTTTTGAATCAAAACAGTGAGTATGTCGAGTAAAACAACAAAGTTTCTGCCCGTAGTCGAACAAGACGAGTGGCTGCAACCTGTGGCAGATGAGATTCAGCGTCGCCACGACGAATATATGCGCATTGTCAGCGATATAGAGCGCTCTTCGGGCTCGATGACCGACTATGCCAACGGCTATCGCTACTTCGGCTGGCAACGCGACGAAGACCTTGCAGGCTGGTGGTTCCGTGAGTGGCTGCCCGAAGCGCAAGACGTCTTTATCTTCGGCGACTTTAACGGCTGGCAGCGCACCCAGCTGCGCCTCGACAAAGATTCTGCGGGCGTGTGGAGCGCCTTCTTCCCCGATGCGATGTACGAAGGATTACTCACACACGGCTCACTCTACAAGATTCACGTTCACGGTCGTAACGGTTGGCTCGACCGCATTCCGGCATACGCTACGCGCGTGGTACAGGACGAGATAACAAAGAACTACACAGCCCAATTCTGGGAGCCGCAGCACTTCGAGTGGCACGATGCCGACTTCGACCGCTCCAAGGTGGGCTCGTTGCTGATTTACGAGGCTCACGTCGGTATGGCACAAGAGAAGGAGGGTGTCGGCAGCTATATCGAATTTGCCGACCTGATTCTTCCTCGCATCAAGGAGGATGGATACAACGCCGTACAACTTATGGCAGTGGCCGAGCACCCCTACTACGGTTCGTTCGGCTACCACGTATCGAGCCTGTTTGCCCCCTCGTCACGATTTGGCACCCCCGAGGAGTTGAAGTACCTTATCGACAAGGCTCACTCGCTCGGTCTGCTGGTAATTATGGACCTCGTACACGCCCACTACGTCAAGAATTTCAACGAGGGAATCAACCAACTCGACGGCTCGGACCACCTCTACTCGAAGGCAGGCGATGCCGGTTACCAGAAGTATTGGGACTCGATGACCTTCGATTACGGCAAGGGCGAGGTGCGTCACTTCCTGCTCTCGAATATCAAGTATTGGCTCGATGAGTACCACTTCGACGGTTTCCGCTTTGACGGTGTAACCTCGATGATATACCACCACCACGGCTACGAAGAGATGGGGTCGCACGAATCCTTCTTCGGCGCAGGAGCAAACCGCGACGCCATTGTCTATCTGACACTCGCCAATCGGTTAATTCACGACCTCGACCGCTCGTACATAACCATTGCCGAGGATGTGAGCGGTATGCCGGCGATGTGTTCGCCAACCGAGGATGGAGGCGTCGGCTTCGACTACCGATTGGGTATGGCGATTCCCGACTTTTGGATTAAGTTGTTGGAGGATGTCCCTGACGAAGATTGGAATATTTGGGAGATGTGGGATGTTATGACCAATCGCCTGCCGAGTGTGCATACCGTTGCCTATGCCGAATCTCACGACCAGGCAATGGTTGGCGACAAGACCATCGCGTTCCGACTTATCGACAAAGAGATGTACTACTCAATGCACCGCACTTCACAAAATCTGGTGGTCGATAGAGGTATGGCTCTCCACAAGATGATACGCCTGATGACCATCTCGACGGGAGGCGATGCCTACCTCAACTTTATGGGCAACGAGTTCGGACACCCCGAGTGGATTGATTTCCCGCGCGAAGGCAACGATTGGAGCTATGCTCACGCACGACGCCAATGGTCGTTGGTCGAGAACGAGGAGTTACGATTCGGTCAGCTCGGCGAATTCGACAAGGCAATGATTGCGCTCGTCCGAGAGAATAATATTTTGGCAGACGGCTACCCCTATCGCTTGCAGATGGATGAGCCGAACAAGACAATGGTATTCACACACGGCGACCTGCTCTTTGTCTTCAATTGGCATCCCGAGACTTCGATTGCCGACTATGCTGTCGAGGTGCGTGAGCCGGGCAAATATGTTCCCGTGCTCTCGACCGATGAGCCTCGCTTTGGAGGCCAGGGTCGCGAGGCTGCCGACTCGGTTCACTTCTCCTACCCCTGCGAAATTGACGGAGAGACCCACCATTTTATGCAGATATACAACACCCCCCGCACGGCAACAGTCTTTCGTCGCTGCCGATAGGGAGGCGTAACTTCCTTATATTTTGAGGAGTAATCGACCTAACCTTTGCGAACGATACGCAGGGTCGATTGGGTCGCTTGACGCACATACACCTCGCGACCGAGGGCGTACTTATCGAACAGTTCCTTGGTGTAGCCGCGAATCGTAAGCAGTTCCATATCATCAATCTGCATCACGTCGAATCCCTCGGTGCGCAGAGCTGCCACAGCCTCGTCGATATGCCAAGACGAGTCGATGCAGAGGCTCAAATTCACAGCCGAATTGTGAACAAGGTGGCTCTTAATGCGGAATTGTGCCAACAGTGCAAAAATCTCGGCAAAGCGCTCCTCCAAGACAAACGAGAAGTCGCGAGGACGGATATTGAGCAACACTTGACCTCGTTTAAGAATCAGAATCGGAATATCGACTCTTGCCGACGAGCCTCGAATAACCGTTCCTGGCTTACGCTTATCGCCAAAAGGACGCACATAGAGCGGGATATTCTTGTTTTGCAAGGGCTTAATGGTCTTCGGGTGGATAATCTGTGCTCCACTGTATGCCAACTCGATGGCATCCAGATAACTCAACTCTGCGATATGTTGCGCATCGGGGAAAATCTTCGGGTCGGCATTCAGCACACCATCGACATCCTTCCACACCGCCATCGACTCGGCATTGAGGATGTACGCCACAACGGCTGCCGAGTAGTCCGAACCCTCACGACCGAGCGTGGTGGTGGTTCCATCGGGTGCGCCACCAATAAATCCCTGACCGATAAATACTCTCTCCTTGGCACTGTTCACAGCCTCGCGCAGCAGAGGTTTCGACTCTTCGAGTTCGACACTTGCATCCTTATGACGCTGCTGGGTACGGATGCAACGGCGCATATCTATCCACTTATTCTCCACGCCCGAGTGGTTCAGGTAGTCCGAGATTATAAGCGTCGAGATAAGTTCTCCGAATGACACTATGCGGTCGTACCACAACTCGGCATCTTCGGGGCGGTAATCGTTGGTCTCCACCAACGACTCCAACTCGTCGAAAAGAGCCTCCACGGCATCAATGGTATGGTGCTCGTGGTAGAGATTATCGATAATCTCGGCGTGATACTCACGCAGCGTTGCAATATTCTCGTTGGAGAGCGCTCGGTCGCCCTTCTGGATACCTTCAAACACACGTTCAAGGGCATTGGTGGTCTTGCCCATCGCCGAAACGATTACGAACAAGTCCTCCTCGTCGCTGACAATCGAGCGCAAGTTGCGCACACCATCTGCATTCTTTACCGAAGCACCGCCAAATTTATAGACTTTCATAAAAATACCTTATTAAACTTGTTTGGGTTATGTAACAATATTTCGGGGCTACCTCTTAACCGGCTTATACTCCGTGCCGGTATTTTGGAAGAGGAACGAATATGTATCGGCAGCCTCCTCGATACGCTTCGAAGTCGGTTTGCCTGCTCCGTGACCTGCCTTCGTATCAATACGGATAAGCACCGGTTTTTCTCCCGCCTGTGCGTGTTGCATCTCGGCTGCAAACTTGAAGGAGTGAGCCGGCACCACACGGTCATCGTGGTCGGCCGTAGTCACGAGTGTTGCAGGATACTCGACACCCTCCTTGATATTGTGCAGAGGCGAATACTTATAGATATATTGGAACTGCTCCTCATTATCGCTCGAACCATACTCTACGACCCATCCCCAGCCGATGGTAAATTTGTGGTAGCGCAACATATCCATCACACCCACCGCGGGCAGACAAACAGCATAGAGGTCGGGACGCTGCACCTCGCAAGCTCCGACGAGCAGACCGCCGTTCGAACCGCCGGCAATGGCCAACTTGCTGCTTGACGTGTAGCGATGGTCGATAAGATACTCCGCCGCCGAGATAAAGTCGTCGAATACATTCTGCTTATTTTCGAGCATACCTCCACGGTGCCACTTCTCGCCATACTCCAAACCTCCGCGCAGAGTCACAAAAACATAGACGCCACCCTGCTCCATAAACATAATCGACGCGGGATTAAACGAAGGGGTAAGGTTAATCTGGAAACCGCCATAACCATAGAGGTAGCAGGGGTTCTTGCCGTTGAGTTTCAGACCCTTCTTGTACGACACAAACATCGGCACGCGCGTACCATCTTTGCTCTCGAAGAATATCTGCTCGGTGGTGAAGTCCTCGGGGTTGAATGCCACCTCGGGACGCAGGTACAGCTTCGACTCTCCGCTCTTCACATCAAACGAATAGATTGCCGTCGGCGAGGTAAAGGTGGTAATCGAGTAGTAGAGTTCGGTATCCTCCTTCTCGCCGCCGAAACCGCTCACGGTACCGATACCCGGCAGCGCAACCTCACGGATAAGCGCTCCGTCGAATTGGTACTGATACACTTTGTTCTGCGCATCTTCGAGATATATGGCCGTCAGGCAGCCTCCTGCCGAACCTACACCCTCCAACAGGCACTCCTTTTCGGCAATAACCACTTCGCGATTCGATGGATTATTCAGGTCGATAGCCACCAAGTGGTAGTTCTCGGCACCCTCGTTGGTCATAACATAGAGTTTGTCCTCCTCACACTCAACGATTCCGTAGTCGTAATCAAATCCTTTGAGCAGCACTCGGAAGTTGCGCTCGCCGGCACGCTTATAGAGAATCTCGCTTCCCGAAGTTCCCTCCGAAGCCGAGATAAATATCCAACGACTGTCATCGCTCTGCCATCCGTGGAAATAGCGCAACGGATGCTTGGGGTCGTGATATACAAGTTTATCGACACTCTGCTCGGTTCCAAGGCGATGGTAATAGACCTTTTGGAACTCGTTTTTCGACGAGTAGGCATTCGACTTGGGTGCGTCATAAGCGCTGTAATAGAAGCCCTTACCATCGGGCGCCCACGTCGCACCCGAGAACTTTACCCAATTGATTTTGTCGCGAAGCACACTCTTGCTCTCGCAGTCCAGGACGTGGATTTCCACCCAATCCGAACCCGACGCCGAGGTCGTGTAAGCGCAATATTTGCCATCCTTGGTAAATGATATAGTGCCCAATGCTACCGTACCATCCTCCGAGAGGGTGTTGGGGTCAATAAAGACCTCCGCAGGCTCTTCGAGCGAGCGACGACGATAGATTACCGACTGATTCTGCAAACCGTCATTCTTCGAGAAGTAGTACCACTCGCCCTTCTTGGCCGGGGCGCTCTCCTTCGGAAAGTTCCAAAGCTCGGTCAGGCGCTCCTTGATGGCATCGCGGAAAGGGATTTGCGACAGGTAATCGAAAGTTACCTCATTCTGTGCCTTGACCCACTCGGCCGTCTGTTCCGAGTTATCGTCTTCGAGCCAACGATACGGGTCCGCCACCACTGTTCCGAAGTAGTTGTCGGTCACATCGGTACGCTCGGTTGCGGGATATGGTAAATGTTTAATCTGTTTCATCTTATCACAACTTGTAATCATCGAAAATGTAGCGGCAACAACTACCGCCAGGAGCAATTTCTTCATATTATCAACGGTTTAATCGTACAAAAACGTCGCAAAGTTAAGAAAAAATCGCAGACAGCCTGCCACAGATTGAAATTTTGCGTAACTTTGAGGGAAATTTTCGGACTATGGCTATATCATCGTCCGACAAACGAAGCAAACACTATGAAATTCGAACAAGAAAGAATCATAATCGAGAGCGCGTGGGAGAACCGCGAACTACTCTCGGATGCAGCGACCAAAGAGGCCATTCGCCGCGTAGTCGAA
Organism: uncultured Alistipes sp.; assembly: GCA_964536825.1. Lineage (GTDB taxonomy): Bacteria > Bacteroidota > Bacteroidia > Bacteroidales > Rikenellaceae > Alistipes. The sequence continues at coordinate 55,178 of CAZIAS010000006.1, read as the reverse complement.
GCGGTAGATAAAGGAGAGTTGCGCACTGCCGAACCGATTGATATCGAGAAGAGCGAGTGGCAGGTAAACGAGTGGGTAAAGAAGGCTATAATCCTCTACTTCCCGATACAGAAGATGCGCACGATGCGTGCCGGCGAACTCGAATGGTACGACAAGATGGAGCTCAAACACGACTTCGAGTCGCTCGGAGTACGTGTCGTTCCTCACGCCGTTGCCCGCTACGGAGCCTACATCGCTCCGGGAGCAATCCTGATGCCTTCGTACGTAAATATCGGAGCATACGTCGATACAGGCACGATGGTCGATACGTGGGCAACCGTTGGTTCGTGCGCACAGATTGGCAAGCACGTTCATCTTTCGGGCGGAGTCGGCATCGGCGGTGTTCTCGAACCTGTACAGGCTGCCCCCGTAATTATCGAGGATAACTGCTTCATCGGCTCACGTGCAATCGTTGTCGAGGGGGCCCACATCTGTCGCGAATCGGTACTCGGCTCGAATGTCGTAATCACAGGCTCAACCCACATCATCGATGTTACGGGCGAGGAACCGAAGGAGTACCGTGGATATGTACCTCCCCGCTCGGTTGTCATCCCGGGTACTTATATGAAGAAGTTCCCCGCAGGCGAGTACGGCGTATCGTGTGCCCTGATTATCGGCAAGCGTAAAGAATCGACCGACAAGAAGACTTCGCTCAATGACGCCCTGCGCGACTTTGGCGTAAGCGTCTAATCCGACACTCTTGCTATGGCAAAGATTAAGAGCGTACAAAAGCCACCTCATCCCGAACAGCGCCCGTGGAAGGTATTGGAGAGCCGATACCTCGACCGCGCGCCGTGGCATACGGTGCGCACCGACCGCGTGCAGTTGCCGACCGGAGTCGTGGTCCCCGATTGGTACGTCTTCGAGTTTTTGGACTGGGTCGAGATTTTAGCTGTCACTCGCGAGGGTAAATTTGTGATTATCAGCCAATATCGTCACGGTCTTGGCGAGACCCGTTACGAACTCCCCGCAGGCAGTTGCGACGAAGGAGAGGAGCCCCTCGAAAGCGCCAAGCGCGAACTCTTCGAAGAGACGGGCTATGGCGGTGGCAAGTGGAGTCTGCTGATGACAAAGTCGCCCAATCCGTCGAACCACAACAATCACACTCACACCTTCCTTGCACTCGATGTCGAGAAGTTGGATGTGCCCCACAACGAGGAGAGTGAGGATATCCGCGTACATCTCCTCTCACGTGAGGAGGTTTTGGCGCTGATGCTCGACGACGAGATTCAGCAGAGTATGCACGTTGCAGCTCTTTGGAAATATATGTACCTGACCGAAGAGCGATGATTTACCGATTCGACATACTCGGCTCGACAAATGACGAGGCTCGCAACCCCGCCTACCGCGAGGGAGATATCATCGTTGCCGAACGACAAACGGCAGGTCGCGGACAGAGAGGACATACGTGGGAGAGTGCCGAGGGTCAAAACCTTACGTTTTCACTCATCTTGGAGCCTCGGTTTCTGCCGATAAACGAGCAATTTCTGCTGACAGAGGTATTGGCATTGGGATTGGTTGATACTCTCGCAGAGTACGACATCGCGGCTAAAATCAAATGGACAAACGATATCTACGTGGGCGAGAAGAAGATTGTCGGGATGCTTATCGAGAACTCGCTCGGCGGCAGGAATCTCGCACGCACAATTGCCGGCATCGGTCTGAATATTAACCAGACAGAATTCGACTCCTCGCTACCCAACCCGACCTCGATGGCTCTTGTTGCGGGGCGGATGTTCGACCGCGAGAGCCTTCTGACCCGACTGTACGCAAATATTATGTCACTCTATGATGCGCTTCGCCGAGGAGAGAAGGAGATATTGCAGAGCCGCTACCGCGAAACGATGTTTCGATTGGGCGAGCCACACCCCTACTCTCTGCCCGACGGCACGGTTTTCGAGGGAATAATTCGCGGAGTACGACCTTCGGGCGAGTTGCAGATCGAAAGCACCACAGAGGGCTCTCTGCACGAGTTCCTCTTCAAACAGGTAGAGTTTATAATCAAAAAATAACGTACAAAGAGAATAAATTCCGAATAAAGAGTTATATTTGCAGTAGAAACAAACTATTAAAACAGAGATATTATGAACATTCCTTCGAATTTGAAATACTCCAACGACCACGAGTGGTGTCGTGTGGAGGGTGATGTGGCGTATGTAGGCATTACCGATTTTGCACAGAGCGAGTTGGGCGATATCGTCTTTGTCGATGTTCCGACCGTAGGCGAGACCCTCGATGCAGGCGAAGTTTTCGGAGCAGTCGAGGCTGTAAAGACCGTAAGTGACCTCTTCTTGCCCGTGGGTGGCGAGGTATTGGAGGTAAATGAGGCTGTCGATGCAGACCCCGCACTCGTAAACAAAGACCCCTATGGAGAGGGTTGGATTGTGAAGGTACAGATGTCGAATGCTGCCGATTACGATGCACTGCTCACTCCCGAGCAGTATGCCGAGTTGATTGGCTAACACTCCAAACGTCAAACGAAATCGGGGATGTCCGCTTAAAGACATCCCCGATTTTGTTTGATTATGTATAAACCCCACGGTGCTTACATACATAATTACACTACATCAACCTTTTACCGCTGATTTAGGCAGTTGCTCGCGGCGACACGCCGCGTTTGCAAGTCTGACCCTCCCCTAAATCCCCTCCTCGGGAGGGGACTCGGTCGCCTTCGGCTCCGAAAAACGGTACAAAATTACATCGGGTGTGATTTCGTATATATGTACCAACCCTACTCCAAGCGACGCGAACCGTCGGAGATAACCACAGGATAAACCTTGGGTTCGTGTCCATACTTCTCGTTGAAACGCTTTTTAGCCTCGGCGATAAACGCATCATAAAGTTCCTCCTTCACAAGGTTGATGGTGCAACCTCCGAAGCCGCCGCCCATAATACGCGAACCGGTTACGCCACACTCCTCGGCTATGGTAGCGAGGAAATCGAGCTCCTCACAGCTCACCTCGTAATCTTTCGACATACCCCAATGGGTCTCAAACATACGAGCACCCACAGTCTCGTAGTCGCCCTTTTCAAGCGCCTCACACACATCGAGAACACGACGCTCCTCGCCAATAACATAGCGGGCACGACGATAATCCTCGTCAGAAATCTGCTCTTTGATTGCGTCGAGCTGCTCCATCGTAGCACCGCGCAGGAACTCCTGACCGAGAACCTTCGCTACTCGCTCGCACGACTCACGACGATCGTTGTAGGGAGAACCTACGAGAGCGTGCTTTACAACCGAGTCAAGCAGAACGAGTTTATAGCCCTGCGGATTGAAGGGGAAGTACTCAAACTCCATCGAACGGCAGTCGAGGCGCATAAGGTTACCCGCCTTGCCGAACACCGATGCAAATTGGTCCATAATACCACACTTTACACCGCAGTAGTTATGCTCGGTCGATTGGCCGACACGAGCCAACTCAAACTTATCGACATTGCCATCGAAGAGTTCGTTCAGCGCAAACGCATAAGTACTTTCGAGCGCAGCCGACGACGACATACCTGCACCGAGGGGCACATCACCCGAGAAGGTGGTGTCGAAACCGCCAACCTTCACGCCGCGCTTCTGCATCTCGCGGCAGACGCCGAAGATATAGTGAGCCCAACTCTCGGCAGGCTTATCCTCCTCGTTCAGACCAAACTCCGAGTGGCTGTCGAGGTCGATGGCATAAGCGCGCACCTTATCCGTTCCGTTGGGTTTGATTGCAGCGACAATACCCTTATCAACCGCTCCGGGGAATACGAAACCACCATTATAGTCGGTATGCTCGCCGATAAGATTGATACGTCCGGGCGATGCGTACATCACTGCACCTTCGCCAAAAATTTCCTCAAATTTCGAGGCTACTTTTTCTTTCATTTCCATAGTTTTGTTCAGGTTTTATTAGATTGTTTCCTCTATTTTTTCGTAATATTGTTACCGTTCTTCGTGGTCAGTTCGATAGCGGCAAGCGGATTATCGGTTGTAATGAAATCAACGCCGAGGTCGATGAAATACTGCATATCCTCCGGCTTGTTCACAGTCCAAACATTGACCTTCATTCCGAGGTCGTGCGCCTCCTTAACCCACTCGGGATGCAGGCGAAGCACGCTCTTCGAGTAGTCGATGCCCGTATATCCGCGCTTCTTGCATTTGGCAGGCGAGAAATCTCCGTTCAGATAGGCAATTTCGTTGTTCGGAGCGATCTTCACAAGTTCGTCACACACCACCGACGAGAAGGCTATATAATCAACTATCTTCTCGGCTCCCATAGCCTTGACCAAATCGACAATCTGCTTGGTAACCTCTCGCTCCCGTTCGGAAGTATCGTGGTTCTTAATCTCGATGACGAGTTTGGTCTCGGGGTAGCGTTTCGCTTGTTCGAGATACTCTCGCAGGGTCGGGACAATATTTCCGCCCTTGCACGATATGGCGCGAATATCCTTATAGTTATCCTTGCGCACGTGCACACGATGAGGAGCCGGGATACGGCGATCAGGGTGCATTGAGCCGTGGACTACCATCAACGAGTCGTCAGCCGACATATTCACGTCGCACTCCGAGCCATAAATGCCAAGTTTCTGGGCATTCAGCAGACTCGAAATCGTATTTTTGTCGGAACCTTCGGTGGCGTGAAAACCTCGATGTGCAATGACCTGCGTCTGCGCCGAGACAGAGATTGCTACCAATGCTGCTGCCGCAGCAAAAATCATTTTTTTCATAAACAGTTGCGTATTAAACACTATTTTGCATAAAATTTATAGACGCAAACGTGGGTATAAACCTCTCCCGGGCGCAATACGCACGAGGGGAAGTGTGCGTGGTTAGGCGAGTCGGGATAGCGCTGTGTTTCGAGCGCGATAGCACCACGATAGAGCACCGGCTTACCAAACTTGTTGTTGAACGAGCCGTCGAAGAAGTTACCTCCGTAGAACTGCAATGCAATCTGGTCAGTCCAAACCTCCATACCGCGACCACTCTTCGGAGAATAGACATCGGCAACCTTTATCTCCATTCCATCCTCATTGCGATTGAGAATCCAGTTATGGTCGTAACCCAGACCCGCTTTGAGTTGCTCGTGGTCCTCATTTACGCGCTCGCCAATGGCGTGGGGCTCACGGAAATCGAACGGAGTACCCTCGACAGGCATAATCTCTCCGGTGGGGATTGCACCCTCTCCACAAGGAGTTATAGCGTCTGCATTTATCTGCAAAACGTGATCAAGAACCGTGCCTTCGCCGTCGCCTTCGAGATTAAAGAAGGAGTGATGCGAGAGGTTCATAATGGTCGGAGCATCTGTTGTGCCCTTATAGCTTACGACAAACTCGTTCTTCGGTGTCAATTCATAGACCATCTCCACCTCACGATTACCCGGGAAACCATCTTGTCCGTCGGGAAGTTGGCAGAAGAAAACAATCTTGCTCTCGGTCGCCTCCTTCACATCCCATACGATACGATCCACGCCAAGCGTGCCGCCGTGCAGAGTCTGTCCGTTATTGTTTATCGGCAGTTGATACTCCTTGCCGTCAAGTACGAAGTGACCTTTGGCGATACGGTTCGCAAACGGTCCGACAACAGCACCTAAATAGCGCTCGCCCGTATTATTGATGTAGCGGTCGATATTCTCGTAACCAATCTCGACATCGGCAAAGTTTCCGTCACGGTCGGGGACCCAAAGCGAAACTACACGCGCACCGTAGTTGGTTACCTGCATCGTAAGGTCGCCCGCCTTCAAAGTATATAGCGACACCTCCTTGCCATCGACGGTTGTGGTGAAAGCCTCTTTGTCGAGGAGTTGCGGTTGGTTGTTTTTGCAGTTGCAGGCCGTCAGAGCCAAAATCACTGCCGCGAAGATAAGTTTTTTCATCTTGATTTAGTTTTAGTCCGTTTAGACTACAAATCTAACAAAAATTTATGAGAGTAAAAAGCGTTGCATCATTTTTTTCTCTATCTTTGTTTACACTAAAAGAGCGAAACCTTCCTGACGGGTATGATTGAAGAATTTTTGAAACATATCGAATTCGAGCGACGATACTCCGTACTCACGGTGCGCAACTACCGACGCGACATCGAATCTTTCGATGCGTGGCTGCGCAATAAGAGGGACAATAACGACATCTCTCATTGCACCACGGACGACATCCGCGAATGGATTATCCACCGCACAGACCACGACAAAATCTCGCCGGCAGCGATGAACCGAGAACTCTCGTCACTGCGCTCGTTCTTCTCATTTCTGCGACAACGAGGACGCATCAACGAAGATTTATTCGCCCGTATCGGCTCGCTCAAAAAGCCCAAACATCTCCCCTCGATTATCCCCGAGACCCGCATTCCACAGCTGTTGGATAGCACGGCCGAGCGCGTTGCGAGCAACAACTTCGAGCAGATACGTGATGCCCTGATTATACTGATGTTCTACAAGTGCGGCATCCGTCTCGCCGAACTTATCGGCATCAACACCGACGACATCGCCGCCGACCAAGAAACTTTGAAGATTCGCGGCAAGGGCGACAAGGAGCGCATAGTCCCGTTGGTCGGCTCGGTGCGTACCGTTCTAAACAACTATATTGATGCAGTTAGAGGGCAAAATATTTGCAAATTCGGAGAAAAAGCACTATTTTTAACCGTCGATGGATGCCGAATATCGCGAACAAAAGTCTATCGCGTCATTCGCTCTGCGCTGACAGACGTCGGCATAAAGGGCAAGAAAAGCCCACACGTTCTGCGACATACATTCGCAACACAACTAATGAATGCGGGCGCAGATATGCGCGACATCCAGGAGTTGATGGGACACTCCTCGTTGAGTTCAACACAGGTATATACCCACAACAGCATCCGTCAATTGCAAAAGGCGTATGCAGAGGCTCACCCGAGGCGATTGAAAAATTGACAACGAAAAAGAAGGCCCACCACGGGTCGGAACATTTATATTAACTCGCGGCTTGTCCGCACAAAACAACACTACTATGAACGTAAACATTCAAACAGTAAAATTCGACGCCGACAAGAGGCTGGTCGAATTCGTCGAGCACAAGTTGGGAAAGATGGACCGCTTTGCGGAGCGCTCGACAGGAGCAGATGTTGTTCTCAAACTCGACAAAGATTTTGACAAGGGAAATAAGGTAGCAACCATCACTCTACATATGCCCGGCAGCGATTTGATATCGGAGCAACGGGCAAAAACATTCGAGGAGGCGATAGATTTGGCCATCGACGCCCTCAAACGCCAGAACGAAAAATTGAAGGCTCAATACGCAAAGTAAATTTGAATTTCACATTCTAAAATACAATTTTTTATTTAGACCGCCAAGTGCGGTCTTTTTTATTGATAATCGATAATCGGCAATCAAGGCGAATTATAAGGACTATGGAGAATATGGAAAGCGTGAGGAATGAGGGGAATGAGGGGAATATGGGGAGTATAAGGGAGTGCGGGGGAGTGTAAGGAAAGAGATTTTGAATTTTGAATTCCACCCCTCTCCAACCCGCTGACCCACAACAATTTACCCCCCCCCTCAAAAATCACCACAAAAAGAGGCGATTTTTCTACCCGAATCAGCACCAACTTTCATTTATTTTTATTATATTTGTACGCATGACATTGTAACAAAACCATTAAAACCTAACTTAAATGGCTGGAATTCTACACTTTAAGCGTCTTCTCTCTCAAAAATTGAGGGGGGGGGAAATCCTGCTGTCGTTATGTCTGCTTTTGTCGTTTAGCCCTCTGACGGGCTTTGCGCAGAGCGCATCGACCAAGGAGGTAACAATCAATGGTGTCGTCAAAGACGCCGAAGGTAACGCTCTTATTGGAGCAACGGTAGCAACGCCCGACGGAAAGAAGGGTGTTTCGACTGACCTGAAAGGAGCGTACCAAATCACTCTCGGCCCGACACAGGGCATTCTCGAATTCTCATATCTCGGCTACAAGACGCAGAGTATCGTTGTGGGCAACCGCACCGTGCTCAACGTCACTATGGCACAGGACGAGAGTCTTGCCATCAACGAGGTGGTCGTAATCGGTTACGGCGAGGTCAAGAAGAGCGACCTTACCGGTTCGGTTACCAACGTCAAGATGTCCGACATCAAGGATGCTCCGGTATCCTCGGTCGATCAGGCGTTGCAGGGACGTGTTGCCGGTGTGGATATTATGTCCACCTCGGGAGACCCCAGCGCGACAACCTCAATCCGTATCCGTGGTACACGTTCGGTCACCGCATCTAACGAGCCTCTTATCGTTGTCGATGGTGTCATTGATGCCGTTCACGATTTGACCGACATCAACTCGGCAGATATCGAGTCTATCTCGATTTTGAAGGATGCTTCTTCGACCGCAATCTACGGTTCGCGTGGTTCGAACGGTGTCATCATCGTTACCACCAAGAAGGGCTCGGGTTCTCTTTCGAAACCGAACGTAACCCTCAAAATGGACTTCGGTACGGCACACATCGCCCGTACTCTCGACCTGATGAACGCAACCGAGTTGATGCAGTACACCAACGACCGTTCGTTCTTCAACACGTCGGCATTTTCCAGCGGTTCGTACGACTACACACCTTCGAAAGACCCCTCGTCATTCGGCGAAGGTACCAACTGGCTCAAAGAGATTACCCGCGTAACCTTTACCCAGAACTACAACCTCTCGGTTAGTGGTCGTTCGAAGAACACCAACTACTACGCAAACCTCGGTTACACCGACACTCCGGGTATTATCAAGGATAGCGGTTTCAGCCGTATTACCGGACGTTTCAACATCAACCACAAGTTCGCGAAGTGGTTGGAGGTTGGCTACAAGGGCAGCTACACTTTCCGCCACGTTGATCGTAACAAGGCTGCTATCGGTGGTACCAACGTTTGGGGTGGTGCGATTTACCTCTCGCCCGTAATCAAGCCGGGCGACTACTACAACCCGATGTACGAGAACTCGTCGCGCTTCAACAGCCCGTGGGCAACCATCAAGTTTAACACCGACTACCAGGAGCAGATGACCAATACCAATGTTCTTGTCTTCACAATTACCCCGATGAAGGGTATGAAGATTAAGAGCCAGAACTCGTATATGGTTTATCAGCGTCACGACTACCGCTTCTACCCCAGCACCCTTCCTCGCAAGACCGAGAACGAAGGTGCAGAGGCGTTCCGCTACGAGGGTGATGCACGTCGTCTGACTTCGGAGAATACGATTACCTATAACCACAAGCTCAAATCGGGTCACAACTTCGACGTGATGGCAGGTTTTACCGCAATGCACGAGATTGTAAACCGCTTCCAACTCAATGCGAAGGGTTTGATTTCGGACAATATGAAGTGGAACAATATGAACGCCATCGCCAGCAAGGAGAACTACACCGCCTCGACCGCATTCGAGAAGGTTGTTCGTGAGTCGGTTTTGGCACGTTTCAACTACAACTACCGTTCGCGTTACTACCTCACTCTTACGGCTCGTGCCGACGCATCGTCGAACTTCGCAGCCAACAACAAGTGGGGCTTCTTCCCGTCGGGTGCGTTCCGTTGGAATCTGAAAAACGAGCGCTGGCTCAAAGGTGAGCGTTGGCTCAACGAGTTGGCTCTTCGTTTGAGTGCAGGTCGCACGGGTAACAACGCCATCTCGGTATATCGTTCGCTCGAAGCATACAGCACCAGCACCAGCGGTGCCGTGTTCGATGGTTCACAATCCGTTACGGTCTATCCGTCGCGCTTAGAGAACCCCAACCTGACTTGGGAGAAGACGACGCTCTACAACGCAGCAATCGACTTCTCGGCATTTAACGACCGTCTGGGCATCTCGATTGAGGGATACTATTCGAAGACAACCGACCTGTTACTCTCGTTGCAGACTGCTCACGTAACAGGATTTACCAGCCGTTACACCAACATTGGCTGTACTTCGAACACCGGTGTCGAGCTTACCATCGAGAGCCGCAACATCGTGAAGCCCAAGTTCCAGTGGAACACCACCTTTACCATTTCTCACAACAAGCAGATGGTCGAGGATATCGGTCACGAGGAGTATATCTCGGCACTCAACAGCGGTGGTAACTCTCCGTTTATGATGTATGGTTACAAGTCGGGCTATCCTCTCAACTCGCTCTGGGGCTTCAAGTACGCAGGTGTATGGAAGACCGCCGAGGAGTTCGAGCGTAACAACCTCACTCACACCTACGTATCTTCGACTTCGGGTACCAATGGTATGACAATGCGCGGTTATCCGAAGTATGTCGATACCGACAACGACGGACAGCTTACGGAGGCAGACCTTGTATATATGGGTAATTCGGACCCGTTCCTCTACGGAGGTTTGCAGAATACGTTCCATATCGGACGTTTGAAGTTGGGTATCTACTTTACCTATTCGTTGGGCGGTAAGATTTACAACTATTCGGAGTTGGCAATGGCGGGAGGTAGCTCGTCGAACCAATACCGTTATATGGTTAATAGCTGGCACCCCGTTCGTAATCCGAACTCTGATCTTCCGCGTGCGGGTACGGACGACATCTTTGTACCGAGCGATTTGCAGATTCACGACGCTTCGTACCTGCGTCTGCAAAACGTAAATGTATCTTACACATTCGACTTGCGCAAGAAGACCAAGGCTCTGCGCGACATCACTCTCTCGGTAGTTGGTAACAACCTCTACCTGTGGGCAGATTACAACGGCTTTGACCCCGACGTTTCGACCGAGAGCGATGGCTCGACTCTCCGTCGTGTCGATATGGGTGCTTACCCGCGTGCAAGAACGATTGTATTCAGCATTCAACTCCGCTACTAATGTCGAACCCGAAAAACGAAAACGATTATGAAAGCAATTAAATATACATTGTTATCGCTGGCGGCATTGGTATTTTCCGCCTGCAATCTCCAAGAGGAGCCGGATTCGTTCGTTGATCACACGACCTTCTACGAGAACGTAATGCAGTGTCGTGCAGCAGTGAATTCGTGCTACAACTCGATGAAGCCGATTTTTACGGCAAACTATATGATGGCGGTCGAGGGCTGTACCGACCTTTGGTATTGTACCTCTTCGACCGTGGATGCAATCCTTGACGTATCGCCTGCAAAGCCCCAGATGGGTAAGAACGTATGGCAGTACGGCTATCAGGGTGTTATGCGTTGCAACGAGTGTATCGACTGTATCCTCGCATCGAAGGTCGAGGACGACAAGAAGATGCCGCTGGTTGCCGAGGCTGTTGTGCTTCGCGCATTCTACTACTACATCCTGACCTCATTCTTCGGCGATGTTCCCTACTACACCGAGCGTGTTAAGGATATCGCAACTCTCGAAAAAGTGCGTCGTCTGCCTCGTATGGATGCTAACGAAACTCGTCAGGCTCTCTACGACGACATCAACAATTATATGCAGTATCTGCCGCAGCAGCGTACCTGCGAGGACGATGAGGCTCGCGCAGGAGCAGCTTTGGGCTATATGCTTATGGCAAAGTTCGCTATGTGGAACAAGCAGTATGAGGATGCTCTCGAACCGCTCCACAAACTCGAAGAGCTTTATGGCGACTTGCAGCAGTATCCTCTCCACGAGATTATGTGGCGTTACAAGAATGTACCCGAGGGTATCTTCGAGTTGCAGCTCAACTACGCTCCCGACGGCGTTCAGTACTACGGTAACGTGGCTTGTATTATGATGCCGCCGCACCAGGGCGAGGGCGTCTTCAACGGCGTGGCTCTGGATGGATATGGCGACACGATGACCGCTTGGAACTCGTTGCGTGCCAACAACTACCTCGGAATCTTCCGTCCGGCTTACGCATCGACTCCCGAAGGCGTGAAGAAAACGGAGCAGAGTGGCTACCAGTCTGACAACTGCCTCTACTATCCTCTGCCATTGACCTACGACGACAATACCGCTGATGCGAACAATGACGGCAGACCCGATAACATTATGTTTACGAGCAATCAGTACCGTTATTACGTCAAACTCGATGTCGAGGCAGCCACCACGGGTGTAAATTCGGCCGGTAAGGCTATTGATAAGCGTATCCAGTACAAACTCGGACTCGGCAACTACGAGACCGGAGGCACATTCTCGTATGTACGCGATTGGGGAGTAGCCTGGCCCGGTCCGCAGTTCTGGTGCCCGGATATTATCAACACCTACGACGGCAACAACTATCGTCTGTTCCGCTATGCCGATGCCGTCCTGATGCTTGCAGAGTGCTATTGCGAGTTGAGCAATGATAGCGAGGCTATCAAGTATCTGAATATGGTCAAGAAGCGTGCCGGCATCGCCGAGTACGAGAACTTCTCGTCGTTTGACGAATTGACCGTTGAGATTCGCAACGAGCGTGGTCGCGAGTTGGCAGGCGAGTTTATGCGCAAGTACGACTTGGTACGTTGGGGCATCTGGTATGAGCAGACTATGACTTACTCCAACCACTCCAAACTCAAAGAGAAGATGATGCCTTGCCACCGCTACTATCCGATTCCCGACACACAGTGTGGTCTTTCGGGAGGAGCGCTGACCAATGACGAATATTTGGCAGATATGTAATATACCTATTATATAATATAAGAATACGATTATGAAAAATATCATAAACAAAACAAAGGCAGTGGTTGCGGCGATGCTGGTTGTCGTAATGGCAACCCTGACCTCTTGCTACCAGAAGTTCGAAGAGTCGTGGGATCTGGCAGTCAATGGACACCAGATGACCTTGCCGTCGGGCGTGGAGGAGGCAACCTCGTTCGAGGAGAACGTAACTGCCATCCCCTGCTTTACCACGGGACATTGGACAGCACGTCTCGACCGCGATATTGTTTGGGGTTATATCAAAGAGACCTCGGGCAATGGCACGAGCTACATTCACTTCCACTACACCAAGAACACCAGCGTCTCACGTAGTGTAAATCTTATTCTCGAAGCCAATGGCAAGACAGAGATTATCCGCCTTGTCCAGAAGACGGGTATCGGTTCGGGAGCCGTAAGTTTCGACCGCGACGAGGTTACCTACGCAAACGGTAAATACGAGGGTCGTCTCGAAATCCAGACCAACCTTCCCGACGTAGCGTTTGCCGAGGCGGCTCCGATTCTGACCACACCCGAAGGTGCGACAGCAAGCCTTAAAGAGGTTGGCGAAGGCTCTACTAACGAGGGTGGCGAGAACACCGACGGCGAGCAGGAGCCTACCGCTCCGGCACCCGAGGAGTGGGTTACTGATGTAACTTATCACCCCGCAGAGGTTATCGGTACCGACGAGGAGACCGGCGAGGAGGTTAAGAGCAAGCCCTACATTACCTTTACCATCCAGCCTAACACCACCGGTGCTGACCGTGTGGCAGTTATGAAGTATGGTCTGACCGATGCAGCAGGTTCGGAGTACTACGCTACCGCAACCCTGACACAGGAGGGCGCCGCAGGTTATATTACCCTCAACGAGACCACTCTTACTCGCGACGAGCAAGTCGGAGTCAAGGTTGCCGTAGAGACCAACCTTACGGAGTTTATCGACGATATGGTTACCGAAGTAACCTATCAGACCGAAGGTGTTGCGAACTATATCAACAATGTTGCAATGACCTCTACCGGTGCTTCGTTTGATGTTGCAGCTAACGAGGGCAAAAAGCGTATTGCAACCATTAAGGTTTCGTACACCGACCTCAACGGTACGGTTACCGAGGGTTCGCTTCGCGTGATTCAGCGTGGCGAGACTGTTAAGCGCTCGGTTACAGCCGAGGCTGTTCGCGACGTATTGACCGCTGCCGGCGACTATATCTATGCAAGTACCAGCGACGATACGGGCGACTACTCCGATATGTTGGAGGTTGTGGTAATCGGTAGTGGTACAGAGTGTGCCAACATCGCAACCAACTCGATGACGGCATATTCAACTGTTGTAAATCAGAACAACAAGATAGCCTATGTTCAAACTCTTGACGGCGCGTATGGTTTCCGCATCGATTTCGCTGCGGAGGCAGACAACACCTTGAAGCGTGGCGATAAGTTCAATCTGCTTCTCGACGGAGTGAAGATTGTTCGCGAGGATGCACCTGCGCGTTACACTATCTCGAAGCCACAATCGAACTGCTTTGATGGTCTTACTTCGGACAACGAGAGCGATATCGCAACCAAGGAGAAGAGTATCTCGGAATTGACCGACGATGATGTCTATACCGAGGTAACTCTGACCAACGCAGAGGCAGTAACAAAGAAGACCGTAAACTACAATACAACTTCGACAATTGCGGCACCTTGGACCTTTGGATTTGAATCGAACATCAAGAGCGGCTGGGAAAGATTCACAGTATTGCCCTCAATGGTACAGGACAAGAACAACGATGCAATTATTGCCCTCTTTAATGCTCATTGCGGAGATTGGCGTCGTAATGTTGGCGTTCCGCAGGGCTTTGGTAGTATGAAGGGCGTAATCGTTCACGAGAAGATGAAGAACGTCGGCAACATTGCTGATGGTAATATCGGAAAATACCAAATCCGCTTCTATGACGAGAGTTCATTCAGTGGTGTTTCAACCGTAGAAGAGAATACAACCAAGGTTATCGCCATGTGGAATCCTCTCACTGGTTCGAACTCGGTTAAAACAAACTACAGGTTCACTTGCGAGGACACCGGCAGTACAGGCGAGTTGCTCCCAACCGGTTATCAGCGTGGAGCTACAACGAATACCAACGACCCGCTTCTCTCGGCAGGTATTGTTCCGACAAACAAGATGTGGGCTACACACGGAGAGGTAACCGATGGTTCGGCACTGTTCTACTCTACGAACAACACTCTTATCAACAAGACTATCAATTATTGGTATAGCAAAGCTTCGAATGGAGCAATTGACAACCGTGATTACCCGCTTGGTCTTGTAAACGGATTGAAGGGACGCACAACGATGGGCGCATCGAGCGACAACAATTCTAACTCTGCATCTACGTCCATCAGCTTCTCCGCTTCGGTAGCAGGTTTCTACGAGTGGGATGCAAGCGGAGCTTGGACCGGCAATACCAAGGGCTTTATTATCGAGGTTCCCGGAAGCTCTATAACCGGCAAGGCTGCGGTATCTTTCGCTGTTGCTCCTAACTGCGGTGTCAAGTATCGTCACATCGTATTCGGCTTCCCGCTCTATTGGAAAGTTGAGTGCTCGATTGACGGCGGTAACACTTGGACAGCTTGTACAAACGCTATCACAGGCGACCAGACAGGTGCATTCGATATGCATACGATCAATATGTACATCGACAAGTGCGGTTACTACCACCCCATCACCGGAACTAATGCCGTTCCGTCTGCAAACTCCGATTTGGATATCTATTTTGCCCAGACTCCGACAGGAGCAAGCGCCCCGGGTGGCTATACGCAGCAGAAGTTTATCCTGCCCGACAACGCACAGAGCGCAGGTACTGTGATGATTAAGATTTCGCCTCGCTCGTTGGAGTTGGCTTGGCCTACTTCTAACGCGTGGAACACTCCGCTCAACGGAACAGGTCTGTTGGCAACCAAGGGCATCGAACACGGTAATGCATATTGTTTCGAAGATGTAGCAGTAACCTGTGTAAAATAAACAATAACTTATGAAATTCACAAAGAGAATATGTGCAATGGCAGTGGCGGTAGCAATTATCGCCACCGCTGCGGCACAAAGCATTTCGGCACAGGAGGTTAAGACTTTCGAGCAGGTGCGCGCGATGGTAACCGAGGATAAGACCTCGATAACCGAGAGTGTGGTTATCGAGGGTGTGGTTATCAGCGACTGCGACAGCCCGAATATGGACCAGAACCATAATGTCTCGACCGCCAAGACCGATATCACGCACAATATGCGCACGGCATATATCCAGACGCCCGACGGTTCGCTCGGATTTCGCCTGAAATTCAACGCTCCGGAGGAGAATGGTCTTTACCGCTACGGCACGGTCAAACTCGACCTCAAAGGTGCGACCATCGTCAAGGAGTATAACCCCGAGCGCTATACGATTCGCAACCTGACGACCGAGAATGTCCTCTCGTTCGTGAAGGGCGACGCGTCGAAGGTTGTGCGTAAAGAGAAGCATATCAAGGACTTGACCGACACGGATGTCTATACGTTCGTGACATTGAAGGACGTAGAGTTCATCTTCAAGGATGGCTCCTACACCAACATCTGGGAGCCGTACTGCATCAAGAGCGAGCTCCACAACGTCGCGAAGCCTTATGGCGTCACGAGCCGAATGGACGGCTGGGCATCGTTGCTCCGCGATACGGATAACAAGGCCATCTATATGCTTGTAAACACTCTCTGCCAATGGCGTCGTACAGGCAAGCCCGTTCCGAAGGGAATGGTCGAGTTGAGCGGAGTTATCGTGAGCAGCCACGTACGTCGTCACGGCGGCAATATGGGTAAATTCCAGATTCGCCCCGTTGATGGGAATGATATTGTTCCGGCAAAGGGCAAGTCGCCCTTCAAGACAATTGTAGGCTGGTTCTTCGAGGCTAACAACTCTGCGGAGGCGAACTACGAGCTTATGGGCTATAAGAGCGGTCAGCATTGGAAGAAGGAGGTCAAGGGCGACCGTCTGCTTCCGGATGTTGGCAAGGGCTATATGTGGACCACGAGCGACTCGTATTTCGTTCTTTGTCCCGACTTCAACGATGTTTCGACTGCCGAGCGTGGTTACATTCACGCGGGCGCCATCGCATTCGAGGGACCGACGACGAGCTGGTACCTCTTCGATTCGAACAACAAGGTTGTCGGCACCAACTCGGTCTTCATCGAGTTCTCGACGGCGAAGATTTCGGGTACGGCGATGTCGCTGTGCTTCGACTTTGGTGCGGGCAAGCAGAGTGCCGACTCATCGTGGCAGTACCCTGCACAGTGGAAGGTCGAGTGCTGCTATGACGGACGTCGCTGGATTACGCTCAAAGACACCGCTACGGATCAGCTCATTACGAATCTGCGACCGGTACCGTTCTGGCCCTCGCGATTGAAGTTGCTGACCGGCGACCGCAGCGTGAAGCCCACGGGATACGATTGCGGTATGGGTTTGCAGCAGCACACCTACGCACTGCCGCCGGCAGTCTTCGGTTGCGACAAGGTTTTGTTGCGCATCACGCCTGCCACGGATAAGTTGGCGCAGATACGTTCGAAACCGCAGAGCGATATGATTCTCGACAAGGGTGTCGTCACGCCTCACTGCAAGCAGACGACATTCTTCCGATTCGGCTCATTGTATGTCTATTACAAATAACCAAATATCAAAAAACCAAAGAGATGAAAACAACCAAACAGGGGGTTTACGTAACTCCCGACTTCGAAATCGAAGTCATCAGTGTAGAAGGCGGCTTTGCTCTGTCATTCGACCCGCAGCACGGAACGGAGACCTTTGAGCAGGACACAGCCGAGGATCTTTGTTAATCTATTGTAGAACGACTAAAAAACAGAAAGAAATGAAAAAGATTTTATCAATGTTAGCCGTGGCTGCAATGGCATTTACGGCTTGTACGACAGACATCACCGACGATGTTGTCAAGAACGAAACCGTGGAGTATAACACTCCGCTTGAATTTGGAATGGATGTCGAGCTCTCGCGTGCCTTTATGGATGACGAGATTACCATTCAGTTTGAGGAGGGCGACGAGGTCGGCGTATATGTGATTCCTGCTGACGCTTCGGCTACGGCAACCAAGAACGCCAAGGGTACCATCCGTATGGTCAATGGTTCGCCCCGCGTAAGTGTAGATGTTGCATCGTTTGCAGCGGGCGACAAGGTTTTGGCATACCACCCCTACTCGACGCTTAACGACAGCAATGAGGCAAACTCTATTTCGCTTGTAATCAAGGAGGTACAGGTGCAGCCCGAGTTAGGCAAGATCAACTGCGATTATATGCCTATGGTATCGGTGGCTACCGACCTTGCAGCTGCAAGTGGCGAGACAATCTTGTTCCGCCCCGTAGCATCGGTTATGAAGCTCAACATCTACTCGGATATGGACGAGCATCAGGGTGCAACCATCCGTCGTATCAAGTTCGGTGCCGAGAAGCACGAGGATGTTACCGGTTGCAACTACTGCGTAGGTATCCGCAAAGCTTTCGACCTTACCACCGTTACCGAGGATAGCGCTATCGAGGTTGCAGTTGATGGCGCAACCAGAACCACCTCGTACGATGCCCAGGTTTATGCTTACACTGCTTATGCAGACTATAATGAGGATGGCCCCACCGTTGCAGCAACAAGCACCGAGGCAAATCCCGTCTATCTGATTTTCTTCCCGGGCGAATACGGAGGTCCGAAATGGGATAGCGGTAACCAATCGTATATCCAGATTCACACCGACGAGCACGGTCGCTTCGATCTTAAAATTGCCAGCGAGACTCCCTACACTTTCGACCGCGCAATTATTAAGCCCTTCAACATCAACCTTGCAAACACAACAAATTATGCTGGTGTAGATGTTGAATATATTCACAGAAACGCTATTGAGTATGGAACGAAAACCAATAGTACAGGATCTACCATCGGTGCACGCGCAGACCAGATGTTGGCAGAGGAGCTTATCGTAATCGGTAGTGGTACGGAGTGTCTGAATATGCGTGAAGCAAAATTGACCAATTGGAGCGTTCTCGACTTCTCCGCTAATACCCGTACTGTTTATGCACAGACTTTGGATGGTACAGCCGGTTTCCGTTTCGCTTACTATACCGCAGGTCAGAATACCTTGAAGCGTGGTGACAAGATTAAGCTCCAGTGCGGAAGCCTTGAGATCTACAAGACAAAGGTTGCTGATGGCGAGTGGGAGTATTGGTTCGATAAGCTCTCGCCGAGTAATATCTTCAAGCTTACTCCGGGTTGCGAGGATGAGATTGTAACCAAGGAGAAGTATATCTCGGAGCTTACCGCAGCAGACCTTAACACCGATGTTAAGCTCAAAGATATGGAGTTCCTCTTGAAAGATGCTCCGTATGTATATGGTTACACATCATCGGGTGTTGTTGGTACTCTTCGTGACCAGTCGGCTACGATGATGCAGGATAAGAACGACGATGCAATCTTTATCCTTATCAACTCGAAATGTACTTGGAAGCGCGACCTTACAGCAAAGATTAAGGTTCCGCAGGGTAAGGGTTCGGTTCACGGCGTCTTGGTTCACACTACCGATAAGTCTTATGCAAACAATGGTAATATCGGTAAGTTCCAGTTGCGTCCCTTCGACCAGACTTCGTTTGATATGACTACCACCAAGGAGAGTGCTGTTAATGAGGTTGTTTCGTGGCGTTTGGATAAGAGCACATTCTCACTTTCTCAATATGCTTGGAACGGACAAACCACAGCAGGCGGCTTTGTCTCGACATCCCAGCCGGCAGGTGGACAGACTAACCAGAACAAGATGGTAGGTCTTGTCAATGGTGCTTGGGATGCAGCTACTGCTCTCTACGCAACTAACCTCACGGTTATCGCTTCGGGTAGTGTTATTGCAAGTGATTATCCTGTTTTCATTCTGTCGGCAGGAGAGCTCACTTCGTCGGGCAATTACGGAAAATACACCAACCCCGCTTGGCACCCCAATGCTGCTGACGGTATGACCAACACCGGTGAGCACGCCTTCTCATTGACACAGGCAGCCGACTATCAGTGTGGTGCAAACTGCCGTTCGTTGGTGTACAACCACGACGTAGCTTCATACTATGGATGGGACGAGGATGGAACTTGGGATGGTACTACCACCGGTATCGTTGCAGAGTTTGCAGGAGCTGATAAGGAGATGTCGATTTCGTTCAACATCGGTAACCTCTGCCCCGGAAAGACCAAGAATAACGCATACGAGGCTAAACACCGTTGGAGAGGTCTGACCTTCGGATTCCCGCTCTATTGGAAGGTCGAGTGCTCGACTGACAATGGCACAACTTGGACAGCTTGTACAAATGCAATCAACGGCGAGGATATCTTCAAGATGAACCCGACAATGCGTTGGACCAAGGATACCGCATTTACCAGCCCGAAAGATGGCACAACCACGGTTACTGCAAATACTCCCGATGACCACTGCCACGCATACGTTCAGCAGAAGTTCGTTCTGCCTGCAACTGCAATCGGTGCTGCAAAGGTAATGGTTAAGATTTCGCCCGCATCGTTGCGTCTGGCTTGGTTCGGCAAATCTTCGGAGGATGCTACTTACACCGACACCAGCGACGTTGATGGATTTGATTGTACGAAGGATTACAAGTATATCCACTCTCTGATGTTGGAGGATGTTGTGGTAACAACAGCTGCTGAATAATTAAACGAAACACCGGTAATTGGTTAGGGTGGGTGCCGAACTCGCAAGGGGGAGGCGCCCTAACCAAACCGAAATCAATTGTGAACCGACGATGCGGAGCGAGAGCAGAGAACAAACTTGTTTGCACTCTGCCGAGCCGCGAGGAGGAAAAGACTCTGAAAGAGGCTTAATTGACAATTGATAATTGACGGACCCCTCTGGCTTTCAGCCACCTCTCCTAACCAAGGGGAGGAATTTAGAGGAAACCCCAAAAAACAAAAAAACTAAAACACTGACAAAATGTTCAAAAATTTAACCAAACGTATAACCTCCTGCTTTGTGGCTGTGGCGTTATTGTGTGGTGCAGCGGCAGTGATGCCCTCGTGCGAGGCTCTCGACGATGCCGAGTATCCGAAGGTGCTCGAACTGATTGCCCCCACCGCAGAGTACCCCGTATCCGAGGAAGAGGGTTCGGTCGAGATTCCCATCTACGCAAAGGGAGGCTACACCGTGAAGTTCCTCAACGAAATCGAGGGTAATTGGGCAAAACTCAGCGCTACGCATATGCACAACGACGGCAATCTCGTCGTTTCGTACAAGCAGAACGACGGTTTCCGTCGTATGGCGGCTATCCGCCTCTGCCTCGACTCGGGCGAAAGAGCCGACACCGTATATGTCAAGCAGGCGGGTGTAGTCCCCGTAATCGACTGCAATGCCCCCTTCAAGGCTGTGAACGGTTCGTCGTCGGAGCCCATCGCTCTCGATGTCGAGACAAACATCGCTCTCGATGATTTCACTATCGCCTACACCAACGGTGGCGAGAATTGGATTCAGGATATCACGCTCGAAGAGGGTGTCCTCTCGCTGACCCCCACGGCCAACAACTCCGAGACTCCGCGTAACACCATCGTCTCGTTCACTTACATCGACGGCTGGAACGAGAAGTTCGAGCTGCGCGTGTTCGTGACGCAGGCAAACTGCAACGACGAGTTCGGACAGGCGGTAACTTTCGACCAGATTCTCGAAATGGCTACCGAAGAGGGATTTGAGGTAACCGAGGATATCAACATCTCGGGCTGGATCGTCAGCGACTTCCGCTCGAAGAATATGGCGCTCAACCCCAACACCAACTACGACAAGGTCGATACGTCGGTAAGTGCACGTACCGCCTACATCGAGAGTGAGGATGGTACTCGCGGTATCCGCCTCGTATTCAACGATGCCGAGGACAACGAGTTGCGCCGCTACTCGAAAATGCAAATCGGCCTGAAAGGTACGAAAATCGTCAAGGAGCTCAACCCCGACCGCTATTCAATCATCGGTCTTGAAGCCGAAAGCCTCCTCTCGGGAGAGTCGGGAACGGCTGCCGACATCCCCGCAAAGCGCAAGAGCATCAGCGAGCTGACCGATGACGATATCTACACATTCGTAACCCTCACCGATACCGAGTTCGTATTCAAGGATGGTGCGTATGTGAACTACTACGAAGGCTATGCGCTCCTGTCGAGTGTGAACAACTTCGCCGACGATGCCAACAGCAAACCCAACAACCGTATGGATGGCTGGGCTTCGGCGCTCTATGATGCGAATGGCGACGCAATCTATATGTCGCTCAACTCGCTCGTCGAGTGGCGTCGCAAGGGTAACGGCGTTCCGCAAGGTTCGGGCGATATGAGCGGTATCATCGTTCACGAGCAGAATCCTCGCTATGGCGACTATATGGGCCGCTACCAGATTCGCCCCGTCGAGGAGACTGACGTTCTCTCGATTGGCGATACCGGCGCACGTTACACCACCTTCGCAGAGTGGAATGGCGAGTATTCGTACAAGTTCTCGCTCTACACCGTGGCAAACGGCTTTGGCAAAGATTATTCTTCGAAAGGTGTGTCCTCGATTATCCCGCCTGATGTGGCTATGGAGCGTCCTAATGCCGAGTTGCGTTGCGAAAACCACGAATCGACATCATCATACCCTCTCCAAGCATTCTCAAACTACAATGCTCTCGACCCGGGTAACACCGTCGATAGGAGTGGCAATGCGCTTCCCGAGAGTCAGTGGGATAAGAACAAGAATGGTCAGTCGTGGTCAGTGAAGGGTAACAGAGCATCGAAAGCCTTCCGTCTTGACGGTCAGGATGTGAAGGGCTGGTACAAGTGGGCTACGAACGAGGAGACCGGCGAGAAGGAGATTGTCGGCTACCAGGGTGTCTGCATCGATATGAATACCCGAAATATCAGCGGAACGAAGTTCTGTATGGCATTTACCTTTATGGGAGGTACCGGCTCAACTTCCACGGTCAAGGCTTATCCCGCTCACTGGTGTGTAGAGTACACCGTCGATGGTGGCGCTAACTGGACAATGGTTTATGACGCGGCTATTATGGATAGTTATGCAAATCAGCCTTATGTGAAGTTGCGTCCGCATCCGTGGTGGGATGCTTCGATTGCGGCAAGTATGTACCGTACATCGGCAGCTTGCGGTATGGGTTACACCGACCACGTATTCTTCTTCCCGAGCGACATCTTCGGCAAGGATAAGGTTACAATCCGTATCCGTCCTTACGACAATGTATTGGCAAGCATTCCGCTCCAATGGGATGGCAGCGTAGAGGGTGGTGTTGTTCGTGCAAGCACTACGCAGAAGAATGTAATTTGCTTCGGCAACATCTCGTTGCGTTATATGTAATTTCCCTATAATCAGGCCGTGAGGGCTTCCTGTAAGCGAAGCCCTTGCGGCCTTTTTTTACAACAGACAGAAATGTTAAAAAAATTTTTACGCATAGCGGCAATCGCAGCGTTGATTTTGGTCGGCTGCTCGGAAGATCCGACCGATGAGAATGGCAATGGCAACGGTAGTGGCGGGAATGGTCCCGCAGAGGGTCAGATTACACTCCGACTCGGTGCGAAAGGGTTCACAGAGGAGACTCGTGCCCAACTCAATGGTACAAGCATCGCGTGGGAGGCTGACGATGCGATTATAGTCAATCGCAAGACTTACTATGTCGAAATGGAAGGTGGGAAACCCGTAGTTCACGTCAATCGTTCGGACGACAACACTTACGAGGCTTTCTACCCCGCCCTGCTCTACGACAAGGCTGACGGAGTCTTTACCCTGCCCTTCTCGCAGTTCTACTACGAGGAGACCTTCGGTCCCAATGCGCTGCCGATGTATGGCGTCTGCCAGGGTGGCAAGACCCTGAATATGTCGGCGATGTGTGGCGTTCTTCGCCTGAAAGTTCACGGCGAAGGCTACGTCACAAGCATCTATGTCGAGGACCTCGCGCAAGGCCATATTGCAGGAGAGTATAAGTTCAAACCCGCAAATGGCGCCCTATCGACTGCCGATATCAAGCACGCGGTATCGTCGAAGTGGGTAACGCTGAACTGCGCAGGCAAGGAGGACAAGGGAGCGGCTCTTTCGAGCGGTGGCACCTACTTCCATATCGTCGTTCCGGCAGGCACCTACAACAACGGCTTCAAGATTCGTATCTGCGACCGCAATCGCAAGAAGGTCGAAAAGATATATGGTAGCAGTTTCGAAATCGCTGCGGGCGAGATTCTCGACCTCGGAGCATTGGACTACTTGCCGGACGAGCATCTGCTCTATGCACAACACTTCGATAACTGCACGTGGGGTGGCGATATCGTTGCCGGCACGCAGGGTTTAGGTCGTGGCAGTACGACTGCCGACCTTCCCTCCGCAACCGCTACGGGTACCGAAGTTGCGGTTCGAGTTAAGGACAAGGAGATATCGGGTACAACCTTCGTTACCGATGAGGAATATACCCACTACACCTTTAACAGTGCAAAACTCGACCTCTCGAAAGCATATATGCGCAATCGCGGACTCGACGATTGGCGACTGCTCTTCTATGCCAAAGAGTATAAGGGCTACATCTGCGGTGGCGACCCCGCAAACCACTCAAATCGCGGTATCTTCCGCACGCCGTTTGTCAAGAATCTGGGCAACACTCCCTGCATTGCCGAGATTTCGTTCCGCATCTGCTTGGAGAAGGGTTATTCGGGAAATATCACCTTATCTGCCGTTAGCGACAACGATGGCGATAAGACCACCAGCGGCTCGGGCCTTTTCTTCCTGAACTATTGGGTCGATGGCGAGGAGCTTGATATCAACCCCGCAACCAGCACACGCCTCTCGCAGGCATCGCAGGCTCGCAATGCCATCATCATCCACTCCGGCGACTTTGAGCCGGGCATCTGGCACGACGTGAAGCTCAAAGTGGGAGCATTTACAAACAATACGACATTAAAATTTTTCCCCACAATTATACGCGATGTCAATAACGTCTTCTATCTCGACGACTTTGTCGTTACACGCATACCCTACGACTACGACGAGAGCGACTATACCATCGTCGAGCCAACGACCGAACTCGGAGACCCAAGCGAGGATGTTTCGCGTCTGCGTTTGAGAGTCGGCACCACGGGCTCACTTACCAACGATGCCCTCTTCTCGGGCTCGGCCGCTCTGGGCTACACCTACATCAGCCCCGGATTTGGTTCAAAAGAGAATGCTGCAACCGCATACGACAAGTGGGTGGCAAGTGCAGAGGCAGGTCACGCTCTTGCCGAAAAGCACAATCGCAAGATTTGGTGTATGCACCTCCCCTACGGCAACCAGACCGAGGCTCGTTACTACGACCCCTGTACGCCCGATGAGGAGGAGCGCGACTCGACGGTCCGTTACTTCTCGGCAATTATTCGTGCCGCACGCGTTTTGCAGCCCAAGTTCCTGCTTATCCACTGCAACCAGACCTTGCAGTTCGACGACGGCTCGAATGCCGACAATATGGCACGCACGCTCTACGAGTTGCAGTTGGTAGCCGACGAGGTGGGTACCCAGATTGCTGTGGAGAATATGTCGCACGGCGTGGGAGCCGACAGCCGCGTTCTGGCGGAGTGTGTCGATAAAGCCAATGCGATGACCGACCTCGGCAAGGTTAAGAAGCCTGTAATGATTGCCGTCGATATCGGCCACGCAAATGTCTATTTGAGCATCGTAAAGGATGGTCGCACGGTAGTTGATTGGCTGCGCGATTGCGGTCCGAGAGTCGGAGCTCTGCATATGCACGACAATCGCGGCAGGGATAACGACCCGACCAGGCGTCGCTATAACGACGACCACCTCTACCCTGGCTATCCGAAGACCGGTCTGTTGTACAAGGGCGAGAAGCGCTACGGCTCGATTGGCGAAAACAACCTTTGGGGCGCACTCTACTACACTCTGCTCAAAGATTGTCGCTATCGCGGTCCCTTCGACTTCGAGGTCGGCACTCGTACGTACGGCACATTGAGTACTCTGCTCGGAGGCGATGCCGAAGCTCGCACCGACAACATATCTTCTCCGTGGCACGTGTCGCACATCTATGATACCTACGTCTATCCGGCTTACCGCAAATATATGGGTTTGGAGTAGTTATCTGCACAATAAACCAAGGGGCGAAATGAAAGTTTCGCCTCTTTTTTTTGCTCGTTTGCCGAAAAAGAGTACCTTTGTGTGATGCAATGATATGCAACAACCTGAAAACGAACAACCAAAAAACTTAAAAAATATGTTCAAAGCTATTCGTAATTTCTACAAGACCAGCGCACCTATCGAGCCGCTGAATCTTGATGAAAAGGCACAGACTCGCTACTATCGCAAATTAAGTCTTCAAGCCTTCGCTGCCGGTACGCTCGGTTACAGCCTCTACTATGTATGCCGTACCAGCCTTAACGTAATGAAGAAGCCGATTCTCGACAGCGGTATGCTTGACGCTACACAACTCGGCGTCATCGGCTCGGCGCTTCTCTTTGCATACGCTGCCGGTAAGTTTGTGAACGGCTTTATCGCAGACCACTGCAACATCAAGCGCTTTATGGCCACAGGTCTGCTCGTTTCGACCCTGGCAAACTTTATTATGGGCGTTTTGGGCCTCGTATCGCAGAGCCTGGCGGTAATCCCAACAGCCGTGCTCTTCATCTCGTTCGCCGTGATGTGGGGCATTAACGGATGGTCACAGTCAATGGGTGCTGCACCGGCAATCATCGCACTCTCGCGCTGGTTCCCGCTCAATCGTCGCGGTACGTTCTACGGAATGTTCTCGGCCAGCCACAACATCGGAGAGTGGTTGTCGTTCATCTTCGTAGGCTCGATTGTATCTGTTGCCGGCTGGCAGTGGGGCTTCTTCGGCTCTTCAATAGCCGGAGTGTTGGGTGTTATCTGCATCCTCTTCCTGCTGCACGACACCCCCGAATCGAAGGGCCTGCCCCCAATTGAGGTGCTCTCGCACGAAAAACCGCAAGTTAAGCCCAACGAGGATGTAAACGCCATCCAGCGCCAGGTACTGCGCAACCCTGGTGTCTATATTCTGGCATTGGCATCGGCATTTATGTATATCAGCCGCTATTCGCTCAACTCGTGGGGTATCCTCTTCCTGCAAGAGGCCAAGGGTTTCTCGATGGCGGATGCTACGTTCATCATCTCGCTCAATGCACTGCTCGGCATCGTTGGTACGGTGGTTTCGGGTTGGCTTACAGACGTTCTCTTCAATGGTAATCGCAAGATTCCCGCACTCGCTGCCGGTATTCTGTTGAGTGTTTCGTATGCAATCTTCATCTACGGAGGCTGCAACTATTGGGTCAATGTATTGAGTATGGTACTCTTCGGTATCGCTATCGGAGTATTGATCAGTTTCCTCGGAGGTCTGATGGCTGTCGATATTGTTCCGCGCAAGGCTACCGGTGCCGCACTTGGTATCGTTGGTTTGGCAAGCTACATTGCAGCAGGTATTCAGGACGTTGTGAGCGGTTGGCTTATCGATAGCAACATTACCGAGACCGTAAACGAGGTTGGCGAAGTGGTTAAGCACTACGACTTTTCGGATGCAGCTCTCTTCTGGATTGGCGCATCGGTAATCTCGTTCCTGTTGCCGATTCTCAACTGGCGTCGTAAGGTTCAGGAGGAGTAATCTTAATATATTGTCAAAATGGCAACAACCATACATTCTACAAAGCGCGTGGTATTCCTTGACTACCTGCGTGCTCTGGCGTGTTTGACGGTTATCATCGTCCACTCGTGCGAATTTTTCTATATCGGCAACGGAGCACCTCTCGGAGTGAGCCTCGACAACCTGTATTGGGCAAACCTTATCGACAGTCTGTTCCGTCCGTCGGTGCCCCTCTTCGTTATGGCATCGAGCTATCTGCTCGTACCGTTGCGAGATGACACTGCGACCTTCTTCAAGCGTCGTTTCACGCGCGTAGTCATTCCATTTGTCATCTGGATGGTTCTCTATGCAGTCATCCCACAGTATGGCGGCTCGTGGAGCGAGATGGACCTCGGTGCAAATATGCGAGGTCTGCTCTTTAACTTCCCAGGCATTGCAGGGCACTTGTGGTTTGTCTATATGTTGCTGGGCGTATATCTGCTGATGCCGATAATCTCGCCGTGGATTAAGAGTCTTTCGAAGCGTGGCGAAGAGATATTCATCGGAGTCTGGTTCCTCACGACATTTATTCCGTTTATGCGCTACCTCGGACAGGCAGAATTGTACGGCGAGGCTATCTGGAACGAGTTCTCGCTCTTCTACTACGTCAGCGGATATATCGGATACGTCGTTATTGCACACTATATCCGCACCTATGTTGTCGATTGGTCGTGGCGCAAGACTCTGACCGTGGCTCTGCCGATGTTCCTCGTCGGTTATGCCGGTACGGCGGGCTGGTTCCATTGGTTTGCAACATCGGAGGTTGGCGTAAATGCCGAAGGTATGATTCTCGGCGATATGGCAGCCCTGCGTGATGTGGAGGCGAGTTGGAGATTCTGCACACCGAATGTCGCACTGATGTCGGTGGCTCTCTTCCTCGGCTTCAAGAAGATTAACTGCGACAAGGGTTGGTTCTATCGCCTGATTGCCGACATCTCGCGTTTGAGCTACGGAATGTACCTGATGCACATCTTCGTACTCAATGCCGTATTCCGCACGCTGACAGATTCGCTGCCCACACCACTCTCGATTGTGGCAACGGCTGCGATAACCTACACTATCTGCTACCTGCTGACCAAAGCGTTATCCTACCTGCCCAAGAGTAAATATCTTGTCGGGTAATACAACGTCGAAATCGGACAATTTAGGCAAGGGGCTACCATTTAATTGGCTCCTTGCCTATATTTTTAAGGTAATCATTCGCCTGCGAAAAATGGCGACATCCCAAAAATCCGCGATATGCCGACAGAGGCGACGGATGCACCGCTTTGAGAATCAGATTCTGCGCAGGGTCGGCTATCGCACCCTTGCGTTGCGCATAACTTCCCCACAACATATAGACCACGCCCTGCTTGCGCTCGGCAACGGCACGAACCACAGCATCCGTAAATTGTTCCCAACCGCGACCTGCGTGAGATGCAGCCTCGTGTTCGCGCACCGTCAGCACCGCGTTGAGCAACAATACCCCCTGCTCTGCCCATCGGTCGAGATTACCCGATGTGGGAATCTCGGCACCCGTATCGGCCTGCACCTCCTTAAAGATATTTTGGAGCGAGGGCGGAAATGGGACTCCGTCAGCCACCGAGAAGCACAATCCGTGCGCCTGACCCGGGCCGTGATATGGGTCCTGACCAATAATCACAACCTTCAACTGCTCGAAAGGGCACTTATCGAAAGCACGAAAAATATTCGACCCGCGAGGATAGATACGACGCGTGGCATACTCCTCGCGCACAAAGGCGGTAAGCTCCTCAAAGTAGGGTTTCTCAAACTCGGGGGCAAGAATATCTTTCCAATCTTGTGCAATTTTAACCTCCATAGTGCCGTTGTTTAGGTGTAAGTATTTGGAATTTTGCGTAAAATTAAGAAAAAATTTGGAATTTATGCAGGGCGGGCGTATCTTTGCGCACCCTTTCGAGGGAAAACAAAATGTGGATAGATTTGACTGATTGCAACCACAATAAAAAATCGCTAAAACAGCATCTTTTATTAAAGCAGCCAATCCTACCCCATTTTAGCACAAATACTTTAATTATTAAAATTTGTACTATGGGATTTTTATTTACGTCAGAGTCGGTGTCGGAAGGACACCCCGACAAGGTTTCGGACCAGATTTCCGATGCTATTCTTGATGAATTTTTGCGCCACGACGAGCAGGCAAAGGTCGCTTGCGAAACGCTCTGCACGACGGGCTTGGTAGTCGTTTCGGGCGAGGTTCGCTCGGAGGCTTATGTCGATGTTCAGGGCGTGGCACGTCGCGTTATCGACCGCATCGGTTACAATAAGAGCGAATATCAGTTCGATGCCGCTTCGTGCGGAATCCTCTCGGCCATCCACGAGCAGTCGCCCGACATCAATCAGGGTGTAGTTCGTGCCGAGGAGGAGGAGCAGGGTGCCGGCGACCAAGGCATTATGTTCGGCTACGCCTGCAACGAGACCCGCGAGTTGATGCCGGCAACGCTGATTCTCTCTCACGTCATTCTCAAAGAGTTGGCAGACATTCGCCGCGAGGGCAAGGTTATGACCTACCTGCGTCCCGACTCGAAGAGCCAGGTAACCATCGAGTACGACAACGAGAGTCGCAAGCCGCTGCGCGTGCATACCATCGTTGTCTCAACCCAGCACGACGAATGGGCAGAGTCGGCACAAATCAAGGAGGATGTTCGCACAATCCTGATTCCTCGCGTGAAGGCTCGTTTGGAGCGCGCCAACGACCGCTTGGCAGAGCTTATCGGCGAAGATTATATCCTCCACGTCAATCCGACGGGCAAGTTCGTAATCGGAGGCCCTCACGGAGATACCGGTCTTACGGGTCGCAAGATTATTGTCGATACCTACGGTGGTCGCGGAGCTCACGGAGGCGGAGCGTTCTCGGGCAAAGACTCCTCGAAGGTGGACCGCTCGGCAGCCTATGCAGCACGCCATATCGCCAAAAATATGGTTGCGGCAGGCATCGCTGACGAGGTCTTGGTACAGGTTTCGTATGCCATCGGTATTGCCGACCCCTTGTCGGTTTATGTTGATACCTACGGCACCAACCACCTTCAAATGAATGATGGCGAAATTGCCGAGCGCATCGCCAAGTTGTTCGATCTGCGCCCTGCAAGCATCGTAAAGCGTTTCGGTTTGAAAAATCCGATTTTCGAGGCTACGGCATCGTACGGACACTTCGGCAATCGCCCCTATACCCGCACCGTAAAGCTGGTACGCGGAGGTCAGGAGGTCGAGCGCGAAATCGAGTTCTTCGGCTGGGAGCGATTGGATGCAGTCGAGATGCTTCGCAAGGAGTTCGGGTTGTAATGGCGCCTGTCAGCGTCATTACCATTACCCAAAAATAGAACAAGGAGCCCCGTCGAGCTCCTTGTTCTATTTAGCACTTACCCTCTCGGGTCATTATGCATACTTGAAAGTCGATTCGTCCGAAACGGTCAACTTCTTGCGTCCCTTTGCACGACGCGCTGCCAACACCTTGCGACCATTGGCAGTAGCCATTCTCGCGCGGAAACCGTGCTTGTTGATTCTCTTGCGACGAGAGGGCTGGTAAGTTCTTTTCATTGCCATAACTATATAGTTTTTATGTTTTAGCGCATTCTGCGGAGTGCAAAGGTACAACCTTTTTTGTTATTCACAAACAAATTGCAAAAATTATTCGATTTTTCGAGGAGTTTTTATCACTGCGGCACGTCTTTTTGCTCAAATCGCCGGCTAAATTGCCCCAAATTCGGGAATCCACACGCTGCAACCCTCTATTCAAACATCGATTACATTGTCATTTTCGGCAAAAGAGAATGTTTTTGTAAAAAATTTGCAAAAAGTTGATTGTCATCCAATAGTTTTTCATATATTTGCGTTATGTATTGCGCACTATGCCCGCACGCGAGCCGTCAGAGAGCGTTTTGTCGGAGTTTTTAAGCCGGTGAATATAGGCGCAAAATTTAAGCAAACGGAAGACACATAAGACACGTAAATAATTATTAAACAAAACTTTATTAAATTTTACAATTATGAAAAACCTTTTGAAATTGACTATGGTTCTTGCTGTCGCTTCGCTCACATTGTCGAGCTGCAACTGCTTCAAGAAGATGGCAAAGAATCAGGATCAGGTCGTTTTGACCTGCAACCCCGAGGTACTCGTCCTCAACAATGGTAAGGTAGCTGCCGATATCGAGGTTACCTTCCCCGCAAAGTACTTCAACAAGAAGGCAGAGTTGCGCGTAACTCCGGTTATCGTATTCGAGGGTGGCGAGGTTGCCGCTCCGACCAAATGTCTCCAAGGCGAGAAAGTTAAGGAGAACTACACCGCAGTAGGTGTTGATGGTGGCAAGTACACCCACCACGTAGAGTTCGCTTATGACGAGCGTATGCAGCAGTGCGAGTTGCAGCTCCGCGTCGAGGTTAAGTGCCCGAGCGGTCCTTGCAAGGAGTTCACTCTCATCAACGCTAACGACGGTGCTATGCCGACCAAGGAGGAGGCAGCAGTTCTCGCAGCAGGCGGTGCAGAGGCACAGGCTTTGGCTCGCAAGTTCGGTCGCACCATCGCAAAGGGTCTCAACACATTGCAGAAGGATCTCGACTACGCAGAGGCTATGCAGCTGGTTGCTAACAACTACAAGAACGTAACTACCGTTGTTACCAAGGCTGACGTGGTTTACCGCATCAACAGCTCGAAGGTTTGCAAGAAGGCTGTTGCTACTGCCGAGTTGGAGGCATTGAAGGCAAAGGTAGAGGAGAACAAGGCTAACGATCGCGCAAAGCAGACTGTATATGTAAACGGTTACGCTTCGCCCGATGGTCCCGAGAAGTTCAACGACAAGTTGTCGAGCGCACGTTCGGAGTCGGGTAAGAAGGCTGTCGAGAAGTTGCTCGCAGAGGCAGGCATCCAGATTGACGCCGCTTCGTACGGTGAGGACTGGGAAGGCTTCAAAGAGGCTGTTGCTGCTTCGAACATCGCTGACAAGGATTTAATTCTCCAAGTTCTCGGTATGTACGATTCGTCGGCACAGCGCGAGAAGGAGATTAAGAATATGTCGTCGGTTTACAAGAGCCTCAAAAACGACGTTCTTCCGCAGTTGCGTCGCGCACAGGTTGTAAACAGCGCAGACATCACCGGCAAGACCGATGACGAGATGGTTGCTTTGGTTAAGGCCGGCAAGTTCGCAGAGCTCGACCTCGAAGAGTTGCTCCACGTAGCAGAGGCTCGTCCCGAGGTAGCTGTTGCAGCTTTGGAGTATGCAGCATCGAAGTACAATGACGCTCGCGTTTATAACAACCTCGGTCTGGCTTATGCAGAGGCCGGCGAGAACGCAAAGGCTCTTGCAGCATTCGAGAACGCAGTTAAGGCCGGTGGCAACTCGGCAGAGTTGAACAACAACCTCGCTTTGGCTCACCTTGCAAACGGCAACGTAGAGAAGGCAAAGGAGTATGCAAAGGCAGGTAACGCAGAGGTTCAGGCTCTCGTAAATGCAGCCGAGGGTAACTACGCACAGGCTTCGTCGCAGTTGGAGGGTTACAATGCAGCTATCGCACAGGTTATGAATGGTGACCTCGCAGCAGCAAAGAAGAGCCTTGCTAACGACAACTCGGCAAAGGCTGACTACCTGCGTGCAGTTATCGCAGTTAAGGAGGGTAACACCAACAATGCGAAGGCACAGCTCAACAGCGCAATCTCGAAGGACGCTTCGCTCGAAGCAAAGGCAAAGAAGGATATCAACCTCGCTGTACTCTTCTAATCGAACGACTTTCGGTTATAACGGAGTGTGTCCAAATTTGTTTTGGACACACTCTTTTTGTCTAACAGGGTCTGTTCTCGAAAAAATATCGCCAAAATAGACTCTCCGAAACAAAATATTCGAAAATTTCACTATATTTGTAAATAAATAGGTAAACTCGAAGGATTATGGAGTACGCAAATCATCTTAACGAATATGCCCCCGCACCGAGCGAAGCACAGGTCGCGGAGGAGGTTGCACAGTTGAAGATTGCCGCAAAGGAGAACGAGAATGTCGAAGTGTATAAGTTCTGCTACTCGTCGATTGACCTTACCACCCTGTCGTGCAACGATTCGGTGGAGTCGGTAACCAACTTTGCAACGAAGACAATGGAGTTCTATGACGCCTATCCCGAAATCCCGAATGTGGCTTCGATATGTGTCTATCCCTCATTTGTCGAGACCGTAGGGCTTGCGGTTGATGGTTCGCCGATGCGCATAACAAGTGTTGCCGGCGGATTCCCCGCGTCGCAAACCTTCCTCGAAGTAAAGATGTTGGAGGTAGCTATGGCAGTCGAGAATGGAGCCGACGAGGTAGATATCGTACTGAACGTAGGCAAGATGCTTACGGGGGAATATGACGAAGCGGCAAACGAAGTAGAGGTTCTGCGAGGAGAAGCAGGCGACGAGACCGTATTGAAGGTCATCATCGAATCGGGTGCACTCAAAACTCCCGACCTTATCCGCAAGGCATCTCTTCTGTCGATGTTTGCCGGCACGGACTTCGTAAAGACCTCGACGGGAAAAATCGATGTTGCAGCGACTCCGGAGGCAGCGGTGGTTATGTGCCACGCCATCAAGGACTACTACGACAAAACAGGCCGCAAGGTGGGATTCAAGGCTGCGGGCGGTGTTCGCACGGCAGAGGATGCGGCGTTGTACTATACTATCGTGAAGGAGATTCTGGGCGAGGAGTGGATTACCACCGACCTCTTCCGTATCGGAGCCTCTTCGGCAGCAAACAATATCATCTCTGCCATCGAGGGCAAGCCTGTAAAGTTCTTCTAACAACCCATCCGTTTCGGTTTTGCCCGAGAATGGGCAAGATAGGACTCGGAAAGCGAAGAGGCTACGAACAGATTAACAAGAGAGGCTGTCGCAACAAAATTTGTTGGACAGCCTCTCTTCTACTATATTAAGCACCTCTCCTAATTCTTGCCTGCGAGGGTATAGTTATTCAACCCTTCGCCATACTCTACCACGGGAGCAACAGAGTATTTTCCGAAGTACTCCGAATCCATAAATAGCGCAAACGAGGTAACATTCTTCACTCCCATCTTGGCAAAGGTATCGATATCCGAGAGAAACACCTCACGATGCCACGGCAGCTCGACCGCCGGCTTCTTCCACCTGCTGAATAGCGAAACATCCAACCAATACTCCAACACGATGGCGGTCTCGGGGTCAAAGACTTCCAAATTATCTTTCAGGCATTGAAGATTCTCGCCGTGAGTCATTCCGCGTCTTTCGATGTCCAAATCGGTCAGCGGATGCTCCCACGAGCGGAAGTAGGGAGCAAACTCCAAGAATATCCCATCAACAGGCTTTACCTTGCGTGGAGCCTGAACGGCATTGTGGTACGCCAAGTGGGCAAGTTGCGCCTTCGGGTCCAACTCGCGCAGAGCCGTGACAATGCGGTTTTCGATAATAAGAGCCTGCTCACTCGGGCTAAACTCCTTGCACTGCGGGCATTGACACACGGGCTTGCCGTCATCCAGCCAGAAGTAGTAACGATGATTGGTCGGACGCAACACCTTGGCAATCTCGACAGCATTCTTGACGATGGTTTCGAGGGCGCGCTCCGAGTGCACGCAGCAGTTGGCATCGGCAACACGACGACCCTCCTCGTTCATACGGAACATTGTCGAATCTTCGGCGTAGAGTTCGCGAGGAAGCAGCTCCTTCATTGCGTGGAGTTGATGCTCGACATCAATGCCATACTTCTCGCACTCTGCCAAAAACTCCTGACCCTTCTCCGAAAGTATAAATTCGCTGATTTCGGCACACATAGCCTTACATCCGGGAGCCATATGTGTTCCGATGGTGTTGATACCGTTCTCGGCTGCCATCTTCACCCACTCCACACTCGATATGTCGTTGGGGTCGAGAATCACACCCTTCATTTGGTAGTGAGGTTGCTGCTTGCAACCCATCATCACAAAGGCTGCGACAGCGGCCGTAAACAATAATATTTTTTTCATATTCGCAGTGATAAAATTCTTGCCAAAGACAAAGATAATAAAAAGTTTATATATATTTGTAGAGACGTAATACAACACTGCTAAAATTCAAGTACAATGATAGGCACAAAGCAAATTTTAAGAACACTTACTCTTTGTCTTATCGCCTTGCTCGCATTCGCGCCCGACTGCGATGCCAAGGGGAAGAGACTTCGTCGCCAGCGAGCCAACGAATATGACATATATCTATTGATTGGTCAATCCAATATGGCAGGACGTGGACGCTTGTTGGAGGCTGACACTCTGAAAAACATCAAAGGAGTATGGCTTCTGAACGACCAAGACGAACCGGAACCCGCACGCAATCCGTTAAATAAGTATTCGTCCATTCGCAAAAACTACGGCAAGCAGCAGATGAGTCCGGGATATGGATTTGCCACCAAAGTTCATCGCAAGAGCGGTCGCAAGATATTATTGGTACATAACGCCCGTGGCGGCACAGCCATCAGCTGGTGGCTGCCCGACAGCGATTATGCCAATCCCAACTATTACAGCGAGGCTGTCCGTCGCACACGCAAGGCGATGAAGTCTGGCAAACTTCGCGCAATTTTGTGGCATCAGGGTTGTGCGGATAGCGGCAAAGGACTTCCGCAATATATGGGCAAACTGCAACAACTTGTCGAGAACCTTCGTCGCGATTTGGGAGAGCCTGACGTGCCCTTCATTGCAGGAGAGTTGGCATATTGGCGCAACTCCTCTGCCCGATTCAACAATGTCATACATACCATCTCGGAGCACATACCCAATTCGGACTATGTAAGTGCCGAGGGTTGCGGAATGTTGAAAGACAAAAAAGACCCTCATTTCAGCCGCGAGGGAGAGTTGTTGTTGGGAGAGCGTTATGCCGACAAGGTCCTCTCGTTGGTGTATGGAATCAGCAAAACCGACGCAGGTAATTAACTCGCAAAACAGATAGAGATGAAATACATAGGAGCGCACGTCAGTGCATCAGGCGGAGTCGAGAATGCACCTCTCAACGCCCACAATATCGGAGCTACGGCATTTGCCCTCTTTACCAAGAACCAGCGTCAGTGGAGCGCACCTCCCGTGACCGACGAACAGGCTGCCCGATTCAAGGAGGCGTGCAAGGAGTATGGCTACACCGCTGCGCAGATTCTTCCTCACGACAGCTATCTGATCAACCTCGGACATCCGGAGCGTGAGGGGCTCGAAAAGTCGCGTGCGGCATTCTTCGAAGAGATGGAGCGCTGCGAAAAACTCGGACTCGACCGACTGAACTTCCACCCTGGCAGCCATTTAGGCAAGATTACAGCTCTGCAATCACTCGACCGTATCGCCGAGTCGATAAATATGGCACTCGACCGCACAAGTGGCGTTACTGCCGTCATCGAGAATACGGCAGGTCAGGGGTCAAATCTCGGATTTGCATTCGAGCACCTCGCTCACATCATCGAGCGGGTAGAGGACAAGTCGCGCGTGGGAGTCTGCATCGACACCTGCCACGCTTTTGCAGCAGGCTACGACCAGCGCACTCGCGAGGCCTTTGAGCAGACCTTTGCAGAGTTCGACCGCATAGTCGGCTTCGGTTATCTGCGCGGTATGCACCTGAACGATGCGATGAAGATTCTGGGAAGTCACGTCGATAGGCACTCCTCATTGGGAGAGGGTATGCTCGGCATCGACACCTTCCGCTTTATATGCGAAGACCCGCGCTTTGACAACATTCCTCTCATCCTCGAAACTCCCGACGAAAGTCGTTGGAGCGAGGAGATTGCCCGCCTGAAAGAGTTTGCAGGAGAGTAAATCTGCCACAACCGAAAATCAGCAACCCACCACCTCATCCAGACAGTCGCGGATGATGCGTACGCTGTCGCGAATCTCCTCTTCGGAGATAACTAACGGCGGCGAGATGCGGAATGCCGTGTCGCAGAAGAGGAACCAATCACTCATAATACCGCGCTCGGCAAAGAGCTCCATCATTCGGAACATTCGCTCCGACGAGCCGAGTTCGACCGCCAGCAGCAGACCGCTGCGACGAATCTCCTGCACCGCAGGGTGGTCGGCAAGGAGGCTCTCGTAGAGCGCACCCTTCGCCTCGACCGAAGCAACCACGTCGTGCTGTTCGAGATAGTCGAGAGCCGCCAAACCGGCAGCACAGCACACGGGATGTCCGCCGAAGGTGGTAATATGTCCGAGCACAGGATTGTGGGTCAATGTATTCATTATCTCGCGACGTGCAGCAAAGGCTCCGAGCGGCATACCTCCTCCGAGCGACTTCGCCAAACAGACGATATCGGGCGTAACTCCATATTTCAGCGAGGCAAACATCGCTCCCGTACGGCCAAATCCGGTCTGTATCTCATCGAAAATCAGCAGCGCTCCCACCTCATCGCACCGTTTGCGCAGTGCTGCGAGATACCCTTCCTTCGGCGGGCGCACTCCTGCCTCCCCCTGCACCGGCTCGGCAATAACACAGGCCGTTCGTTCAGAAATTTCGGACAACTGTTCAAAATCGTTAAACTCTATGGAACGCACATCGGGCATCAACGGTCGAAAGGCTCCCTTCCACTCCTCGCCTTCGGGCGCCCCCATAAGGGTCATTGCACCGTGAGTCGAGCCGTGGTAGGCACGACGCATCGAGATAATCTCACGGCGAGCGGTATATCGTTTCGCGAGTTTGAGCGCACCTTCGACAGCCTCGGCTCCGGTCGAGAGAAAATAGACACTGTCGATATCCCCGGGCAGTAGCGACGCAATGCGCGTGGCAAACTCCACCTGCGGACGCTCGACCATCTCGCCATAGACCATAACGTGCATATACTTTGCCGCCTGCTCCTGCACCGCCTTCACAACCGCAGGATTGGCGTGACCCACATTGCTGACCGACACACCTGCCACCAGGTCGTAGTAAGGTTTCCCTTCGGGTGTATAGAAGAAGACCCCCTCGGCACGCTCAACCTCAATCATCATCGGCGATGGCGACGTCTGTCCGACGTGTGCCAAAAATGCCTTTCTCAATATCTCGTTTGCCATATTTTTCGATTTTAGCCACTCACACATTTACCAAGCCATAAAAAACCGAATCCGAAAATCCCTAAAAATCCTCACCGTAGCGACGTTTCAACACATTTTCGTCATCGCGCACACTCTCGCGCACCCATCGGTAGAGTATTTCGTGGGACTCCTCGTCCGAGAGCTGCCACCCCTCAACCTCGTGGCGCATACGTTCCGAGAGCATATAGACCAATATTGCTGCCGAGGCCGAAACATTAAGGCTCTCGACCATTCCGCACATCGGAATCTTCAAGAATTCGTCGGCAGCCTCAATTACCTCCTCCGAGATACCGGCATGCTCGGTCCCGAAGACCAACACAAACTTACCCTTCGTTACGTCGAACGTCTCGGGCGTACAACTCTCACGGTGGGGTGTGGTCGCCACTATGCGGTAACCATCTATACGCAACGCATCCAAAGCCTCGGCAGTCGAATCGTGACCGACGATATCGACCCACTTGTCGGTACCGCGCATAATATTCTCACTCAAATCGAACTTGCAGCGAGTCTCGACCGTGTGCATAGTCTGCACTCCGAATGCCTCGCAGTGGCGCACCAACGCGCTGGCATTGTGGGGATGAAACGTATTCTCCGCCATCAGAGTCATATACTTGGTTCGCATCGCCAACGAACGGCACAACGTGTCGTATCGCTCCTCGCGCATAAAATCGCGCAGGTAGTCGATACGCTCGCGATGCCACTCGATGGAGCGCGCGTTATTTTCGGTATTTCTCATCTTCGTCAAGGATTTTCAGATAACTCTCGTAACGCGAATAGGCAATCTCGCCCATCTCGACCGCCCTGACCACTGCGCAACCGGGCTCGTGAACGTGGGTACAGTTATAGTAACGGCAATCGGGAGCGTATCGCATCATATCGGGGAAGTAGCGACATAACTCCGCATCCTCGATATCAATCAATCCGAAGCCCTTAACACCCGGAGTGTCGATAATCGAGCCTCCGCCCGTCAGCGGATACATCGTCGAGAAGGTTGTCGTATGGCGCCCCTTATGGTGGCTATGCGATATTTCTCCCGTGCGCACGTCGAGCGTTGGCTCCAATGCCCCTATCAGGGTCGATTTCCCGACACCCGAATTTCCTGCCACCAGCGTCGTGCGCCCTGCCACCAACTCCTTTACTCGATCAAGACCCGTTCCGTACATCGCCGAAATCTCGACGACCTCATATCCGGCACTCTCGTACGTTGTGCGGAAGACCTCCACCTCCTCTCGTCTGTCGGCAGCGAGGTCTATCTTCGCCAAGAGTATGGTTGCCGGAATCGAATACGCCTCGCACGTTACCAGAAAACGATCGATAAATTCGGGAGCCGTACGTGGCGACGAGAGGGTCACGACCAACATCGCGCGGTCGATATTCGAGGCGATGATATGCGACTCTTTCGAGAGGTTCGAAGCGCGACGGATAATATAGTTACGGCGCGGAACCAACTCCTCGATGACGAAGTCCTCTCCCTCAACCGTAAAGAGCACCTCATCCCCGACAACTATTGGATTGGTCGAGCGCACACCCTTCAATCGCATACGCCCGCGGATACGGCATTTGCAGGTCGTACCCTCCTCCGACAAGACATCGTACCAACTGCCCGTGGCGCATATAACCACTCCTCTTTTCATCAAATCAGACAGCTATGTTTTCGACCGTTTTCTTTACCGAGTTCTCCAACTCCTTACCAACCTCTTCGATGTCAAAGAGGTCAAACACCTCCATCGTGCGACATAGCGGTCGGAAGAAGATGGTCTTGTCGAGTTTTTGCTTCTCGACAAAGCGACCTCCCGCATTCAGCGCATCGAATGCCGAGCAGAGGACTCCCATAATGATGGCAACCTTCGCAACCGAGAGCAGTGCGCCAAACAGAGAGTCTAAAATACCCAGGCCCACAAACGAGAATAACTTTTTTACCACTCGCGACAAGAACGCCAGCAGAATCAAAACGACGAAGAATATAACCAGAAAGCCGGCAGCTTTCGCATATCGGGCATCCACACCCAACATCGCTCCGACCTCCGTACCGAAGGCCGATGCCAACCACACTCCGCCGATAATTGCAACAATACTGCAAAGTTGGGTAATCAGGCCTTTACGCCAGCCATTAACCAACGCAACGAGAGCGATAACGCTCACTACTATATCAAATATTCCCATAATTAGATTACAATATGCGCACGAAGTTAGCATTTTTTTTCGTTTATTCCTATATTTGCACTATAATTCGCATAACACAATGAAACAGTATATCCTCTCCCTGCTGGCACTGCTAACCGTTTTTACGGTTGATGCTCGCGAAATTTACTCGCTCAATAACGATTGGCGCTTCTTCTTCAAAAACGAGAATACGAGCGACAATGCACGCTATGTTACCGTTCCCCACACGTGGAATCTCGAAGCCCTCACCGGCTCACGAACCTACGCACAGACCACGGGCAACTATCTGCGCGACATCTATATCCCTTCGGAGTGGAGCAACAAACGCCTCTTTCTGCGATTCCACGGAGTGCAGAGTATCGCTGACGTATTCATCAACGGCGAACATATCGGCGAGCACCGCGGAGGATGGACAGCCTTTACCTTCGAGATTACCGAAAAGGTTCGCTTCGGCAGCGACAATATGCTTCACGTAATGGTCAGCAATGCATACCAAAATGATATTCTTCCCACCTCGACCGAGATGAATCTTTATGGAGGTATCTATCGCGATGTCGAACTGCTCGTGACCGATTCGACCATAGTAAGCCCGACATTCTACGGCACCGACGGCGTGATGATTACCCCCCACAATGTCTCGCGCGAGAGAGTCGATGCCGAGGCTGTAATCTACCTCTCATCGACCAAGGATGCTACCTGCAACCTGACCCTCTCGGTGGTTGGCCCCGATGGCTATGCCGCCGTTCATAAGAGTCTGCGTGCGAAATGCGACGGCAAGGCAGTAAGCGTTCCGTTCGCAATCGAGACACCCGAATTATGGAGCCCCGCATCGCCAAACCTATATGACATTCGTGTCGTAGCCGGCTCGGACACAATCTCCATACGTACCGGTTTCCGCAAAATCGAGGTTTCTCCGGAGAGGCTCCTTACGCTCAACGACCGCACGACACCCGTGCGTGGCGTTACCCTCTATCACGACCGTGCCGGAGTAGGCAACGCCCTCTCGACCCGACACTATGAGGAGGATTTGGCGCTTATTCGCGATATGGGAGCCAATGCCATTCGCTCGGCAACAGCTCCGCACGCACAGACTCTCTACAATCTCTGTGACGAGCAGGGAGTTTTGGTTTGGATAGATTTCCCGTTTACGCAGGCGCCGTTTTTGAGCGACATCCCCTACTTCTCGACTTCACGATTCGAGAATAACGGACGAGGGCAGGTTTGCGAAATCATCGCACAAAACAACAACCACCCCTCGGTAATAATGTGGGGAGTATTCTCGTTGCTCAAATCGCGAGGCGAGAAGATGCTCGGCTACGTAAAGGAGTTGAACTCGCTTGCCAAGCGTCTTGACCCTTCGCGCCCAACCGTAGCTTGCAGCAATCAGGATGGCGAGATAAACTTCATTACCGATCTTATCGTTTGGCAGCAGAGTTTAGGCTGGGACAAAGGAAAAATCTCTGATGTGAAGATTTGGCGAGAGTTGCTCGCAAGCGAGTGGAAACATCTGCGTCAGGCAGTCTGCTATGGTGCGTGCAGTGCCGTCAGTGAGCCGTCGGATATCATTACACACACGCGATATCGCGGAAACAACACCTCCGAAATATGGCAGCGCAACTTCCACGAAGGATATGTTCGCGAATTGGCGGGCGACACCACATTCTGGGGGACTTGGATTAACAATATGTTCGACTTCGGTTCGACTCGCTACTTCTCGGGGGTTCTCAACGCCGGTCTTGTCGAGTTGGACCACACCACCCCGAAAGATACGTACTATCTTTACCGTGCACTCTGGAACAAGAACTCTCCCACCCTGCATATCAAGGGCAAGAGAAATCAATATCGTTCGCGCAGCAGCCAGAAGGTAACCTTCTACTCTTCGCTTGCCGAACCTGTGCTGACAATCAACGGCGACACCGTAAAAATCAACAATGTCGGTCCGTGTCAATACGAATCAGAGGAGTTGCAGATGCTCGGCAATAATGCAATCGAGGTCACTGCCGGCGAGAAGAGCGACCGAATGACACTTACAGTCGGCAACGTCTTAAAAGCTCGATAGCAGCAGGGCCCTCCGCAAAGAGGAGGTCGAGAATCGAGAGATTCGGTGCAAAAGGATAGCGATCCGAGAAGAGTTGAAAATAGTGAGGAGAGTCAAAGAGGCTCTCCCTCTTTTTTATACGCAAATCGACATCATCATCCGTCGCCTCGACATAACTTTCAGAGAGGCTCAAATGCCCCTCAATGCCGAGCAGACGCATAATCAACTCCGTGAAGGCGGTGTTATACTCGACCAGCGAATCATATTGGCGGGTATAGAACATCTCTAACATCGGGGCGTAGTGCTCGAAGAAGGGCGAAGAACGATATGCCGACACTATGGCAATCCAATGTTGATGCTGCCACCGCTTCGAGTAGTCGATTTTCATCTTGTGCATAGGAGTTCGCGGTCGGTTGGCATTCACAACGTGTACCGAGAGTGACATTACCCCGTTGGCAGTCATAATCTGCGTACGATTACGCTCCGAGCGTTTGATGTAGTGTTCGTGAATATCGACCACGCACTCCCCGCCCCGCTGTGCGAGGTAAGCAAAATACTCAATCGAGCCAAGATATGTAGATGGAAGAACTATCATTTTCAATTAAATATGCGTTGCAGACTCAATAATTATCAATTATCAATTGTCAATTGTCAATTATTAAAGTTCTACCCAATTCCCGTCAGCCTTAATCAGCGCTATCAGGTGCTCGATAGCCTCCTCCTGCGGGATGTTGCGCTCGACCACCTCACGACCGCGATAGAGGGTTATGCATCCGGGCGCCGCTCCGACATATCCGTAGTCGGCATCTGCCATCTCTCCCGGACCATTCACTATGCAGCCCATAACACCTATTTTAAGGTTTTTAAGGTGCGAGGTCTTCTCTTTAATTTGGGCGAGGGTAGTCTCAATATCGTAAAGGGTACGACCACAACTCGGGCAGGCTATATACTCTGTATGAGAGAAACGCACGCGTGCCGCCTGCAAGATGGCTAACTCAACCTCACGCAACTGCGCATCCGTAAATTGCGGGGCCTCAATGCGCAGACCATCTGCCAGACCATCAATAAACAGCACTCCGAGGTCGGCAGCCGCCTTGACAGCAACCTCTTCGAGCGAATCTTCGTCATAGCGACGCACAACAGCTACCGGTCGGTCGGTTGCCATATTAAGAATTGCGGCGCGCAATTCGGCCGTCGGATTGCCCGATACCGACTCAACAATCGCAAATTCGGGGGTTATCTCGTCGCGCACGACCGGAATCTGTACCGCACTGCGACGACGATACTCTGTCGGCGAATATGCCGAAGCGTCTGTCACAATAAACTCCCCCTCGCGGCTCGCAAAGTAATCAACTAACATCTGCGCCACCGGCACCTCGTTTTCGGGAGCTTCGGTAAGCGATACGCGAATCGTGTCGCCTATACCGTCAGAGAGCAGGGCTCCGATACCCACGGCACTCTTGATGCGGCCCTCGATACCGTTACCCGCCTCGGTGACTCCGAGGTGTATAGGGTAGTTCATCCCCTCTCGCTCCATAGCTTCTACCAACAGACGATAGGCATAGACCATCACTCGTGTATTGCTCGACTTCATCGATACCACCACCTGCGAGAAGTCGCACGTGCGGCACACCCTCAAAAATTCCATCGCCGAGGCGACCATTCCCTGTGGAGTATCGCCCCACTCTTCGAAAATATGCTTGGCAAGCGAACCGTGATTTACGCCAATGCGCAGCGCTACGCCACGCTCACGGCACTGTTCGATGAGTGCCTCCAACTCGCCATTCGAAGTGCGGTAGTTTCCCGGATTGATACGCACCTTATCGACATACCGAGCTGCAATGGTTGCCACTTCGGGAACAAAGTGAATATCTGCCACCACCGC
This sequence comes from uncultured Alistipes sp., assembly GCA_964536825.1. Classification (GTDB taxonomy): domain Bacteria; phylum Bacteroidota; class Bacteroidia; order Bacteroidales; family Rikenellaceae; genus Alistipes. Next base: position 10,869 of record CAZIAS010000006.1, on the reverse strand, counting down.
CGTACGATAACCGTCGGCACGCAGAGCAACCACGATATGTTCGAGATTTTCGCCCTCCTTGCGACCCTGCGCCGTAAGACGTACAATCTCGGCTCCGGCATCGGCTATACGCTTGATTTGAGCAACGCTCGATGCAGTATCGGCAGTGTCGGTGTTGGTCATCGACTGCACCGCTACGGGGTTGTTGGCGCCGATGCGGACATCGCCTATCCGTACCTCGCAACTCTCTCTTCTGGAATATTTGCTTAAATTCATACCACAAAGATAGTGAAATTCAAAAATCCAAAAAATAATTCTGAATTTTGAACTTTGAATTTTGAATTTTCTTACTTTTGTGAGAGATATGGCTGACTATCTTGATAACGGTCTTAAATTCGTCTCCGGCGTAGGCGAGGTGCGTGCCAAACTTCTCGAAAAGGAGTTGGGCATACGCTCGATGCGCGATATGCTCTACCACTTCCCGTTTCGCTATATCGATCGTACGAAAATCTACCGTATAGGAGAGATTTCGGAGGCGGCGGGATTGGCGTACGTTCAATTCCGCGCCCGAGTGACAGGCGTGAGCTATGCCGGCACGGGTCGCAAGCGCAGATTTTCGGTCTATGTATCAGACCCAACCGGCTCGGCAGAGCTTATCTGGTTCCAGGGTATAACGTGGATTGAGAAGCGTATCGAGGTAGGACGCGAATACCTTATTTTCGGCAAGCCGTCGTTCTTCCGCAACGACCTCTCGATAGTCCATCCCGAGGTCGAAAATATCGAAAAGGCCCTATCTCGCAAGGTCGAGAGCGGTATGCAGGGTATCTACTCAACGACCGAACGACTCTCCTCCTCACTTGGAACCAAGGGTTTCTATAACATCATCTGCAACCTCTGGGGCATTGCCAAGGAGCATATCGCCGAGAGTATGCCCGCAGCAATACTGCATCAATACGGACTTATGCCTCTGGCAGAGGCTCTGTACAACATCCACTTTCCGCAATCAGCCGATGCGTTGCGACAAGCACAATATCGCCTCAAATTCGAGGAGCTACTCGGCATCCAACTCAATATCCAATCGCAGCGCACCGAGCGTATAAGTCGTCGTAACGGATTCCTTTTCCCGAAGGTGGGAGATGCGTTTAACGGATTATACGACAGATTGCCGTTCCCGCTTACGGGGGCGCAGATGCGTGTCATCAAGCAGATTCGCGGCGATATGATATCGGGATATCAGATGAACCGCTTGTTGCAGGGGGATGTCGGCAGTGGCAAGACCATAGTGGCTCTACTCACAATGCTGCTGGCTGTCGATAACGGTTATCAGGCCTGTATGATGGCCCCGACCGAGATTCTGGCACGTCAGCACTTTGCAACCATATCGCGAATGCTCGAAGGCAGCGGAGTACGCGTCGCCATACTCACGGGCTCGTCGAAGGCACGCGAACGTCGTACCGCCCTCGAAGGAGTTGCAGACGGCTCGGTAAATATCTTGATAGGCACTCACGCCCTCATCGAAGAGCGCGTAAAGTTCGAGAACCTCGGCTTTGTCGTTATCGACGAGCAACACCGTTTCGGAGTCGAACAGCGAGCAAAGATGTGGACCAAAAATTCGCAACCGCCCCACATCCTCGTGATGACCGCCACACCGATTCCTCGCACATTGGCGATGACGCTCTATGGCGACCTCGACGTATCGATTATCGACGAGCTGCCACCCAACCGCCAGCCGATACGGACCTTCCACTACTACGACTCGGCACGCCTGCGCCTGTTTGGCTTTATGCGACAAGAGATAGCCAAGGGACGACAGGTATATGTCGTTTATCCACTTATTAAGGAGTCCGAGACGATGGACTATAAGGATTTGACCGATGGCTTTGAGTCTATTTCGCGCGACTTCCCGCTGCCCGAATATAGGGTCACAGTCTGCCACGGCAAGCAGAAACCGGAGGACAAAGAGGAGTCGATGCGACAATTCAAGGATGGAGAAGCGGATATCCTTGTTGCCACCTCGGTCATCGAGGTCGGCGTGGATGTCCCGAATGCAACGATTATGGTTATCGAGTCGGCAGAGCGATTCGGACTCTCGCAGCTACACCAATTGCGCGGTCGCGTAGGTCGAGGAGGCGAGCAGTCGTATTGTGTCCTGATGTCGGGCGAAAAACTCTCGAAGGAGGCACGCCTGCGTTTGGAGGCTATGTGCGAGACAAACGATGGCTTCCGCTTGGCGGAGCTCGACCTCAAATTGCGAGGTGCGGGCGACATCAACGGCACGATGCAGAGCGGTGTGGCATTCGATTTGAAGATTGCAAATCCAACCCTCGATACCCAGATTTTGCAGGTCACGCAAACAGCAGCAATAGCGTTGCTTGCCGATGACCCCTTGCTGGGCAAACCCGAAAATGAAGGTCTTCGCCAACTAAAACTGCGATACTCCGCCGAGAAGAAACGGGATTTTTCGATGATTTCGTAGTTGAGAGAGGCTTACAACCGATATTTGCGCCCGCATAATAAAAAACCGATTCTGACGTTCGAATATTATGAAGAGATTTCCCCGAATAATCATATCGCTCGTGATACTCTGTGCCGCACTCGGTACGGCAGATATTGCCACAGCGCAACTCTACCATCCGGGCGAGGTGCTCTCGTATCGCGTCAGCTATAAGGCAAAGCTCTTCCCCAACACCGAGGTTGCCACAGTCGATGTTCGCACCACTACCGACACGCTCGATGGCAGGCCCCACCACAAAGTCCACGGTCGCGGCGTCACAATGCCTGCTTATCGTTGGTTCTTCACGGTCGATGACAGCTACTATATTTGGGTCGATCCATCGACCAACCGCACGACCCGCTTTGCGAGTGACATTCGCGAAGGCTCCTACACATTCCGCAGTGAGTACCTCTTCGACTATGACCGAGGCGAGGTTCACACTCGCTGGCAGAAGAAGAGACTCCCCGAACGTCAAAAAACAATGCAGATTTCCGACCGCGGGATGGACCCCGTATCGCTCTACTTCAACCTGCGTAGCGAGGAGTCCGACTCCTTCCGCGTGGGCGATGTACGACGATTGGAGATGGTCCTCGAAGATACGGTCCGCTTCCTCGAATTCAGGTTTATTGGTCGCGAAGTCAAGCGCATCCCGAAGATGGGACGATTCCGCACCCTCAAATTCAAGTGTCAGATAGGCACCTCCGACGGCTTCTCATTTACCGACGGCACCGAATTCACAATCTGGATTACCGACGACCGCAACAAATTCCCCGTCTATCTCGAATCTCCGATTCGCATTGGCAGCATCTGCGCCTACATATCGAGATTTTCGGGATTGAAATACCCGCTCGAAAGTTTGATTAAGCGGTAATTTATGCCGAGATTGGAGCGTTTAGTCAAAAAATAACTATCTTTGCAAAAATATAAATCAAGACTATGGAAGAGAATACCAAAGGATACGCTCCCGAAGAGGAGAATGACGATGACGACTACTATTATCAAACCGATGTAAATAAATCGCTGCGCGGTTATAAAATCGTGATTGCGATTCTTGCCGTAATTCTGGCGGCAGTATCGGTTCTCTACTACAATATCAACCGCCGTCAGCAACTCCAATATCGCGAATTGGAGGTTGTACGCGACTCTATCAAGAATGACCTTACGAATCTTATCTCGGAGTACGACAGCCTTCAATATCAAAACGACACGATTGCTGCACGTCTGGTTGAGGCTAACGAGATGGTCGAGCAGCTCAAATATGAGCGCCGCCTCAACTACAACCGACTGCGCGCTTACGAGAAAGAGGTCGGAACACTGCGTACCGTGATGAAGCAGTATCTGCGACAAATCGACTCGCTCAACAGTTTGAACAAGAAGCTTATCAACGAGAATGTTTCGTACCGCAAGGAGATTTCGTCTGCGAATCTTCGTGCCGAGCGTGCCGAAGAGAAGGCTTCGGAACTCAAAAACAAGGTACAGCAGGGCGCAATTGTTCGTGCTCGTGACATCACACTTATCGCTTTGAGCGCAAAGGGCAAACCCGTAAGTCGCGTTCGTACGGCAACAACTCTGCGAGTTGATTTTACACTCAACTCCAACGAGTTGGCAACCCCCGGCAACCGCACAATCTACGTTCGTATAACTTCGCCCGACGGCTATATCCTCTCGACCGAGCAGACTCCGTCTTTCGAGTTCGAGGGAGGCAAGTTGAGTTATTCGGCATCGCGTGAGGTTGATTACCAAAATGAGGACCTCGACGTCAGCATCTTCTACAATGGTAGCGGATTTGCTGCGGGTACCTACAAGGTTCAGCTTTACAGCGAAGGCTATATGATGGGTAGCACCGAGGTGGTTCTGCGATAGTTCGCCGAAAGCAACTCCATCCTCGCTAAACACAACTCCATTAAGCAGTAAAATTGTTTCTGCCAACGACCATAAAGGAGGTCCGAGCCCTCGGCTGGGACTCGCTCGACGTGATTCTCTTCACGGGCGACGCCTACATCGACCACCCCTCGTTCGGTGCGGCGGTCGTGGGCCGTCTGCTCGAAGCCGAAGGTCTTCGAGTGGCGATAGTCCCACAACCAAATTGGCGAGATGACCTGCGCGACTTTACCAAACTCGGAGCCCCTCGACTCTTCTTCGGCGTAACGGCAGGGGCAATGGACTCGATGGTCAATCATTACACCGCCAACCTGCGCCTGCGCAGCAATGATGCATATACGGCGGGAGGCAAAGCCGGCTTTCGACCCGATCGCGCAGTCACGGTCTATACGCAGATTCTCAAAAGACTCTATCCGCACATTCCGGTCGTAATCGGCGGCATCGAGGCATCGTTGCGACGACTGACCCACTACGACTATTGGAGTGACTCGCTCCACCGCTCCATCCTTATCGAGAGTGGCGCCGACCTGCTGATGTATGGTATGGGCGAGAGAGTTGTGCAACAGGTGGCAAAGGCTATGCGCAACGGCTACAATGCCAAACTGCTTCGTAAGATTCGCCAGGTCGGATTCGTGGCTGACCGAGAGTACGTCGAGCGCATCGAGGACAAAATAATGCTCCACCCATACGAAGAGTGCTTGCGCAACAAGAAGGCATTTGGCGAAAATTTCGTTACCGAGGAGGTCCAGAGTAACCTGCTCGAACAGACATCCGCCCTCGTCGAGCGCACAGGCGACCGATATGTGGTTATCAATCCGCCCAACACCACCCTTTCGACCGAGGAGTTGGACCATTCGTTTGATCTGCCTTACGAGCGAGCACCCCATCCCCGCTATCGTGGCAAAGGGGATATCCCCGCGTGGGAGATGATTAAGCACTCGGTAAATATTCACCGAGGCTGCTTCGGAGGGTGTTCATTCTGCACCATATCTGCACATCAGGGCAAGTTTATCGCCTCCCGTAGCGAGCAGTCCGTTTTACGCGAGGTAGAGGCCATAACCCGAATGCCCGACTTCCGTGGCTACCTCTCGGATATCGGAGCCCCTTCGGCAAATATGTATCGTATGGGAGGTCGTGACCGTACGCTTTGCGCGAAGTGCCGTCGCCCGTCGTGTCTGCATCCGAAGATGTGTCCCAATCTCGACAACGACCACCGCCCTCTGCTCGCCCTCTACGAGAAGATTCGAGCCGTAAAGGGTATCAAGAAGGCCTTCGTCGGCAGCGGTATTCGTTACGACCTCTTCGATAGGAGCAACTATTTCGAGACTGTCATAAAGCACCACACATCGGGACGATTGAAGGTCGCTCCCGAGCACACCGAGGATAAGGTTCTTAAACTTATGCGTAAGCCTTCGTTCGAGTTATTCGAGCGGCTCAACACCGATTTTCGCTCCATCTGTCGCCGTGAAGGGTTAAATTTTCAGTTGATACCCTACTTTATCTCCTCGCATCCGGGCTGTACCGAGCAGGATATGCGTGCATTGTCGCAGAAGGTGCTGGGTCGTCTGCACTTCAACCTCGAACAGGTCCAAGACCTCACACCCACACCTATGACTCTCTCGTCGGTAATGTTCTACACCGGCGAAAACCCCTACACGGGCGAACGGCTCTATGTCGCCCGCAATCAGGAGGACAAGCGCAAACAAAAATCCTACTTCTTTCGCAAGAAATAGGATTTTCATACAACGAACGACCTCTGCCGAACTCTCTCTGTCGGCAATCGACCGTATTAAGCCTCTCCGATTTTGTTGAAGCTGCCTGCCGGCTGCTCCGGTTGGCGGAATTTAATCTGCCCCATATTACTTTCGTATCGGGTAATATTATCCTGCAACGACATCAGCAGTCGCTTCGCGTGTTCGGGGGTGAGAATTATGCGACTCTTGACCTTTGCCTTCGGCACGCCGGGCAACATAGCAGCAAAATCGACAACAAACTCCGATGCCGAGTGTGAAATAATCGCCAAATTGGAGTAGTGTCCCTGCGCCGTTACCTCATCGAGTTCGAGGTCTATGCCGACCTGCTTCATCTCTGCCATAACTTTTCTCGTTTGTGATTGGTAAATTGTTTTTTCAACGGCAAATATAGTGCTAAACCGCGCTCGCTATTCGCATAAACACAACACTTTTTCGATATTTTATCAACAATCCGACCCCCTATCGACCAAAATTTTTCAAAAAAAATGTATCTTTGCGTATATCAATCAACAAAACAACCGCAATGAAACGACACCTTTTTATCTTCACGATTATTACTGCGCTCATCGGCTCAACCTTGATTTCGAGCTGTTGCAGTAACGACAAACCTTACAAAATCATCAACAACCGAATCGTCTTCGACGAGCCTGCCCGTCCCGCAGGACAGCAGTCGATGCTCGGCTTTGCCGCAGAGCCAATCCCGGTAGTTCGAGTCGGCTTTGTCGGTCTTGGAATGCGCGGACCCGGGGCGGTAAAACGCTTCGCACAGATTGAAGGTGCCGAGATTGTTGCCCTCTGTGACTTACATCCCGAAAATATCGAGAGTACGCAGGAGCTACTCGCCTCGTTGGGACATCCGCGTGTCGAGAACACCTACTCGGGCAACGATGGTTGGAAAGAGTTGTGCCAACGCGACGATATCGATTTGGTCTATTTGGTCACTCCGTGGGCTCTACATACCCCGATGGCGGTATATGCAATGGAGTGTGGCAGACACGTGGCGGTGGAGGTTCCGGCAGCGATGACAGTTGCCGAGTGTTGGCAGTTGGTCGATACCTCGGAGCGCACTCGCCGTCACTGTATGATGCTCGAAAATTGCGTATATGACCACTTTGAGTTCACTACGCTCAATATGGCTCAACAGGGTCTTTTCGGAGAAATTCTCCACGCCGAAGGTGCCTATATTCACAACCTCGACGAGTTCTGGCACGAGTATCAGGGCAATTGGCGACTGAAATTCAACCAACAGCATCGCGGAGATGTCTATGCGACCCACGGACTCGGTCCGGTCTGTCAGGTGCTCAACATCCATCGTGGCGACCGTATGACACATTTGGTCTCGATGGATACCAAGTCGGTGTGCGGCTTGGCGGTTGCAAAGAAGAGTCTTGGTGTCGATACCTTTGCCAATGGCGACCACACCTGCACTCTCATCGGCACCGAGAAGGGCAAGACGATATCATTGCAGCACAATGTCTGCACTCCCCGACCCTACAACCGTCTATACCAACTTACCGGAACAAAGGGTTTTGCCAATAAGTACCCCGTCAAGGGATTCCTCTTTGCCGAGGCTGCCAATGTTAGCGACAACCCCGACCACGAGAACCTCTCGGCTCACAAATTTGTTCCCGATGAAGTTCGCGATGCCCTGCTCGAAAAGTATCGTCATCCGATTCAGATAGAGCTTATGGAGCAGGCAAAAAAGGTCGGCGGACACGGAGGTATGGACTTTATTATGGATGCACGATTGGTCTATTGTCTGCAAAACGGTTTGCCGCTTGACCAGGATGTCTATGACGCTGCCGAGTGGTCGTGCATAGGCGAACTCACGGCTGCATCACTTGAAAACGGTTCGATGCCTGTGGCTTTCCCCGACTTCACACGTGGCGAGTGGAATAAAATCGACGGTTATAGTCTTGCGATGAAAAAAGAGTAAGCGAAGGGGACAAAATGTGGTACCTATATACGAATTACGCAAAGTGTAATTTCGTATATAGGTACCTAAAATATGGTAGATACCCTTTCTGCTATGATGTGCATCAACGCGCGGGAGTTGTAACTTCCGAGTGCCGTCACTCCGCGATAATCCACATAGAAGAGTTCGTCAGCATCGTCTAACATTGCTCGCGGAATTGGCGCAACAACTACATTAAGTCCCGCCTTGCGAATGTGTTCGACAACACATCGTGCTTCGGGCAACGTCGGCTCCTGCGGGATATATACCGTATATTCGCGCACCAAGAACGGCTCCTCATCATCCACCGAACGAACAAAGCCTTCGCTATCGATACGCACCGCAACCTTCGCTCCCCGCTCGGCAGCCTTCAATCCCGCAAGCTCGGCGGCAGCACGACGCAGTGAGGTTTGGTGCTCCGAGAGTGGCAAATCGTACTCCACATCCGTACCCGAAGGGAATACCAACCGCAAACCAAGCATCGGGTATGGCGACACTTCGCCTCCGAGCAAAACCACTTCACCCGACAGATAATGCCGCACCTCCATATACGAAGGCATCGCCGAAGGGTATCCGTTACGACGCAAGAAGTCGGAGATAAGCGAATCCGCCTCTCGCAAATCGAGCGGAAACTCTCGTCGCAGTAGTTCGCGCGAAGCTTGTTGCAATAGTTCGATATAGTCGTGTAAAAGGGGGGCAAACCCGCCATACACCACCATCCTCCGATAGATATAAAATCCCTCCGGAAAGTCATCGCGTACAAATGCACGACCATCTATGTAACACTCCTTTATCATCGTTCCTGTTTCGTCTTGCACAAAGTTGGCGCAAACACTCAACGTCCTCTGTTCAACAGTTATCTACTGCATAAAAATCTTCAACAACAACTCGCGCAACAACTCTCCCTCGGTTGCTCCGCCCGCATTGACGCCCTTGCTCTTGGCATCGTACTCACGCAGAAGTCCCAACACGGCGAAGACCTTACTATTTTGCCACTGCGCCGAAAGCTCCTTCGCCTCGCGAAGGGCATATATGTTGTTAATCTTGGCTATCCCCATCAACTCCGCATCGCTCGGGAACGGCATCTTCTTGTGACGTGTCTGCCAACGCAGGTAGTTTATCACAAACATCTCGCGGAATTTTCCGAAGAGCGCCAATACCGTTACCAGCAAAGGATTATCCTTCGGATTGCGGGCAAAATGCTCGGCTATCGCGAGAGCACGTTCCACGTCGCGAGCAGCCACAGCCTTACACAACTCAAAGTTGTTGAAATCCTTCGATATGCCGACATTCTCTTCGATATGGACATCGGTAATCTGGCGTGTTCCCTCCGGAAGCGAGACCAACAACTTGGTAATCTCGTTCGAGATTTTCGATATATCGGTACCGAGGTGGTCGGTCAGCATTGCCAACCCTTTCGGTGTTATCGAGCACCCCTTCGAGGAGATATACTCCGAAAGCCACGGACCGATTTCGTAATCGCGCGGACGTATCGACTCGAAGACCACCCCGTTCGCAACAACGCTCTTGTAGAGAGATGAGCGTTTATCGAGATTCTTCTCCTTGTGACAGATGACCAGAATCGTCGTAGAGGTCGGCTTGGTCGTATAGTGCGCAAGTTTTTCGATATCGCGCAACTGCTGTGCCTCTTTGAGTATTATTACCTCATAGGAACCCATCATCGGCATCTGACGGCAGTAGTTCACAATCGTACCCGCATCGCTATCCTTACCGTAGAGCGTAATCTGGTTGAACGAGCGTTCTGCCTCATTGAGAATCGACCCTGCGAGCTGTTCGCACAGGCGGTCGATAAAGAACGACTCCTCTCCCATCAGCAGATATATGGGGGCAAATTTGCGCGCCGCAATCTCCCGCGTGAGCGAATCGAAAGAGGCGATACTATCTTTGAATTTTAGCGTACTTTTTGCCATTGTCAGATGATTTCTCGTATAATCTTCAACACATTTTCACTCTCGGATGTAAGAGCATATCGGTCGTCTATGCGGCGTCCGACCACCCAGACTATATCCTCGCCCGACAGCAACACAAACTGTCGTTTGCGCTCCGGCATCGAGACCTTCGTATCGGTCAGGAAGTCCCCAACCTTCTTGCGCCCTGTCATCCCGAAGGGGATAAACCAATCTCCCGCACGCCAGCGACGCAAACGCAACGGATATTGCAGGCGGTCGGCATCGAGCTGCGCCATATTTTCGGGGACTCCGAAGATCGTAACACTGTCGATGTCTGCACGTTCGTAGTAGAGTACCGAGTTCCCGCAGAACGAACGCAGGGCATCTGCCTCAACCAAAATCTCACAATCGTCATCGTCGGGGATGGGAGTTATGGCGATTTCGCCACGTTCGAGGTAGGCAACCCACTCCTTCGAGTAGAATCGCTTGCCGCTGCTGTTGCTGTGGTATGCCTTCATCAACGCACGCACGACATCACTCTTGAATCCATAGGTCGAATTGAGAATCTCGTATGCCACAAAATCGCACGGCACCTCTTCGCCAAGGCGATCGAGGTGGAGATGATGGATTCCGTCACGCTCCTCGATTACGGTTTTGCGGATAATCCCGACAGCATAATCCAAAAACATCTGCGCCCCCGTAAGGTGGGACAGATTGTTGCGCATCAACGATGTGAATTTGGGATTTATCTCGCGTATCATCGGCACAAGTCCGAGCCTTATCTTGTTACGCAGATACTTCGTCGAGCGGTTCGACGAATCTTCGCGGTAGGGAATCTTCTGCGAGATGGCATACTCCGAAATCTCTTTGCGCGTGGCAAACATCAGCGGACGCACG
>CAZIAS010000005.1:0-65270 GCA_964536825.1 uncultured Alistipes sp. | reverse complement strand
TAAAACTATGATTTATTCACACGAAGTGCAACAAATGTGTTGCGTAAAGAAGGGTGCAAATCATCCTTCGGCTCCGATTCCCGAAGAGGGCAAATGGGTTAGAGCCAAAGAGATTACCGACATTTCGGGTCTTACTCACGGTGTGGGTTGGTGCGCTCCCCAGCAGGGTGCCTGCAAGCTTACGCTTAATGTAAAGAACGGCGTAATCGAGGAGGCTTTGGTCGAGACTCTCGGCTGCTCGGGTATGACACACTCTGCCGCTATGGCCTCGGAGATTCTCCCCGGCAAAACCATTCTCGAAGCATTGAACACCGACCTCGTATGCGACGCTATCAATACCGCTATGCGTGAGTTGTTCTTGCAGATTGTCTATGGTCGTACCCAGTCGGCGTTCTCGGAGGGCGGTCTGGTTATCGGCGCATCGCTCGAAGACCTCGGTAAAGGTCTGCGCACCCAGACAGGTACGATGTTCGGCACCAAGGCAAAGGGTACCCGCTACCTCGAAATGGCAGAGGGCTACTGCACACGTATGGCTCTCGATGCTGACGATCAGGTTATCGGCTACGAGTTCGTTCACCTCGGAAAGGTTATGGAGATGGTCAAGAACGGCGTTGATGCAAACGAGGCTATCGAGAAGGCAAAGGGTACTTACGGTCGCTTCAAGGATGCCGTTAAGTACATTGACCCGCGTAAAGAGTAATCCACATTGTTAAACCATTAAATAAATCGAAAATTATGGCATTATTTGAGAGCTATGAGCGCAGAATTGATAAGATTAACGCTGTGCTTGCACAATATGGTATCAACGGTGTGGAGGATGCGAAGGCAATCTGCGAGGCAAAGGGTTTGGACCCCTACAAGATGTGTGAGGAGACCCAGCCTATCTGCTTCGAGAATGCAAAGTGGGCTTACGTTGTAGGCGCCGCTATCGCTATCAAGAAGGGTTGCACTTCGGCTGCTGACGCTGCCGAGGCTATCGGCGAGGGCTTGCAGGCATTCTGCATCCCGGGCTCGGTTGCTGACGACCGTAAGGTAGGTATCGGACACGGTAACCTCGCAGCTCGTCTGCTTCGCGAGGAGACCAAGTGCTTCGCATTCCTCGCAGGTCACGAGTCGTTCGCCGCTGCCGAGGGCGCAATCAAGATTGCAGAGATGGCAAACAAGGTGCGCACTACCCCGCTGCGCGTGATTTTGAATGGTCTGGGTAAGGATGCAGCGATGATTATCTCGCGCATCAACGGCTTTACATACGTTCGTACCGAGTTCGACTACTACACGGGCGAGGTTAAGGAGGTAGCCGCTACTCCCTACTCGGATGGTCTTCGTGCAAAGGTTCGCTGCTATGGCGCTGACGATGTACGCGAGGGCGTTGCAATTATGTGGAAGGAGGATGTCGATGTATCGATTACCGGTAACTCGACCAACCCGACCCGCTTCCAGCACCCCGTAGCCGGCACCTATAAGAAGGAGCGCGTGCTTGCAGGCAAGCCTTACTTCTCGGTTGCATCGGGCGGTGGTACGGGCCGTACCCTTCACCCCGATAATATGGCAGCAGGTCCGGCATCTTACGGTATGACCGACACTCTTGGTCGTATGCACTCTGACGCACAGTTCGCTGGTTCGTCGTCAGTTCCTGCACACGTCGAGATGATGGGATTCCTCGGTATGGGTAACAACCCGATGGTAGGTGCTACCGTAGCCGTTGCAGTTGCTATTCAGCAGGCAATGAAATAGTCCTAATAAAAGGATAATCGAAAGGCGCAACTTGCAAAAGTTTGCGCCTTTTTCGGGTTGTTACCTAACATATTTACATATCCCCTAAATCCCCTTTTGGCAAAAGGGGACTTGGTCGCCATAGGCTCCTGCCCGATGGTGGGTGCTACCGTAGCCGTTGCTGTTGCTATTCAGCAGGCAATGAAATAAAAATCGTTAAATACGGCATATGCCGCATTTAACAGTTTCTCGGCATCAAGTCTTAATAGTTAGAAATATACTATTGCATAATAGATTTTATTTCGCTAAATTTGCATATTACACAAGTAAATATCCGAGAATTATGCAGATGTACGTAGTTATATTCTTATCGTTATTGATGACCGCCTGCCACAATCACAACAATAACTCTGTTACAAGCGTAGCAGAAAATACGAAAAATAAAACGCAGACAGACCTTACCAAACAGACAGATATAGAGAGTAAAAGGTTGCCAGCATCTCAAAATTACATCTATTTACACGAAACCGTTTCCTCCGAGCACGAGAGAGCTATAAATATCCTTTTAGATATATATTACAGCGGTGATGACGCGAAAAGGAATAACACTTATGTAATTCAGCAAATTCTCAACGATGTTTATCCCGTCGAAAAGACCACTGACATTACAAAACAATACCGCAATCTTGAATATCAGACATTTGCGTTATTAAACTTTGAGGTTGATAGTGATGGCTATCAAATAAGGCGTAAATCTGACTTAATGCGACTTATGTATGAATTTAAGATTAAAGTTTATGAGGACAGATTGCATACTTCCTTCAAAGACAACGAGATAAAAACTCTTTTCGAGAGGGAAATTATCGCGTGGAACAACTATTTTAAAACGACTTCCAACGCTTTCGAGAAATTTGTACTATTTAAGGAGTTTTCTCACTTCAAAAATATAGTTTGGAATAACTATGATTTTGATGTAATGAAACAGCGATATTACTCACTGGTCGCTATTTATCTGAATAATCTTTCTATTTGGAATATTGACAATGTGTGTGAATGGAATGAGGTCAAGAGTGGATACCAGCAACTTTATCGGCAACTTATCACAGACTCGGATAATGATTTTTCGCATCAGGGAAAGATGGAGGCTTTACGAGCTGACGAAAGTACTTTCAAAGAGTTTTTGAATATCCACAAATCGTTTACACACAAATTAGGCTTTAATGACGAAGGACACATTCTTCGCTCAAAAAAAACAATAATATCGAATCTATTTGTAGAATATGATAGCGACAAAGCTATCGAACAATTTTGCACTAAAAAACAGCATCCATAAGACTACACCAAAATCTGTTAAACAATTTTTCTTACCGCATATGTCTTACCCCCTCTCTCCAAAAAAACATTAAACAATGAAGAAGTGGCTTAATTTTGTTATTGTGGCTATCACAGCACTACTTGTTTCTATTATTATCGTAGTAGGATTGCGAGTAAATACACTCAACAAGCATATCGAACAATTAAATAACAAGCCTGTTAATATGCAAATTTTCGAGCAGTTCGGGGAAAACTTTACCGTTATAGCAAAAGGCGGCAAATATGCTATTGTATATAATGATATCTCTCGCAAGGTTGGCGTAATTGATTTTTGTGGCAAATGGCTGTTGCAACCCGAGTTCAACAATATAGAGTACGCGAGGGGAATATTTGGATTATTGATTATCGAAGGAGAGCAAGGGGTAGGTCTTTGGCAACTCAACAAGGGATGGATATTAGAGCCTCAATACAATAATATCCTCGACTATTCAAGAGAGTCTATATTTATGATTATTGAAGATTTCAACCCATTCGAGTTTGATGAAGGATATTACTCATTAGAACAAATTGATCCCTGTCTTACAAATGTCTATATCCACGATTACATATACAAAAAGAAGGTAGATATGAACGATTTTATGCTCTATTACCCCACAGAATATGTAACATTCCTTTCCGAGAAGTCCCAAAGCCGAGGATTGTATAGTCTTCGTACCAAAAGAGTTATTCTCGAACCAAAGTATTTTTCGATTTGGCTCAATGAAAATGGCTCAATTGGGGCGAATGATTGCAATAACAACGAGTATCTTTTCAACAAAGAGGGACAACTATTACAGCAAAAGAAGATAGAATAGGTCGTAATACTCATATAAGAATCACGCTATCCGTATTTTGTACCACTGCTCGAAGCCGAAATGGTGGCGTAATATACGTATATGAGCGCCTAAAAATTTTTCGATTTTGCAATGCGGTGGCTTTGAACTATCTTTGTGGCAGAAATTAACGCTCAACTGCAAAAACAAATGAATATCTCGCATAAAAAAGGTCTGCTGGCTCTCTCTCCGATTGCCGTACTGATGGTGGTATATCTTGCAGGGGCTCTGCTCGCAGGCGACTTCTACCGCATACCCATAAGCGTAGCATTCGTTACGGCGGCAGTCTATGCCATCGCCGTAACACGCGGAAATTCACTATCGGAACGTATCGAAAACTTCTCGCAAGGCGCCGCAAACTCCAACATTATGTATATGGTGTGGATTTTCGTTCTGGCTGGCATCTTTGCCGAGATTGCAAAGCAAATGGGTGCCGTTGATGCCACCGTACAACTAACGCTACGCTTCGTGCCCGACACTTTTCTGCCGGCAGGAATATTTATTGCCGCCTGCTTTATCTCGATGTCGGTCGGAACGTCGGTCGGAACCATCGTTGCCCTCGCACCCGTCGTTACGGGGCTTGCCGAGCAGATGGGATGCGACATCGCGTGGGCGGTAGCAATCGTCGTGGGAGGTTCATTCTTCGGCGACAACCTCTCATTTATCTCGGATACAACGATAGCCGCCACACAGAGCCAAGGCTGTAAGATGCGTGACAAATTCCGCACTAACCTGCTCATAGTCCTGCCCGCAGCGATCATAACTCTTCTTATATATCTGTTCTCGACTATTCCGGGCGGAGCCGTCACTTCGGCAGCCGATGCAGAGTGGTTCAAGGCACTGCCTTATGTCGTGGTTATCGTTTGCGCATTAGCCGGAATCAACGTATTGAGTGTCTTGATAATAGGCATAGTCATAACCATCATCATAGGAGCAGTCTGTGGCTCGTTCGATTTTGTTTCGGTATTTGCCGCAGCCGGCGAAGGTATGGGTTCGATGCTCGAATTGATACTCGTCACTCTGCTTGCCGGAGGACTGATGAACATCGTAAAACAAGGAGGCGGATTCGACTATCTCATAGCCCTGCTCACTCGCAGAATCGGAGGTAAACGCGCTGCCGAAGCATCAATAGCAACACTCACGGCTCTCACAAATATCTGCACGGCAAACAACACCATCGCAATTATCACGGTGGGCCCGATTGCTCGCGATATAGCCTCGCGATTCGGTGTTTCGCCACGCAAGAGCGCCAGCCTGATGGATACCGCCTCGTGCTTCGTTCAAGGCGTTCTTCCCTACGGAGCTCAACTACTTATGGCTTCGGGACTTGCGGGGGTATCTCCATTGCAGATTATCCCACATCTCTACTACCCTGTCGGCATAGGTATTATGGTCGTACTGTCCATCATATTCCAATTTCCACGCGAAAAACAACCGAATAGATAAATCCGATGAAGTTCCGTACCGAGATAGAGATAAAGCCCTTTGCCGAGAAGATTGACCACCGTAGCCGAATCTTCTCCATAGGCTCGTGTTTTGCCCGATATATAGCAGATGAATTTCACAATGCCAAATTCAACATCACATCGAACCCTTCGGGCGTACTGTTCAACCCTTCGTCAATCGAATTGATGCTGCATCGTTTCAGCGATAACAAGTTATTGAACTACAACGATCTGCAACTCCACAACGAACAGTGGTTCAGTTACGATTTTCACTCCTCGTTCAACAGCCCCGACTCCGAGATTATGCTGACAAAGGCAAATGTGGCAATCTCGCGGGGGCACGACGCTCTGATGCGCTCGGATTGGGTCATCATAACTTTCGGTACGGCGTGGGTCTATATGCTCAACGAGAGCGGACAGATTGTCGCCAACTGCCATAAGCAACCGGCATCCTGTTTCACTCGTCGCAGACTTTCGGTCGAGGAGATTGTCACAATGTATGACAATCTGATGCGCGGTATTCTCGCCGACAAACAGGTCATATTTTCGGTCAGCCCCGTGCGTCATTTGGGAGATGGTGCCGACGAAAACTTTTTGAGTAAATCAATCCTCAAAGTCGCTGTGGCAGAGATTGTCGCAAAGTTCGACAACGCACACTACTTCCCCGCCTACGAGATTCTCAACGACGACCTGCGTGACTATCGCTTTTATGCCGAGGATTTGTGCCATCCCTCGATGCAGGCTCGCGAATACATCCGCGAAAAATTTTTCGGCGCAATACTTTCGGAACGCACAAAGGAGCTTCTTCCCCGAATAGAGAAGATTGCCAACTCGGTCCTACATCGACCTCTCAATCCCGACAGTGAGGTTTTTAAGGAGTTCTGTCGTCGTCAAATAGAGGAGATTGACGCCTTTCCGGAGATTGATTTTGACGAGGAGCGCAAATATTTTGCCGATTTCATCAAATAGAGCGCAATAATACCCGCAAGTTGAACGCTATTACAAATAAATTTGTAATTTTGTCGCTCGATTTAGGTTTATTGCGATGTTAGGACACTCTTTCAGAAGACTATTCACAACCCTCTTTTTGGTTGCAACGCTTGCAGCCTCCGCATCTTATGCCGTCGAGCGCCCTCGATTGGTCATCAATATCGTGGTCAGCTCGATGCACGCCGGAGACCTGCAACGCTATGCCGACGGCTTCGGTGCCGGCGGATTCCGACGTTTGACCGATGGCGGAGCCTGCTTTACCGAGAGCCGCTACAACTATATGCAGACCACCACTCCCGTATCGCTTGCAACGCTCACGACGGGAGCAATGCCATCAACTCACGGCATCGTTGCGCAAAGGTGGAGCGATTATGTCGATAGCAAGATGGTCGATTTGACCCTCGACAAGTCGGTTGCGGGTATCGAGCAGCGCGAAGGCAAAGGCGGACATTCGCCTCGCAACCTCATAGCCCCCACGCTTGTGGACGCCGCATACAAGGCTGACAGTTGCAGCCGACTCGTTACCATCGCCACCGACCCTGTATCGTCGGTCGTGATGGGAGGTCGCAAAGGATACTCGTTTTGGATTGACGAAGAGCGTTGCCGCTGGACCACATCATCCTACTACACGCCCTACCTGCCGACGTGGATTAAGGATTATAACGCCGAGAATCTTCCTGCTCTTCTGACCGGAACGACTTGGCAGAGTCAGCATACCGCCGAAGTTTATCGCAATAAACGCAAATCGACCATCACGATTAAGGAGCCCGCATATACCAAATCCTCACGCAAGCCCCAAAAGAGTGGAGAATTTATCAACGACTATGGGCAGCTCTCGCGCACTCCGACGGGCAATACTGCGATTCTCGACTTTGCGAAGTATGCGATAACAAGCCTCAACCTCGGCACTGACGAGCATCCCGACATTCTCAACATCTGCCTCGACCCCTCGCGCAACATTGCAAGTCGATACGGCAATGAATCTATCGAATACGAAGATATGCTCTACGCTCTCGACAGCGACCTGGCAGCATTCATCGGTTATGTACGCACACACCTCAAAAACGACGAGGCTCTGCTCATCGTCCTTACGTCAGACCACGGAACAAGCCCCGCGTATGACTACAATGGCGCACAGAAGGAGCGCTTTAACGTCCGTCAGTTCGAGGTTATAGTCAATGCCTTTTTGAGTGCAAAGTATGGGCAAGGGCAGTGGGTTCTGGGATACATTGACCACTCGATATATCTCAACCACAACATCATTTACGAAAAGCGCCTATCGATTGCAGAGGTTCAGAACGAGGTTGCGACCTTTGCGATGCAGTTCCGTGGAGTTTCGCACGCACTCTCCTCGACCGCTATGCGTATGAGCTACTTTGGCAGCGGATATGCACAGAAGATGCAGAACGGATTTTACCCGCGACGTTCGGGAGATGTTGTCATTAACCTTATGCCCGAATGGATTGAGGTTCGCGACGATGTAGTCTCGATGTCGGGCTCGATGTATGGCTACGACACGCACGTTCCTCTAATCTTCTGGGGCGCCGACATCCATCCCCAACGCCGCAATGAGCCCGTCTGTATGACATCGGTGGCACCTACCGTGGCACGCCTGATGGGTATCGCCGAACCGGCAGCATCCGAAGGCGTGGCACTGACACTAAAATAGAAACAGAGAAAAAGAGATATGAACGACAAGATTCAAAACGAAATTATAGACGAATTTTCGCTTATTGACGAGTGGCTCGACAAGTACGACTACCTTATCGAGTTGAGCGAGACTCTACCCGCAATAGCACCCGAGCACCGTACCGACAAGTACCTTATCAACGGCTGCCAATCGCGCGTATGGGTTGATGCCCGCCTCGATGAGGGCAAAGTCTATTACTCGGCAGACAGCGATGCCATCATTACCAAGGGTATCATCGCTCTGCTTATTCGCGTGCTCAATGGGCGGACTCCGCAAGAGATAGTCGATACGGAGCTATATTTTATCGATGCTATCGGTTTGAGCGAGAACCTCTCGCCGACGCGTAGCAACGGACTATTGGCAATGGTCAAGCAGATGAGAATGTATGCGATGGCTTTTGCCGCCACACAAAACTAATCGAAGACAATGATGACACCGGAACAGATATTGAAGGTCGAGAAAGATATCGTCCTCACGCTGAAAAACATATACGACCCCGAGATTCCTGTAAATATTTATGACCTCGGTCTGATTTACGAGATAGACTTCGAGCCGTCGGGTGTTGCAACGATTCGAATGACACTTACCGCCCCCAACTGCCCGATGGCAGACCAACTTATCGAGGATGTAAATAGGCAGGTGGCAAAGGTTGCAGGCGTCGAGTCGGTCGATGTAATCCTCACTTTTGATCCCGTTTGGGACAAAAGTATGATGACCGAAGAGGCTCTAATCGAGTTAAACCTGTTGTAAGCGGCACCGAGTTATGGAGGAGGTTGAACGCATCATAAACCGATTGAAGACGGGTGCAGAGTTGTGCGCCTGTGGGGGTTTTCTTGCGCAGACCGAACCTCTGCATCTCGCCGAGATATACAACTCTCTTGGATACGAGCGCCTCGGACGCAAGAATAACGACATTCGCAAGATATACACCGCCGCACACGAGAATTGGAACCAGACATTCTACACGTTACTACTGCGCTTTCTCGGCTCGCCCAACAACAGCCACGCTTTCGAGAAGTTGGCAACCCGCGTAGAGTATAGGATAATACTGCAATACTGCCATTCGTTACAATCTTTGGAGGCCCTGCTTATCGGAGCTTCGGGACTACTCGACTGCTACCCCGACGATAGCTACACATTAACTCTGAAAAGCGAGTTCGCGTACCTCTCGCACAAATACGAAATCCAACCTATGTCGCCCTCGGAATGGGTCACTACCCGCATATACCCGCATAATCATCCGGTACTGCGAATGGCGCAGGCAGCCGCATTCCTTGCACAGCGCGACTTTGTGATGGACAACATTCTCAAATGTCGTACTCCGAAGGATGTTGCCCTTCTATTCGGAGTCGGAGCCTCGGACTATTGGACACTCCATTTTGTTCCGGCACACGACTCGACCGAACATATCAAACGTATCGGTCATTTCAAATCGAACATACTCGGCATAAACGTCGTTGCACAGTTGCAATACGCCTACGGTTGCTATATGGGCAACGAACAGTTGCGTGACCGAGCCATAAGCCTGCTCGAAAAGACACCCGCAGAGTCAAATTCGAAAATCAATCGTTGGTGTGCCTACGGAGTTCGTCCCGCAAATGCATTTGAGACCCAGGCTTTAATCCAATTAGGAGATTGTTACTGCAAACCAAAAAGATGCGAAGAGTGCCCGATAGGACAAAGAATTATAAAAAGCGCCGAAAGTCGCTTGTCAAATCGAATAAAATAACTACCTTTGAAAGATTATAAATCAGCAAATTTCACAGAAATATGGATATACTTACAAGTTTAATCAAACTATTCTTCGGCTCGAAGGCCGACAAAGACCGTAAGCAGATAGAACCTTACGTCAATAAAATCAAGGAGATATACCCCTCTATCTCGGCTCTGACCAATGATGAGTTGCGTGCGCATAGTGCCAACCTGATGAAGCAGATTGCCGATTTTATCGCTGCTGATGAGGCTCATATCGTCGAACAGAAGGCAAAACTCGAACTCGACACCACATCGCTCGACGACAAAGAGAAAATTTCGAAGGATATCGACCAGACCGTAAAGCGCATCGACGAGAAAATCGAGCAGAAACTCGACGAAATTCTCCCCGAAGCATTTGCGATTATGAAGGATACGGCTCGCCGTTTCGCCGAGAACGATACCGTCGAGGTTACGGCAAACGACTTCGACCGCAATCTGGCTGCCGAGAAAGATTTTGTAACCATCGAGGGCGACAAGGCAATCTATGCTACGCACTGGACTGCGGGAGGTAACGACGTTAAGTGGGATATGGTCCATTATGATGTTCAGCTTTTCGGTGGTGTTGTACTCCATAAGGGAAAGATTGCCGAGATGGCTACGGGAGAGGGTAAAACCCTCGTGGCAACCCTGCCGGTGTTCCTCAACGCTTTGGCACGCAAGGGTGTGCATATGGTAACCGTGAACGACTACCTCGCACGTCGTGACTCGGAATGGATGGGACCGATGTACGAGTTCCACGGTCTTTCGGTGGACTGCATCGACAAGCACCAGCCCAACTCGGAGGCGCGTCGCAAGGCTTATATGGCAGACATTACCTTCGGTACGAACAACGAGTATGGTTTTGACTACCTGCGTGACAATATGGCATCGTCGCCTTCGGACCTCGTGCAGCGCAAACATCATTTTGCCATCGTCGATGAGGTCGATTCAGTCTTGATTGACGATGCCCGTACTCCGCTCATCATCTCCGGTCCCGTACCAAAAGGCGAAGACCAAATGTTTGAGCAGTATCGTCCTGCAATCGAGAATCTGTACAGCTTGCAGAAGAACTTCGTGACGAATCTGCTTGCCGAGTCGCGCAAACTCATTACCGAAGGCAATACCGAGCAAGGAGGAATCCTCCTTCTGCGTGCGCACAAGGGTCTGCCAAAGTACAAGCCGCTGATTAAGTTCCTCTCGGAGCAGGGTGTGAAGACCCTCTTGCAGAAGACCGAGAATATATATATGCAGGACAACAACCGTCGTATGCCCGAGATTACCGACGAGCTCTTCTTCGTCATCGACGAAAAACTCAACTCGGTAGAGCTCACAGACAAGGGTCACGAAGCGCTGTCGAGATACTTTGGCGAAGAGGGATTCTTCGTACTTCCCGACATCGGCTCGGAGATTGCCGAACTCGAAAAGTCGGAACTCTCAACCGAGGAGCAGGCTCAAAAGCGCGACGAAATTACCAACGACTACGCTATCAAATCGGAGCGCGTACATACGGTCAATCAGCTACTCAAAGCCTATGCGATGTTCGAGAAAGATGTCGAGTACGTCGTTATGGACAACAAGGTCAAGATTGTCGATGAGCAGACGGGTCGTATTCTCGATGGTCGTCGCTACTCGGACGGTCTGCATCAGGCTATCGAGGCGAAGGAGCGCGTGAAGGTTGAGGCTGCAACCCAGACCTTCGCAACCATCACGTTGCAGAACTATTTCCGTATGTACCACAAGTTGGGAGGTATGACCGGTACAGCCGAAACCGAAGCTTCGGAGTTTTGGAGTATCTACAAACTCGACGTTGTGGTCATCCCGACCAACCGTCCCGTGATTCGTGACGACCGCGAGGATTTGGTCTATAAGACCAAGCGCGAGAAGTACAACGCTGTGATTGCCGAGGTCAGCCGCCTGGTTGCCGAGGGTCGTCCGGTGCTTGTCGGTACCACCTCGGTCGAGATTTCGGAGACATTGAGCCGTATGCTCAAACTGCGCGGCATCAAACATAATGTCCTCAATGCAAAGCAGCACCAGTTGGAGGCTCAAATCGTAGCCGAGGCGGGTCGTGCAGGTCAGGTAACCATTGCTACCAATATGGCAGGTCGTGGTACCGACATCAAACTTACCCCCGAGGTTAAAGAGGCGGGAGGCCTTGCCATCATCGGCACCGAGCGCCACGAGAGCCGTCGTGTCGATCGCCAGCTGCGCGGTCGTGCCGGACGTCAGGGCGACCCGGGTTCGTCGCAGTTCTTCGTATCGTTGGAGGATGACCTGATGCGTCTGTTCGGCTCGGAGCGTATCGCTGCTTTGATGGACCGTATGGGCATCGAAGACGGAGAGGTTATTCAGGCAAAGATGATGAGCAACGCCATCGAGCGCGCCCAGAAGAAGGTCGAGGAGAACAACTTCGGTATCCGTAAGCGCCTGCTCGAATACGACGATGTAATGAACTCGCAACGAGAGGTTATCTACACACGTCGCCGCCGCGCCCTCTATGGAGAGCGTATCGAAATCGACCTCAACAACATTATGTATGATTATGCCGAAGCGTTCCTCAATGCCCACGAGGATTGGGATTACGAGGATGTTCGTATGGAACTTATTCGCGAAGTGGCACTGCAACCGTCGTTCGACGAAGCTACCTACAAGAAGGCAAATCGTCGAGACCTGCTCGAAATGATTGTCGGCGACCTGCGCGATGCTTACGCTCGTCGCTCCAAGGCCGTATCCGACACCGTGCGCAGGGTTATGGAGGGAGTTTATGAGGAGCGCAAAGACCAACTCGACGCGACAATGTATTTCCCCCTCACGAACGGTTATCTCGGATACAACGTACCTGTCAATCTCCAAAAGTGCAAGGATTCGGACGGCGCCGAAATTTATAAGATGTTCTCGAAGGTTGTGATGTTTACCACCATCGATGACGCTTGGCGTGAGCACCTGCGCGAGATGGATGACCTTCGTCAGTCGGTACAAAATGCAACCTACGAGCAAAAGGACCCGCTTCTTATCTACAAATTCGAGTCGTTCGGTCTCTTTGCCAAGATGCTCGAAAAGGTCAATCGTGACGTACTGTCGATACTCAACAAGTCTTATGTTCCCGTACGTGAGAACAAACCGGATACGACACAACGCAACAACGCATCACGTGCCAAAGTTGATGTCAATAAGTTGCAGGCATCGCGTATGGCAGCCGCTGCACAAGCGGGTCAGGGCGACAAGAGCAAACCCGCTCCCATAAAGGTCGAAAAGAAGGTCGGCCGCAACGACCCCTGCCCCTGTGGCTCCGGCAAAAAATACAAGCAATGCCACGGCAAAGGTTTGTAACAGAAAATCCACAGCAATAAAAAAGAGTGCTCCGGCACTCTTTTTTATTGCCCGCCCACTCGCTATTCCAACTTAATTCCTCTTCGTGCCTCTTCGAAAATTAGCCTTCGGCGTACTGCCGCTTTTCGAAAAAAGCAGATTCTGACTTTCTTTGTACCTTTTAGAGAAGAGGGGTCTAATGGTCAAAAAAGGCGTAAAAAATTAGGGCTGTCGCAACTAACTTAACTTGTTGGACAGCCCTTTACAATTTATTTCTACTCCACATCCGATACGTGTACACACTCGATACCGACCCTGCGCAGGAGTTGCAAGCCGTCATCATTACGATACGGTTCGCTATAAACTACCCTCTTGATGCCCGCCTGGATAATCAGTTTCGAACATTCGATACAAGGCGAGGCCGTAACGTACAAGGTCGCTCCATCGCAATTATTTGCACTCTTCGCAACCTTTGTAATCGCATTTGCCTCGGCGTGCAAAACGTACGGTTTTGTTGCGCCCGTTTCGTCCTCACAAAGATTTTCAAATCCCGAAGGTGTGCCGTTATAGCCATCCGAAATAATCATCTTATCCTTGACAATCAACGCTCCCACCTGACGGCGCACGCAGTATGAATTTTCTGCCCACACGCGCGCCATACGGATATAGCGAAGGTCAAGTTGTCGTTGTTTCTCCTCTGCGTAACCCATTATTCCTCTCTTGTTAAGCGGGATTAGAATGGAAGATCATCGGGGTCCTCTGCCGGAGCGACAATAGGAGCCGGTTGCGGAGCCGGTTGCGGAGTCGGGGTCGCATAGCTCTGCGGCTGTGCGCCATAAGGTTGCTGGGCAGGTTGTGAAGCAGGAACTGCATAACCTCCTTGCGAAGCCGTCACACTACCCTGCGCACCCTCCGGACGACGGCCGAGCAACTTCATATCGCTTGCCAAAATCTCGGTCGAATAGCGCTTCTGGTTATCCTTATCGGTCCATTCGCGGGTACGAAGACTACCCTCAACGTATATCTGCGAACCTTTGCGAACAAATCTATCCACTACATCTGCCAGACCGCGCCACAACGTAATCGTATGCCACTCGGTATGCTCCTTGGTTTCGTTCGCCTGACGGTCAAACAGGCGCTCGGTTGTTGCCAAACGCAGACGTGCAACCTTCGCTCCCGACTCAATGGTACGCACCTCGGGGTCCTGACCCACGTTACCTACCAAAATAACTTTATTTACCATAGTTTATAATCTTTTAATCAGTTGTACAAACAATTTAGCCATCTTCTGTCCCGCCTTGCGACCCTGCAACTGCACATCCTCGTGGTCGCCAATCTGGTCGCTCAATCCGCAATTGGTAATGACCGACACAGCAAACACGGGAACCGACATATGGCGCGCCACAATAACCTCCGGCACGGTGGACATACCCGCAGCATCGCCACCGATAGCCTTAAAGTAGCGATACTCCGCCTGCGTCTCGAAGGTTGGGCCCGTAGTGCCGACATAGACACCATACTGCAACTTGATACCCTCTTCATCGGCAATGGCGGTAGCCTTGCCCATAAGGTCGCGGTCGTAACAGTTGTGCATATCCTGGAATCGGGGACCGAACTCATCCATATTGCGACCAATCAGCGGATTGGGCATCAGGTTGATATGGTCGTTGATAATCATCAAATCGCCCACACGGAACGTAGGATTGATACCTCCGCTGGCATTCGACACAAAGAGGTACTCGATACCGAGCAACTTCATCACACGCACCGGAAAAGTTACCTGTTGCATCGTATAGCCCTCGTAGTAGTGGAAACGCCCCTGCATCGCCACCACTCTGCGACC
Organism: uncultured Alistipes sp.; assembly: GCA_964536825.1. Lineage (GTDB taxonomy): Bacteria > Bacteroidota > Bacteroidia > Bacteroidales > Rikenellaceae > Alistipes. The sequence continues at coordinate 50,360 of CAZIAS010000005.1, read as the reverse complement.
CTCGATAAATCCAAAAATCAGGCGTCCCTTATGTCCCTCGACAGTCGATACGGGAAATCCGGGAATATCTTTATATTCGAGAGAGTATTTCATCTCGATATTATCGGCAAAGTCGCCCAAACCCGTACCGAGGATTATACCCACCTCGGGACGAAAATCTTCGGTCTGCTCCGCAATGTAGGCAGCGCTCTTCTTAATTTCGTTTAACATCTCTTTCAAGGTTTTGGAGGAAATCCTTGTCGGACTCCTCGATATAGGTCATTCTAACCGGAATATAGTAGAGCCTGCGGCGCACGGCATCAGGCATCTTTTTGCTACTGAACATCTTGACGGCATCTTTCTCTGTCGTAACGATATAGACATCGGGGTGCTTTACCAGCAAAGCCTCCATAGCCTTCGTGTCACGCACTTTATACACGTGGTGATCATCGAAAGTCAGTTCATCGACCACGCGGTAATGCAAACGCAAACTTCGTACAAAGTTATCCGGATTACCGATACCAGACATTGCCACCACCTCGCTGAAATTAGGCAACTCGGCATCTGCCATATCGGGAAAGACGGGGCGCGCAGGCATAGTTTCGTAACGCATAAAATAGACCTTTTGATAGGCTATGCGTTTCAACTCTTTAAGTATCAGACGTCGGTCGAGGGGCGACATACTGTCGCTACACTTCGTCACCAGAAAGTAGTGTGCCCTGTCGAGTGATGAGCGCACGTCGCGCAGACGACCGTAGGGCAACATATGATCGTGCTCGACACGCTTCTGCGAAGAGTCGATAACCACAACATTTACAGTCGGATCGACATATCGATGCTGGAAGCCATCGTCCATAACTACCAAATTCACATCAGGATGCTCCGCCATAATGCGACGAACACCCTCCCGACGATTCTCGCAGACGACCACTACCGCCGACGGGAATTTACACTTTATCTGCAACGGTTCGTCGCCCACATCACGATACGAATCAGATGTCGTCACCTCACGATAGCCCTTGGTTCTGCGGCCATAGCCTCGCGAGAGCAGGGCAACATTATGTGTTCGCTGCATATAGTCGATAATCATCTCTGCCGAAGGGGTCTTACCCGTTCCCCCGACGGTAATATTACCCACACAAACAATCGGAATACCAAACTTTTCGCTTTTGAGTATGCCTACATCAAAGAGGAAATGCCTGAACCGCACTCCCACTTCGTAAAGACAAGCTGCTATTTTTTTCAGTAACTCCATTGCTTCGGACAAACTATTTTTCAAAGATAGGTAAAATAGAGCCAAAAACCAAACAATTAAACCAAAACTATTCCGTTTTTGAGAAAAATATGATAAATCACAGATTTATCGCTTTTTTTTATTAGCTTTGTGGATTATGAAGAGACGTTTTCTATTTTTACTCGCGGGAGTTCTTGCGATTACAATAGCCTGCAACCGACACGGCAAGAGAGCCGCGGAGGAGAAACATACCATCATCTATGGCATCATAGCCGACGATTACAACCTCGAAAAAGGAGAGATTCGCAATGGTCAAACCCTCGGCTCGATACTCAATGATTACGGCATCAGTGCCAAAACCATCGACCACCTTGACCGTACTGCACGCGAAATATTCCCACTGCGACAAATCCGCGCAGGTCGCCCATACACGGCATTTCTCACAAAAGATTCGCTCGCATCACGTTTGGACTATCTGGTCTATGAGAAGAGCGTTACCGATTATGTAGTCTTCGGATTTGCCAACGACTCGGTAAGCGTTAGCACGGGGCAAAAACCCATAGAATTGCGTCGCACCAAGCGCAGTGCCGAAATCGAAAGTTCTCTTTGGGGCGCAATTATGCAGGAGAATCTACCCTACTCATTGGCAGCCGAGTTAGAGGATGTCTATCAATGGACGGTCGATTTCTTCGGAATTCAAAAGGGCGACAAATTTACGGTAATCTACGATGAAAAGTTTGTCGATACGCTATCGGTTGGTGTGGGTCGTATCTGGGGCGCCAAATTCACGCACGGAGGTCGCGATATATACGCTATTCCGTTTAAGCAGGGTGACAAAATTCAATATTGGGAGTATGACGGAGGCAGTCTGCGCAAGCAGATGCTGAAAGCTCCGCTCAAATTTTCACGCATCAGCTCGAAATTTTCACACTCGCGTTTTCATCCCGTTTTGAAGCGTTATCGTCCGCACCACGGAGTCGATTACGCCGCACCAAAAGGCACCCCCGTACGTGCCGTGGCTGACGGAGTGGTCATATTTCGCGGTTGGAACGGCGGAGGTGGCAACACTCTCAAAATCAAGCACGCGAACAACCTGACAACCGGATATCTCCATTTGAGCCGCTTTGCCAAGGGCATAGTCAAGGGTAAGAGGGTTTCGCAGGGCGATGTTATCGGCTATGTCGGCAGTACCGGTACATCAACGGGGCCGCACCTCGACTACCGCGTATGGAAGGGAGGCACAGCAATCAATCCTCTGACAATCCCGCAGGAACCGGCGGTTCCCATCTCGAAGGAGAACCTCGAAACTTTTGAGTTCGTACGTGACCGCATAGCAGCCGAACTCAACGGCGAGGTTAGCGACAGCGAGCGTATCACACAACTCGACTCGATTATCCTCCCGCCGAAGCCTGAACAAGAGGTAAAAATCGACAATTAAAAGAGTATGGATTCGCGCATAGTAAAGTTCCTGAAACGACACCACGTACTGACTCTCGCCACCGTTTCGGCAGAGGGGACTCCCTACTGTGCCAATGCCTTTTATGCATACGACAGCGAGTGCAACCGCATCGTCTTTACTTCCGACGACTCGACCCGACACGCACAAGAGATGCTGAATAATGCACGTGTTGCAGCCTCGGTTGTTCTCGAAACACGTATTGTCGGCAAGGTTCAGGGATTGCAGATTTGCGGCACAGCCGAGCGTGGTAATGATGCTGACCGCAAAGTCTATCTGCACAGATTTCCCTATGCTGCGGCTGTCGGGGAGTTACATTTATGGAGCATCGAGCCCGACTTCTTGAAATTCACGGATAATACTCTCGGCTTCGGTAAAAAATTGATATGGAAAAGATAAACATAGGAGTAGTAATCGTTGCGGGCGGCAGCGGCAAGCGTATCGGAGGAGCCATCCCCAAGCAGTTTATGATTGTAGGCGGAGAGCCGTTGCTCGCACGTGCAATCAACACCTTCTCGGAGGCATTGCCGGCAGCAGAAATTGTTGTGGTGTTGCCCGAGAGCCACATTGAGTTCTGGAAAAATCTCGCAGCGCGGTTCGACGTGGCAGCACATCGCTGCGTAGCGGGTGGCAGCGAACGTTTTCACTCCGTAAAGGCGGGAATTGTAGCCCTGCACGAGGATACGGGACTTATCGCCGTACAGGACGGAGCCCGCGCACTAATCTCGAAGAAGATGGTCATTCGCGCCGTGCAGTGCGCCATAGAACACGGTTCGGCAGTACCGGCAATCGCTCCCGTAGATTCGCTGCGCGTAGTCGAGAACGGCACATCTCGCCCTATCGACCGCTCAACTATGCGTGCCATTCAAACCCCACAGATATTTCGTGCCGAAACCCTGCGCAATGCCTACAACACCGAATACCGACCGGAATTTACCGACGATGCGTCAGTTGTGGAGTTCGCGGGCGGAGAGGTCACTCTCTGTGAGGGAGAGCGTTCGAACATCAAGATAACGACAGCCGAAGACCTGATTATTGCCGAGGCTTTTTTAGCAGAGAAAGATGGAGACCTTCAAATATAAAAACGGACGCTATACGCTCTATTGGACAGCGGTCTATATCGTTGTCATCATCTTGTTGGTGGTGGCGTTGATGCTACTTTATGAGGGAGGATACGTTTCGGCGTGGTTCGGCTCATTTATCGTTGCACTACTCGCTCTGATGCTTATGTCCGTACCCCGCAAAATCGTCATTGCCGAGAATAGTATGCAGATTCGCTGCCTGCTCGATATTACCGAGATTTCTCTTGCCGACATAGCCTCGGTTCGTGCTGTAAGCCGCAAAGAGATGGGATGGAAGTTCCCACTCTTCGGCAGTGTCGGATTCTTCGGATATTTTGGACACTACCTCGATTTCAAAAAGTTCCGTTTGGTCGAGATTTACGCCACAGAGTGGGGTAATTTTGTCGAGATTCAGACCATCTACGAAGACACGTACTACGTCTCGTGCAACGAGCGCGACAAGCTCATAACGCTCCTTCAAGAGCGCAGCAAAAGCAAATAGGGCTACCAGCCAAAAGAGAGCGGTAATGACACAAAAAAAATCCCCATCCGACAATTCGGACGGGGATTTTCATTACTGCGCTGTCAATCTACTTGGAACTCTCGGCGACGAGTTTCTTCGCAGTGGGCGTTGCAAGGTATGCCTTGATTCGGTCGGGATAGTCTGTCGAGATGTAACTGATACCGTGACGAATTGCCCAATCCACCACCTCGGGATGATTAACCATCCACAAAGTTGTTTTAAGCCCATTAGCACGCGCTCCATCCACCAGGTCGGGGCGATTCATAAAGACATTGACGTTATAAACAAGGTTGGTAAGCTTGTCTGCCACAGCCTTATCAACTCCGACGCATTTGCTACCCAGCGAACGGTTGATATAGAGCACCTGACTACCCGGAACCAGGCGCGCACACTCCATACATATATGGTAGCTGAACGACGAAAACTCGACAATATCCAGCGCATCCAACTCGCGACAGATGGCAACCACACGCTCCACCAGCTCGGTTTCGAGTTCAGGCGTTTCGTGCTGCTTAAATTCTATTATCTGTTTCAGTCCGGGACACTGCTTTGCCACTGTCAGCCACTCGCGCAACGTCGGCACCTTATTCCCGTTAGGAAGCGTCACTTTCGATATCTCTGCCCACGTACTCTTCTGTGCCAAAAGATTCGTGCCGAGGATTTTAGGACCGTGAGCAACTATCACCTCCTTGTCGGCGGTAAGATTCACGTCAAACTCAACACCATACATCCCCCCGAGGGCATAAGCATTTTCGAGAGCCTTAATCGAATTCTCGTCGGCTCCCGGCGAGTTATAAAATCCACGATGACACACGATGCCCGGTTGCGCTGCAACCGTTGCAACGGCTATGACCGCAATGGCAAATGCAAAAAGTCTCTTCATATCTCTCAATCTTCAAGAAATTTAGTTCAATGTCGGCAGGAACGAATACTCCTTCGAGTAGTGGAGCATCTGCTCTACATAATCGTAGTTATATACCACCTCAACATCCACAATCTCGCCATCCTTCTCGACCAAACGATAGTCGGGATTGATAAATCCGCCATAAGGCTCGATATTCAGTGCGCGGTAACGCTCCAAAACCTCGGCGTGGAGTGCAGGGTCAATCTTCACGGCATACTTCTCGACCAGAGCCTTACCTGCCTCGTAGTCGCCCTCCGACTTGATGCGCTGCACCTCGTAGAGCATCTCTCCGAGCAGGTTGCGGAACTTATCGAAGTCGTTAATCACAACATAGGTCTTGCCATCCTGCTTAACCCACTCGATAACATTCTCTGCCTTACCGTGCTCATAGCACCACTCGGCAATAAGTTTGCGGTTACGCATATGCGACTCCTCGACATTCTTACCGAGCTCGATGCGCGAGAACTGCGTCATCATTCCGTTCATCACATACGATGCATACTGCGCCTTTGCCACGTCGAGCGAGGGAATCAGACCAATCTCGACCATCTTCGGGTCGCCCAAATAGTAGAGTCCGAAGAGGTCGGCACGAGTCTCTTCGAGAGTCGAGGTATAGGTACCGAGTTCGTTACCCTTCGTTCCTGGTGCCAACTGACCCGAACCGTGACCGAGGCACTCGTGCAGGTCGGTGTGGAGGTCATCGGCAAGTTTGCCGTACTTGGTCATACGCTCGCGGTCCTCCTCACGCAGAACAAACTCCTCCTGGAAACCGTTGCCCTGCGCAGCCTTCTTGTAAGCAAAGGTAATATTGTCGATGGTTACCGACTTCGAGCCGTACTCCTTGCGAATCCAATCGGCATTGGGGAGGTTGATACCGATGGGGGTTGCGGGATAGCAGTCGCCACCGAGCATTGCCACGGTAATAACCTTTGCCGACACACCCTTTACGACCTCCTTACGATATGCGGGGTTGATGGGCGAATGGTCCTCAAACCACTGCGCATTTGCCGAGATAACCTCGGTGCGGTGGCAAGCCTCCTCGTCACGGAAGTTCACAATCGACTCCCACGAAGCCTTACGGCCGAGGGGATCGCCATAATCCTCGATAAATCCATTCACGAAATCGACATTCGACACGGTATCCTGCACCCACTTGATATTGTAGTCATCGAATTGGCGCAGGTCGCCCGAACGATAGTACTTTATCAGCGAGTTGATAATCGCCTTTTGGGGTTCGGCAGCAACACCCTCTGCCTTTTCGAGCCACTCAACGATGCGGTCGATGGCTGCCGAGTACATACCTCCCGACTTCCAGACACGCTCGACGAGTTTGCCGTTCTCCTTCACAAGTTTCGAATTCAGACCATACGAGATAGGGCGCGGGTCGTTTACCGCAGCCATCTTCTTGTAGAATTTCTCAACCTCGGCCTGCGTCACACCCTCGTAATAGTTGTTCGCAGACGATGCGATAACATCGATACCTGCCGACTGATTGAGAGCCGATGCGTAGAGGTTTTCGTCGAAGATAACGGGCAGCAACACCTCTTTCAAAGCCTCAACCGAACCAAACTCCTGCGGCAACGCCTCGGCAGGAACCGCTGCAAGCAGCTGCTCGAAATAGGCCTGCGAAAAGCGAGGCTTGAACTTATCCTTCGAATAGTGGTGGTGGATGCCGTTTGCGAACCATACCTTTTTGAGATAGGTCTCCACTGCCTTCCACTCCTCACACTCGCGGTCGCCCTCGTAGGTATTGTAGATAGCCTCCAAAGTACGACGCACGGCAAGGTTATACTTAAAGTTCTGGTCGAACATAATGTCACGACCACACTTTGCTGCCTCCGAGAGGTAGTAAATCAAAATCTTCTCCTGCAAGGGCAACTCCTCGAAGCCCGGCACCTCGTAGCGGATAACCTTGATATCGTCAAAGCGATCCACAACCCACGCTTTCTCCTCGTTTTGTGTTCCGCACGAAGAGAGAATTGCGGCAAAAATTCCCATAATTGTTACACTAAAAATTCGTTTCATCACTTATTCGGTTAAAAATTATGCGCAAATTTACACAAAAATAACGAAACCTCGACATCGGTATTCGAATTATTGTATAACTTTGCCACACAAAAATTGCAAATCAAGCGATGAAGATTACGACAACAGTCAGCGAATTGCGTGCCGCACTCGAAGAGATGGGCAAAGGCATAGTAGGTTTTGTTCCCACGATGGGAGCCCTCCACGAAGGGCATATCTCGTTGGTCGAAAAGGCTCGCCGCGAGTGCGAGAAGTGCGTGGTCAGCGTATTCGTAAATCCCACGCAGTTCAACGACAAGAACGACTTGAAGCACTACCCCCGTACTCCGGAGGCAGACGCAGCAATGCTCGAAGCGGCAGGCGTGGATATTCTCTTTATGCCACCGGTCGAGGAGGTTTATCCCGAACCCGACACCCGTCAATTCGACTTCGGCGCAATAGATAAGGTTATGGAGGGAGCCACCCGCCCGGGTCACTTCAACGGCGTGGCGCAGGTCGTGAGTCGTCTGTTCGACCTCGTTCAGCCCGACAAAGCATATTTTGGCGAGAAGGATTTTCAGCAGATTGCCGTAATCAAGGCTATGGTTGAGCAACTCTCTCTTTCGGTCGAGATTGTCGAGTGTCCCATAGTTCGCGGAGATGACGGTCTGGCACTCTCGTCGCGAAATGCACTGCTCGATGCAGACCACCGCGCAGCAGCACCTCACATCTACAAGGTTCTGCACGCTGCCACCGCGAAGGTTGGAGAGTTGTCGCCCGCCGAACTCAACGAGTGGGTTACTACCGAAATAGATAACAACCAATTTTTGAAAGTCATATATTTTAAGTCCGTCGATGCGCTCACGATGCAGGATGTACAGACGTGGGACGAGGCTCCGCGCATACAGGGTTGCGTAGCTGTACAGGCGGGCAACGTAAGACTTATAGACAACATCAAACTTAAATAGGAGATGAAGATAGAAGTTCTCAAATCGAAGATTCACCGCGTAACCGTAACGCAGGCAAACCTCCACTATGTGGGTAGCATTACCGTCGATGAGGCGTTGCTCGAAGCAGCCAATATGATTGAAGGCGAGAAGGTGCAGGTGCTGAACGTAACCAACGGCGAGCGTCTTGAAACATATATTATAAAAGGAGAGCGTGGCAGTGGCGTAATCTGCCTGAACGGAGCAGCAGCACACAAGGCGTCTGTCGGCGATATCGTAATCCTCGTTTCGTATGCTCTGCTCGACTTCGAGGAGGCAAAGAGTTTCAAGCCGTGGGTAATCTTCCCCGACACGGCGACAAACAAGCTTGTAAAATAACAACACTATTCAATTCTGACAATCAAAATCGAGAGCTGGTCTATGGAGATATTCTTGGCGATAATAGCAGTAGTTTTCGCTCTTGTCGGAGCGGCAGGTTGCATCGTGCCCGTACTGCCGGGTGTGGTGTTGAGCTATGCCGGTCTGCTCTGTGCCTACTTCCGCGAGGGCTCCACACTCTCGACTGCACTGCTCTGGGTTTGGTTGGCGGTGGTAATCGTCGTATCGCTCGTGGATTACTTTCTGCCGGCATATATGACCAAGACCTTCGGAGGCAGTCGTCCTGCAACCGTCGGAGCGACCATCGGAGCCATCGGCGGATTCTTCTTCGGTCCTATCGGGATTATCGCAGGACCCTTTATCGGTGCCGTAGTCGGCGAATTGCTGAACAATCGCGATGATTTGAACCGAGCTGTGAAGGTCGGACTCGGTTCGTTCCTCTCGTTTATAGTCGGCACCGGAGTCAAACTTCTGGCAGCAAGCGGTATGCTTATCTACATCTGCCGCGATATTTTCTTCAATTAGAGCATCTTTCGGACAATAATTCACACTTTCCTGCGTTTTTTTATCATAAAAATTTGGCGGGGGGGGGAATTTCCTATATTTGTACCCGAGAAGAGATAACTTTCACAAAAACTTAAAGAGATGAAAAGGTTTTTAACCATCGTGGCGATTGTCGTTGCACTCTGCGCCACTGCGTGTTCGGACTATCACTACGAGAAGGTCGCAGGCGATCCTCTCAAAACCCGAATCTACACGCTCGACAACGGATTGAAGGTCTATATGACCGTAAACAAAGAGGCTCCGCGCATCCAAACCTACATAGCCGTAAAGGTAGGTGCAAAGAACGACCCCGCCGAAACGACCGGTTTAGCCCACTACTTCGAGCACCTGATGTTCAAGGGTTCCGAGCGATTCGGCACCTCGAACTACGAGGCCGAGAAGCCCCTGCTTGAAGAGATTGAGAGTCTGTTCGAAATTTACCGCAGCACCAACGACCCTGCCGAGCGTAAGAAGTTGTACGCTCGCATCGACAGCGTCTCGCAGGAGGCATCGAAGTACGCCATCCCCAACGAGTACGACAAACTTATGTCGGCAATCGGAGCATCGGGCACCAACGCCTGGACCTCGTTTGACGAGACGGTCTATACCGAGGAGATTCCCTCAAATCAGATTGAGAATTGGGCAAAGATTCAGGCTGACCGCTTTGCCAACAACGTGATTCGCGGCTTCCACACCGAGCTCGAAACGGTTTATGAGGAGTATAATATGTCGCTCACACGCGATGGCAACAAGGCATACTTCGGTATCCTCGAACTGCTCCACCCCAACCACCCGAGCGGTCAGCACTCCGTTCTCGGCACGCAGGAGCATCTTAAAAATCCCTCGATTACCAACATCAAGAACTACTACAAGACCTACTACGTTCCCAACAATATGGCAATCTGTATGTCGGGCGATTTCGACCCCGACAAGACCATCGCCATCATCGACAAGTATTTCGGTTCGATGCAGCCCAATCCCGAGTTGCCCGAATTTACTTTCCCCGAGGCGGAGCCCATCACCGAGCCGAAGAGTAAGGTGGTCTATGGCAACGATGCGGAGTTCCTCTATCTCGGCTGGCGAACGGGTGGCGGAATGGCGTGTGAGGATTCGCACATCCAAGAGATTGTCGGCGACATCCTCTACAACGGCAAGTGCGGTCTTATCGACACCGATCTTATGCAACAGCAGAAGACTCTCCACGCCTTCGCATCCAATATGATTGACGCCGACCTCGGCAGCATCGTTCTCGGAGGCTTCCCCAAGCAGGGACAATCGCTCGAAGAGGTTCGCGACCTGCTCCTTACCGAGGTTGCCAAGTTGCGCAACGGAGAGTTCGACGAATCGCTGATTGCATCGACAATCGCCAATTTCAAGCGCTACCGTATGGAGGAACTCGACAGCAACAACGGTCGTGCAATGCAGTATGTCAGCACCTTTATCAACGGCATCGATTGGGCTGACCAAGTGAAGCGCTTGGATAAGATGAGCGAGATAACCAAGGAGGATGTCGTGGCGTGGGCAAATAGATATCTGCGCGATGAGAACTACGTCGTACTCTACAAACGTCAGGGCGAGGACAAGAATCAGAAAAAAATCGACAAGCCGGCAATTACCCCGATTGCAACTAACCGCGATGCCAAGAGTGACTTCCTAGTCGAGATTCAATCGGCCGAGGTGGAGCCCATTGCACCCGTATTCGTCGATTTCGAGCGCGATATGTCGGTCGGCAAGATGAAGAGCAAGGATATCGAGGTGCTCTACAAGCAGAACACGACCAACGACCTCTTTACGCTGATGTATCTCTACGAGTTCGGCAGCGCAGACAACCCGAAAGTTGATGCCGCAATCGAATATTTCGAGTTGCTCGGCACCGCATCGAAGTCGCTCGAACAGATTCAGAGTGAGTTCTACGCTATGGCGTGCGATTTCCGCATCACGCTTGCACGCAACCGTACTTACGTTTGGATTTCGGGTTTGGGCGACAATATGGCACGTGCAATGGCTCTTGCAGAGGAGTATATGCGCGATGTTACGGGCAATGACGCCGTTCTTGCCGAACTCAAAAAGGACATCTTGAAGAGCGGAGCAGACGCCAAGCTCAACCAGAATGCCAACCACCGAGCACTGCGCAACTACGCGATGTATGGACCCGAGGCAATCAAGGCAATGACGCTGACCAACGAGCAACTCAACGCCCTTACCTCGGAGGAGTTGCTTGGCGAAATCAAGGCTTTGCAGGGGATGAAGCATCGCGTGATGTACTACGGTCCACTCTCGCAGCGCGAACTGACCGCCGAACTCGACCGCTCGCATCACGTTGCCGACAACCTTATCGACCCCGAGGTAGGCAAGGTGGAGTATCCCTTGCAGGCAACTGCGAAGAATCGAGTACTGCTCGCGCATTACGACGCAAAACAAATCTACTACACGCAGTACTCGAAGCGCGACAGTGACATCTTCTCGACCGACAACGATGCAGCTATGTTGCTCTACAACACCTACTTCGGCGGTGGTATGAATGCCATCGTATTCCAAGAGATGCGCGAGGCTCGCGGTCTGGCGTACTCGTCGTGGGCGCAACTTCAAGAGCACTTCCACGCCAAGGACGGTTACTCCTACACAGCATTCATCGCAACCCAGAACGATAAGATGCAGCAGGCAATGGAGGCATTTGCCGAGATTATCAACGATATGCCCCAATCGCAGAATGCCTTCGATATCGCCAAGCAGTCGGTGCTGACCGCGCTGGCTACCGAGCGCGTAATCAAAGAGAATGTGCTCTGGCACTATCTTGCAGCGCAGAATAAGGGCGTAAACTACGACCGTAATGCGGCAATCTACGACAAAATCAAGGATATGACACTTGATGATGTAGCTGCCTTCCAGCAGGAGTGGATTAAGAACCGTAACTACACCTACTGCATCTTGGGCGACAAGCGCGACCTCGATATGAAATACCTGCGCAGCATAGGCGAGGTTACCCTGCTCTCGCAGGAGGATATCTTCGGATATTGATACCCGCTACGGCGTTATCACATATCGTTACAACCAAAAACAGTGTGCCAAAAAGATGCTTTTTGGCACACTGTTTTTGTCAGGAGTTGTACAACAAGAGCCTTTTTAGGACTGCGAAGCCCGAAAAGCGCTGCATACTGAACGTATGTGAGCATTTTGAGAGCGGGTATGACGACAAAATTACCTTGTTAGACGGCTTCATTTTGTGATTTATGAATTTGTTTGTACCTTTGTGAAAAGTATATACCACTATGCCACAAATTTCACAACGGGCTGCCGAAATGCCTGCATCGCCGATTCGAAAACTCGTTCCGCTGGCAGAAGCAGCCAAGGCTCGAGGAACAAAGATATATCATCTCAACATTGGTCAGCCCGACCTTCCATCTCCGCAGGTTGCTCTCGATGCGTTGCGCAATATCGACCGCACAATTCTCGAATACAGCCCCAGCGACGGATATCGTTCGTTGCGCGAGAAGTTGGTGGGTTATTACGACCAATACCAGATTCATCTCACACCGGAGGATATAATCATCACGACGGGAGGTTCAGAGGCTGTGCTCTTCGCATTTATGTCGTGCCTGAATCCGGGAGATGAGATTATCGTTCCGGAGCCGGCGTACGCAAACTATATGGCATTTGCAATCTCGGCAGGTGCGGTAATTCGCCCCGTGCTCTCGACCATCGAGGACGGCTTTGCTCTGCCCAGCATCGAGCAGTTCGAGGCGTTAATCAACGAGCGCACGCGAGGAATCCTTATTTGTAACCCCAACAACCCCACGGGATATCTCTACACCCGCAAGGAGATGAATCAGATTCGTGACCTTGTCAAGAAGCACGACCTGTTCCTCTTCTCGGATGAGGTCTATCGCGAATACATCTACACCGGTTCGCCCTATATCTCGGCGTGCCACCTCGAAGGCATCGAGCAGAATGTCGTTTTGATTGATTCGGTTTCGAAACGCTACTCCGAGTGTGGTATCCGCATCGGTGCACTCATAACCAAGAACAAAACCTTGCGCGCAGCCGTAATGAAATTCTGTCAGGCCCGCTTGTCGCCGCCGCTTATCGGACAGATTGTGGCAGAAGCCTCGATAGATGCGCCACGACGCTATGCCACAGATGTTTATGAGGAGTATATCGAACGACGCAAGTGCCTGATTGACGGATTGAATAAGATTCCGGGCGTATATTCGCCAATCCCGATGGGAGCATTCTACACCGTGGCACGACTGCCGGTCGAGGATAGCGACGACTTCTGCGCCTGGTGTTTAAGAGATTTCGAGTATGAGGGCGAAACAATTATGCTCGCCCCCGCATCGGGCTTCTACTCCGACCCCACAATGGGAAAGAACGAAGTCCGCATAGCCTATGTGCTTAAAAAGGAGGACCTGCAACGCGCTCTGGTTATTCTCGGCAAGGCTCTCGAAGCATACAATAATCGTAAAAAATAGTTGAATACAGATATGAAAAAATCGGTAGTATCTTCGTTCGATGTCGATCATCGAACTCTGCGCGAGGGTCTTTACCTCCGCTCGACATACACTATCAACGACAATTTGGCAGTCCTTTCGTGGGATTTGCGATTTTGCGCTCCGATGGATTGCGCACCTCTCTCATCGGGCGTCGTTCATACTATCGAGCACTTGATGGCATACCATCTTCGATTGGATGAGAAGATTGGAGCAAGCATTGTTTCGTTCTGCCCGATGGGCTGTCAGACGGGCTTCTACCTCTCAACGATGAACGACATTACCGCCGAAGATATCAAGGAGGCTCTTGGTCGCGTATATAAGAAGGTTTTTCCCATCGCCTCGACCGACGACATTGTTGGCCTGAACGAGGTGCAGTGCGGAAATCCGCGTCTCTACGCCATTGATGAGACCAACGAAGCTATGCGTCGCTATATCGAGGTGTTATTCGGATAGTCCAAACCTTTTTTCGAACAAAAACAGGCAAATATGAATATTCTGATTATAGCCCCCACCGAGCGCGAGTTTCTCAATATGTCGGCAGCCATAGACGCAGCCACATCTCCCCGTCATCGTTACATCCCCGTATGCTCGGGCATCGGCAAAGCGGCGTCGGCTGCTGCTGTGACTCACGCCATTGCGACATCCGAAGCCCCCATTGATGCCGTAGCTGTCATCGGCTTTGCAGCCGGTACGCTCGGATATCGTCAGGGAGAGATTGTCTGCCCCTCGGTTGCGCAGTACCACGATTGCAACGTACCCGCAGGATTTATCCCCGAACTGACCGACCCCATAGCACTACACGGTGGCACGGAGGGCGTTATGGTCTTTACAGGAGATTCGTTCGTGAATGCCGATATCGTGCGCGATATTAAGGAGCGTTTCGGAGTCGAACACGCAATATTCGATATGGAGATTACCTCCATCGCCATTGCTGTAAAACTATGTTACAACCTTCCGGTCTTCGCAATGAAGATGATTTCCGACGTTCCCGAGGCAGGACACACCGAGCAGTCGTACGACGAGTTCGCCGACTCACACTCCGACTTCTCTCCGTTTATCGAGATTCTGAATAAGATATAGCGACAAGTGGCCTACATTGCACGGATTTGCTCAAAATCCTGCATCAACTGAACTTTCAGCTCTTCAACAGAGCTGAATTTTTTTTCGTCACGGACTTTACGAATAAGTTTTACGGTAAGGGATTTTCCATAGAGGTTACCCTCAAAATCAAAGATATGGGTTTCGAGCAATCGGCATTTGCCATCGACCGAAGGACGCACACCGACATTCGACATCGCCTTCCACTCCCGACCATCGATAACGACACCCGAAAGATAGACTCCATTGGCAATATCGAGAGTACCAACCTCCATATTTGCAGTCGGAAAGCCCATCTTGCGACCGAGTTTTGCACCGTGAATAACCTCGCCCTCAATCGTAATCATATCAAACATTTTCAGTTAATTTCTTAACCAACGAGAATTGAGAGAAGAACTCCTTGGCAAAGACTCGTAGAACCGTATAGGCAGGTATTGCAAGCAACATCCCGACAACTCCGGCAGCAGAACCCGCTATGAGGATGACCAAAAAGACCTCCAATGGATGCGCCTTCACGCGCGAGGAGTAGAGTGTAGGCTGCAAGACGAAATCGTCGAGCCCCTTAACCGTGAGCAGCGTCATTGCAATGATAAGCATCGTCGTACCGACCGTGTAACCGCAAATCGGAGTCACGATTCCCACAAACAATGACGCGATACCTCCCATCACGGGTCCCGCGTACGGGATTACGTTCATAACGCCCATAATCAACCCTATAAAGAAGGCATCCTCGACCTTCATACCGAAGATTATCAGCACGATAGAGATTATAATCATTATAATCACGCTCTCGGCAAGCAAACCCGAGAAATAGCGCGACAACAAGACCGTAACCTTATCGAGCGCGCGCGAAACATTATCCTGATAGCGTTCCGGAAATACCGACTTGACCATCGCATAGAACAAGCCATCCTCTTTAAGGAAAAAGAAGGTAATAAACGATATCGAGAAGAAGGCTATGACGAACGACATACCGACGTGGATAACCGACGAGAATGCCGTATTGATAGTTTCGTAATCGATAATATTACGCAACGAATTTGCAATTACCTCCGTAAGCGAGAATCGTGTATCGGGCATCACGAACAGAGAGTGCAGATACTCCTGCGCCCGCGAGATAGGCTCCTCGATACTCTTCAAGACCGAGCCGAAATCGAGTGTCGAGAGTTCGTAAACCTTGTTTGCCACCAGCGGCACGAAGAGCGAGAATGCGGCAATAAAGAGAACCCAGATGGTAATCAGTGTTACAAACGCCGCAAACCAACGAGGAACCCGTCTTTTGACAATCTTAATATTTGCGATAAGTCGTACCAACGGGCGAGCCACAACGGCAAGCACCGCCGATACGAGGATATAGATTACGACCGAGCTGAAATACCAAACCAAAAAGAGGACTATGGCCGTCAGCACAAAGCCTGCCACATATCGCCACATCGGTTTGTTCATAGCTCCCATAGTCGTAGTCGTCAATGGTTCTACTTGCGGAAGCGTGCAATCGGAGTTTGAGTACCGACAACGTGGTCGCCAATCTCGACAAGCAACTCGCTATCCTTCGGGATAAGTATATCAATACGCGAGCCGAACTTGATAAATCCGCACACATCGTTCTGGCGAACATCATTATCGACCTTCACATACGATACGATACGACGCGCCACAAATCCCGCAATCTGACGGAATAGCACCTCGTGACCGTTGGCGGTCTCGACTACCGTCGTTGTTCGTTCGTTCTCGGTCGAAGATTTCGGATGCCAGGCAATCAGAAAACGGCCCGGATGATACTTGAAGTATTTGACATTACCACCCACAGGGAACCAATTCATATGCACATTGGTAATCGACATAAATATCGAAATCTGCATAACTTCGCGACCGCCGAAATACTCGTCTTCTACGACGGGCTCGGTAACCACGACACGTCCATCGCACGGCGCAAACACAAGGTCAGCATCGTGAATCTTAACTCGACGCGGTTCGCGGAAGAACGAGACTATCAGAAACCAAAAAACCAATAGTACTGCGGCACTCAATCCGAGTAGCACAACATCTTCGTGCTTGTTAAGCAGAAAATAGATAAATCCCCATATTGCAAGGCAGATTACGCCCGATACGAAGATTATTTTGTATCCCTCTTTATTTATCTTCATAAGGTTTGAGTTTGGTTATGATTACATTACGATAAGCAAATATACAAATACGAACGGCGAAGAGAGCAACAACGCATCGAAACGGTCGAGCCAACCTCCGTGACCGGGCATCATCGCACCCGAATCCTTCATATCAACCGAGCGTTTGAACATCGACTCCACAAAATCTCCCGCAACACCTGCAATCGCAGTAACAAGAGCAACTCCGCCCCACAGCCACAAGTCGGCTCCGAGAAGCCAGCCCACTCCTACGCCGATACCGACAGCTCCGAGAACTCCGCCAAAGAATCCCTCCCACGACTTCTTGGATGAGATTCGCTCACACATTCGGTGGCGGCCAATCGCACATCCCACCAAATATGCAAAAACATCGTTCGACCATATAACAACGATATATCCGAGCATAATCCACGGATTCCACACTCCTCCGCCCAGCAACAGCGGAACGAAGAGCAACAGCGACAACGGTAATGCCACATAGACCACGCCCATAAATGTCGTAGCGACATTGACTATCGGATTGGGACGGTTGCGCACCATCTCGCAGACGAAAACCGTCGGAGCCAACAGCAACAGATAGAGCGCCAATCCATAGACCGTCTTGCCGACAACAGGCTCAACCGGATTTTCGCCTCCAAACTGCATAAACACCACGAATGCCAACACTACAAGGGAGACTCCCAATGCCGTACCGGCAAACTGCTGTGGTTCACTACCGGCAGCACGAGACATACGATAAAACTCTCGCTGACAGCCGACAACCATTGCCAAAATCAGCGCTCCGAAACTCCACTTTGAGCAGTATATGGCACCAAAGAATATTGCCGCCAACACAATTCCGCTCAAAGTTCGGACAGTAAGGTTCTTCACATCTACACTCATAAGCGTAATTTTTGGGTTAATCAAAGAGATTCTCCGGCTCGGCACCTGCTGGTTTGAGTCCCTCCTCTTCGTTATTTTCGTTTTCGGGCATTACATTCGTCTTCTGCTTTGCCTTCTCCTCTGCCTCTCGTTGCTAACGAAGGATATCCTTCTTGCGCTTGCCGAAGATGCGCTCGACATCCTCGGTAAAGACCACCTCGCGGTCGAGGAGCAACTCTGCCAACTCGGTCATACCCTCTTTGTGGTCGGTCAGCACCGTTTTCGCCATCTCGTATGCTCGGTCAATAAGGCTCTTCACCTCATTATCGATATCCTGCGCAGTACGCTCCGAATAGGGTTTCGTGAAGGCCATATCGCTCTGACCTGTCGAGTCGTAATAACTTATCGTTCCCACCTTCTCGCTCATTCCGTAGTAGGCAACCATCGCATAGGCCTGCTTGGTAACGCGCTCCAAGTCGTTCAACGCTCCTGTCGAAAGGTGCCCGAAGGTCAGCTCCTCCGAAGCACGGCCGCCGAGTGTCGCCGCCATCTCGTCGAGCAGATGTTCGCGAGTGGTAATCTGACGCTCCTCCGGCAGGTACCACGCAGCTCCGAGCGCCTTTCCGCGCGGGATAATCGTAACTTTGATAAGCGGATTGGCATTTTCGAGAATCCAACTTACCGTGGCGTGTCCCGCCTCGTGGTAGGCTATCGTGCGTTTCTCCTCGTCGGAGATAATCTTATTCTTGCGCTCCAAACCTCCTATTATGCGGTCTATGGCAGCCAGAAAATCCTCTTTCGAGATAAATTTCTTATTGTGACGAGCCGCAATCAGAGCTGCCTCGTTACAAACATTTGCAATGTCGGCGCCCGAGAATCCCGGAGTCTGCTTTGCCAGAAATTCACGGTCGAGCACAGGGTCCAACTTCAAAGGACGCAAATGCACATTAAAAATCTCTTCGCGCTCCTTCACATCGGGCAATCCGACCTCTATCTGGCGGTCGAAACGACCTGCACGCATCAATGCCTTATCGAGGATATCGGCACGGTTGGTTGCCGCCAGCACAATAACACCGGCGTTGGTCTGGAAACCGTCCATCTCGGTAAGAAGCTGATTCAGCGTATTTTCGCGCTCGTCATTGCCCGAGAATCCGGCATTCTTGCCACGAGCACGGCCGATGGCATCAATCTCGTCGATAAAGAGGATGCAGGGAGCCTTCTGCTTTGCCTGCTCAAAGAGGTCGCGCACTCGCGATGCTCCCACTCCGACAAACATCTCCACAAAGTCCGAACCCGAAATCGAGAGGAACGGCACATTTGCCTCTCCCGCAACAGCCTTCGCCAGCAGGGTCTTACCCGTTCCCGGAGGGCCTACGAGCAGCGCTCCCTTCGGAATCTTTGCACCAAGTTCGACATACTTATCCTTCTTTTTCAGGAAATCGACAATCTCCATAATCTCGACCTTTGCCTCTTCGAGACCTGCGACATCCTTAAAGGTTACACGCTTCTGGTTCTCCTTATCGAAGACTTGTGCGCGAGCCTTGCCGACGCTCATAATATTGCCTCCGCCGGCACCGCCACCACGCATTCCGCGCATCATAAAAATCCAAAATCCAATAAAAAACAGCCACGGAAGAATACCGATGATAACATCGAGCCATCCCTTCTCGTCACGCTCGTAAGAGAGCACAACCCTATTACCCGACTGCTCCTCGGCTGCGTCCAAATCCTGACGCAACAACTCCACCGAGCCGATATTGAAAATCAGTTGCGGTCCGCTGACCGGCATCTTGCGAAACTGCTTATCGCCATCCTTCTCGCTCTCGCGGTAACGCTCGGCAACGCCCTTACGCAGATATACGTACGCAGTCTCCTTATTTTTGACGTTAATCTTCTCGACCTCGCCATCAAGTACCATCTGCTCGACTGTATTCCAGTCGGACTGCACAGGCTCGCCTTCGCCCTCTCCCATTGCCCACGTAGCAATAATGGCAATGAGAATCATCGCCCAGAACCACATAATGTTCGGGCGGAACGAAATCATTCTATTTTTGTTATTTCTATTTCCGGACATATTCACTACTCTTCAAACTCATACTTTACCATCGGCGCATCTGCCCACAACTCTTCAAGACGGTAGAAATCACGCAGTTCCGTAAGGAAGATATGCACTACCACATCTACATAGTCCATTGCAACCCACATACCGGTCTGCTGACCCTCAATACGCCAAACCTTCTCGCCCAATTCGAGTTGAACCTTCTCCTCGATACTGTCGGCGATGGCACACACCTGCGTTGTCGAATCGGCGTTACAAACCACAAAGTGCGAACAGATGGCTCCGTCGAACTCCGAGAGATCCAATGATACAATATTCTTACCCTTTTTGTCGTCAATAGCCTCGACGATAGTCTCTATAAGTTTTTGGTTATCGTTCATATTTTATCTAAAAAAATCTTTTTACTCTCTGGAAAACATACAAAATCAACCTCTCGGCAATTTTACACAATTTCCAATTTGCAAATATACTAATAAGAATTGATATATCAATTCAAAAATGTCCGAATTCTCCTCTTTCACGACACTATCGGACATATTTCATCCCTACTTCATCTTTTTGGCAACCGAACTCATTATTGTCTGTATCAACGCCTGCACAATCGAGGTCTTGACATAGGTGCGACGCACAGCTACGGCTATCTTGCGCGAAGTCGCCCCCTTTGCCAATGTTTTGACCTGATTTTGGCGCTCGGCGGGAATATACTCCAATGCCATCTCCGGAATGATAGTTACATTATTTGTACAATCAACCAAACGCATCAGCGTATCAATCGTACCCGACTCGAAACTGTAATTCGACACCGCCTCTCGTCGCGCCTGACACAATTCGAGAATCTGGTCACGCATACAGTTTCCCGGCGAAAGCAGTATCAAATCCCTCAAATCGATATCCTCAATGCGCACATTCGAGCGTTCGTAGAGCGGATTCGAGGTCGAAACGTAGAGGAAGAATCGGTCGCTGAACATATCGTGCTCGACAATACCCTCGGGGCAGGTACCACTCGCCACAATGGCAGCATCTATCTGGTCGCGACGCAGAGCCTCGACAATATCCGCCGTAACCATTTCGCGAATCTCCAACTCGACGTGCGGATAGCGACGTACAAATTCGGGGATAAACTTATGGAGCAGGTAAGGGGCAATAGTCGGAATCACACCCAAGCGCAATTTACCGGAAATCTCGCCCTTCATCTCGGCAACCACCTCTCGGATAGAGTTATACTCTTTGAGCGTTTCGCGCACCTGCTCCAAGACGACCTCACCCGCTTCTGTCGGGATTACAGGCTTCTTGGAACGGTCGAGCAACACCACCCCCAACTCCTCTTCGAGCGCTTTTATCTGCATACTCAACGAAGGTTGTGTCACAAAACAGTGCTCCGCCGCCGCCGAAAAACTACCGCAATTGGCAACTGCCAACAGATATTCAAGTTGGATTATAGTCATAGTTTTTAATTATTGCATATTGCAAAATTATAAAAAATCGCCAAAACAAGCAAGGGTTGGAGAGAATGAAGAAATGAAGAGAGTGGGAAGGGACAGCTCGCGCAGACTCCTCACGCAAAAAAAGAAGTGCAGACCCCGCGAGTCCGCACCTTTGAAATATAATATTAGTTGTTACTCTACCACCAAATCCGACGGATTATAATCAGACCACTTGTACATACTAAAATCCAAATCTCCTCGAATGTAAGAGTCGAAAATACGCATTCGGTCATCTGAATATATTTTAGACAACCCTTCTTTATAGCATAAAGCGTTCAATCTATCAATTTCAAGACCATCTTTTGATACGATAGCCTTCACATTTTCGATTTTTGACAAAAGGTTTTGCAGCCACTGAATATCGAGGTCATCAATAGGTCGGAAATCATTAACACCAAATCCGTTAAAGACTTTATGTCGAAATTGACCTTCCGGACCTAGCACACCAAGTCCTAAATAGCCTTTCACATAGTTAGAGACTACTCTATCAAACTCTAATCCTCTTGATTTAATTGTTTTGAAAGCACTCCAACACTGATTTATAAGTGCGACTTTACAGACTTTATCCGACTCATTGATGGGCATATAGATATTAACTGCCTTCATATATGAATCCCACCACGCTACGCGGGCATCGTAGTCCGCAGCCTTTTTCAGCATCTTGTTTGCCTCTTTCAGAGTCTGTTTAAGTTCGGGTTCGGTCATCAGTTTTATCGCTGCCAATTGCGTTGCCGCAATGTATTGCAGGCGGGTCTTGCTGACAATATCCAAACCGATATATTCCGCACTCATAAGTGCTGTTGTTGAATATTTCCAAAACCAAATTTCTTCTCGATATAACCCTTCACAGCACTACACAAAAGCGGATTTTTCTCATATAGTTCGGAGCCACTTTGAAAATATTGTTCCGCCTTGCGACACAACTCGATAATATCCAACTTCTCTTGACGCAATCTTTTCAAGCTGTCAATACGAGTCGCCTCTATTTCGCTACGGGCTAATTGAGCCTGTCTCAATACATCTTGTCGCTTCTTCTTGTTTTCTTCCTCCATTTTTATACGGATTCGCGTGGCAACTTCGCCTTTCAATAAAATTGAATCCATCTTTGCCTGATATTGCGCAATCATCAACTCTACCCGATTGAAATCGGTATCGCTCTTGGCGTATTTTATCTCGGCAATAAGAATTTCTTTGTCGTATGTATTTGTCTGTTTCAGCCAATTACCTCTCGAATCGTATTCATACTCAAAATAGACCTCGTCGCTATGGCGTTCCTGCGAGTAATCATTTTCCAAAGTTCCCTTTATTCGTCCGTCGGGCATCTGCTTATAGACAACATTCGGACTCTTCTTCTTGATAGCAGAGCCTGCGTGCTTGGCTTGATAAATGACATTGCCGTACTTGTCATAAGCGTAATTTTGTGATATAACAAGCCCCCAACTATATCCCCTCATCGTTGTGATTCGTTGAATCAATCTTTCATTTGAATCGTATATTCGCTTATATACACCATCACTCGTAGTATGTACCCACGTGTCGCCAGTTCTCTCTGCACTTGCTTTTTTCCCTCCTTCTGAATTATACTGATTCATAATATAACCATTGGCAGTGTAAGTATATTTATCGCGAGCGGACAGTGTGCCATCTTTGCTGTAATAGTCTTCTTGCGAGAGCCTACCCTGGGAGTCATACTGATACGTATTGGAGTCGTCAATATTATAGACAACTTTCAGGTCATCTGACACCCTCGGAGTGCGACACACAACCTTCGATAATCTACCGTTGGTATATTCAAAGACGACGTCCGAAAATTTGGGTTCTGACTTCGGACCATCCTTGATTTGTTTGTAAAGAATTTGTCCGCGCTTGTTGAAAAAGCGATGCTCGACTTTCAGTGTATCGCGCGACACTTCCTCACCGAATTCGATTTTGGGACGATAGGTAATAATAGACTGTTGCATAACCGAACCTCTGGGTCGATACGAATCAACAACACTCTGCTGTGCGTGTGCAGTGACAAATAGCCCGATAGCAATTCCGAATAGTAAAACAACTCTCTTCATTTTGGTTTGAGTTTGAATTTCTGCGCACCAACTCCGAATGTGCGGTCTATAAAACAAGAAAGTGTGGAGTTGATTTCGTTTACTATTGAGAGGCATTTGGCGTAGCCCGAACACAATAAACTATACTCCACACCGAAATATAGTTGCTGAATGCCACTATACACGGTAACTGTAAGTATTAGCCTCCTTGTGTTCAAAAAATCGCCAAATTTCTCAATAAGGAAAGCGAAACACTTTCGCTAAATATGTCTGCCGAGGAGATTTCTCCTGCGACTCCACAAAGTTAAAAAATCTTTTCGTAACGAGCAAACAACCAACAAAAACAACCTCGGCAATCACTGCGAAAAATTATACAATTCGGTAGCAAGATCTTGGTAATTGTGAATTATTTTGTATTTTTGTCTTTTCGAAAACACAAAACACACTATGGGAAAAATTATACTCACGGGTGACCGCCCGACAGGAAAACTACACCTCGGACACTTTGTAGGTTCGCTGCGTCGCCGTGTCGAACTCCAAAATTCGGGAGAGTTCGAGCGTATCTTTGTTATGATTGCCGACGCACAGGCTCTGACCGACAATGCCGACAATCCCGACAAGGTGCGTCAAAACATCATCGAGGTAGCCCTTGACTATCTCTCGTGCGGTCTCGACCCCAAAAAATCAACTCTTTTTATACAGTCGCAGGTCCCCGAACTCTGCGAGTTGGCGTTCTACTATATGAACCTCGTGACGGTGCAGCGCCTGCAACGTAACCCGACCGTCAAGAACGAGATTCAGTTGCGCGGCTTCTCGGAGAACACCTCCGAGGGCGACACCACCCAGCGTCAGGGCATCCCCGTAGGATTCTTTACCTACCCCATCTCGCAGGCAGCGGACATTACCGCCTTCAAGGCGACAACCGTACCCGTGGGTGCCGACCAGGAGCCGATGATTGAGCAGACTCGCGAGATTGTCCACAAGTTCAACTCGGTATATGGCGAAACTTTGGTAGAGCCGGAGATTCTGCTCCCCGACAATGCAGCGTGTATGCGTCTGCCGGGAACTGACGGCAAGGCCAAGATGAGCAAGTCGCTCGGCAACTGCATATACCTCTCGGACTCGGCAGAGGATGTTCGCAAGAAGGTTATGACGATGTACACCGACCCCAACCACCTGCGCGTCGAAGACCCCGGACAGGTCGAGGGCAACACCGTATTTACGTATCTCGATGCTTTCAGCACCCCCGAGCATTTCGAGAAATATCTGCCCGACTACGCCTCGCTCGACGAGTTGAAGGCTCACTACCGCCGTGGCGGATTGGGAGATGTGAAGGTTAAGCGCTTCCTTATCGCCGTGCTGAACGAGATTTTGGAACCTATCCGTGAACGTCGTCACTACTTCGAGCAACACATCGAGGATGTTTATAAGATGCTCGAAGATGGCTCGGCCACGGCCCGTGCCACAGCTGCCGAAACGCTTAACGAGGTACGCAACTCTATGCGTATCAACTACTTCGCCGACAAAGAACTCATAGCAGAACAGGCTATTCGATTCAGAAATGAATCGAATAACAATTGACAATTGATAATTGATAATTGACAATTAGGGTGCCTGCGGCGCATATTTGATTAATAATCGAAATATATAGGGAGAGTTGTTTGGCGATATGGAAAGCAAGAAGAACATTATACAAGACAAAAGTCTGTCATTCGCTGTGCGTATCGTAAAACTATGCAGATATATTCGCGAAAAAATGCACGAGTACGAACTTGCATCCCAATTGCTACGAAGTGGTACGAGTATTGGCGCCAACATTAGCGAAAGCAAAAACGCACAAAGCCGTGTAGACTTTGTAAACAAACTAAACATTGCACTAAAAGAGGCTGATGAAACCTTATATTGGCTAACTTTGTTAAACAAAACAGACATCCTCAATCGACAGCAATTCGAATCTATGTATAACGATTGCTCCGAATTGATAAAATTATTAACCAGCATAATCAGGTCTTCAAAAGAAGCGTAATAAATCATAAATAACACCTTAATTATCAATTGTCAATTATCAATTATCAATTTCATTTTGTGACTTTGATAATTGAGTTATCAAAGTCACAAAATGATTGAGCATTCGAACTATATCAAGGCGGCCAGGCGGGATAAGATCTACCGTTGGTTCCTGCGCGTGACCAAGCGACTGACCGAGCGTCAGATGCTCGCCATTCTTGGCGTGATTGTCGGTGCGGCGGCAGGTCTTGGCACCTATCTGTTCGAGGTTCTGCTCCACCTGATAAAGAGTTGTTTAGTCAATTGGTTCGACCCCGACACCTATCACATTCTCTACTTCATCTACCCCGCGATAGGTATCATTTTGGCAACGCTCTTCGTGAAATACATCGTCAAGGACAATATCTCGGAGGGTGTAACGCGAGTCCTCTACGCAATGTCGAGCCGCGGCTCTCGCATCGCCGGACACAACTGCTGGACCTCGATTGTCGGCGGTGCCACCACCATCGGATTCGGAGGTTCGGTCGGTCCCGAGGCTCCGATTGTCCTCACGGGTGCAGCCATAGGCTCGAATATCGGCAAACTCGCACGCCTCAACTACAAGAACATCACATTGATGCTCTGCTGTGGAGCAGGTGCTGCGGTGGCATCGATTTTCAAGGCCCCGATTACGGGCGTGGTATTTGTGTTGGAGATTCTGATGCTCGACATCACTGCCGGCTCGGTAATCCCGTTGCTTATCTCCTCCATCACGGCTACGACCATAGCCCTGATGTTGCGTGGTTTTGACCCGATAATCGCGGTTTCGCTCTCTCCGGCAGATTCGTTCGAGTTGGTACAGATTCCGCTCTTCGTATTATTGGGTGTGATTTGCGGTTTGATGGCCTACTACTTTACCAAGACCAATGCCTACGTCGGCAAGCTTATCGGCAAACTCGACCGCCCCTACAAGAAGTGGATTGTCGGCGGTTCGGTGCTGGGCCTGCTTATCTTCCTCTTCCCTCCGCTCTATGGCGAGGGTTACGAGTCGTTCGTGGCACTGATGCACGGCCGCACGCACGAGATTTTCGAGAACTCGCTCTTCTATGATTACAGCCACATCGGCTGGGTGGTTCTGATTTATGTCGTTGCGGTAATGTTCTTCAAGGTTATCGCTATGGCAACGACCAACGCCTCGGGTGGTGTCGGAGGAACATTCGCCCCGTCGCTCTTTGTCGGCGCATTTGCCGGTGCTTCGCTCGCGCTCTTCTGCAACGTAGTATTCGATATGAACGTCTCGATTACGGCATTTACGCTGGTCGGTATGGCGGGTGTGATGGCGGGAGTGATGAAGGCTCCTCTTACATCGATATTCCTTATTGCCGAGTTATCGAACGGATACGAGCTCTTCATCCCGCTGATGATTTCGGCCTGCATAGCCTTTGCCGTGGATTACTACTTCGAGCCCGACTCTATCTACACCAAGCAACTGCGCCAACGTGGAGTACTGCTGACCCACAACAAGGACCAATCGGTATTTGTATTCCTCAAATTGGAGGATTTGATGGAGACCGACTTTGTGCGCATCAAGGAGAACTTTACGCTGGGAGATATAGTTCAGATTATCGCCTCGGCACACCGCAATATCTTCCCCGTTATCGACAACTTCGGTCATCTGCTCGGAGTAGTGCAGTTGGATGACCTGCGCGAGGATATGTTCAAGCGCGAGAAGTGGGGCGAGCCGATTACGGCATATATGATTCAACCGCCCGACCGCATTCTCGAAAAGGAGCAGGTGCAGAGCGTTCTACCCCGATTTGACGAGTGCAATACCTGGATGTTGCCCGTGGTCGATAAGGAGAATCGCTACCTCGGCTTTATCTCGAAGTCGCGCATCCTGAACGCCTACCGCAAGCAGTTGGTCAAGATTTCGCAGTAAACGCAACGACGGAGTTGTCACACCCGTATTTTTCATCGGCAAAATTTAACTTTTATCGAGTTACTACGTCTTGTTTGTGTACTAATCAAAAAACAAGATGAGAACGACAATTAAATTCACACTGCTTACCTATATGCTTATTTGCATATTCGGTTGTGCGCAGGTGGAGGGTAAGAGCCATACCACGCCCCAAAAGTCCACATCGGAAAGCACTCCTCATAAAGACGAGGTATCATTCTCCAAAGAGTCCATAACCATCAACGGCATCACACTACCCTATCAGCAGGCGGTAATCGGCACGGCTACCGACAGCGATAAAGCAGCATTGGTTATCTATCTGCACGGAGGGTCAAAGAAGGGCAATGACAACGAGGTGCAGATGGCCGAGCCCGGAATCGAGGCAATAGCCTCATACCTCGCGAAGAGAGGGCCCAATGCCGTGATGCTGGTGCCGCAATGTCCGAGAGAGATGTCGTGGGGAGGTCCGATGAATGCCGTTTTGAAAGGTCTGCTCGACAGTTATGTCAATCGTGGCATTATCGACACCTCGCGTATCTACGCCTTCGGAGGGTCGATGGGCGGCAGCGGAACGTGGGGGCTGATTTCGGCATATCCTGGTCTTTTTACGGCAGCAATGCCCGTGGCAGGCAACCCCAGACGTGCCGAGGTAAAAAATATCGTTCCGACAGCGATATACGCGGTTATGGGGAGCTACGACCGATTGATGGATGTCGAGCCCGTGGAGACCTTTATCAAATCATTGATAGACACCGGTGGCTCTGCCGTGCTCGATATCGAAGAGGGTTGGGACCATCGAAAGACCTGCACCGAGAGTTACACCGAATCCCGATTACAGTGGGTCTTTGCACAAGAAAAAGACTAAACAATAAGAGCGTGTCCAACAAGTTTTCTTGGACACGCTCTTTTGACAGAAGTTGTATAACAAGAGGGATTTTTAGGACTGCGAAGCCCGAAAAAGCGTAGTTTACTCGGCGTAAATGAGCATTTTGATGGCGAGTATGACGCCAAAATTACCTTGTTAGGCGGCTTCTTGTTTATTACAACTTGATATCGTAAATCTGAATCACTCCGATGAGTCGTTCTGCCTCATCAACTACCAACAACGAATTAACCTTGTGGCGGGTCATCAGTTTCTCGGCTGCGATAAGTTTCTCATCGGGAGAGATACTCTTGGGTCGCTTGGTGGCAATGTCCATAGCCTTGATATTGAAAAACTCTGCCTGACGGCTCTCCATAGCACGGCGGATATCTCCATCGGTCACAATACCGAGAATCTTCTCCCCGTCACAGATAACTATCAGCCCCAGACCACCACGACTGATGGCGTGAATCATATCCTGTGCCGAGCAGTCGGGTGCCACCACCGGCAACTCCTCGCGACGCATAACATTACCCACCTTCATCAGCAGACGACGACCGAGGCTGCCACCCGGGTGCAGACGAGCGAAATCGACACTCGTAAAGTTGCGCATCTTCATCAGTGCTATCGCCAGCGCATCGCCCAGCGCAATCTGCGCCGTTGTCGAGGAGGTGGGAGCGAGTTGCAGGATGCACGCCTCGTGTTTCACTGCCACGTCGAGATGCACATCGGCATTCTTCGAGAGTGACGACTCGGCATTACCAGTCATCGCAATCAGACGATTGCCGTTATCGTGAACAAACGGCACCAATTTGAGAATCTCGTCGGTCTCGCCCGAATAAGAGAGCGCAAGAATAATATCGTCGCTCGAAATCATACCGAGGTCCCCGTGGAAAGCCTCCGCCGGATGCAGGAAGAAGCTCGGAGTACCCGTACTTGCCAACGTGGCGGCAATCTTACAGCCGACGTGCCCCGACTTACCCATACCGGTAACGATAACCTTACCTTTACTTCCGAGAATTATCTCGACCGCACGCACAAAATCGTCGCCAAGTGACGCTTCGAGATGCTTCAAAGCCAATGCTTCTGTATGGATAGCCTTACGAGCAACCTCCAACACCATATTTTTATCTACTGCCATATTTGCTAAATCAGTTTCTTAATCAAATCTTCAAGTTCGTCGAGTTGCAACATATTGGGGCCGTCGCTCAATGCGTTATCGGGCTCGGGATGCACCTCGAAGAAGTATCCCGTCGCACCAAATGCCTTGGCCGCCAAAGCCATTGCCGGCACAAATTCACGATTGCCTCCCGTCTTGCCACCTGCGGCTCCGGGGCGTTGCACCGAGTGAGTACAATCCATAATTACACGCGGAGCAATCTTCAACATATCGGGAATATTGCGAAAATCGACCACCAGATTGTTGTAGCCGAACGAGTTTCCGCGCTCGGTAAGCCACACCTCGCCGGTGCCCGACTCCAAAGCCTTCTGGTAGGGATAGACCATATCCGCACCCGATAGAAACTGCGCCTTCTTGATATTCACACTCTTACCCGTCTTTGCCGCAGCCACCAACAAGTCGGTCTGACGGCATAGGAATGCCGGAATCTGCAACACATCGACAACTTCGCCGACAGGCGCAGCCTGCCACGACTCGTGGATATCGGTCAGCAGTCGCACGCCCCACTTCGAACGTACATCCGAAAGCATCTGCAAGCCCTTATCAAGACCCACACCACGATAAGACGAGAGTGAAGTTCGGTTGGCCTTATCGAATGATGCCTTAAAGATAATATCGACCCCCAGACGTCGGTTGATGTCTGCCACACGTTCCGCTACGCAGTCGAGCAACTCTGCCGACTCGATAACGCAAGGTCCTGCAATAAAAATCGGTTTCATATCGGGTATCTGTTAGAATTATCTGCTTTTCAAAAACTCTTCGGCGCGCTCCAAGTCCTCCGGCGTATCGATGCCTATGGTCTCCACATCCGAGATGCCGACACCGATTTTGTATCCGTTCTCAATCCAACGCAGCTGCTCGAGCGACTCTGCCTTTTCGAGTGGAGATTGGGGTAACGAGGTAACCTCTCTCAACACGTTTGCGCGGAAGGCGTACATACCTATGTGTTTGTAGAAAGTATGCTTGCTCAACCACTCCTCGCGCTCAACACCTCGCAGGTAGGGAATTACCGAACGCGAGAAATAGACAGCCTGCGACTCGGCATCGAGCACCACCTTCGGAGAGTTCGGATTTTCGAGTGCAGCCAACCCGTCAGCCTCACAAAAAGGCTTTACGAGGGTTGCAATATCGGTCTTCGGATTTTCGAAGCAACGCTTTATGGCTTCAAGTTGCGATGCTGCGATAAAGGGTTCATCGCCCTGAACATTTATTACCACATCATAATCGCCACCCACCTTACAGAACGCCTCGTAGCAACGGTCGGTACCACTCTTATGGTCAGGCGAGGTCATTACTGCCCTGCCACCAAAGGATTCGACTGTCGCCAATATACGCTCGTCATCGGTTGCGACAACCGCATCGCCAATGACTGCCGACACCTGCTCATACACACGCTGAATTACAGGCTTACCGCCAAGCACCGCCAACGGTTTTCCGGGAAAGCGGGTCGATGCGTAACGCGCGGGGATAATTGCAATAAATTTCATAATCTTCTAAAAAGACGTTAAGGGTTATTAAGGGCGTTTGTGAATTGTGAATTGTGAATTACAAAAGCGCCAATGCCAAAACCTCCTCGTTGGTACGTACATAGTGGAAGGTCATACCTGCACGATACTCCTCCTTTACCTCCTCGATATCCTTGCGGTTCTCCTCCGAGAGGATAATCGTATTGATGCCGGCACGTTTAGCTGCCAAAATCTTCTCCTTCACACCTCCCACCGGCAGAACTCGTCCGCGCAGGGTCGTCTCGCCCGTCATAGCAATACGCTCCTTCACTTTGCGACCCGTATAGGTCGAGACTATCGAGGTTATCATAGTGATACCGGCCGAAGGACCATCCTTCGGAATGGCACCCTCGGGAACGTGGATGTTGATATCGTTCTTCTCGAACACTGCCGCATCGATTCCGAGTTCTGCGTGGTGCGCCATAACCCACTCGTGCGCAATCGTCGCCGACTCCTTCATCACATCGCCCAGATTACCCGTAAGCGAAATCTTGCCCTTTCCGGGAGTCAGAAGCGACTCGATGTAGAGGATATCGCCACCCACCTCGGTCCACGCCAAACCGGTAACCACACCGACCATATCCTTGATATCGTACTCGTCGTTACGGAACTTCGGCTTGCCGAGAATCTTATCGACATCCGCAGCCGTCAGTTCGGGAGCAAAAGCCTCGTCAAATGCGATATTTTTAGCTCGTGCACGAGCTATCTTCGCGATATGCTTGTCGAGCGAGCGCACTCCCGACTCGCGAGTATGCTCCGAAATAATCTTCTCGACAATCGCAGGCGTAAGAATCAACTCCTCTCGATTCAGTCCGTGAGCCTCACACTGCTTGGGCAGCAGGTGGTCGATGGCAATACGGATTTTATCTTCGAGGATATAGCCCGAGATGTTAATCATCTCCATACGGTCGCGCAGAGCAGGATTGATATTTCCCACATTATTCGCCGTCGCGATAAACAGCACCTTCGAGAGGTCATACTCCATATCAATATAGTTGTCGTGGAAGGTGGTGTTCTGTTCGGGGTCAAGCACTTCGAGCAACGCACTCGAAGGGTCGCCGTGATTGCTTACGGTAATCTTATCGACCTCGTCGAGGATAATCACGGGATTCGACGAACCGCAACGCTTGATGGTATCGATAACTCGTCCCGGCATAGCACCTATGTAGGTACGACGGTGTCCGCGAATCTCGGCCTCATCGTGCAGACCGCCGAGCGATATACGACCAAACTTACGACCGAGAGCTGTTGCCACCGATTTACCGAGCGAGGTCTTGCCGACTCCCGGAGGGCCGTAAAGACACAAAATAGGAGATTTCAAATCGCCTTTAAGTTTGATAACGGCAAGATGCTCCAATATTCGCTCCTTAACCTCTTCAAGACCGAAATGGTCATCATCGAGTTGCTTGCGGGCACACTCCAAATCGAGGTTATCCTTCGTAACATCATTCCACGGCAGTTCGAGCAACAGATGGAGATAGTTCATCTGCACCGAATACTCCGCCACAGCCGGATTGAGTCGCTCGGTCTTAATCAGCTCTTTGGTAAAGTGGTCAAAAACCTCCTTGGGCCAATTCTTCTCACGAGCCTGCTCCCGCATATCGGCAATGTCGGCATCCTCGGTATTGCCCAACTCCTCCTGAATGGTACGCATCTGCTGTTGGAGATAGTAGTCGCGCTGTTGGCGGTCAATCTCCTGCTTAACCTTATCCTGAATCGAGCTCTTCAACTCGGCAAGTTGCTGCTCGCGAATCAGTATTTCGAGAGCCTTGCGGGCACGAGCCAACAGACCCGGAGCTTCGAGCAGCGACTGACGGTCATCATCCGCAAGCTCCATATTCGAGCAGATAAAGTTGATAATACCGCGCTTGGAGTCGATATTCTTGATTGCAAACGCTGCCTCCTTGGGCATCGTCGGCGAGATATTGACAATCTGTAATGCCACATCGCGAATAGACTCAACCAATGCGTCAAACTCTACGTTATTCTCGCCGGGCTCGCTATCATAGAGCGATGTAACGCGCGCCACGAAGAACGGTTCGGTCGAGAGATACTCGCCCACCTCAATCTTGCCCAAACCTCGCAAAATAACGGTCAGATTACCGTTCGGCATCTCCAAGACCTTGATAATCTGGGCAGCCGTACCAATTTTGTACATATCGTCGGGCGTCGGAGTTTCGACCTCGCTGTTGCGCTGCAACACCGCACCAAGCATTCCGCCGTCGGCATTGACGCTGCGCACCAAAGCTATACTCTTCTCGCGGCCAACCGTAATCGGGGTTATCGCACCGGGGAAGAGCACAGAGCTTCGCAATGTCAGTATCGGCAATGTCTCCGGAACGGCAACATCCTCGATAGGTTCGTCGGTGTCGCCCGTCACTATCGGAATAACCTGATGGCGTCCGTCCATAATGTCGGGCAGGGCATTCAGGTCATCAATCAACTCGATATCTCTATTTTTCTTTGTCATACGTTCGTTGTTGTTTATCTATTTTATCTTGCAAAGATAACGATTTTTACCGTAACTCTATTACATATCCTACAAAAATAAGGGTAAAATTGGATTTCGAGCAATATTACGCGATTTTTTGAGGCTCTTTTTGCTCAAAATTGCTACATTTGTGCTTGATATTTGAAAAAACGAAGGCGCAATGTCACTATACATCCCAAAAAATTATAAAAATCAGCTCCCCGACATCGAGAGCACCGAGCGTGCAATCAAACAGGTCAAAGATATGTTCCAGAACAATCTTTCGGCACAACTTGCATTATTGCGCGTAACCGCTCCGATTGCCGTAATGAAGAGTACGGGACTGAACGACGACCTGAACGGCACCGAACAGGCAGTGACATTTCCGGTTAAGAGTGCAGGTGGCGAAATTGCCGAAGTCGTACATTCGTTGGCAAAGTGGAAGCGCCTGAAACTCGCACAGATAGGCACTGCTCCCGGGCGTGGCATCTATACCGATATGAACGCTTTGCGTCCCGAAGAAGATGCCGACAACACCCACTCGATTTATGTCGATCAATGGGATTGGGAGCAGGTCATCACTCCGGAGCAACGCACAGTGGCATTTTTGAAGCAGACGGTACGTCGCATTTACGAGTCGATAAAGGTTACGGAAAACAAACTCTACGTCGAATTTCCGCAGTTGCAACCTCAACTTCCCGAACAGATACATTTTATCCACGCAGAAGAGTTATTGCAACTCTACCCCACCCTCTCTCCAAAAGAGCGCGAAAACGAGATTACACGCCGCTACAAGGCGGTTTTCGTCATCGGCATAGGAGCACCTCTTTCGAACGGAGAGCCCCACGATGGACGCGCTGCCGACTATGATGATTGGAGCACTCCGAACGAGGATGGATTCTGCGGTCTGAATGGCGACATTCTGTTGTGGAATCCCATACTCGAATCGGCTTTCGAAGTGTCGAGTATGGGTATTCGCGTCGATGCCGAGGCGTTACGCCGACAACTTGCGCTGCGCGGCGAAGAGCACAAAGCGAAGTTGATGTTTCACAGGATGTTACTCAACGACGAACTCCCTCTTACGGTTGGTGGCGGTATAGGGCAATCGCGACTTTGTATGTTTCTGTTGCGCAAGGCGCACATCGGAGAGATTCAGAGTTCGATTTGGAGCGAACAAATGCGCGAAGAGTGCCAAAAGGCAGGGATTTATTTGGCATAGATGGGGAACCTGCAATTCAAAATTATTGACCCCTCCGGTCTTCGACCACCTCCCCTAAAACAGGGGAGGAGTTGTTGAAATTCAAAATGCAAAATTCAGAATTCAAAATTATTTTCCTATCTTTGTGCGCAAAATATAATTAAACCAAGGTACAGATATGCAGATTGCCGACAAATACACTCCGCAGGATATCGAGGCGAAGTGGTATGACTATTGGGAGAAAAACAGATTTTTCCACTCGGAACCGGATGAGCGAGAGCCCTATACAATCGTAATCCCGCCCCCCAACGTAACGGGTATGCTCCATATGGGTCACATTCTCAACAACACGTTGCAGGATGTGTTGGTGCGCCGTGCGCGAATGATGGGCAAGAACGCCTGCTGGGTTCCGGGTACCGACCACGCATCCATCGCCACCGAAGCGAAGGTTGTGGCAAAGCTCAAAGCCGAGGGCATCGAAAAATCTTCGCTCACCCGCGAGGAGTTCCTCAAACACGCCTGGGAGTGGAAAGAGAAGCACGGCGGCATCATCCTGCGCCAACTTCGTACGCTCGGTGCATCGTGCGATTGGGAACGCACCTGCTTTACGATGGACGACCCGCGCACCGAGGGTGTAATCAAGGTCTTCTGCGACCTCTTCGAGAAGGGCAAAATCTATCGCGGTGTCCGTATGGTCAATTGGGACCCCTCGGCAAAGACTGCACTTTCGGACGAGGAGGTAATTTACAAAGAGTCGCAGGGTAAGCTCTACTACCTGCGCTACAAGGTCGAGAGCTCGGACAAGGCGCTTATCGTTGCGACGACCCGTCCCGAGACTATCTTGGGAGATACGGCACTCTGCGTAAATCCCAATGACGAGCGTTACAAGTGGCTGCCCGAGGATGCTCGTGTAATCGTTCCTCTGGTAGGCCGTTCGATTCCCGTCATCCGTGATGAATATGTCGATATCGAGTTCGGAACGGGAGCATTGAAGGTAACTCCGGCTCACGACGTTAATGACTATATGCTCGGCGAGAAGTTCGGTCTCGAAGCAATCGATATTTTCAATGACGACGGAACAATCAACGACAAGGTCGGACTCTACGTCGGTATGGAGCGTTTCGAGTGCCGTCGCGTAATCGAGAAGGATTTGGCAGATGCCGGCCTGCTCGAAAAGACAGAGGCTTATACCAACAATGTGGGCTACTCGGAGCGCACGGGCGTAGCCATCGAGCCGAAACTCTCGATGCAGTGGTTCCTCTCGATGGAGGAGATTGCCAAACCGGCAACACGCGCCGTATTGGAGGATGTCATCAAATTCGTACCCGAGAAGTACAAAAACACATATCGCCACTGGATGGAGAACATCAAGGATTGGTGTATCTCGCGTCAGTTGTGGTGGGGTCAGCGTATTCCGGCATATTACCTGCCGAAGGGAGGCTACGTCGTGGCCGAGACGGCAGAGAAGGCACTCGCGCTGGCACAGCAGAAAGACCCGTCGCTCACGATGGCGGATCTGCGTCAGGATGAGGATGTTCTCGACACGTGGTTCTCGTCGTGGTTGTGGCCCATCTCGGTATTCGACGGCATCCGCAACCCCGACAACAAGGAGATTTCGTACTACTACCCCACCAACGACCTTGTTACGGGTCCGGATATCATCTTCTTCTGGGTGGCACGTATGATTATGGCAGGTTACGAATATCGCAACGAGAAGCCCTTCGGCAACGTCTATTTCACAGGTATCGTACGCGACAAGATTGGTCGCAAGATGTCGAAACAGCTCGGCAACTCCCCCGACCCGCTCGACCTGATTGCACAGTACGGCGCCGACGGCATCCGTATGGCTATGATGCTCTGCACCAGCGCAGGCAACGACATTATGTTTGACGAGTCGCTTTGCGAGAATGGTCGCAACTTCGGCAACAAGATTTGGAACGCATACCGCCTTATCAACGGCTGGAATATCGACGAGTCGCTTGCACAGAGCGAGAATAACCGCCTTGCCGTGGAGTGGTTCCGCAATAAACTCAATCAGGCTCTCGCCGAAATCGAGTCGAATTTCGATTCGTATCGCCTTTCGGAGTCGCTGATGGTGGCATACAAGCTCTTCTGGGATGATTTCAGCGGTCGCTACCTCGAAATCGTGAAACCCGCATACGGAGAGCCTATCGACAAAGCCACAATCGAAGCTACACGTTCGTTCTTCGAGCAGTTGATGCTCGTTCTGCATCCCTTTATGCCCTTCGTTACCGAAGAGATTTGGCAGGCACTTGCTCCTCGCAAGGAGGGCGAGTCGATTATGGTCAGCCCGATGCCGCGTGCAGAGGCTTTCGATGAGAAGAGGTTGGCTCGTTTCGAGTTAATGCAGGAGGCTGTATCGGCTGTTCGCAATATCCGCAAGCAGAAGAATCTCCCGCAGAAGGAGGCGCTCGACGTGAAGGTTATCGCTGACGAGAACTATCCCGCAGAGTTTGAACCCGTATTTGCAAAGTTGGCTAACGCATCAACCGTCGAGAAGGTTGCCGAGAAGGATAGTGCAGCTGTCGGTTTTATCATCAAAACCACACAGTATTTCGTTCCGATGGGCGACAAAATCGACAAAGATGCCGAGATTGCCACACTGACCAAGGATTTGGAGTACTACGAAGGATTCCTCGCGAGCGTAATGAAGAAACTCTCGAACGAGCGTTTCGTATCGTCGGCACCCGAGAAGGTCGTTGCCAACGAGCGTGCAAAGCAGGCAGATGCCGAGGCTAAAATAGCAGCCATCAAAGAGCAGCTGACCGCCTTGAAGGCTTAATCAATCGGACAGAACGTGGCTCAAATCACGATATACACCGACGGCTCGGCACTCGGCAATCCGGGTGCCGGCGGTTATGGTGTGGTTCTTCTTTCGGGTCCTCACCGTAAAGAGTTATCGCAGGGTTTCCGACTTACGACCAACAACCGAATGGAGCTCTTGGCTGTCTGCATCGCATTGGAGGCACTCAAACAAGATGGCAATGACGTAACCATCTACTCCGACTCGAAGTATGTGGTCGAGGCGGTAAATCAGCGGTGGGTCTTCGGTTGGGAGAAGAAGGGATTCTCGGGCAAGAAGAACCCCGACCTCTGGATGCGTTTTTTGAGGGTATATCGCCGTCATCGGGTACGTTTCGTTTGGGTCAAGGGGCACGCTTCGACCGTCGAAAACAATCGCTGCGACGAACTCGCCGTGGCTGCTGCCAATAGTGGCAATCTTATCGAAGATACAGGATACACCAAGGAGTAATACTCGAAGCTGGCACCGTTGCCCTGCGCAGGCGTTCAGTTGCATATAATCTCGCGAAATCGACAAATAACAAAATAACCAAACTACTATGAAACTTGCAAAAAGATTTTTTTGGATCGTTGCAGCGGCAACTCTCGCAGGATGCGACTGCTGCTACACCCCTGTTGCGACCTACATCGAATCGGAAGACCCCGCACCCCTGACCACAGAGGTTCAAGCGGCGTGGGACAACGCAGAGAAGGGACTGTGCGGAGCCTGGGGCTGCGCCGACCTGAAATATTCGCGCAGCGAGAAGCCCTCGCTCGACGCCCCTGCAACACTCTCGCTTTGCGGTTGGCGCGGCGAGAAGGTCTCGGCTCAACTGCTGCTTTGGACCGCAGAGGGAGCAAACGGCGTGGAGTGCCACGTAAAGGATTTACATTCAGAGAACGCCACCCTCCCTGCCGAGATTGCTCAAACCCGATTTGTGCGCTATACCATCGGAGATAAGAGCCATCCGCAGTGTCTTTGCTCGCGCTCGATTCTGCACGAACCCGAACTCGCAGCCGATATGCTCGATTCGCTCGACCGTTTCGACATTCCGGCACGCACTACCCGCCCCGTTTGGGTAACCATCGATATTCCGAAAGATGCCACACCGGGCATATATCATTCGGAGGTCGTCGTTGGTCATAACGGCTTCGGTAAAATCACTCTTCCTTTCGAGTTGAAGGTCATCGACCAAGTGGTTGCCGACCCGAGCGAATGGGAGTACCATCTCGACCTCTGGCAGCACCCCGCAGCGATAGCCCGTGTCTATGGCGTTCAGTGTTGGAGTGACAAGCATTTCGAATTGATGCGCAAGGAGTTTGCTCCTCTTGCAGCCGCCGGACAGAAGATCGTTACCGCCACACTCAACCGCGACCCGTGGCGTTATCAGTGTTTCGACGATTACGAGGCTATGATTGCTTGGACCCTAAACGAGGATGGCTCGTGGAGTTACGACTACACAATCTTCGACCGCTGGGTAGAGTTTATGTTCTCGCTCGGCATCGACCGCTCGATAAACTGCTACTCGATGCTGCCGTGGGGCGACTGCGAACTCGACTATTTCGATGCAAAGAGGGAGCGTAACCGTCACGTAAGTGCCGTTCCATCGTCGCCGGAGTTCGAGAGAATGTGGGCTCCGTTCCTTGCCGACTTCTCGAAACACCTCGCCGAAAAGGGTTGGCTCAACAAGACCAACATCGCCATTGACGAGCGTTCTCCCGAGGATATGAAGGCGGCAGCACGTCTTATCGCAAAATATGCTCCGGCGCTCGGCTTTGCCATCGCCGACAACCACGATTCGTACAAACTATTTACGAATATGCGCGACGTCTGCGTCGGTCAGAAGCTCACGGTTGTCGAGCATAAAGATATACTTGAACGTCGCGAAAAAGGTTTCTACACAACATTCTATATCTGTTGCAGCACCCACTTCCCCAACGCTTTCACCTACTCACAACCTTTCGAGGCGGAGTTGCTCGGCTGGTATGGCGTGGCACACGACTACGACGGAATGTTGCGTTGGGCTTTCAACTCGTGGCCCGCAGATCCGCATATCGACGCCCGCTTCCGCCGTTGGGCTTCGGGTGACACCTTCTTCGTCTATCCGGGTGCGCGCAGCACGATGCGATTCGAGCGCCTCATTGACGGCATAGAGGTAGCAGAGAAGATTCGCAGCCTACGCAGAATTTATGGCAAAGACAATGAACTTCTTGCCCCCGTAGAGGTTATTTTGGAGCAGTTGCGCAACTCGAACGTGAATGACCCCTCGCAGCCGTGGAGCAAGTTCCTCGCCGAGGCAAATCGTACGCTCAATGAGGTCGCTGAAAATTTAACATCGACCAAATTAGGGCATCAAGCATCAATAATTTGTAGAAAAGAGTGACTTTTTTGGTCGCTCTTTTCTGTTTATTGGAAATAATTACCTATCTTTGAAGTCTAACTAAAACCAACAAACAACATTGAATATGAAGAGAATTTTCACATTTGCGATTATGCTGCTTGCAAGTGCCAGCGTATTCGCGGCTCAACCGCGCCCGGAGTATCCGCGCCCACAGTTTGAACGCAACCAATGGGTAAATCTCAATGGAGAGTGGACCTACGAATTAGACCTTGTGGATTCGGGTCTCGAACGCGAGCTCTACAAGAGCACCGGCTTTGCCGACAAAATCATCGTTCCTTTCTGCCCCGAGAGTAAATTGTCGGGCGTAGAGCACAAAGATTTTATCACAGGCATTTGGTATCATCGCACGATTCAGGCACCGGCAGATTGGAACAATCGCAAGATTATGCTCCACTTCGGCGCCGTATATTATGAGTCGGAGGTCTATATCGACGGAGAGTTCCTCGGTCGCCACTTCGGAGGCTCGTCGCCCTTTGCCTTTGACGTTACAAAGTATCTCGCCGACGGCAAGAGCCACAACCTCGTGGTACGCGCCAACAGCGACCTGCGCAGCAAGACACAAGGCGCCGGCAAACAGTCGTTGCGTCACTACTCGTTCGGCTGCCTTTACACTCGTACCACCGGTATCTGGCAGACCGTTTGGTTGGAAGCAACGAACAACTACTCGCTCGACTATATTCAGGTAATTACCGATATCGACCAAAATCA
Source organism: uncultured Alistipes sp. (assembly GCA_964536825.1). Taxonomy (GTDB): domain Bacteria; phylum Bacteroidota; class Bacteroidia; order Bacteroidales; family Rikenellaceae; genus Alistipes. The sequence continues at coordinate 10,080 of CAZIAS010000005.1, read as the reverse complement.
GGTGGTATTCACTCCCCGATATTACAACACTAAAGCAGCCAACACGCTGACCATCAATATTAAGGACAACGGTAAGGTTATTGCAAAGAAGAGTTTTATGCAGGTGGAAGGTATGCCTATCGTCGTTCCGATGAAGAAGTACGAAACCTGGTCACCGGAGAATCCTAAACTTTATGACGTGGAGTACATCATCTGCGACAAGGATGGCAACGAGCTCGACCGCATCTCGTCTTACCTCGGTATGCGCAAGATTCACGTCGATGGCAACAAGATTTACCTCAACAACAAGCCCTACTACCAGCGTCTGGTCCTCGACCAAGGTTTCTATCCCGACGGTATCTGGACTGCACCGAGCGATGATGCTCTGCGTCGCGATATCGAGTTGTCAATGGAGGTCGGCTTTAACGGCGCCCGCCTGCACCAGAAGGTCTTCGAGGAGCGATTCCTCTATTGGGCAGACCGCCTCGGTTACCTCGTATGGGGAGAATATGCAAGTTGGGGAATGGGCGAATATTTAGCGCTCGCAGCCCGCAACTTCCTGCCCGAATGGGAGAATATCGTCGTGCGCGACCGTAATCACCCTGCAATCGTTACTTGGACTCCGTTCAACGAGACGTGGTATCCCGACAATGTGCAGTATCTGCGTCTGACCGAAGACACCTACAAACTCACTCACGTACTCGACCCGACTCGTCCCGTAAATACGATGAGTGGCGGAACGCTCACTCCGTTCTATGACATCTGCTGTATGCACAACTACGAGCAGGACCCCGAGAAGTTGAAGAATAAGGTTTATAACGCAGAGACCGGCGAGTTCTACAACAAGTCTCCGCGCGTAGAGCCCGTGAAGCACCGCAGTGCGAATGTAGCTGTGGGTGACGAGGCAAACAAGTATCCCCTTGTTGTCGAGAAATATACGGGAGGTAAGCCCTATCTGCTCGATGAGTTTGGCGGCATCAAATGCTTGGAGGCTACTCCGACCAAAGACGTTGCCGGCAGAGAGCGCAAAACATCGTGGGGTTATGGCGATTCGGCTGTGACACGCGAAGACTTCTACAAGCGTCTCGAAGGCCAGATTGATGCTCTGCTCTCGATTAGCGAGCAGGTTTGGGGTTACTGCTACACCCAATTGACCGATGTCGAGCAGGAGGAGAACGGAATCTTCTACTACGACCGCACATCCAAGTACGACTCGGCGCGCTTGAAGAGCATTTTCGGTAAGAATCCGAAATGCGTAAAGGAGCAAAAATAGCAACCAATAAAGGAATACAAAATGGCATTTTTGGATTTTATGGCACCACCGGCACACAAGCCCCTGTTGCCGGCAGAAAAGATAGATAAAGAGTATAAGGCAATGCGCCTTAAAGTCTTTTTGGGTATCTATTTGGGATATGCTGCATACTATTTGGTTCGCAAGAATCTGTCGTTTGCGGGTGCGGATATGATGCAGCTCGGCTACCTCGATTCGAGTGGTGTGGGCGATGCTATGGCAGGTCTGCCTATCGCCTATGCGGTGAGTAAGTTCCTGATGGGCAGCCTCTCGGACCGCTCGGATGCCCGCAAATTTATGACGGTCGGCCTGATTATATCGGCGATTGTGATGATTATCGCAGGTATTATCCCCTATCCTAAAAACAGTGGTATCACGACAGCCATTCTCTTTGGTTTGACCTGTCTGACCGGATGGTTCTCCGGTATGGGTTGGCCTCCGTGCGGACGTATAATGTCGCAGTGGTTCTCGACCAACGAGCGTTCGTTCAAGATGTCGATTTGGAACACGGCGCACAACGTCGGAAGTTCGGGCTTGGCGTGGTTGGCAACCATTGGTGGAGGCTCGCTGCTTGTCGCTCTCGGTTTTAGCGCCGAGGAGGGTTGGAGAGAGGCTTTCATCGTTCCGTCAATTGTCGCACTCGGAGTAGCGGCTTTGTGTTGGTGGTTTATCCGCGACACACCCGAGTCGTGTGGTCTGCCCCCTATCGACAAGTATCGTAACGACTATTCGGGCGCAAAGGCAAAGAAGGGCGAGGAGACAAAGATTCCGTTCAAGACACTCTTCGTGGATTACATTCTTAAAAACAAGATTTTGTGGCTCATCGGTATCGCCAATATCCTTGTATATCTGGTTCGCAATGGTATTTCGGACTGGTTGCCTATCTATTTACAGAATGTACACGACATCGAAAAGAGTGTCAGCAAGGACCTCTACGCCTACCATATGATTGCCGCTATCCCGGGCACGCTGATTGCAGGATGGCTCTCGACCAAATTCTTCCAGGGTCGTTGCGCACCGGTAAACGTAATCTGTATGGCAGTAACGGCTATCGGCGCCTTTATCTATTGGCAGGCAGGTACAATTGCACAATCTTTCGGCATTGACTATATCAACGTCGTGAAAATTGCCCTCGTAATTACCGGCTTTGCCGTATATGGACCTGTGGCGATGATTTCGATTCAGGCTATTGCCATTGTTCCGAAGAATGCAGCAGGTACGGCTGCGGGTTTTATGGGCCTGCTCGGCTACCTGATTGGAGATGCTTTCCTCTCGAAGATTGCATTCGGACGCATTGTCGAGAGTGGTGCGAATGGTTGGGAACTGACCTTCGTAGGCTTCTTCCTCGCAAGCGTTATCGCAGCCGTAATATGCCTCTTGGCTATGGGCAAAGAGAAGAAGATGTTTGCAGAGCGTTTGGCAGCAGCCAAGGCTGAACAGAGATAAAATAATAAACAATGTATAAATCGCTAAAAGATTTCATAGAGCGATTAGAGAGTGCCGATGAGTTGGTTCGCATCGGCACTCGCGTTTCGACCGAGTACGAAATCGCAGAGATTACCGACCGATTCTCGAAGGCTCCGGGGGGCGGCAAGGCTCTCCTCTTCGAGAATACCGAGAGCGGATTCCCCGTGCTGACAAATATGATGGGCTCGGAGCGGCGCATCGCGCTGGCTCTCGGAGTAGAATCTCTCGACGAACTCCCCAAGCGCATAGATGCTCTACTCAAAGAGGTGCTCTCGCCCAAAGGCTCGCTGCTCGAAAAGATGCGGATGTTGCCGATGCTTACAGACGTCGCCAAATGGTTTCCCAAGCGACAGAAGGGACGTGGTGCGTGTCAGCAGGTAATTCTTATGGGGGAGGATGCCGACATTGGTAAATTACCTGTTTTGAAGTGTTGGGGTGCAGACGGAGGTCGTTTCGTCACGTTGCCGATGGTAAATACTCTCGACCCCGAGAGTGGTGTGCGCAACGTCGGAATGTACAGAATGCAGATTTTCGATGGGCATACGACAGGTATGCATTGGCATATCCACAAGACCGGCGCCCGCCACTACGAAGGATATCGCGAGCAGGGCCGCAAGATGCCCGTCACGGTTGCACTCGGAGGCGACCCCGCCTATACGTTCAGCGCAACCGCACCGATGCCCGACAATATGGACGAATATCTGCTCGCAGGATTCCTGCGTAAGAGTCCGGTGCGATTGGTTAAGTGTCTGACCAACGACATCTGGGTACCCGAAGATTGTGACTTCGTAATCGAAGGATATGTCGATCCTGCCGAAGAGAAGGTTACGGAGGGTCCGTTTGGGGACCACACCGGATTTTACTCGCTCACAGACCTCTATCCGCGTTTTCATATCACAGCCATTACTCATCGTCGCGATGCGGTCTATCCTGCTACTCTTGTCGGCATACCTCCACAAGAGGATGCCTATATCGGCAAGGCGAGCGAGAAGATTTTTCTTGCACCGATACGGTTGGCGATTCAACCCGAAATCGAGGATTTGACTATGCCTTTCGAGGGAACGGCTCACAATATCGTTATTCTCTCGTTGCGCAAGCGTTATGCGGGTCAGGTGGCAAAGGTTGCTCTCTCGCTCTGGGGTGCCGGACAGATGATGTTCAACAAGTATATGATTGCCGTGGCACAAGGAGTTGATGTGCGCGATAACGCTACGCTGGCTGCACTACTGCGCCGAATCGACACCTCGCGCCACATCATTCGCAGTGAGGGCATATACGATGTTCTCGACCACGCAACTGCCACCAATGGTTTCGGCGGAAAACTCGCCATCGACGCCACCGATATCGACCCGCAAGCAGAAGTCGAAGCATACAATCTACCCGAACAGGTAACACCTTCGGAGGGAGTTACAGCCATCTCTACCGAATATGCCGAGGCTTGGGGCGCAGTGTTGCTCTTCGCAGAGGAGGGGACCGATATCGAGAAGTTCGTACGCAAAAACAGCCTCGACAAGGCAAATTACATCGTCGTCTTCGACTCACAAGCCGAGGGTTTAAGGGCAGGAGAGCTCGTCTGGCTCGGAGCCGCCAATACCGACCCGCGACGCGATATTCGCTCCGTCGCAAAGTGTCTGCTCGTCGATGCACGCAGCAAACGTCCAAATAAGGAGGGCAACCCCTCGCGGTTCCCGAATGTGGTAACGGCAACGCCCGAAGTTATCGAGTTGGTGGATTCGCGATGGGCAGAGTACGGATGTGGAGAGTTCCTCCCCTCGCCTTCGTTACGATATCGCAGGTTGTTGCTGTCGGATAGTGAGCAGTGGCAATAGTCGAAGTTGGCTAATTATCGAAGTTTATGGAGTTGTTTTCGAAGAGTAACCGTCGGGGTATCATTTTTCTGTTGCCGCTGTTGGCGATGGTTGCACTGCTTGTTGCTCTTGTCGAGCCGCGAAGAGAAGCTTCGACAGGCAGAAATCATCAATCTGCGGAACCTGCCACATCACAAGACGACTCCGACACAGGTACCAAACCATTTCGATTCGACCCCAACACCGCCACTTTCGAGGATTTCGTCGCGTTGGGGCTCTCGAAATCGACCGCAGCATCGATAATCAAGTATCGCCGTCGCGGCAAAGTATTCTCGATACCCGAAGAGTTCGCCGCCTGCTACGGCGTGAGCGACTCAACCTACCGCGCACTAAAACCATACATCACTATCGCACCCGAATTTGAAGTTAAAGCTTTCAAAGAGCACAAATCGGACCGCGACTCCATAATTCACTACGAGCCTTTCCGCATCGATACCGTAACGGTTGCCTATCTGCAAACCATCGGCTTCTCGCATCGTCGGGCAGCGGCATTTATCCGCTATCGCGATATGCGTGGCGGGCTGCGCAATATCGAGGAGGTGCGCGAGTGTTATGTCATTCCGGCGGCGGAGTGCGATACGTTGGCACGATACATCATCTTCCCCGAGAGCACGACAGCAGACTCCGAGAATGTGCTTGTGGAACTCAACACTGCCGACTCGGCCACCCTGCGCAGCATCTACGGCATCGGAGAGAAGAGCGTTGTCGAGATTATGGATTACCGTCGCAGGCTGGGCGGATTTGCCCGCGTGGAGCAGTTGGCGGAGGTAAAATCGGTCACAGAGAGCAATTTTGTGAAAATTTTACGACAAATTTATTGCGATAGTTGCAATATTTCAAAAATTGATATTAACTTTGCACGCTCGCAAAGGTTGGCGGCTCATCCGTATATAAGTGACCGCAGCCTGCGCAAATTACTTAAAACAAGACAATTGAAAGGAGGTTGGAGTAAAATCGAAGAGATGATTGAAGACGACATATTCACTCGTGATGAGGCGGAGAGATTGCGTCCGTATCTTCGATTTACACGCAGCAGAGAGTAAAAACGAACTTTTTAACGCACAAAACCAATTTTTCAATTAACTTTTAGAAACAAATTAAAACACGAATATTATGATTATTATGCCTGTAAAAGAGGGAGAAAACATCGAAAGAGCCCTCAAAAAGTTTAAGCGTAAGTACGAGCGCACCGGCGTTCTCAAAGAGTTGCGTCGTCGCCAGTATTTTACCAAGCCCTCGATCGAGAAGCGCGAGCGTATGCAGCACGCTATCTACGTTGAGCATATGTACCGCGACGAGGAGTAGGTCTTAATCTTCGGATTGACAAACGGTTGGCTTTCGAGCCGACCGTTTTTTTGTTCGTAGCAACAGGTTGCAAATAGCTCAAAATTCAAAATTGTTTTGTACCTTTGTCGGATGTAATTTTTAAGAGACTATGCACAAATCAGGTTTTGTAAATATTATCGGTAATCCGAACGTCGGAAAATCGACGCTGATGAACGCCCTTGTCGGCGAGAGATTGTCAATAATCACATCCAAGGCACAGACTACTCGCCATAGAATTATGGGTATCGTCAATGGCGAAGATTTCCAGATTGTCTATTCCGACACCCCGGGCATCCTCAAACCCAACTACAAGTTACAGGAGTCGATGATGAAGTTCGTGAACGGAGCTGTCAAGGATGCCGATGTGATTCTCTACGTTACCGACACCGTCGAGCAGAGTGACCGCTCGGCAGAGGTCTTGGCTCGTATCGCCCGTAGCGGAATACCGACAATCGTGGTAATTAACAAAATCGATTTAACAACACCGGAAGCACTCGATGCCCTGGTCGATAAGTGGCACGAGATTCTACCCGATGCAGTCATAGCACCCGCATCGGCAAAAGAGGGCTTCAATATTGGCGGAATCTTTGATATGATTCTCGAACGTCTGCCCGAAGGAGAGCCCTACTATCCGAAGGACACACTCACGGATAAGACCCTGCGATTCTTCGCCTCGGAGATTATCCGCGAGAAGATACTGCTCAACTACGACAAAGAGATACCCTACTGCTGCGAAATCGAGATTGATTCGTACAAAGAGGAGGCGGCAATAGACCGCATATCGGCTACGATTTATGTTACACGCGACTCGCAGAAGGGAATCGTCATCGGGCACAAAGGCGAAATGCTCAAAAAGGTCGGTATGCAGGCGCGTCAAGACCTCGAAAAGTTCCTCGGCAAGCGTGTATTCCTTCAACTCTTTGTGAAAGTTGGTGGCGATTGGCGCAACAACGAACGCCAACTGCGCCGTTTTGGATACGAGCAAGAGTAATTTTCAAATTGACAGTTGATAATTGACAGTTGATAATTGATAATTGACAATTAGAGGAATCTGATTTATTGACTTGGAGGCAAAAATAATTAAACGTGCATTGTAGATGCCACAATTATCATTGTGAAAGATATTCACAATTTTTGCAGGATTGGAGCGTTAGGAGGATATAGTTAGGATGAAAAAGTTTGTATTGAGTCTGTTGGTGGTCTTCGCACTTATCTGGTGCGGAGCCCCGCTGCGTGCCCAATACAACAAGGAGTACTTCTTCTGGCTCGGACGTCAGATGATGATGCAGAACGACTACCACGAGGCAATTCGTACGCTTAATACCCTGCTACGATTTGATGAAGATGCCTACGAGGGGTACTTTCTGCGAGGAATAGCCAAGTACAACCTCAACGACCTACTCGGTGCCGACGAGGATTTCACGATTGCCATAAGCAAGAATCCCGTATTTACCACAGCCTATACCTATCGTGCCATAACCCGTTCGCGTATGGGTAATTACGACGACGCTCTCAAAGATTTCAAGGAGGCTATTGACCTGCGACCCGACCTCCCGAATCCCTATTACAGCCGTGGCGTCACACGACTGCTGAACCGCCAATTTCGCGAGGCAATCGAGGATTTCGACAAATTCATCGGTCAGGAGCGCAAGGTCGCCGATGCCTACATCAACCGCGGCGTCTGCTATCTCTATCTGAAAGACACTCTGCGTGCCTACGAGAACTTCGACACCGCCATACGTACCAATCGCGAGAATCCCGACAGCTACAACCGTCGCGGTGCGCTCTATATGCAACAAAAGCGATACTCCGAGGCAGAGCGTGACTTCGATATGGCAATACGCTACGATTCGACACATATTCCCTCTATCTTCAATCGCGCGATAGTCTATTCCGAAACCAATAGACCGATGCTGTCGCTCGCCGACTTCGATAAGGTTATACGACTCGACTCGACATCATCACTGACATATTTCAACCGTGCCATACTGCGTTCGCGCATAGGCGACTACAATCGGGCATTGGAGGATTACGACAAGGTGGCATACTACTCGCCGGAGAATGTTTTGGTCTATTACAATCGAGCTATACTATACACACAATTGGGAGAACTCGAAAATGCCATCGGCGACTATTCGAAGGCCATTGAGCTCTACCCCGATTTCGCAAATGCCTACCTCAACCGCAGTACCCTGCGTTATGCTCTGCGTGATGCAAAAGGAGGTAAGCGCGACCGCGACATCGCCCAGCGCAAAATTGCCGAGTACAAGAGCCGTTTGAGCGACAGTACATACTCGATTTATGCAGATACGACACGTCGATTCGACCGTCTGCTATCGTTCGACAGTAAAATTTCGGGAAGCAACTTCAACCGCATAACCACAGGTCGCGAGGAATCAGGAGATAATCTCGCTCTCCTGCCGCTGTTCCGCTTTACCCTCATCGAGGCAGACAGCACATCGAAGTCGCTGCCGACATTGCGTCGTCAGCCACAACGCATAACAGACTTCGTGGCGCTATTCTCGAATCCGCGTCTTGTGCTGTCGCGTAACGAGTGCAACATCCCCGCAGACTCGCTCATTGCAACCGAACGTCGCACGGCAGAGCACCTGCAACACAATATCACAAAAGAACATCGCTGGCGCAACCTCTTCGAATATGGCATTTCGCAAGCTCTAATCAAGCAATATACAAGCGCGGTAAATACATTCACTGCTGCCATCGAAGAGAATCCCGCGAACCCGTTCCTCTACCTGAATCGCTCGACCACACAGGCCGAGATGATAGACTTTATCTCGTCGATAGACAACTCGTATCAACGCATTACCATCGATACCGACCCTGCAAGCCGTCTGAAAAATAATACTTCGCGCACATATAACTACGACGAAGCTGTTTCGGACCTCAACAAGGCGATAAAACTCTATCCGGAATTTGCCGTTGCTTACTACAACCGTGCAAATCTGCACGCTCTGTCGGGAATGTTACCCGAAGCGTATGACGACTATACCCGTGCAATCGAACTTAATCCCAACTTTGCCGAGGCATATTACAACCGAGGTCTGATACAGGTCTTTATGAAAGATACCCGCAAGGGATATCTCGACATATCGAAGGCGGGAGAACTCGGCATCGAACAGGCTTACCAGATACTGCGACAATACGCAAAACACGACTAACAACAGACTCAAAAAACCAATAATTTAATACACAAACAATTATGACTCAAACTATTCAGAAGAAATTAAACGACTATGCGTGGGCTCGTTGGGGCGCAATGGTGCTGATTGCGTTGATGATGCTCTTTGCGCATATGTTCGTGGATGTAATCTCTCCGTTGCAGGAGATTATCCAGAAGACCCACGGTTGGACTCCCGATGTGTACGGAACATTTACCGGCTCGGAGTATATGCTCAACGTGCTCGGCTTCCTGATTGTTGCAGGTATTATCCTCGACAAGATGGGTATCCGCTTTACGGGCGAGTTGTCGGCAACAATGATGTTCCTCGGTGCCTGCATCAAGTTCTACGCCGTAAGCGACCTCTTTGCAGGCTCGGGTCTGGAAGCTTGGCTTAACACGTGGTGGGTTGCAATGCCCGGCAGTGCGAAACTTGCCTCGCTCGGATTTATGATTTTTGGCTGCGGTTGTGAGATGGCGGGCATCACCGCCTCGAAGGCTTTGGCAAAGTGGTTCGAGGGTAAGGAGATGGCATTGGCTATGGGCTTGGAGATGGCTCTGGCACGTGTGGGCGTATTCTTTATCTTTACCATCTCGCCCCGTTTGGCAGGCGAGATTGATCCGACCGTTGTACGTCCCGTAGCATTCTGCACAGCTCTGCTGCTTATCGGTCTGCTCTGCTTTACCGTATTCAGTTTTATGGACCGCAAGTTCGATAAGCAACTTGGCAGTAGTGCTACCGCAGGTGAGCCGGAGGAGGAGTTTAAGTTGGCAGATGTAGTAAATATCTTCAAGAGTAAACTCTTCTGGATCGTAGCGATGCTCTGTGTGCTCTACTACTCGGCAATCTTCCCGTTCCAGAAGTTTGCAGCAAATATGTTGCAGAGCAACCTCAACATTTCGGCTACAACGGCTGCCGACATCTTCCGCTGGTTCCCCATCGGTGCAGCCTGCATCACTCCGCTGCTCGG
>CAZIAS010000004.1:13032-66159 GCA_964536825.1 uncultured Alistipes sp. | reverse complement strand
TTCTCGCCCTCAATTTAATACTCAAAAAGCGCCACTTTTGGCATCATTACCAATAAAAGTAAGTTAGAAGAGGCCCCACGACCTTCTCTCATAACTCCTCCCCTGTATTAAGGGAGGTGCCCGAAGGGCGGAGGGGTCCGCAAAGTGAATGTGCTCATTTTAGCATCATTACCCAAAAGATTAGGGGCTGTCACAACCACAAAGTTGGACAGCACCTTTAATCTCAATCTTACCGAATCGGATTATTCACATTTGCTTACCTCGGTAATTATCTCGCCACCGTGACGAATAGCCTCCTCGTTTGCAGGGAGAAGCTTCCACGCACGTTCGGGCAGCGATTTTTTGAGTCCTGTCATCACATTCTCCATACTTACCACAGGACAAACCTTCAAGTATCCGCCCAGAATCATCGTATTGAAAAGCTTTGCATTACCCATCTTGGCGCACTCCTCGGTAGCGTTTATCGAGTAGATATTGATATCCTTACGCTCGGGGTGGCGCGTAATTCCATTCACATCGTAAATGAGCGTACCTCCGGGTTTTACCAGCGTCTCGAACTTATCCATTGACTGCTGATTGAGGATTATTGCCGTATCGTACTCGTACGCAATAGGCGACGATATGCGCTTATCCGAGAGGATAACCGTTACGTTTGCCGTACCGCCGCGCATCTCCGGACCATACGACGGCATCCACGTCACCTCGAAGTCCTGCATCACACCTGCATAGGCAAGAATCTTACCCATCGAAAGGACTCCCTGTCCTCCGAAACCTGCTATAATTAAAGTCTCTTTCATACTTTGTCCCTCCGAATCTTAAATATCCTTCACATCGCCCAGCGGATAGAAGGGCAACATATTCTCTTCGAGCCACTCGTTAGCCTTCACGGGCGAGAGCTTCCAACCGCTATTGCAGGTCGAAACAACCTCGACCATCGAGAAGCCTTTACCCGCCATCGCATTCTCGAAAGCCTTACGCAGAGCCTTCTTACACTTACGTACGTTGGCAGGAGTGTGGACACTCTGACGTGTAAGGTAGCATACTCCGTCGAGATGCGCCAACATATCCGAAATTTTGTAGGGATAACCGTTCAGGCGCGGGTCGCGACCGTATGGAGTCGTTGCCGTCTTCATACCGAGCAGGGTTGTCGGCGCCATCTGACCTCCGGTCATTCCGTAAATTGCATTGTTGATATAGACCGCCACGATATTCTCGCCACGAGCGGCTGCGTGAATCGTCTCACAGGTTCCGATAGCCGAAAGGTCGCCATCGCCCTGATAGGTAAAGACCATACGGTCGGGATGAAGTCGTTTCATCGCCGTAGCCACCGCACAAGCGCGACCGTGGGCAGCCTCTGCCCAATCGATATCGATGTAGTTATACGCAAACACTGCGCAGCCTACGGGGCTGACACCCATAGTCTTATGTTCGATACCCATCTCCTCGATAACCTCGGCGATAAGTTTATGCACCGTACCGTGACTGCAACCCGGGCAGTAGTGCATCACGTTGTCCAGCATCAGTTTCGACTTCGCATAGACGATATTCTCTTGTTTCAATTCTACTTCTGCCATAGTCGCTATCTGTTAATAATTTTATCTTTCAAAGCCTTCAAAACCTCATCGGGCGTAAAGAGCGAACCGCCCTGACGTCCGTAGTGCTCAACGGGAGCCGCCCCATTAACTGCCAGGCGAACATCCTCGACCATCTGACCCGCATTAAGTTCTGCACTCAAAAATCCCTTAACACCGCGAGCAGCCAACTCTGCAAGAGGTTTCTTGGGGAAGGGGTAGAGCGTAATCGGGCGAAGCAGACCTACCTTCAACCCTTCGGCACGGGCAATCTCAACCGTCGCCGAGCAGATGCGTGCCGACGAACCGAATGCCACGATAACGTAATCCGCATCATCACACTCAATAGCCTCGTAACGCACCTCATTCTCCTCCATTGCCTTATATTTGGCTTGCAGGCGCAGGTTAATCTTCTCCATCTCCTCCGAGCGGAGTTCAAGCGAGGTCACGACATTGCGCGAACGATTTGCAGGCTTGCCGTACGCAGCCCACGAGTGGCACTCCGCCTCAATCTCCTCATCGGTCTTACGCGGACGCTGCGGAGCAAGGGTTACCTTCTCCATCATCTGGCCGATAGCACCATCCGCCAAAATCATTGCAGGATTGCGATACTTGAACGCCAAATCGAAAGCATCGGCAACGAAGTCGTGCATCTCCTGTACCGAATTAGGAGCCAATACTATAAGGTGGAAATCTCCGTGCGCTCCACCCTTGCAGGCTTGAAAGTAGTCGCCTTGCGAGGGTTGGATGGTTCCAAGTCCCGGACCTCCACGTTGGCAGTTCACGACCAGACAGGGCAACTCGGCACCTGCTAAATAACTCAAACCTTCGCTCATAAGGCTCACACCGGGGCTCGAAGACGAGGTCATCACTCGCTTGCCGGTGGCAGCACCTCCATAGACCATATTTATGGATGATACCTCCGACTCTGCCTGCAAAACGACCATTCCGGTTGTCTCCCACGGTTTGAGTTCCATAAGCGTCTCCATAACCTCCGATTGCGGAGTGATAGGGTAGCCGAAATAACCGTCACATCCGTAACGAATGGCAGCGTGGGCAATTACCTCGTTGCCTTTCATCAATTTTACCTCTTTTTCTGCCATATCTCTATTCAAATTTTTGGCGATAGACCGTTATACAACTATCAGGACAGATAATGCCGCACGAGGCGCAACCCGTACAAGCATCGGGCTTTGCCATCTCTGCCACGGGATATCCCTTACTGTTTACGAATGTCGATAGCGCGAGCACATCAAGCGGACACGAAGCCACACAAACGCCACAGCCCTTACAACGCTCGGCATCGACCACGATTTTACCTTTTATTTTAGCCATTGCTTACAAAGTTTTAGATTCCTCCATACAAATATATAAAAAATAGTTCGGAATTACACAACCCCGAACCATTTTTTATCAATCATATTTTCGTTCAGCCTACTTTACCTCGAACGACGCCTTCAACAAGTCTTTGTCACGCGAGGAGGCTCCAACCATAACATTGAATGTTCCCGGCTCTACTACGCGCTCCATATCCAGATTGTAGAATTGCAACTTGTCGGGTGTTATGGTAAATTTCACACGCTTACTCTCGCCGGCTTTGAGTTCCACACGTGCAAAATCCTTCAACTCCTTTACCGGACGAGTTACCGAAGAGTAGCAGTCGCGGATATAGAGCTGTGCAATCTCGACGCCATCACGCTCGCCCTTATTGGTAATGGTAACCTCAACATCTATCGAACCGTCAGCCGACATACTCTCCGACGAGAGTGCCAAATCCGAATATTCGTACTCGGTATAAGAGAGTCCGTATCCGAAGTGATAGAGCGGATAGGGATTCTGGTCGAGATATTTGTGGAAATAGTGCGAAGGCTTATAGTTGTAATATACACCTATCTGACCCGAGCCGCAAGGAATAGTCATCGACATCTTTGCCGAAGGATTAACCTTGCCGTAGAGAATCTCTGCCACAGCCTGACCTCCGTACATACCCGGCTCCCAAGCATAGAGGATTGCCGGCAAATTACGGTCTGCCCACTCGATATTTTGCGGACGACCCGCCACGACAACCAAGATTGTCGGCTTGCCGCTTGCCGCCACCTTGCGAACCAACTCCTCCTGCAAGCCCAAAAGCTCGATATTGGCACGGTCTTTATTCTCGCCACAGGTGCGACCCTTGATATATCGCGCACCCTGCTCTCCGGCAACAACGATATTAAGGTCTGCAAAGCGAGCCCTGCGTGCTGCCTCATCAACCTTTGCCTGACTCATCTTTTGGGGAAGGCATCCCTGATCGACAAACTCAAACTCCGTTTGCGGAGCCACCTCGCGCAGACCCTCCAAGATGGTTGTGATATTCTCGGGGCGCTGCTCCGATGACCAATCGCCGAGGATTCCCTGGTCATTTGCGTTGATACCGGTAACCATCACTCGCTTGTACTTGCGTACATCAAGCGGCAGAATACCCTCATTTTTAAGCAGGACAATCGACTGACGAGCCGCTTCCAAAGCGGTTTGGCGATGCTCCTCACAAAGACGAACCTGCGCACCCTTCTCGATATCGGCATAAGGATTTTCGAACAATCCGAGACGGAACTTGGCAGTCAGGATGCGACGGACCGACTCGTCGATACGGCTCTCCGGAATACGACCCTCACGGACAAGTTCAACCACCTCGTCGAACCAATACAATCCGTGCATATGCATATCCATACCCGCCATAATCGACTGATAATAAGCCTCCTTGCGACTGTCGGCAATACAGTGCAGATTGTGCAGACGCTCGATGTCCATCCAATCGCTAACGACAAAACCATCGAAGCCATACTCATCACGCATAACGTCCTCCATAAGCCATTTGCTTGCGTGGCACGGCACACCACTAATCTCGTTATGGGCGGTCATCAGCGAACCTGCCTTTACCTCCGTCAGGCAACGCTCATACGGTGGCAGGAACACTTCACGCAACGTACGCTCCGAGACATCGGTAGGCGCCGAGTTGGTGCCATCGACCGATTGCGAACCTCCGATGAGGTGCTTGATACAGGCCAACACGTCATCCTGCGAATCGAGGTTACCCTGATAACCCTTAACCGACGCGACACCCATACTTCCAACCAGATAGGTATCCTCTCCAAATGTCTCGCCACAACGACCCCAGCGTGCATCACGAGCCACATCCACATTAGGATTGAAGGTCCAATGCATATTCATCGCACGCATCTCCTTGGCGGTTTGACGCGCAATCTTGTATGCCATATCGGGATTAAACGAGCAGGCAAGACCGATATTAGTCGGATAGTTCGTATTGTTCGGCGCAAGTGCATTGCCGTGAATGGCATCGATGCCGAAAAGGATGGGGATACCCAGGCGTGAACGCATCGCGTGCTCTTGCAACTCATTTGCCTCCTCGACGGTCAGCACGTGAAGATACGAGCCGATTTTACCCTCTTCGGTCCAACGAAGCAGGGTGTCGGCATTGATACCGGGGTAGTAGGCATTAGAGTCATCATTGGCGGGAGTTTTGCTCTTTTGGGCATTGCGCAACGTACGCTCCTTAACGTGCTCTACACCGCAATATTGACTCATTTGTCCGACCTTCTCTTCGAGGGTCATCTGCGAGAGCAGAGCCTCGACACGCTCCTCTACGGACAATGTCGCATCTTTGTAATCTTTCGGCGAGCAGCTGCACATTGCAACTAATGTTAAAATAGCTATTATTCGTTTCATATATTGTAATTGTTTAGTTATTTGTACTCTGCAAGCAACTCTTTAATTTTATCTATACATTTTAATGTCGAATCAAATGTGAGCGGCTTAAAGAATTCCGCTTTATGGATTGGCTCATCAACTTTTCGTTCGCCTTTGATTAGTGTCATTATATGTAAATCAATATCGAAATGCGACATCAATGTGTGACTACTATGACTACCATATATAATCGGCTTTTCTATATCCGCATAATCTCCGGTCAACTGACTTTCAAACTGCAATAGAGCACATTTAAGGTTTGGACATACTGATTTTAATAGAGTAAAATCAACCAAAATACGTTTGAGCATCGCATTCTCTGTATATGCTTTACACTCTATGCCCAAAACAAACTTATCATCAATCATTGTGTGGTTATCAACTTGTGCCCTAAATACAAAATCAGAATAATTCTCTGTAATCCACCGTTTAACCTCTTCTGATTGAAGTCTATCAATGTAGTCTTTTTGCAATGGGATATTTATCTTTTTGTTCGAAAAAGACAATCTATGGCTTTCCCCTCCTAATTCATCCCACGCAATCTTTACTAACTCTTTACAAAACTCCTCCAACAATTTGCCTTTGGCGGAGCGTATAATACCCCCGTATGCTCTCTCGTCATCAATTTGAGCAACATATTCAATACCTTGTATTTTGTATTGACAATGTCAATCATCTGTTTAAGCAGGGTTCTGTTTGACAGTTTCATATTTATACAGTTTTCAGTTGTTCTATCAAATTTACAGCAATAGCATACGCCAATAGAACCGGTACTGCATTCCCAATTTGCTGATATTGGCTCAAACCCTTTTCCCAAGACATTTTAGTCCGCATTCCTTCAAAAATAAAATCATCAGGAAAAGATTGCAAACGAGCCCCTTCTCTGGCTGTAAAGTTTCTGTCCAAGTATGGGTGTATAAAGTTTGATTGAAAGGATGCTGCAATCGTAGGAGCCGGCAAATTACCAAATACACGCTGGTTATTTTGACTAAATTTAATGGTCGATTTTTCAGTTGGCGTTCCTCTTTTTACCGCACCATGCGTATCCCATACATCTACAAGTGATTGCCCCGGTTTGATAGCCTTAAATCGTTCTATAAGGCGCGGTGTATGTTTCATTGCGATATGATTCCTTACGACATTTGAAGACTTTCGAACAAATTTTTGGAAATCATTTTGAGCATCACTTAAATAATCATAACTTTCACATCCTTCTCCTGCTTTGATAGCTGGCAAATCTCCAATAGCATCATCGACCGTGATATATCTATCCATAATATATGGAGCAGGGAAAGTTGGTTGTATATTAAGATCTTTTCTAAAACCGATTAGAATCACTCTTTCTCGGTTTTGTGGCGCGCCATAATCAGAAGCCTTTAATACTTTGTAGGCGACGTTATAACCACACTTTCCTGCATTTGAGAACGCTTCTACAATAGTACGAATAACTTGTCCATTTTGCATAGATAGCAAACCCTTGACATTCTCCATTACAAATGCTTTTGGAGAATACCAATTTATAAATTTAATAAAACTATAAAACAACTTATTCCTCGGATCTTCCGTAATCTGATTGCGTCTTTTATTCGCAAGACTAAATCCCTGACACGGAGGGCCTCCAATAATAATGTCGGGCATCACTCCATCAAGAAAGGAATCAACCTCTTCCTTGTTAATTTCGATAACATCCTTGCGTAAGAATGGTGTATGTGGAAAATTTCGGGTAAATGTTTTTTCGCAATTTTCGTCTATATCCGAGGCGAATATAGATTTAACACCCGCCAATTCGAATCCCTTTGTCAATCCCCCGCAACCCGAAAATAGGTCAAGAGATGTAAATGAAGAAGTTTGTACAGAGTGTAATGTAAGATAATTTAGCACCTCCGCCAAAACCTTTTGAGGTTGACGAGGTGTTAAATTATCGAATAAAGAGTTGTCTTGAATCATATCAATTAAATCAAGCGCGTAGATACATAATTAAATCGTTGCAACGTGTGTAAATCTGTAACTATTCATTATCTTACCTGCGCACCGGCACGAACTTCCAACTGCTTTTGGAGATTAGCCATCGTACGCTCAATCATCTTGTCGTTCAGCGTCTGGGTCTTATCTTCGAGGATAAAACTCAACGCATAAGACTTCTTACCCTCCGGAAGTTTATCGCCCTCATAGACATCGAACAGAGCGACGCTTTTGAGCAGCTTCTTCTCGGTAGCAAAGGCGATATCACGCAACTGCGAGAAGGTTACATTTTTATCGACAAGCAGAGCCAGATCTCGACGAACCTCGGGGAACTTCGACAACTCCTCGGCTGCAACTTTGTGCTTCTTGGTTGTTTTGAGCAGGCGATCAAAGTCTATCTCGGCAAAGAACACCTCCTGCTTCAAATCGAAAGCCTTGGCAATCTTCGGGTTTACGACACCCATCTGCACCAACCAATTATTGCCCTGCATCAGAGCCACAGCCTCGCCAAAAAGGTCACTCGAAAGAGTCTCGGTACGCAGTTTATAGATATCCAGGCCGAAGCGTTTAAGAATCTGTTCAACTGCGGTTTTGAGCGTAAAGAACGACGCCGGTTGAGCCGCTGCATTCCAAGTCTGCGATACGGCATCGCCCGTAACGACCACACCCAAGCGATAGTTCTCCGAATAGGGCGCCAACGACGACTCCTCGCCACGCGCAGCCTCGTTGTAGAAATAACAGTTTCCGAACTCGTAAAGTTTAAGATTACCATTGCGGTGATTTACATTGAGTTGCACGGCCTCCATCGCATTGAAAAGCAGAGTCTGACGCATCACATTAAGGTCAGCGCTCAAAGGATTGAGAATCTTCACGCAATTCTCTGCCTTGTATGCCTCCAAGCCCTCATAATAGGCTCCCTTCGTGAGCGAGTTCGACATAATCTCGGTGTAGCCGCGAGCCGTCAGCATATCGGCAACAAGATTTATCAATCGTGGTTTGTCAGGCTTTTGAACGTACGAGAGGGTAGAATTGACGTGCGTCGGTATCTCGACGTTGTTATAGCCATAAATACGCAGAATATCCTCAATAAGGTCTGCCTCGCGCTGTACATCAACTCGGTAGGGAGGAACCGCCACGCTCAATACGCCATCGCTCTCTGCCTCAACCTTCACGTCAAGCGCTGCCAGAATCTCGCGCACCGTAGCTTCGGGAATCTCCTTGCCGATAAGCGAGTTGATACGCGCAAACGAGATATCGAAGCGAAAATCCTCTGCCGGCGAGGGGCATATATCCGTAATCTCACTCGCAATCTCTCCACCTGCCAGCTCCTTCATCAGCAGAGCCGCACGTTTGAGGGCATAGAGTTGGATATTGGGGTCAATGCCTCGCTCAAAGCGGAACGAAGCATCGGTGTTGAGTCCGAAACGCTTGGCTGTCTTGCGCACCCATACTGGATTGAAGTACGCCGACTCGATAAAGACATTGGTTGTCGAATCGGAGATACCCGAATCCGCACCACCATAAACACCGGCAATACACATCGGACGCTCTGCCGAGCAAATCATCAAATCCTGCGAAGTAAGCTTACGCTCCACGCCATCGAGTGTCACAAAGGGAGTCCCCTCTGCACAAGTCTTGACAACAACCTTTCCGCCCTCGATTTTATCGGCATCAAAAGCGTGCAGCGGCTGACCTAACTCGAAGAGGATAAAGTTGGTAATATCGACCAAATTATTGTGGGGATTAAGTCCTGCGGCACGCAGATAGTTCTGCATCCACTCGGGCGAGGGCGCAATCTCGCAACCCTTGACCGAAACTCCCGCATAACGAGGACAAGCCTCCGTATTCTCGACCGACACCTCGATTTCGAGGTCGTGATTATCTACCTTAAACTCCTCGACGCTCGGCAACTGCAACGCCACCTTCTCGCCTCGGCTGCGCAGATATGCCGCCAAATCGCGAGCCACACCGATATGCGATGCTGCATCAATGCGGTTGGGAGTAAGTCCTATCGCGATAAGGTAGTCGTCCTGAATGTTGAAATATTCGCGGGCGGGAGTGCCAACCTTCGCCTCGGCAGGCAGCTCCATAATACCTGCGTGGTCTGTACCGATACCGAGTTCATCCTCGGCACAAAGCATTCCGAGCGATTCGACACCGCGAATCTTGCTACGTTTGATTTTGAACTCCTCGTCACCGCCATTGGGGTAGAGCACCGCTCCGACGGTTGCACACACAACCTTCAATCCCGCACGGCAGTTTGCTGCACCGCAGACAATCTGCAACGGAGCCTCTGCTCCGACATCTACGGTTGTGATATGGAGGTGGTCCGAATCGGGATGCTCTTCGCAAGTCAGCACTTCGCCGACAACTACGCCTGCCAAGCCGCCGCGTATGGTTTCAATCTTCTCGAAGCCCTCAACTTCGAGTCCGATATCGGTCAAAATAACGGCAACCTCCTCTGCCGTCAAATCTGTGTTGATGTAGTTTTTAAGCCACTTGTAAGAGATATTCATATCGTGATATTTTTGTATTTTGCCTATTAACACGCAAAGATACAAAAAAACAATTGATAATCGGCAATCATAATTAACAATTATGAAAATTTACTTGGAGCCGATGTAGAGCAGCACCATACCGAGCAGTATAAAGACGAGATCGAGAGCCTTTGCTCGGAGATTCTTTTCACGAAAGAGCATCGCTCCGCAACTGAACGAAACTATTACCGAACCTCGCCGAATCATCGACACCACCGCAATCAGCGCGCCCTCCTTCGAAAGGGCTGTAAGATATGCCACATCGGCACAGGTTAAAAATACGGCAATCAACGGGATGGCCCACGACCAACGAAAAGGTTTCTCCTTACGCTTCGAAAACCACAGAACAGTCACCACAACAGCCATCATCAGCAGCTGGTACAGCGAATACCAACCTTGCACAAAGAGCGGGTCGAGCGTACGCATAATATACTTGTCGTAGAGTCCGCAGCAAGCGCCGACCACCGCAGCCGCAGCAACCGACAAGACCCAGATATTGTTACGAAAATCGACACCCTCGTTTTTGCCGACCCTGCTCAACAGAAAGATAGAGAACAGCGAGAGCAGAACTCCCGACCATTGCCATCCATTGAGCGACTCGCCGAAAATCAGCATTGCACCGAGCAGAGTCATAACCGGTCGGGTAGCATTTATCGGTCCGACGATAGTGATGGGCAGGTGCTTCATTCCGTAATAACCGAAAATCCAGGAGGTCAGCACCATAGCTGACTTTACCAAAACCTTTACGTGAGCATTAAAATCTCCCTGCGGAATCTCTAAAAAAGTCCCATCAAACCAACCGAAACCACCCACTGACGAGAGCAAAAACGGAAGAAAAAAGAGGGTAGAAAATAGGGTATTAAGCAGCAAAACGGGCATCACGGCATTGCCGACAAGAGCCCGTTTTTTGGCAACATCATAGAACCCCAACAGCAGAGCCGAGAGGAGAGCCAGAGCTACCCACATAGTTGCTAAATTTTATCGCTATAAACTGCCGAGGGAAGATCGTGAAGGTTATAACGCGACGCCATCGACATTCCGTAAGCTCCTGCCGACTTGATAGTGAGCAGGTCGCCACGCTTTGTCTTGCGCAGGCTGACGTTCTCGTCGAACACATCGGTCGATTCACACGCCGTACCGACAACCGTGTATTTACTCTTCAACTCCTCCTGTGAAGTAATATTCTCGATATTGTGATAAGAGCCGTACATCGCCGGACGCACCAACTCGGTCATACTCGCATCGACAATTACCAGACGACGACCCGTCGCGGTAGTCTTATTGAAGAGTACGCGCGTGATGAGCTCGCCACACTCTCCGACAATCGAACGTCCAAACTCGAAATGCACCTCGCGGTCGCCCACATTAAGATACTGATGCACAATCGAAAAGAGCGATGCAAAGTTAGGAATAGGCTCATTCTCGGGAACGTCGTAGTTGATACCCAAACCGCCTCCGACATCGATAAAATTGAGATTAAATCCGAGTGACGACAAATTATCGACAATAACATTGACCTTCTCGCACATATTCTCGAAGACGTGCAACTCGCGAATCTGCGAACCGATATGCAGATGCAGACCGATGATATTTATATTTTTGAGAGCCTGAATATCGGCAACGTGCTCCAAAACCTCCTCATACGAGATACCGAACTTACTATCTGCCTGACCCGTATCGATACAGTGGTTGGTCTTGGGGTCGATATCGGGGTTTATACGCAGAGCCACATCGGTCTCGCGACCGGCCTCACGCGACAACTCATCAACCAAGAACAACTCTTCGAGACTCTCGCAGTTGATTGCCAAAATATTCTGTTCGATGGCATAACGCAACTCCTTATCGCGTTTACCGACACCGGCATAGACAATTCCTTTCGGGTCGAAGCCCATTTCGAGCGCTTTGCGCACCTCATTACCGCTGGCACAATCGATACCCAGACCATACTCGCGAATGATACCGAGCAGGTAATCGTCATAGTTTGCCTTGATGGCGTAGTGCACCTTATAGTTGTGCTTTGCCGACTCATAAACAACGCTTTCGAGCGTACGACGCAAAAGGTCGATATCGTAGAGATAAAATGGGGTTTCGTAGCTTTGCAGTTTCTCTGCAACGTGTCTGCTCAACATATATAACTAACCTAAAAAATGTAAACAATTGGCGCAAAAGTAGTAAATCCCTACTACAATAGCAAATCGAGAATTACAAAAATTGCAAGAGTAACACTCGCAAGTCCGTTCAACGTACCGAAAGCGATACCGATATTTTTTTGTCGCGTGGGCGTCACAAGCAGATGTTCCAAGGCAAGCAACGCAACAAAAACCGCCACACCAATCCAGAGATACCAATGCCCCGGCAGGTAGGATACAAACCACATCAACGCACCAACACTTATCAAGTGTAGCAAAAGGCTTATAATCAGCGCTGTGCGGGCTGAAAATTTCGACGGAATCGAGTGCAGTCCCCGCTCACGGTCGAAGGCTGCATCTTGCAGTGCATAGATAATATCAAAACCTCCACACCACGTCATTACCAGCAGTGCAAGAATACAAGGCGCAAGTGCAAACTCTCCGGTAACGGCAATATACGCTCCGACCGGTGCAATTCCGAGTGAAAGCCCCAACACAAGATGTGCCAGCGAAGTGAATCGTTTGCAATATGAATAAAACATCACAACCGCCAATGCCACAGGCGACAACAACGCCGTAAGCAGATTGATTGTCGAGGCTGTGATGACGAACAAAACAGCATTTACAATCACGAACGTCAGCGCCTTTTTCGGAGAGATTACACCCGCCGGTATTTCACGCTCGGCAGTGCGAGGATTTTCGGCATCGATGCGCCAATCTGCCCAGCGATTGAAGCCCATTGCCGTATTTCGCGCAAAGACCATACAGAGAGCCACCTGCGCAAGCAGAAGCACCCACTGCCACGTCTCTTCAAGATTGTGATTGCCGCACTTCACGGCGTATGTAAAACCTATCATTGCAAAGGGCATTGCAAAGATGGTGTGCGAAAACTTTACGAGTCGCAAATAATCCGATAATTTAGCCATTGTGTAGTATTTTTCGCTGCAAAATTACAAAAATAACATATCCATACAACCAGAATTGCAGTTAATACTTTCGTATTAAAGAGAAAATTTATATATTTGCGCCCACTATGAAGAATATAAGAAATTTTTGCATTATTGCCCATATCGACCACGGCAAATCGACCCTTGCCGACCGACTGCTCGAATTTACAAACACGCTCAATCAGCGCGAAATGCAGTCACAGGTACTTGACGATATGGACCTCGAACGCGAGAAGGGTATTACCATCAAGAGTCACGCCATCCAGATGGAATACACCGCCCGCAACGGCGAAAAATATACCCTCAACTTAATTGACACCCCGGGACACGTCGATTTTTCGTACGAAGTATCGCGAGCTATCGCCTCGTGCGAGGGTGCTCTGCTCGTCGTCGATGCAACGCAGGGTATTCAGGCGCAAACCATCTCGAACCTCTACCTCGCATTAGGCAACGACCTCGAAATCATCCCCGTGCTCAACAAGATTGATATGGACTCGGCTATGATTGACGAGGTTAAGGATCAGGTCGTCGATTTGCTTGGCTGCGACCACGACGATATCCTCTGCGCTTCGGGAAAGACCGGTTTGGGTATCGACGAGGTGCTCGAAGCCATCGTTGAGCGTATCCCCGCTCCGAAAGGCGACGAAAACGCTCCGTTGCAGGCACTGATTTTTGACTCGGTATTCAATCCGTTCCGCGGAATCATAGCTTACTATCGCATCTTTAACGGCAAGATTCGCAAGGGAGAACACGTCAAATTCTTCAACACGGGCAACGAATACGATGCCGACGAAATAGGCGTCTTGAAGCTCAAAATGCAGCCACGACAGGAACTCAAAGCCGGCGACGTGGGTTATATATGTTCGGGTATCAAGACCTCGGCGGATGTCAAGGTCGGTGATACGATTACCTCGGTGGCGACACCCTGCACGGAGGCAATTGCCGGATTCGAGGATGTAAAACCGATGGTCTTCGCCGGCGTCTATCCCGTCGAGGCTGACCAATATGAGGATTTGCGTGCCTCACTCGAAAAACTTCGCTTGAACGATGCTTCGCTAACCTTCGAGCCGGAGAGTTCGCTGGCTCTCGGATTCGGATTCCGTTGCGGCTTCCTCGGTCTGCTCCATATGGAGATTATTCAGGAGCGACTCTACCGAGAGTTCGATATGGATGTCATCACGACCGTTCCTAACGTATCGTACCGAATCACGACCACCTCGGGAGAGACTCTCGAAGTCCACAACCCCTCCGGACTGCCCGAGGTTACCAAGATTGCAAAAATCGAGGAACCATATATTCTCGCACAGATAATTACGAAGACCGACTTCCTCGGCAATGTCATCAAACTCTGCATTGACAAGCGCGGAGTGATGAAGAATCAGACATTTATCACGCAGGACCGCGTGGAGATTAACTTCGAGATGCCGCTGTCGGAGATTGTCTTCGACTTCTACGACAAACTGAAAAGTATTTCGAAGGGATACGCCTCGTTCGACTATCACCGCACGGGATATCAGGCAAGCCGTTTGGCAAAATTGGACATCCTGCTCAATGGCGAGCCGGTCGATGCGCTCTCGTCGCTTATCTACGCCGACCACGCCTACGATTTCGGTCGCAAAATGTGTGAGAAGCTCAAAGAACTTATCCCGCGCCAGCAGTTCGATATCGCCATTCAGGCTGCCATCGGAGCCAAGATTATTGCTCGCGAGACTGTAAAGGCGGTACGCAAGGATGTTACGGCAAAGTGCTACGGAGGCGACATCTCACGTAAGCGCAAACTGCTCGAAAAGCAGAAAGCAGGTAAAAAACGTATGCGCCAGATTGGCTCGGTACAGGTGCCACAATCAGCATTCCTTGCCGTTTTGAAAATGGATTAACAAATAACTCTATAATATGAAAAAGACTATTATCGACCTTTTTGAGTCATCGGTAGAGAAGTTCGGCAACCGCGACTTCTTGCTGGAAAAGACTACGGGCACATTCGAGCCTACGACTTATGCCCAGACCAAAGAGATTGCCCTCAAAACGGGAGCAGGTTTGGCCGCTCTCGGCATCAAACCCAAGCAGACCGTCTCGATTTTGGCGGAGGGTTGTAATGCGTGGATTACCTCGGAGCTGGGTTTGCTCTATGCCGGTGCCATCAGCGTACCCCTCTCGATTAAGTTGGAGGAGGCTAATGACCTGTTGTTCCGTTTGCGTCACGCGGATGTTTGTGCAATCTTCGTATCGCGTAACCAACTTCCCAAGATACGCCATATCCGCGAGCAGTTGCCGCTCCTCAAACACATCATCGTTTGGGGCGACATCGAGCTACAAGAGGGCGAGATGAGCCTTACAGAGCTTAACTCGCTTGGCGAGAAGTACTTGGCAGAACACCGCGAGGAGTTTTTGGAGATTGGTCGCGCCATTCAGAACGACGACTACGCAACCATTACCTACACCTCGGGTACCACTGCCGACCCGAAAGGCGTCATCCTCACGCACCGTAACTACACAGCCAACGTCGAGCAGGCTCTGACCCGCATATCGATTCCGTCGGAGTACCGAATGTTTATCATTCTTCCGCTCGACCACTGCTTTGCACACGTTGCAGGATTCTATATTATGGTAGCTTGTGGCGCATCGGTGGCAACAACACAGGTTGGCCGTACTCCGCTCGAAACATTGAAGAATGTTCCCGGAAATATCAAGGAGGTTAAGCCTCACGTGCTCCTCTCGGTGCCGGCTCTGGCAAAGAACTTCCGTAAGAGCATCGAGACCTCGATTCACAAACAGGGTCCGAAGGTCGAGAAACTCTTCAAGTTCGCGTTGAAGGTTGCTTACGAGTACAATCAAGACGGATTCTCGAAGGGCAAGGGATGGCGTTTCATTCTCAAACCGCTCGTTGCTCTCTTCGATAAAATTCTCTTCAAGAAGGTACGCGAGGGATTCGGTGGCAACATCAAGTTCTTCGTCGGTGGTGGAGCTCTGCTCGACTCGGAGTTGCAGCGTTTCTTCTACGCTGTCGGTATGCCGATGTTGCAGGGTTATGGACTCTCGGAGGCGACTCCGATTATCTCGGCAAATTCGCTTGGCAAGGGCCGTCACCGCTTCGGCTCGTCGGGCAAAGTTATCCAACCCCTCGAAATCAAGATTCTCGACGATGAGGGTCGCGAGATGCCTTGCGGCGTGAAGGGCGAAATCGTCATCAAGGGCGAGAATGTGATGGCAGGATATTGGAAGAACCCGTCTGCGACCGCCGAAACCGTGAAGGACGGATGGCTCTACACGGGCGATATGGGCTATATGGCAGAGGACGGATTCCTCTACGTGCTTGGTCGCTTCAAGAGTCTGCTGATTTCGGCAGATGGCGAGAAGTACAGCCCCGAGGGTATGGAGGAGTCTATCGTCGATAAATCGCCCTACATCGACCAGATTATCATCTACAACAACCAAAGTCCCTACACCGGAGCCATTGTTGTTCCCAACCGCGAGGCACTCTGTCGCACACTTGCCGAACAGAATGTCACAGCCGAGGAGCGTGCTACCGCTGCGGCAAAGATTATCGGCGACGAAATCGAAAAGTATCGCACGGGCGGCATCTATGGCGAGGAGTTCCCCGACCGCTGGTTACCGGCAGCATTGGCTATCGTTGATGAGGCATTTACCGAACAGAACGGACTCGTCAATAGCACGATGAAGGTGGTTCGTGGCAAGGTCGAGGAGTACTACAAGGGCCGTATCGAATTTATGTACACCCCCGAGGGCAAGGTTCTTGCCAACGAGAAGAACCTCGACTCACTCGAAAAAGTTGTAGCGTAAGTTATCGACTTGGGTGGTATCGAAATACCACCCAAGCCCTACGATTCAAGCGTTGAAACGTGGTTTAAGACGATGTCCGACGTCATAACATTTTTATTGCGGGAGTAGCTCAGCGGTAGAGCATTGGCTTCCCAAGCCAAGGGTCGCGGGTTCGAGCCCCGTTTCCCGCTCAAATATACGATGGCGAGCAGGCTGTTACGGCCTGCTCGTTAGTTTTTGTCCGCAGGTCTGTGCAAGCACACCTTCGTACAAAATCTAACGATGCCAATGTGGCTATCGCCATCTTCATAGCAGCAAAGAGCATTTAGGTTGGGTTGCGGGGATAATAGTTATTTATTGCTCGGAAAAATTCCTGCGATTTATCGTATCCCCGCTTCACCTCGCTACGCTCGGCGGTCGAGCCCCGTTTCCCGCTCAAATATACGATGGCGAGCAGGCTGTAACAGCCTGCTCGTCAGTTTTCAAAGGTTAATGGCATCCGCACCTTCGGCGCTCAATGGCAAAGATGACATAGAATAGAATCTACTGTCATCAAAAGGCTGTTAAGAGCATTTAGGGAGAGTGTGGGGGGATTAAGGGAGTATGAGGAGAATAGGAAAAATCATTTTGAATTTTGAATTCTAATTGCGCTCCCTTATACAACCATTGCCACCCACGGCAACACCGTTGCAGAGAGCATTATCGCCAACAGCATATAGAGCACCATACGGGCAGACTTATTGGTAATATATTTGCAAACGCAAGCATCCACCATACGCCAATGTTGTACGATATGCACAACCAACAACACTAACAATACCACACCTGCCCAGATGTGGATATCGCGCCAGACAGAGCGCCCCATTCCCAAGATATGGCTCACGTCCGAATTTCGACGGATTATAAACTTGATAAGGAATCCGCTGATGCTTGTCAGCAACATCGCCACAAACATCAACAAATCGGTGACGATATTTTTCAATAGTCTATCCTTCATCTGTTCAAACTTTTTTAGGTGTTTATATATTATAGCGTATAACTACTCGCGGTTACTCCTCGAACGAGTGGATAACCACACCCGAGCGCAACTTCGGCTCGAACCACGTTGTCTTCGGAGGCATAATGTTACCCGTATCGGCGATGTCGATAAGTTGTTTCATCGAGACAGGGTAGAGCGCAAAGGCAACCGCCATCTCGCCACTATCAACTCTCTTCTTCAACTCGCCCAGACCGCGGATACCGCCCACAAAGTCGATACGCTTCGAAGTACGCAGGTCGGCAATGCCCAGCAGCTTATCGAGCACCAAATCCGAGAGAACGGTAACATCGAGCACGCCAATCGGGTCGGCATCGTTGTAAGTACCGTCCTTGGCTATCAGCGAATACCACTCGCCACCCAGATACATCGCGAAGTTGTGCAATGCATTGGGGGTATAAGTCTCGGCACCCACCTTCTCAACCACGAAATTCTCGCCCAGAGCCTCGACAAACTGCTCTGCGGTCATTCCGTTCAAATCCTTAACCACGCGGTTATAGTCGATAATTTTAAGTTGCGATGCAGGGAATGTTACTGCGAGGAAATAGCAATACTCCTCATCGCCACGATGCGCAGGATTCTTCTCCATCAACGCCTGACCAACACGTGCAGCAGCCGCTGTACGGTGGTGTCCGTCAGCAACATAGAGCGCAGGAATCTCGGCAAAGACCTCGGTAATATGTTTATTTACCTCGGCATCGCGGATAACCCAGAAGTGATGTCCGAAGCCATCCTCTGCCACAAAATCGTAGTCTGCCTCGTGCTCTGCCACCCACTTCGATACCACGGCATCAATCTCGGCGTGGTCGGGATAGGCGAAGAATACCGGCTCGATATTGGCTTTCTGGTTGAATACGTGCTTCATACGGTCTTCCTCCTTATCGGGACGAGTAAGCTCGTGCTTCTTGATTGCACCCGAGAGATAGTCCTCGAAGTGGCAGCACATCGCCAAACCATACTGCGTGCGACCATTCATCGTCTGCGCATAGATGTAGTAATACTCCTCTCCATCCTGTTCGAGCCATCCCTTTTCGCGCCACAAGCGGAAATTCTCGACAGCCTTCTCATATACCTCCTGCGAGTGCTCGTCGGCTATGGGGTCAAAGTCGATTTCGGGCTTGATGATGTGAAGCAGCGAACGCTCCGTAGCCTCTGCCTTCGCTTCGACCGAGTTCAGTACGTCGTAGGGACGCGATGCGACCTCCGAAGCATACTCCTTCAGCGGACGGATTCCTTTGAAAGGTTTGATTTTTACCATAATGCTTTATTGTTTATATTACTTGTTTACTTGGAATCGGGTTATGCCATTCACGAAGAAATCGACAATCTGACGCGCCGCAGCCAAACCTGCATTGATATTGGCCTCGGCAGTCTCGGCACCCATCTTCT
Organism: uncultured Alistipes sp.; assembly: GCA_964536825.1. Lineage (GTDB taxonomy): Bacteria > Bacteroidota > Bacteroidia > Bacteroidales > Rikenellaceae > Alistipes. The sequence continues at coordinate 47,061 of CAZIAS010000004.1, read as the reverse complement.
TGGGGGTAGCAAAGAATCTCTTACCAAACTTCTCTGACAGATGCTCCACTGCATCGGGTGCAATATCCGTTATGTATTTAAGGTCGGTGCGCTCGTCGAGAGCCTTCTCCAAACCCTCCTCGTCGATAACCTCCTTGCGGGCTGTATTGACGAGAGTTGCCCCCTTCGGCATCGAGGTCAGCAGATCGTAGCCTATCGAACCTTTGGTTGCGGGCGTTGCAGGGATATGCAACGAGAGGAAATCCGATTGCGCATACAACTCCTCGACCGACGACACCTTGCGCACGCCATCATTCTCAAAGACGAAGTCGTCCGTAATAAATGGGTCGTAGGCGATAACCTCCATACCGAGAGCCTTACCCTTACGGCCAACAAGCTTGCCGACATTGCCGTAAGCGTGGATTCCGAGAGTTTTGCCCTGAATCTCACCTCCGGTACCCGGGGTAAAGCGATTGCGCGACATATATATCATCATCGCCACAGCCAACTCTGCCACGGCATTGGAGTTCTGTCCGGGAGTATTCATTACGACGATACCGCGAGCCGTAGCCGCAGCCAAATCGACATTGTCGTAGCCAGCACCCGCCCTTACCACAATCTTCAAATTGCGCGCAGCCTCGATAACCTCTGCCGTAACCTTATCGCTACGAACAATCAGAGCATCGACATCTGCCACAGCCTCCAAAAGTTGAGATTTATCTGTATATTTTTCGAGCAACACAGTCTGATAACCGGCAGCATCAAATATCGCTTTAATACCCTCCACAGCCTCAACAGCAAAGGGCTTTTCGGTTGCAACAAGAACTTTCATATCCTTAACAAGTGATGTAAAATGAACTATTTTCTCCTCTTTCTTCTCGTAGGTGTATGGGATAATGGTTGCCATCGCTACTTGGTTTTGAAAGTTTCAAACTCCTGCATACAAGCCACCAAAGCCTCGACCGACTCCTTCGGCAGGGCGTTATAGCACGATGCGCGGAATCCGCCAACCAAGCGGTGACCCTTAATACCAACCATACCGCGTTCCTTTGCAAATTCGAGGAATTCGGGAGCCAAATCCTCGTTTCCTTCGGTCATCACAAAGCAGATATTCATCAACGAGCGGTCCTCCTTCGCAACCGTGCCACGGAAGAGCGAGTTGCGGTCAATTTCGTTGTAGAGCAACTCCGCCTTCTCGACATTGCGACGATAAATCTCCTCGACGCCGCCCAGCGATTTGAGCCAGCGCAAAGTCTCGTTCATCACATAAATCGGGAATACTGCCGGAGTGTTGAACATCGAGTTATTATCGACGTGGGTATTGACATTCATCATCGAAGGCAACTCACGAACCACCTTTCCGAGCATATCGTCGCGAACTATCACAAACGCCACACCTGCCGGCGCAAGATTCTTCTGCGCACCGCCATAAATAAGGGCATATTTCGACACGTCGATGGGGCGGCTCATAATATCGGAGCTCATATCGGCAATCAGGGGTACCGGAGAGTCGATATCCTCCTTGTACTCTGTACCGTAGATGGTATTGTTCGAGCAGATGTAGAGGTAGTCGAGATCTGCGGGAATCTCAAATCCCTTCGGGATGTACGTAAAGTTCTTATCCTCTGACGACGCGACTATCTGCACCTCGCCGTAGTGCTTCGCCTCCTTGATTGCCTTCTTGGTCCAGACGCCCGTATTCACATAACCCGCCTTGGTCTTCAAAAAGTTGGCAGGAATGTGGAAGAATTGAGTACTTGCGCCACCGCTTACGAAAAATATCTTATAGTTATCGGGAATGTGAAGCAACTCGCGAAAGAGCGATTGTGCCTCATTCAGCACATCCTCGAAATCCTTTGTTCGATGAGAAATCGAGAGCAGAGATAATCCGGAACCGTTAAAATCGATAATTGCTTTGGCAGCATTTTGAAGAACCACATCGGGGAGGATGGAGGGTCCGGCGTTAAAATTGTGCTTTTTCATAAGTATCTGTTTTTTGAAAAAAAATATTTGCAACACAAATATACAAAATAATTCAAAATCCAAAGTTCAAAATTCAAAATTTAATCGGTTATTTCCTTTAATACCTTTAACCGCCTTTAATCCCCCTTCGGAGTCTTTCCGACAAAACCTCACAGACAGAGGGGGAAAGAGATTTTTTGTAAAAAATCCTCTTAATTGTGAATTGTTTTGTATTTTTGTCCTTTCGAAATACAAATAAAGCGATGATTAAGTCAATGACAGGTTTCGGCAAAGCCGAGGCTCTATGCGAAAACAAAAAGATAGTGGTCGAGATTCGCTCACTCAACTCCAAACAACTCGACCTCTCAATTAAGATGCCCGCGCTCTACCGTGAGGCAGAGTTCGAAATCCGCAACATCGTCAGCAAGGGCGTACAGCGCGGCAAAGTGGAGCTTTATGTCTCGGTCGAGACGAGCGAAGTAGCAACCGCCGCCACCATCGACAAAAAACTCTTCCGTGCATATCTGTGCCAGCTCAACGACGCACTGACATTCTCCGGAATTGACGCAAGCTACGACGCTCTGGTGCCAACCATCGTGAAGATGCCTAATGTCTTGGCGACGGAATCGCTCTCGGTCAGCGAGAGTGAACGCGCGGCACTGCTCTCGGCAGTCGAAGAGGCGGTAGCAAAGCTCAACACCTTCCGCGAACAGGAGGGCGCCGTCCTTATAGCAGATCTGCTGGGCAGGGTAGAGCGTATAGAGAGTTACAAAAATGAGGTCACACCCTTCGAGGAGGCTCGCACCGAGATTATCCGCAACCGCATACGCGAAAATATCGAAAAACTCCGTATCGACGTCGATAACAACCGCCTCGAACAGGAGATGATTTTCTACATCGAGAAACTCGACATAACCGAAGAGAAGGTTCGCCTGCAAAACCACTGCAAATATTTCCGCGAGGTGGCTGCCACCGAGGAGTGTGCTGGTCGCAAGCTCGGATTCATCGCCCAAGAGATGGGACGCGAAATCAACACTATGGGCTCGAAGGCAAACGATTCGAACATTCAGGTTCTGGTCGTTCGAATGAAAGACGAGCTGGAAAAGATAAAAGAACAGGTACTCAACATCTTATAGCCGACAGATATGGGCAAGCTTGTAATTTTCTCGGCTCCGAGCGGCAGTGGAAAGACCACTATTGTACGTCGCCTGCTTTCGATATTTCCGCAATTTGAGTTTTCGATTTCGGCAACCTCTCGCCAACCCCGTGGCACCGAGCAAGATGGGGTAGATTACTACTTCCTCACGCAGGAGGAGTTCGCCAAGGCCGTTGCCGAAGAGCGTTTTGTCGAGTGGGAGGAGGTATATCAAGGCACCTGCTACGGCACCCTGCGCAGCGAGATGGAGCGCATTTGGGCAAAGGGAAATGTTATCCTTTTCGACGTTGATGTGCTGGGCGGAATCAACATTAAGCGCATATTTGGCGACAACGCTTGCTCGATATTCGTGCAGCCCCCCTCGATTGATGAGTTGGAGCGCCGTCTGCGTGGCCGTGGCACCGACAGCGAGGAGGTCATCGCCAAGCGTATAGCGAAGGCAGAATTCGAGCTCTCGAAGGCTGTCGAATTTGACCATATCGTCATCAATGACGACCTCGATACCGCCGTTAAAGATACTATTGAAATACTAAACTCATTTCTCTCTAAATAAGAGCATTATAAATGAAGAGAGTCCTGCTATACTTCGGGTCATTCAACCCCATACATAAGGGCCATATCGCGCTTGCAGAGTATGCTGTCGAGCGCGGTTTGTGCGATAGTGTGGTGCTGATTGTATCGCCTCAAAACCCGCTCAAAACCGGCGAAGAGATGATACCCGAATTAAGCCGTTTTGAGTTGGCGGAGATTGCCTGTCGCGAATCGCGCTTCCCCGAAGCAATAGTACCCTCGGCAATCGAATTTTTGCTTCCGCGACCCTCATACACCATCGACACTCTGCGCTACCTGCAACAGAACAATGGCACCGAGATGGAGTTTTCGATATTGATGGGCGCCGATATCATCCCGCAGCTCGACCGCTGGAAAGATTACCGTGAACTGCTTGCCAATTATCGCATAATGGTCTATCCACGAGACGGTTACACAGTGGACAAATATCTCGACAGCGTAACATTTCTCGCTGACGCACCGTTGCACGACTACTCCTCGACGGATGTCCGCAGGCTGTATGCCGAGGGTGCCGACGTTTCGCAAATGCTCTCGGAGGGTGTACTGAAACACATCGAACAGAACAGACTGCTCAAACGCAACACCCCGAGGACAAAGGATAACTCCGCCGAGGTTGCAGAAATTATCGCGCGTGCCAAGGCGGCATACAAGAGAAATGAGTGGGGTAAGGCACTAAACGACTTCAACGCCGCGTTAGCCTTGGAACCGACAAACCAAGAGGCACAAGAGTATGTGAAGATGATTCACGAGATACTCGATTTTAGATATAAAGATATTTACAACCCATAGAATATGAGCAGATTAAGAATTGCACTGCTGGCAGGCGGCAACTCTTCGGAGCGCGAAATCGCACTGCAAAGCGCACAACAAATCGAACAGGCACTCGATAAAACAAAATACGACGTCAAGGTCATAGACATCCATCATCGAGATTGGTTCCATACCGCCCCTGACGGCACTCGTTACCCACTCGACAAGAACGACTTCTCGCTGACTATCGGAGGTGTGCGTCACGAATTTGATTATGCCCTGATTATCATTCACGGCACTCCCGGCGAGGATGGTAAATTGCAGGGATACCTCGACATTATGGGGATTCCCTATTCGTCGTGTTCGATGGTCTCGTCGGCAATTACTTTCGACAAGCAATCGACCAAGCTGGCGGTGGCTGCGCGAGGCATCCGTGTAGCGAAGGAGGTCTTCCTGCACCGTGGCGACAAAGTCGATGCTGACGCCGTCGTCGAACAGTTGGGATTGCCCCTATTCGTCAAGCCCAATGCGAGCGGCAGTAGTTTCGGAGTTACGCGCGTAACCGAGAAGGAGCAGATAGCAGCGGCTGTCGAAGCGGCATTCTGCGAGAGCGATGATGTTCTGATAGAGGAGTTTATAGCGGGTCGAGAAATGGGCTGCGGAGTACTTCTCACTCGCGAGAAAGAGTACCTATTCCCAATCACGGAGATTGTTTCGAAAAAGGCATTCTTCGACTACGAAGCGAAATATACCGAAGGTATGTCCGAGGAGATTACCCCCGCAGATATCACTCCCGAAATCAAGGAAAAACTCAACAAAATGACCCGTGAAGCCTACAAAGCCTGCCGTTGCCGAGGTGTTGTACGCATCGACTTTATCGTAACACCCGATGGCGAGCCGTGTCTTATTGAGGTTAATTCGATTCCGGGTATGTCGGGTGGCAGTATCGTTCCGAAGCAGGCAAAGGCAATGGGCTTATCGTTGGGAGAGCTGTTTGATTTGGTGATTGAGGAGACTATTAAGAATTAAAAATTAGTTTCCCTTTAACACCTTAAATACCTTTTATTTGCGCAACATAATCTTTCCAATTGCCACTTTGTGTAATAGTATGCGAGTAAATATGATAGAAATCGAAGATAAGATAGTTAGCACCGACCTGCTGACCGAGTGTTTTTGCTGCGACCTCACGAAGTGCAAGGGCGCTTGTTGTATCGAGGGCGATGCAGGCGCTCCGCTCGAAATCGACGAAGTCGATATCTTGGAGGAGGAGTACGAGAACTACAAGCCATATATGACACCCGAGGGCATCGCTGCGGTCGAAGAGCAGGGCTTTATGGTGGTCGATGTGGATGGCGACTACACCACGCCGCTCATCAACGGTGGCGAGTGCGCCTTTACCTGCTACGACGAGAATGGGGTGGCTCTCTGCGCTATTGACAAGGCGTACCGCGAAGGTAAATGTTCGTTCCAGAAGCCTATTTCGTGCCATCTCTATCCGATTCGCGTAGTCAATTTCCGCAACGGAGGCGTGGGGCTGAACTATCACCGCTGGCATATCTGCAAATCGGCTTGCGAGTGTGGTGCAAAGGCCGGTATTCCGGTCTATAAATCGCTGCGCGAGCCTATTATTCGCAAGTGGGGCGAGGAGTTCTACAAGGCGATGGAGGCGGCGGAGCAATTGATAATTGATAATTGATAATTACCCCCTCCTGCGGGGTCTTTTCCTCCTCCTTGCAAGGGATAGTCTGCAAGCAGTCTCTCCCCATTGCTTCGTTCATCGGCTGATAATTAGGGTTATATACAATAAAAAGACAATAGAAATAAATGAATTTTAAGATAAATACACTTATGGTGTTGGCGGTAATCTTTGCCGCAGGCTCGGCACTTGCCCAGAGTCCTGCCGAGATTGCAACAGATGGCGCCACAACGACCAACCAAACAACCACTGCCGAGGCAGCTGCAATCACGACCAATGCTCCTGCAACTACCACAGAAGCGAACGCCACACCTACGGCTGTGACTCTACCGACAAAACCCGTTCAGGTGGCACCGGTACGCAAAATCGAAGAGATGGTGGTCGATACCTTGCCGACCGTAAATGAGGCTTTGAAGATTGTACTCTATAACGATAATACTTGGCGTTATGTGCGCGACCGTAGCGTTCGCCAAGACAGTACCGTTTTTGAGAAATATTGGAGCACGGAAGTGATTTCGCCATATCGCGAAGTTCCTCTCGCATCGTTGCCCGTATCGGTGGTTATTCCGCTCGTCGATTCGTTGAAGAGCTACCACTATCCTTATCAGGGTCGCATCATCTCGCGCTACGGTCCGCGCCGCGGTCGCAACCACAACGGAGTCGATTTGCCGCTGAAAGAGGGTTCGCCGATATATGCAACCTTTGACGGTCGCGTTCGTTATGCACAAAACAGTCGCACAGGATATGGTAACCTCGTAATCATCCGTCACGACAACGGACTCGAAACATATATGGGTCATCTCTCGAAAATCACGGTCAAGGCAGGCGATTGGGTTACGGCAGGTCAGGTTGTGGGCGAGGGCGGCAGTACGGGCCGCAGCACGGGTCCCCACCTCCACTTCGAAACCCGCTACTATGGTCAATCTTTTGACCCCGAGCGACTTATCGACTTTAATACGGGTATGTTGCGTCGCGAGACCTTCCTTTTGAAACGTAAGTTTTTCGATATCTACTCGCGCTACGACCAGAACTTCGAGGACGAGATAGCCAACGAGGAGGACGACAAGCGAGAGGCTGCCGAGTTGGCGGCACGTCGTTACTACAAGGTGCGCTCGGGCGATACGTTGAGCGGTATTGCCGTGAAGTACGGCACGACCGTTACGCGCATCTGCCAACTCAACGGCATCAATCGCAATGCGATTCTAAAAGTTGGTAAGACTTTGAGAGTGAGATAACGATTACAGATAACTGCGATATCCGAAGATTTTGCTACCCACACGCACCATCGTCGAACCACACTCGATGGCAAGAGGGTAGTCGTCGGACATTCCCATAGAGATTATATCGAACGCCTCGCCAAAGTGCGGGGCGAGTTCGTTCTTGCAGGCTACAAGTCGCTCGAAGTCGGCACGGACAATCGCTTCGTCCTCGGTGTTGGTCGCAATGCACATCACGCCACGAATGCGAAGATTTTTTAGGCCTTGAATAGTTCCGCTATGCACACAGTCGAGCAGTTCACTCCACTCCCAGTCTGTCTTGCTCTCCTCGGCAGCAACGTGAATTTCGAGCAGACAATCAATCACACGACCGCACTTTTGTGCCTCGCGGTCGATAACCTCTGCCAAACGCACACTATCGACCGAATGAATCATCGTGACAAATGGCGCAATATACTTCACTTTGTTGGTCTGCAAGTGCCCAATCATATGCCACTCGATATCCTTGGGCAACGCTTCGTACTTGACCTTCAACTCTTGCGGTCGGCTCTCGCCAAAGATACGCTGACCTACCTCATAAGCTTCGCGAATAGACTCCACAGGGTGGGTCTTCGAAACTGCCACGAGCGTCACTCCGGCAGGGAGCGATGCGCGTATCTCCGTTATTTTATCCGAAATTGACATACGATTGAGTTTTACTATCTGCAAAAGTAGTAAAGAAAACGGTTTTTCGAAAAGTTTTTCATATATTTGTCCAAATTACGAATGGATAACAACTATTGAATATATGAAGAGATTTATTTTGACATTTCTGATGGGCGCAGCGGTCTGGACTGCCGACGCCTGCACCAACTTTATCGTAACGAAAGGAGCCTCAACCGATGATTCGGTTATGGTAAGCTATGCTGCCGACTCGCACCAACTTTATGGAGCGCTCTATTTCACTCCGGCGGGTAAGTTCAAGCCCGGCACGATGCTTCGCGTCGAAGAGTGGGATACGGGCAAGCACCTTGGGGAGATTCCGCAAGTTCCGATGACATACACGACCATCGGAAATATGAACTCCCACTCGCTTATCATCGCCGAAACCACCTACGGAGGTCGCGCCGAGTTGGAGGACCCTAACGGCACAATGGATTATGGTTCATTGATTTATATCGCCCTGCAACGTGCCAAGACAGCACGCGAAGCGATAGATGTAATCGCAAACTTGGCAAATACCTACGGCTACGCATCGAGTGGCGAGTCGTTCTCGATTGCCGACAAGAATGAGGCGTGGATTATGGAACTTATCAGCAAGGGCAAGTTCGGCAAGGGTATCGTTTGGGTGGCTCGCCGCATACCCGACGGATGTGTTTCGGCTCACGCAAATCAGGCACGAATCACAACCTTCCCGCTCAACGATAAGGAGAACTGCCTCTACTCGGAGGATGTTATCTCGTTTGCACGCGAGAGAGGCTACTTCTCGGGCAAGGACGAGGAGTTCTCATTTGCCGACGCTTATGCTCCGCTCGATTTCGGCGCTATGCGCGGCTGCGAGGCTCGTGTGTGGGCATTCTTCCGCACCGTGGCCGATGATATGGATAAATATGTTGATTACGCTATGGGCCACAACCCCTCGAACCGTATGCCACTTTGGGTTAAGCCCCGCACAAAGGTAGCTCCGAAGGTGGTGTTCGATGCTATGCGCGACCACTATGAGGGCACCCCGATGGATATGACCACCGATATCGGCGCAGGTGGCAATGCCTGCCCCTACCGTTGGCGCCCGATGTACTTCAAGGTTGATGGTGTGCAATACTGCAACGAGCGTGCAACGGCAACACAGCAGACCGGTTTCTGGTTTGTGGCGCAGGCTCGTCCCGAGAAGGAGGGTATTCTCTGGTTCGGAACCGACGACGCAGCCACCTCGCCTCTGACTCCGATTTACGCCAACTCGACCGCTATTCCGTGGTGCTTTGACGAGGCAAACGGCTCGATGCTCAAATATTCGGATGAGTCGATGTTCTGGATTACCAACCGCATTGCACAGTTTGCTTACCAGCGCTACGACGTTATCGGCAAGCACGTTCGTGCAGAGATTGACAAGTGGGAGAGCGCTATGCTCGAACAGGTTAAAGAGATTGACATCGCAATGGCTAACGTGGGCTACAATCCCAAGAAGGCAGCAAAGATTGCCACCAAATTCTCGGTCAGTACGGCTCAAACTCTCTTCGAAGACTGGAAAAACCTCGATAAATATCTGATGGTTAAGTATATCGACGGCAACGTAAAGAGCGAGGACGAAAATGGCTTTATCGAGAATGGCAACGGTAAAGATATCCCCGACAAGATTCAGCAACCGGGCTACACCGAAAAGTGGAAGAGAGCCGTTGCTGCCGATAATGGCACGATTTTGAAAGTTGTGAAATAGTCTAATTCAGTATCAGTATTTGTATGAAGTACGATTTAATAGTAATAGGTAGTGGCCCCGGAGGATATGTCGCGGCGGTCCGTGCTGCCGAACTCGGGAAAAAGGTTGCAGTTGTCGAGCGTGCCGAAGCGGGAGGTGTCTGCCTGAATTGGGGTTGTATTCCGACCAAGGCCCTTATCAAGAGCGCACAGGTGTATCACTACTGCCAATCGGCAGCCGGATACGGAGTTGATGTAGAGGGCGAGGTAAAGCCCAACATCGAGAAGATTGTAGCTCGCTCGCGTGGCGTTAGCGACCTGATGCAGAAGGGAGTGCTGTTCCTTCTGAAAAAGCATAATATCGACCTGCTGCAAGGCTTCGGCCGTATCGTTAGCGTCGGCAAGGTAGAGGTCGAGGGTGTGGAATACGAAGCAGAGCATATCCTGCTTGCCACGGGTGCTCGCCCGCGTGAGATGCCGTTTATGCCCATCGACGGCAAGCACGTTATCTCTTCGCGCGAGGCTTTGACACTCGACCACCTGCCCGAAGATATGATTATCGTGGGCTCGGGAGCGATTGGCAGTGAGTTTGCGTGGTTGTACTCGACACTCGGCGTGAAGGTTACGGTTGTGGAGTATATGCCTCAACTTATGCCCCTCGAAGACGAGGAGGTTGCTCGTGCTATGGAGCGCGCCTTCCGCAAGCAGCGTATCGGTGTGCTGACCTCGACAACCGTCAAGCAAGTGTCGGTCGAGGATGGTCGCTGCAAGGTCGAAATCGAGGGTAAGAAGGGTGCCGAGACTCTTACAGCAGAGGTTGTTCTCTCGGCTGTCGGCATCAAATCAAATATCGAAAACATCGGCTTGGAGGAGATTGGTATCGAGGTCGAGCGCGACAAGATTAAGGTTGATAAGTTCTACCGCACATCGGTCGAGGAGGTATATGCCATTGGCGACATCATCGCCACCCCGGCATTGGCACACGTTGCATCGGCAGAGGCGGTATGCTGCGTAGAGGCAATGTTCGGACTCTCGCCCGAGCCTCTCGATTACTCGACAATTCCGTCGTGTGTCTATACCTCTCCCGAGGTAGCTTCGGTCGGCCTGACCGAAAAGCAGGCAGCCGAGCAGGTCGGAGAGTACAAGGTTGGCAAGTATCAATTTACCGCATCGGGCAAGGCAGCAGCGGCAGGCGACCGCGAAGGCTTTGTGAAACTTATCTTCGATAGCGAGGAGCGACTCATCGGAGCTCATATGGTCGGTGCCAACGTGACCGAGATGCTTGGAGAGCCCACGCTGGCGAAGGCTCTCGGTGCCACCGCCAAACGAATCGCTCGCACTATCCATTCACACCCGACTCTCCACGAAGGGATTATGGAGGCGGCAGAGCAGATTCTCCGCGGAGAGTAATCTCAACATCACCCAAAACAAATCAGGGCTGCTCGACTTGCGTCAGGCAGCCCTGATTATTTCGGTAATGATGCCAGAAGTGGTGCCTTACCATTACCATTATTTTATCTGCGAAAGATATCATCGGGGTAGCGCACATCGCTCAAAAAGAGTCCCTGCGCCGGCACCCCGCCACTCGAACGCGACAAATCGCGCGAAGCTACTATCTCTTCGAACTGCTCGGGTGTATAGCGACCGCGCCCCACATCGACCAGAGTACCGACAAGTGCGCGAACCATATTACGCAAAAAACGATCGGCTACAACCGTAAAACAGAGGCGCTCGCCATCACGAACCCACTCTGCGTGGCTGATATGACAGATATTGGTCTTGTTGTTGGAGTTAAGCTTGGCAAATGAGGTAAAATCCTCATAACGCAACAGACACTCCGCTGCCCGATTCATAGCATCTACATCGAGCGGTACATAATATTGCCAACTTCCGTCGCGCGTAAAGGGATTTTTCGTCTGCTCGATGTAGTAGCGATACTCGCGCTGCACGGCATCAAAACGGGCGTGCGCCTCGGGAGCAACCTCCCTGATGCGGAATATCGCAATATCTTCGGGCAGAATAAGGTTGAGTTTATACACAAATTGTGCAACGTCTTCCAACGCCACATCGCTATCGAAATGAGCCACGTAATACGAAGCATTGACGCCCGTGTCGGTACGACCTGCACCGACAACCTCCGTATCGACACGCAGCAGGGTAGAGAGCGCACGCTCCAAAGTCTGCTGCACCGAAGGCACATCGTTTTGGCGTTGCCAACCGCAATAGGCGGCTCCCTTGTATCTTAATTCGATAAAATAGCGCATAACTGAACACAAAGATAGCAAAAAAATCGGAACATTATACTTTTTTCGTATCTTTGTGGGTTAATACTTATATAGGAACAGAGAAGAGTATGAAAGTAGCAATTATAGGATACGGCAAGATGGGACGCGAAATCGAACGCATCCTTATCGAGCGCGGACACACCGTCGCACTGATTATAGACGAGGCAAATGCTTCGGACCTCAACGAGCAGAATCTTAAAGATATTGATGTCGCTCTTGAATTTACCACACCTTCGACAGCATACAACAATATCCGTCGCTGTATCGAGTGTGCAACTCCCGTCGTGAGCGGCACTACGGGTTGGACCGAACGCTTGGAGGAGTTAAAGGCTCTATGCGAACAGACCGGTGGTGCAATATTTTACGCATCGAACTACTCATTGGGCGTCAATATGATGTTCCGTCTGAATCGCCGCCTCGCAGAGTTGATGAATCGCCACTCACAGTACGATGTTTCCATCGAAGAGGTTCATCATATCCACAAAAAAGATGCTCCGAGCGGCACAGCCATAACACTCGCAGAGGGCGTCTTGGCAGAGCTCGACCGCAAGTCGGGATGGGAGAATCCGACACTCGTGGAGTATGACGAGCAGGGCGAACCTATCGTGCATTATATGGGCGAGGCAGCCCCCGAGAACATCGCCATAACCTCACTGCGCGAGGGCGAAACCCCCGGCATCCACACCGTAACCTACGACTCGGAGGAGGATTTGTTGCAGATTGTCCATATCATCAAAAATCGCCGTGCATTGGCTATGGGAGCTGTGATTGCCGCCGAGTTTCTTTGTGGCAAGCAGGGCTGCTATTCGATGGACGACCTCTTGCAATAACCATTCGCAAGGATTAAACAACTCGAAAATTCATAACTATGGAGAAAATAAAGCTATTTTTCAAGAATCGTTGGGTCAGATTCTCGCTCATCGCAGTCATCTACACGCTTCTGGCTGTCGTTTGGACAGGTAATCTCTGGATGCTGCTCGGACTGCCCATAATCTTCGACGCATACGTTTCCAAATTCTTCTATCGCTACGTTTGGCGCTACAACGACGAGTTGCGCAAACGCAGCAGCACCTACAATTTTGTTTATGAATGGGTAAGTGCTATCGTCTTCGCAACGGTGGCAGCAACGCTGATTCACATCTTCGTATTCCAACTCTACGTCATCCCGACCTCGTCGATGGAGAAGAGTCTGCTTATCGGAGATTACCTCTACGTCAGCAAGTTGTCGTACGGCCCGCAGGTTCCAAACACTCCGCTATCGTTCCCCTTTGTGCATCATACAATGCCGATGTCACAAACAAAAAAATCCTTCTCGGAGGCTATAAAATGGCGTTACCACCGCTTGAAGGGTTTAGGCAGGGTAGAGCGTAACGATGTCGTGGTCTTCAACTTCCCCGCAGGCGACACGGTGCTGCTCGAAAATCAAGCCGTAACCTACTACGACGTTCTACGTCAATACACCGACGAACTCGGCGAGGATGCCGGTCGCAAGCGACTGAATCGTGACTATACGGTCATTTCGCGCCCTGTCGATAAGCGTGAGAACTATGTCAAGCGCTGCGTAGCCATTCCGGGCGACACGGTACTGATTGTCGATAACGAACTCTACGTCAATGGCGAAAAACAGATAGAACTCCCCGGCAAGCAACACATCTACTTCGTTCAGAGCAGTTCGCCCATAACGAAGTACGCCATCGAGCGTTGTGGCATTACCGAATGGAGCGGAAGCGGCAACTACTACTATATGACAATGACCGAAGAGGCTGCCGAAAGAGTTAAGGCGATGTCGAACGTCGAGCATATTACCCGCTACAATGCCAAGGTCGCTTCGGGCGAAACTTTCCCGCATAGCGCCGACTATCCGTGGACACAGGACAACTTCGGACCTCTCTGGATTCCGCAGAAGGGAGCAACCGTCGAACTTACATTGAAGAATCTCCCGCTCTACGAGCGCATCATTACTGCATACGAGGGGCACTCGTTGGAGATTGACGGCGAGCAGATTATCATCGACAGCACACCTGCTGCGGAGTACACATTTGCGATGGATTACTATTGGATGATGGGCGACAACCGCCACAACTCGGCAGATTCACGCTTCTGGGGCTTTGTTCCCGAAGACCACATCGTCGGCAAAGCTTCGTTTATCTGGTTCTCGAAGGACAACGAGAAGGGCGGAGTACGCTGGGATAGAATATTTAATAAAATTGGCTATTAGCGTTTAGCCATTGGCTTTTCAGAGAAGATGTCCGATAGTTATCTCACCATAGCAGCGCCTGCCGAAGCGATATATAAGGAGAAGAGTAGCAAATTTCTCACTTATGCCTATCCTGTGTGCACCGAGGAGGAGATACGCGAGCTGCTTGACGCTCTGCACAAGCGTTATTATGACGCCACGCATCACTGCTACGCCTGGCGATTGGGGCCTCACGGCGAGCAGTTCCGTGCCAACGATGACGGAGAACCTTCGGGCACGGCAGGAAAGCCGATTCTCGGACAGTTGCTCTCAAACTCGCTGACAAATTGCCTGATTGTCGTGGTACGATACTTCGGTGGCACAAAATTGGGAGTTTCGGGACTTATTCAGGCATACAAAGAGTCGGCGGCAGAGGTTATCGGAGTGGCAGAGATAGTCGAAAAGACGGTCGATAGATGCTTCACAATCACATTCCCATACCTTGTGATGAATGATGTGATGCGCATCATCAAGGAGGAGCAGCCAAATATCGAATCGCAGGAGTTTGACAATCTTTGCACGATGTGTCTGTCGATACGCGAGAGCCGTGCCGAGGGCCTGCTCGGCAAACTCCGCAAGGTCGAAGGAACGAGTATAGATTAGGGTATGACCAACAAGAAACATACAATACATATCAAGGGAGCGAGAGTTCATAACCTCAAAAATATCGACGTCGATATTCCCCACAACACGCTGACCGTTATTACAGGTTTGTCGGGTTCGGGAAAATCGACTTTGGCATTCGATACCATCTTTGCCGAGGGTCAGCGTCGCTATGTCGAGAGCCTGTCGGCATACGCCCGACAATTCCTCGGGCGAATCAATAAGCCCGATGTGGACCTTATTTCGGGCATTGCTCCCGCTATCGCCGTTGAACAGAAGGTCAATACCCGCAATCCGCGCTCGACGGTCGGTACAACAACCGAGATTTACGACTACTTGAAACTGCTCTATGCACGCATAGGCAAGACCATTTCGCCCATTTCGGGTCGCGAGGTCAAGTGTTACGATACGGATGAAGTGGTACGTTACATACTCTCGCACGACGAAGGAACGCGCATTCTGGTCGCAGCACCGCTACTGCTCACGGAGGGTCAGGGTGTTATCGAAAAACTCACGTTGCTTATAGCCGATGGTATCCAGCGCATCTACACCGAAGGCGAGACTCTGCTTATCGAGGATTTTCTACCTCAAATAACGTCTAAAACGAAGGCGGAGGGCATATTCATCATTCTAAACCGTGCAAAGGTTGCAAACGATGACGATACCGCCTCACGCCTACGCGACGCTGTGGCACGGGCATTTAACTACGGCGATGGCGTCTGCAACATAATCATCGATGGTCAGAACCGCGAATTTTCGTCGCGCTTCGAGGCTGACGGCATACACTTCGAGCGACCAACCGAACACCTCTTCTCGTTCAACAATCCGTTGGGAGCCTGCCCCAAGTGCGAGGGCTATGGCAAGGTTATAGGTATTGACGAAGACCTTGTCGTTCCCGATAAGAGCCGCAGCATATACGACAACGCCATAGCGTGCTGGCGAGGCGACACGATGCGTTGGTGGAGAGATCAGCTGGTTGCCAATGCCTACAAATTCGACTTCCCGATACACGCTCCATACCACGAACTGACACCCGAACAAAAGCATCTGCTATGGCTCGGAAATGAGCATTTTTATGGCCTGAACGAGTTCTTCAACTACATCGACAAGGAGCGTCACAAGATTCAGTTCCGCGTGATGAAGGCGCGCTATACGGGCAAGACTACCTGCCCCGAATGCGGAGGCGATCGCCTGCGCAAGGAGGCTCTCTACGTCAAGGTCGGAGGGCGTACGATTGCCGAACTCGTCAAGATGTCGGCAGATGCGCTTATCGATTTTTTCGCGCGATTGGAACTCGACGAGTACGACAACGATACGGCACAACGAATACTTACCGAGATTCGTAACCGTCTGCAATATTTGAGCGATGTCGGCTTGGGATATCTCACGCTCGACCGCCTCTCCTCGACACTCTCGGGCGGAGAGAGCCAACGCATAAATCTCTCTACCTCGCTCGGCAGTAATCTGACCGGCTCGCTCTATATCCTTGACGAGCCGAGTATCGGACTCCACCCACGCGACACGGAGCGGCTTATCAAGGTGCTCAAACAGTTGCGCGACTTGGGAAATACGATTATCGTGGTCGAACACGAGGAGGAGATTATCCGTGCGGCAGACTACATTATCGATATCGGCCCGCGGGCAGGAGAGTATGGAGGCGAAGTTGTCTTTGCCGGCACTCCCGACCATCTGCGCAAAACCACCAAAAGCATTACCGCCGATTACCTCGAAGGACGACGCAAGATTTCTGTGCCCGATTCGGTTCGCGGTTGGAGCCGCTCGATAGTTGTTCGCGGGGCACGTGAAAACAACCTGAAAAACATCGATGTACGCATTCCTCTCGGAGTTATGACCTGCGTGACGGGCGTCAGCGGCAGTGGAAAATCATCGCTCGTGAAGGGTATTCTTTATCCTGCACTACACCGCCTGACTGCCGATGCCGGCGACAAACCCGGCGACCACGACCGCATAGATGGAGATGTTTCGATGTTGCGCTCGGTCGAGATTATCGACCAGAATCCGATAGGCAAATCGACCCGCTCAAACCCTGTAACCTACCTAAAAGCATACGACGAAATACGCAAGTTGTTTGCCGACCAACCCTACGCCGTACATACAGGAATGACCCCTATGCAGTTCTCGTTCAACGTGGCAGGAGGTCGCTGCGAAGAGTGTCAAGGCGAGGGTATTATCAAGGTCGGAATGCAGTTTATGGCAGATGTCGAGTTAGTTTGCGAGGCGTGCAAGGGCAAGCGATTCAAGGACGAAACCCTCGAAGTTAAGTACCGCGACCGTAATATCTACGATATTCTCGAAATGAGCGTCGATACGGCAATGGAGTTCTTTGGCGAGGATAAGGAGAATCCGACCTGCCGACGCATTGTGGAGCGCCTGCGTCCGTTGCAGGATGTCGGACTCGGATATATCAAGCTCGGACAATCCTCTTCGACGCTTTCGGGCGGAGAGAGCCAGCGCGTAAAGCTCGCATCGTTTCTCGCAAAAGATAGCGCATCGGGGCAGATAATGTTCATCTTCGACGAGCCGACCACAGGCCTTCACTTCCACGATATCAACAAGTTGCTCGCTGCATTTAATGCATTGGTCGAGAATGGACACACGATTGTTGTCGTCGAGCACAATTCCGAAGTGATAAAGTGTGCCGATTGGATTATCGACCTTGGAGCCGAAGCCGGCGACTACGGCGGCAACCTCGTCTTCGAGGGCACTCCGGCAGACCTCGCCAACTGCAATGCGAGCTACACGGGTCGCCACCTGAAAACAAAGAAAGAGTTTAACCGATAATGGATTTTTACACCTACATACTACCCAACGGAATCAGAGGAATCCACCGACAAACACGCAGCAAGGTTGCACACTGCGCGTTAGCGATAAATGCCGGCAGCCGTGACGAACTCCCCGCAGAGCACGGTTTAGCACACTTTACCGAGCACGGATTCTTCAAAGGAACAACCCACCGCAAGGCATTTCAGGTCAATTGCCGACTCGAAAACCTCGGTGGCGAACTCAACGCCTATACAACAAAGGAGGACACAACGATTCACGCAACCTTCCTGCGTAGCGACTTTACGAAAGCCGTAGAGTTGATTACCGACGTTGCCTTCCACTCGACATTCCCCGACAAAGAGTTATCGAAAGAACGCGAGGTAATTTATGACGAGATTAACACCTACAAAGATTCGCCGACAGAGATGCTCTTCGACACCTTCGAAGATATGATTTTCGAGGGCTCGGAACTCGGCCATAACATTCTTGGACGCAAAGCCACGCTCGCCAAATTCGACAGCGATACGATAATGCATTTCCGTCGTCGCACACATACGACCGACCAGATGGTCTTCTCCTCAACCGGAAACTTCTCACCGGCAGTGGCAGAAGCGGCAGCCCGCAAGTACCTCGCAGAGCAACAAGCAACCGTGCGCGGATACGAGAGAGTTACACCCTCGGCACATAAGCCATTCTTCAAGAGCGTTGTGAAGCACACGCATCAGACCCATTGCATCGTCGGCAATCGTGCCTACAGCATTCTCGACCGACGTCGTCTGCCATTGGCACTGCTGGTAAATATCCTCGGAGGTCCTTGTGCTAACTCGCTGCTCAACATTCTGGTGCGCGAAAAGAACGGTCTTTCGTACAATATCGAGGCTTCATATACTCCATACTGTGACAGCGGAATGGTTGCCATCTATTTCAGTTGCGATACGGACAATACTGACCTCTGCCTCGAACTTATTGACAACCAACTGCGCAAATTACAGAACGAGCCGCTCTCCGCCCGTCGCTTGGCAATGGCGAAAAAGCAGTTTATAGCCCAACTCGCAATCTCGATGGAGGCAAACGAAGGCTATATGCTCGGATTGGGCAAGAGCCTGCTGATTCACAACGATGTCGATACTTTCGAAGATATCTGCCGCAAGGTGCAGGCAATCAAGGCCGAGCAGATTATCGAGGTCGCCAACGAGATTTTCAGCAATAACTCAACGCTTATTTACAAATAGAAACAATTCACACACTCTCTTATGGATGCTCTCGAAAAATATATCCACGACCACACATCGCCCGAGGAGGAGTTGCTGCACGAACTCGACCGCGAGACCAATCTGCGTGTCGTTCAGCCACGAATGATATCGGGGCACGTTCAGGGCAAACTGCTCGAAATGATTGTCCGTATGCATCGCCCTCGCAAAATATTGGAAATAGGCACCTTTACAGGTTACTCCGCGCTCTGTATGGCAGCCGGATTGGATGAGGGAGCGGAACTTCACACCTGCGAGGTCGAAGACGAGTTGGAGCCTCTATCGCAATCTTTTTTCGACCGCTCGCCCCACGGCAACAAGATTAAACTACACGTCGGTTCGGCTCTCGACATCGCTCCGACAATCGGTGGCGAGTTCGACCTCGTCTTTATCGATGGCGACAAGCGCGAGTATCCGGACTACTATCGGATGTTGATGGGCGACAATGGCGGCAGACCGTTGGTGCATAGCGGCTCGGTAATGATTGCCGATAATATACTTTGGTATGGCAAAGTCGTACAACCCGTAGCTCACAACGACCGACATACGCAGGCCCTTATCGAGTTTAACCGTATGGTTCGCGAAGACGAGAGGGTAGAGAGCGTTATCCTTCCGATTCGGGACGGATTGAATATCATCTACGTAAAGTAATTGAGAATTAAGGGACCCGCGGCGCTTTGGCAAAAAGTATGGGCTGTCACAACTGCGAAGTTGGACAGCCCATACTTTTTATAGTCCTATCGGTCGGACCGAGCTACACTAACTGCAACTCTGCCTTAATAGTCTCAATCTTTGCATCGAGCGCAGCCTGCACGGTCTCAAACTCCTCAACCGATGCGAGAGGCGCCTTCACGCCAAAGTAGAACTTAATCTTCGGCTCGGTACCCGACGGACGTACCGAAACCTTCGTTCCGTCGGCAGTAATCCACTGCAACACATTACTATGGTCGGAAATGCCCTCGATAGGCAACTTCTCGCCACTCTCTACATCGAGCACCTCCAAGGTCTTATAATCATAGACCTTAACTACCGGCGAGCCACAAATCGACTTGGGAGGATTTGCGCGATACTCGACCATCATATTCTGAATCTGCTCGGCACCATCCTTGCCCTTGCGAACAACATTCACAAGACCCTCACGATAGAAGCCGTACTTCACATAGAGATCCTGCAACCACTCATAGAGAGTCATACCCTTTGTATCGCGGCACCACGCAGCAGCCTCGGCTGCCAACGAACAAGCCGAAACACCATCCTTATCGCGAACATAATCGCCCGCCAAGTAGCCGAACGACTCCTCGCCACCACCGATATACTTGGTCTTGCCCTCCTGC
Source organism: uncultured Alistipes sp. (assembly GCA_964536825.1). GTDB lineage: Bacteria > Bacteroidota > Bacteroidia > Bacteroidales > Rikenellaceae > Alistipes. The sequence continues at coordinate 26,848 of CAZIAS010000004.1, read as the reverse complement.
TCACGGATAATCTTCGCGATATACTTAAAGCCCGTCAGGCAGTCGTAAATCTTCACTCCAAAGTGCTCTGCCACAGCCTCCGGCATCATCGATGTCACGATAGTCTTTACGACATACTGCTTGCCATCGATAAGACCGAGTTCTGCCCAGCGCGTAAGCTGATAGCTCATCAGCAGAACCAGCGTCTGGTTACCATTCAGCAGAACATACTCGCCCTTGCCATTACGCAGAGCCACACCGATACGGTCCGAATCGGGGTCGGTAGCCATCGCCAAATCGGCACCCTCCTTACGCGCCAACTCGATAGCCATAGCCATCGTCTTGCGCTCCTCGGGGTTGGGCGACTCGACCGTCGGGAAGTTACCATCGATAACGGTCTGCTCGGGCACAGAAATCACATTCGTAAAGCCAAACTTTTTGAGCGAAGCAGGCACAAGATTTACACCCGCACCGTGCAACGGAGTATATACAATCTTCAAATCGTGATACTTCTTGACAGATTCAGGCGAGAGCGAGAGAGAATGGATTGCATCGAGATATTTCTCATCGAACTCCTTACCGAGAATCGTGATATTCTCCTTATTGCGACCCGTCAGCACCTGACCCACCTCGGTAATCTTCGCAACCTCATCGATAATATTCTTATCGTGGGGCTCGGTAACCTGCGAGCCATCGCTCCAATATGCTTTATAGCCATTGTACTCCTTCGGGTTGTGCGATGCCGTAATCACAACACCCGATTGGCACTTCAACTCGCGAATGGCAAAACTCAATTCGGGAGTGGGGCGGAGTGCGTCGAAGAGATATACCTGAAAATCGTTCGAAGCGAAGATATCTGCCACGTGCTCGGCAAACAGACGCGAATTGTTGCGGCTATCGTGCGCGATAGCAACACGAATCTGCTCGCCCTCGAAGTTCTTTTTCAGATAGTTTGCCAAACCTTGCGTCGCAAAGCCTACGGTGTAGATATTCATACGGTTAGAACCTACGCCCATAATACCGCGCAGACCACCCGTACCAAATTCGAGGTCCTTGTAAAAGCTCTCGACCAGCTCATTTTTATCGTTATCAATCAGATACTTAACCTGTTCTTTGGTCTTTGCATCGTAATCTCCGTTAAGCCAAGTCTCGGCTTTTGCCAATACGGATTGTTCCAAATTGTTAGCCATAATACTATAAGTTTTATTTATAAACATCTATTTCAATTATTCAAAATTTCTATACACAAAGGTAGTTATATTTTTTCAATTATTCAATATCAGCGAGTTAAAAAAACATAGCAAAAAGTCTCGATTGTTCTATATACAAAAAAACTTAATAAACAACTAAAATCGTGCTATTTTTTTATAAATTTATTTACAACTTTGCACTGTCAAAACGAAACAACCTTCGAGCCACCGTCGCAACGTCGGAATTTTCGCTCCACAAGGCTGAATCAAGACAAAAATACATATATTTTTTATAACTACGAAATGTTAGCAGCAAACTCAACACATAATGAAGTTTGGCAGAACTGTCTCGACCTAATCCGTCAGCAGACCTCACAAGAGGAGTTCGCCAAGTGGTTCCTCCCGATTAACCCTTTGGAATTCAACGGAACCACGTTGCGATTGTGTGTACCCAATGCGAGCTATGTTAACGAAATCGAGAAAAATTATATGCAGATGATTCGCCCGATCATCGCGCAGGTGTATGGACCGCAGACACGTCTGTTCTACGCCATACCGAAGCCCGAAATCGGAGCGACAGCGGATTCGACAGCCATTCCCAAATTCAACACTCCCGACTCTACGAACATCAAAAATCCGTTCGTGATTCCCGGAATGCGCAAGATGGTCATCGACCCGCAACTCAACCCTCACTACACCTTCGAAAATTTCATCGAGGGAGAGTGCAACCGTCTGGCTCGCTCGGCAGGTATGTCGATTGCGGTAAATCCCGGAAACGACACCCCGTTCAACCCGTTATATATATATGGTAACTCGGGCCTTGGCAAGACCCACGTCGCACAGGCAATCGGTCACGAGATTCGTCAGCGCCACCCGCACTTGCAGGTGCTCTACGTTTCGATGAACAAGTTCCAGGCACAATTCCAAACGGCAACCAAAAACGGAGAGATTCCCGACTTCATCCACTTCTACCAGATGATAGACGTGTTGATTATCGACGATATTCAGGAGTTGTCGGGCAAGCCCGGTACCCAAAACGCCTTCTTCAACATCTTCAACCACTTGCAGATGTCGGGCAAGCAACTTATCCTTACGTCGGACAAGCCACCCGTGGAGTTGAAGGATATCGAGCAGCGACTGCTGACCCGTTTCAAGTGGGGTCTGTCGGCTCAAATAAACGTGCCCGATTACGAAACCAAGGTAAAGATTATCCGCGCCAAGGCACAGCATATCGGAGCAACAATATCGGATGAGGTTGTAAATTACCTCGCCGAAAACATCTCGGCAAACGTGCGTGAAATCGAGGGTGCACTCTCATCGCTTGTGGCGAACACTTCGTTCCTCGGTCGCAAGATTACCACCTCGTTGGCAAAGGAGATTTTGAAGGTCTATGTAAAATTGACCCAGAAGGAGATTACCATCGACCACATTATCAAGGTCGTATGTGAGTATCTCAACCTCGACCTCGAACGATTCAACTCGCCGGAGCGTACGCGCGACATTGCACAGGCACGCCAAATTGCGATGTATTTAGCAAAGCAGCACACCAAGGCTCCGCTCACCAGCATCGGCTCGGCAATCGGAGGTCGCAACCACGCAACGGTACTCCACTCGTGCAAGGCCGTATCGAACCTTATCGAGACCGACAAGATGTTCCGTCGTCAAGTTGAAGAGATTGAAAAGTTGGTTCTTGCATAGCAAAACCAACTTTTTTATTTAATTTTGTATCCATAACCAACTTCTCCGAATTTATGGATCAGCCCAAGATAGAACGACTGCTTCGCCTGATGAAGTTACTCACGGCAAACGTAACCTACTCGGTAGATGATATCGCCGAACGACTCGGTATGTCGCGTCGCACCGTCTATCGCTATATCGACACCTTCCGCGATGCAGGCTTCCTCATAAAGAAGAGTGGCGACTGCATCCGTTTGGATAAGGAATCGCCTCATTTTAAGGATATTTCGCAACTCGTTCATTTTACCGAAGAGGAGGCCTCGATACTCAAAAGTGCAATCGAGAGTATCGACGACACCAACCTACTGAAACAGAATCTCAAACGCAAACTCTACTCGGTGTATGACAATAAACTCCTTGCCGATACGGTCGTAAAGGGCAAAAATGCGACAAATGTCCGCTCGTTACTCGACGCCATCGAGCAGCATCGACAGGTGGTGCTCTGCCGTTACCAATCAGGACACGGAGGCAAGGTCCGCGACCGTAAGGTAGAGCCCTTCGCCTTCACAACTAACTATGTGCAGGTCTGGTGCTTCGACCCGAGCGACGGAGCCTGCAAACTCTTCAAAACTTCACGCATCGGCTCGGTCGAGATTCTCGACGCCGAGTGGGAGCACGAATCGGCTCATATCGAGGGTTTTATCGATATATTCAGAATGAACGGCAAGAGTCGCACCCCCATCCGCTTGGAGTTGGGACTGATGGCATACAATCTTCTTATCGAGGAGCATCCGCTTGCCGAGCGCGACACGAAACCCCTCGGAGAGAATCGCTGGCTGCTCGAAACGGAAGTTGCATCGATGCAGGGCGTAGGGCGCTTTGTGGCCGGTTTGCTGGACGATATACACATCATCGACTCTCCCGAATTGCAGGAGTACATCGACTCGTACTTGCACAAATATTCGAAATAAGCTACCCGACAAGAGGCTAACGCTCCGAAAAAGCCATATTTTTTCGGAATTATCCACTTTTTTTAGAAAATTTTTCATCTTTTTAGTTTTGTGTCACAAGTTGTCGCAAAACCGCTGTTCCTTTGCAGTGTAAATAAAATGTTAAACCTATTCTAAACTACTTATTATTATGGGAACAGCTTACAAAATCAGATGCAAGCACTGCGGTACGCAGTTTGACCACTATGCAGGTAGCGATTACGGCACAACGATATGTTGTGTTGGTTGCGAGAGTTACGTCGAAACCGAAACAGCAATCCGCTGTCCGGCCTGCTTCAAAAAACTCAACGATTCGCCCGAGGAGTTCAACCAGCAGGTCGAGGTGGTAATGATGTGGGATTAGAGAACTCAATTCACAATTCACAATTCGATGCAAAAACATTAAGTTATGGATGCAAAAATCGCAAAAGAATTAAAAGCGGCAGGGTTATAACACAAGAAGAATCACAAGAACTCAAAGAAGAAATCGCGTTTAAAGAGAAAGGTGAATATATATTAGATGGTGTTCTCTGGTATGTAGGGAGAAGAAAGAGCAAAGAGAGCTGGAAAGCAGAGATGCAGGCAATCTTAAAAAAGGAGCAACAAATAATACAACAAAGGGAAACCTAATGCGTAAAAACAGGAATAAAAATTGTGATTTGTGAGAAATTTTATTTAACTTTGAGGGTGAATTTGTTTTAATTTATTTATTCGAAACGCTATGGCAAAACTCGCACAGAGCGACACCGCTCCCGAATTCCGTTCGACCACGCAGGAGGGTAGTCCCTTCACGCGCGAGAATCTGTTGGGCAAGCGCACGGTACTATACTTCTATCCAAAGGACAACACCTCGGGCTGCACGCTGGAAGCCAAGAGTTTACGCGATGGCAAGGCAGAGTTGGCGGCTATGGGATTCCAAATTGTCGGAGTAAGCCCCGACAGCGAACGGTCGCACCAAAACTTCTGCACCAAGCACGAACTCAACTTCACGCTACTGGCCGACACCGACCACAGTGTATGCGAGGCATTCGGGGTTTGGGCCGAAAAGTCGATGTATGGACGCAAATATTGGGGCGTGGTGCGCACGACGTTCATAATCGATGCCGAGGGGCGTATCGAGAAGATTTTTGACAAGGTAGATACCAAGAATCACTACCAACAAATTATCAATTCGTACAAATAAGAAAAAAATAATAAACTATGGCAGAAAAAGTACAGGTAAACGCGGACAAACTGAAAGTTTTGAACGCGGTAATGGAGAAGATTGAGAAGGACTTCGGCAAAGGCTCGATTATGCGTATGAGCAGCGAAACCGTAGCTGACGTTCCGGTAATTCCGACCGGCTCGATAACCCTCGACAACGCTCTCGGCGTGGGTGGTTATCCGAAGGGTCGCGTAATCGAGATTTACGGTCCCGAGTCGTCTGGTAAAACCACGTTGGCAATCCACGCAATTGCCGAGGCACAGAAGGCGGGCGGCATTGCTGCATTTATCGATGCAGAGCACGCTTTCGACAGCTTCTACGCACAGAAGTTGGGCGTTGATGTCGATAACCTGCTGATTTCGCAGCCCGATAACGGCGAGCAGGCACTCGAAATTGCCGATTCGCTGATTCGTTCGAGCGCAATCGATATTATCGTTATCGACTCGGTGGCAGCTCTCACTCCAAAGGCAGAGATTGAGGGCGAGATGGGAGACTCGAAGATGGGTCTGCAAGCCCGACTGATGTCGCAGGCACTTCGCAAGCTCACATCAAGCATTGCAAAGACCAAGACCGTCTGCATCTTCATCAACCAGCTGCGCGATAAGATCGGCGTTGTTTATGGCAACCCCGAGACCACAACCGGTGGTAACGCATTGAAATTCTACGCCAGCGTGCGTATCGACATCCGTCGCGTTTCGGTCATCAAGGATGGCGAGGAACAGCTCGGCACCCGCACCCGCGTAAAGGTTGTAAAGAACAAGGTTGCACCCCCGTTCAAGAAGGCCGAATTTGACATTATGTTCGGCGAAGGCATCTCGAAATTGGGCGAAATCATCGACCTTGGCGTAGATTATGGAGTTATCAAGAAGTCGGGCTCGTGGTTCTCGTACGGCGACCGCAAGATCGGCCAGGGACGCGACTCCGTAAAGGATTTGCTTATGAGCGACGAGGCTCTGCGCGACGAGGTAGAAGCAAAGGTTCGCGAGGCAATGAAGGGCAACAAGGAGTAAAGTCAATTTACACGATATATGGGTTTAGGTTACAGCGAAGAGGACGAGAGGATTATAGGCAAGAAATGGGACGAATTGCAGGCCTCGTGTGCAAAGATTTGCAAGAACGAAGAGGACCGCAATTTTATCAAGAGAGCTTATTTCCTTGCCAAGGAGGCACATCAGGGAGTACGGCGCCGTTCGGGAGAGCCGTACCTCCTGCATCCTATTGCTGTGGCACAAATCGTCGTCGATGAGATAGGTCTTGGAGTAAAATCGGTCGTTGCCGCGCTACTGCACGACGTAGTCGAAGATACCGACTACACGGTCGAAGATATGGAGCGCATATTCGGCCCGAAAATCGCCTCGATGGTCGATGGTCTGACCAAGATGTCGGGCGTATTCAATGCCGAAACTTCGGAGCAGGCGGAGTATTTCCGCAAAGTGTTGCTGACCCTCTCGGACGACGTAAGAGTTATACTGATAAAGATTGCCGACCGTCTGCACAATATGCGTACGCTCGGTTTTATGCCTGTAAATAAGCAGATTAAAATCACGGGCGAGACCTTCCATCTCTTCGCTCCATTGGCACATCGCCTGGGTCTGTACGCCATCAAGAGCGAGTTAGAAGACCTTTGCCTCAAATACCGATTCCCGAAGGAGTACGAGGAGATTCGTCTCAAAGTCGAGCAGACCGAGCGCGAGCGCAGTGAGTATATCAAACGTTTCAACACCCCGATTATCGAGGCTCTCGACCGCGATAATATCAAGTACGAGATTTCAGGTCGCGTAAAGAGTATCTACTCGATTTGGTCGAAGATGCAACGCAAACAGATTCCGTTTGAGGAGATTTATGACCTCTTCGCCATCCGCATCATATTCAAGGCAGATCCATTCCCCTCGGAGAAGACGCAGTGTTGGCAGATATACTCCTCGATTACCGACATCTACGCCCCGAAACCGGGTCGTATGCGCGACTGGATAAGTATGCCGAAGGCCAACGGCTACGAGGCGCTACACGTTACGGTAATGGGTCCCGACGGCATCTGGGTCGAGGTTCAGATTCGCTCGGAACGAATGAACGAAATCGCCGAGAAGGGATTTGCCGCACATTGGAAATACAAGAAAGCATCGATTTCGCAAGACGAAGATGAATTCGACCGCTGGCTCAAAAAGATTCGCGATGCACTGAATGGCCCGAATGAGGATGCCGTTGAGTTCTTGGACAACTTTAAGTTATCGCTATACACGTCTGAAATAACAGTATTTACACCAAAAGGAGAGCCTCGTTCGATGCCGGTCGGAGCAACAGCCCTCGACTTTGCATACGACATCCACTCCAAGATTGGAAATAAGGCGATAGGCGCAAAAATCAACCATAAAATCGAGCCTATTACCACACCCATAAACAACGGCGACCAGATAGAGATTATCACAGCCGACACCGCCAAACCAAAGGCGGAGTGGCTCAACGTGGTCTCGACAACAAAGGCAAAGCAGGCAATCACAAGTTTCCTGAAACGCGAACAACAGAACAATGTTGAGCGCGGTATAAGCATATTCGAGGAGCGTCTGGCGAAATTCAACGTCAAACAGAGCGGTAGGGTATTACGCAAGGTTGTTCCTGCCTACGAATGTACGACAAAGGACGAGTTTTACAGCAAGGTCGGCGCCGGCATTATCAGCCTCGACGACCTTGAAAAGGTGCTCAAATCGAGCTCTTCGAGCAAAGTCCTCAAATTCTGGACCCTATTCATCGATGACGACAGCGTCAAAGACAAAAAAGAGGGCGACAGCCAATCGCACCCCGAACAATTCGTGCGCGCAGAGTGTTGCGACCCGATTCCGGGCGACTCGGTAGTCGGATTCCGCGACCCCGTGACCGACCAAATCATCGTACACAAGGCCACCTGCCCCGAGATGGACCGTTTGGCATCGCAATACGGCAAATACATCATCAAGAGCGAGATAAAGTGGTCACAACACAAATCGATGTCGTATCTCACGACTGTCGAAATCCGAGGTATCGACCGTATGGGTATGCTACTCGACCTCTCAAAGGTCATTACAGACGATTTCAGCATCAATATGCGCTCGGTATCCATCAGTAGCCACGACGGCGTTTTTGAAGGCAATTTAAGCCTCTACGTACGCGATTCCGAGAGTCTGAATGCTCTACTCGACAGAATTCGCAAAATAAAGGGAATAGAGACCGTTAAACGTCAGCTTAACTAATGGAAGATATTTTATACTACATAGGTTTAGGAGCGATTGTCATCTTCTCTCTCTCCCGCAAAATCGGCAGGACTGCTGCACAAAAGCGGAGGAGAAGAGGGGAGCACACACACCAAAACGTCCCCATACCGACAGGTTTTCCACAGTTCGAGCCTCTGTCGGAGGAGATTATTATACGCCATAAGCAACTAAATACGACTCCCCTCGACATTCAGGAAGAGACTCAATCACTCGAAACAATTATCGACGAAGAGCACCTCTACACGAAGAATTTCGCTCAAAATACAACAAAAAAGGGGGCTCCGCGAAAGGGTTCAAGAACCGCCGGCAAGCAATCACACAAGAGCAGCAAGCCGGAGGCTAATAAAAGCCCCCAAAACAGAGATAACAGCCCCGTATCAGAGGAGTTTGATATCCAAAAGGCGGTAATCTACTCCGAGATTCTCAAACCAAAATTCGAGGAGTAGAGACGACCTGTGGGCGAGGCACAGACAATACTAACGACGAAACTCGACCACCATCGGCATCAGCGGGAAAGAACCTTCCTGCACTCCCCCCCCCACAAGAAGCAGGCGGGAAGTAACAAAGAGCAGGCTGAAAAGTATAAAAATAGGGGAGAGCCCGATTTTCAATTGATAATTCTTAATATACAAGATATGGCATCAATTTTCACACGCATCATCAATGGCGAAATTCCCTGCTACAAGGTGGCAGAGGATGACAACTACTTCGCATTCCTCGACATCAACCCGCTTGCAAAGGGCCACACATTGGTCGTTCCCAAGCAAGAGGTGGACTACATTTTTGACCTCGACGACCAGACTCTGGCCGGAATGATGGTATTCGCAAAAAAGGTTGCAAAGAAAATCGGCGCTAAAATAGAGTGCAAGAGGGTAGCAGTGGTCGTTTTAGGACTCGAAGTACCCCACGCACACATCCATTTAGTGCCTATTAACAGCGAAAACGACGTAGATTTCCACCGCGAAAAGCTCAAATTGACTCCGGAAGAGTTCGAAAAAATCGCTTCGGATTTGAGAGAATAGGGGAGCATTTACAACTTTATATCACACTAATTTTTAGCAAGATAGTCGAAAATATCGACTATCTTGTTTTATATAATTTAACATAATATAGAGGTTAAAAGTTATTAACAATCTAAAAATAGTGGGGTAGCCTACAAATAGATTTATTTTACAAAAATTTTCAACATAAATCGAATATTATTTACATTTGTAAATGTACAAAAAGTGTGATCTTATTGTTTATTTTACATCCATAAATATTAACAGCGTTAAAATCGATGTTAATTTATAACTTTTGTAAATAAGACGAGCAGGGCAGTAAACACCGATAGTAGCAGCTAATTTGACCGAGTTCAAATATTGTACAACGATGCACAATACCAACAAAATCAGCATTTTACAACTTTTATATAATGCTAATTATACGCCAGAAGCTCATTTAGGCAGGGTTTACGCCATGTCAGCCTAAAATAGATAGTTTTACATATAAAACCACGATATTATCAGTATTTTAGCATTCGATTGATAAAGTTTAACTTAAAATAACTCCACGGGGTAATATTTAACAAAATATCCTCTGTTACACTTGTAAACATTTTGTCAAGTTATTAACATTTTACAAATTGTAAATTTTCTTGCTTTTCAATTGTAAAGTTTATATATTTGTAAAAATTTACGATTATGAAGGCTAAATTGCAACTTTTGATAAAAAATGAAGGTTTGACGGCAAGTCGTTTTGCGGAGATGCTCGAAATTCAGCCCGCCGGAGTGTCGCATATTTTGGCCGGACGAAACAAGCCGAGTTTCGATTTGCTCCAAAAAATTCTGCGTCGATTCCCGAAGGTCAATCCCGATTGGCTGCTGCTCGACTCCGAGCAGATGTACCGCGACGGGTGGAACGAAACCGGCAACCCGACGAGCGGGGCAACCCCGACCACAGAGTCTTTCGGTGCTCCGGGAAATTCGGGCGACCTGTTTGGCCAGAGTGGCAACTTCTCGGGAGATGGCAACTTCTCGGGAGGAGCGAACAATGGTGTCGGCAATTTGGTTGGTGCGACGGATGGCGCCGTCGGCAGCGGAAGGAGTGGCGACAATTTCAGAGTTGGCACCTCCGGCTCCGCTGGCATAAATGGCAACACAACCCTCGGTGCGCAAAATTTACCTCGCGGAGAGGCGAATATTCCCGCAGGAGGGTACGGTCCCGGGATTTTATCGCATTCTCACGCAGCTTCCGCAGTCAATAAAATCGTGATTTTCTACGCTGACGGCACATTTGAGGCATATTTTCCAGGAAATAGGTAATGAAAATGGCACTCGGAAATGCGATAAAGCAGACTTCAACGGCTGCAATATCCGATAAAAAAACAAAAATCAGAGAATTTCTTTCGAGAGATTCTCTTTTTTTGCTAACTTTGTAGGGTCGAGCGAATTATATTCTGCCCGACAAACATACAGAAAGTGTTTTCGCACTCCTTTGTGATAAAATTTGGCGATTTTAAGAAAACAGGGAAGCATTACACTCATTGCTTGTTTAGAGTATGCGGACGGAGCGACTTATGCTCTGTATACCTCATATCTATTCAGGTGTGGGGTCTTGTTTATTTGTTTTCGGGTTACGCCAAATACCTATCACAAAGTAAACGATATCAACTCCACACTTTCTTTTTTATATAACCGCACGTTCGGAGTTGGCGGGCAATCAATAACTTTAAGACATGAAAAAATTATTTTTATTACTCGCAATGCTTGTTGCATTGGCAAGTTGTTCGAAAGACGACTCTGTTTACGATATTAAGTGTGACGACAATGAAATTGTATATCAAACAAAATATGGCTATCCAATTGAAATAGAATCCGAAATGTGGGATGATGCATTTGGTTCTCATCTCGTTGAAAATATATCCAAAGACGGATATTGCAGATTGATTTTCGATAATGATATAACATTTATTCCTGCATCAGCTTTTTCGGGAATTGATGTTATAACATTTATCAAACTACCTAATAGCGTTGTTTCGATCATGAATTCAGCCTTTCGAAACTGCATCGCATTACAGAGAGTAGTTTTAGGTGAAAACATCTCTTCGATTGAACAATCTGCATTCTATAATTGTAGTAGTTTGAAAAGTATAACAATACCCAAAAACATCACTTCGATTAGAAGTGCAGCATTCGATGGTTGTAACAGTCTATCAAGTGTTAATATATCAGATCTTTCTGCTTGGTGTAAAATTAGTTTTGGAAGTAATAGCGCGAATCCTCTTAATAATGGCGCAAAGTTATATATAAATGGTAGTGAGTTAACTAAAATAACAATTCCATCTGATATTACCGAGATAAAGGGTTATGCATTCTGTGGTTGCAGCAGTTTGAAGAGTGTGACTATCCACAAAAACGTTACTTCGATTGGAAGATATGCATTCTATGACTGTAGCAGTTTGGCAAGTGTATATTGCAAGCCTACAACTCCGCCGACAGGAGGCAGTTGTATGTTCGATGGCAATGCGTCAGATCGTAGGATATATGTGTCAATAGATTCGTTTAATGCCTATAAGGTCGCAGATGTTTGGTGCAACTATAATATAGTACGCCACAAGTTTTAGCAGATAAGACTTTCTCTTATATGACTCTGGTGCGGATAAAAATCCGCACCTTTTTTGTACGGCCCTCTCTTTACCGAAATGATAAAGAGGAATAGCGTTTTTTTTCAAAAAAAGGTCTTTTAATTCTAAATTGTTTACTACCTTTGTTAGAGCAATTAACTAATACCTATATAAAATAAAGAACCTATGGAACTACCATTTGCAGAATCTTGGCGTATCAAGATGGTCGAGCCGATTCGTAAAAGCACTCGCGAGGAGCGCGAGGCTTGGCTCAAAGCAGCACACTACAACGTATTTCAATTGCGTGCAGATCAGGTATATATCGACTGCCTGACCGACTCGGGTACGGGCGCAATGAGCAGCAACCAATGGGCGGCGATGATGCTTGGCGACGAGAGTTATGCCGGCGCTTCGTCGTTCTTCCACCTCAAGGAGTCGATTAACCGCATCACCGGATTTGAGTATGTAATCCCGACGCACCAGGGTCGCGCTGCGGAGAATGTACTTTTCAGCCACCTTGTAAAGGAGGGCGCCGTAGTCCCCGGAAACTCGCACTTCGACACCACCAAGGGACATATCGAGAGCCGCAAGGCAATGGCCCTCGACTGCACAATCGACGAGGCAAAGGATACCCAGCTCGAACATCCGTTTAAGGGTAATGTCGATCCCGTGAAACTCGAAAAAGCACTCGCAGAGCACCACGAGAACGTGCCGTTTATCATCGTGACCGTTACCAACAATACAGCCGGAGGTCAGCCCGTATCGATGCAGAACCTGCGTGAGGTGCGTGCTATTGCCGACAAATATGGCAAACGCGTAATCCTCGACTCGGCTCGTTTTGCAGAGAATGCCTACTTTATCAAGACCCGCGAGGAGGGTTACAAAGACAAGACTATCAAGGAGATAGTTCTCGAAATGTTCTCGTTGGCAGATGGTATGACTATGTCTGCCAAGAAGGACGGTATCGTCAATATGGGTGGATTCATAGCTACCCGCCACGAGGATTGGTACGAGGGCGCAAAGCGTTTCTGTATCCCTTATGAGGGTTACCTCACTTATGGTGGTATGAATGGTCGCGATATGGAGGCTCTGGCAGTCGGTTTGGACGAAAACACCGAGTTCGACAACCTCGAAACGCGCATTCGTCAGGTGCAATATCTCGCAGCTCGCTTGGACGAGTTCGGCATCCCGTATCAGCGTCCCGCAGGTGGTCACGCCATCTTTGTTGATGCATCGAAGATTCTGACCAAGGTGCCCAAAGAGGAGTTCCCGGCACAGACTCTGACCGTAGAGCTGTACTTGGAGGCAGGTATCCGTGGTTGCGAGATTGGCTACATCTTGGCAGACCGTGATCCCGTGACTCGCGAGAATCGCTTCGGCGGTCTTGACTTGTTGCGTTTGTGCGTTGCTCGCCGCGTCTATACAAATAACCATATGGACGTCATTGCTGTGGCATTGAAGAATGTCTTTGACCGCCGCAACGAGATTACACGCGGTGTCCGCATCGTTTGGGAGACCGAGTTGATGCGTCACTTCACGGTAAAACTCGAACGTATCGAGGAGTAACGTGTTAGCCATTAGCAATTAGCCATTAGCTATTAGTAATTTGCTAAATATGTATTTTTAAGAGGGTTGCGACATCGCAACCCTCTCCTATTACTCTCTACCCCTATTGAAATAATATTTATATTATGTTAAATTATTATAGAGAGAGAGCGGGGGGGGGTAGTTTTTTTTTAAGAGCAGACGCAGTCCGCGACTGCATAATGGCAGAGCCGGCACAATTATTAAAAAGGAGATTAAGGGCATTAAGGGATGTTAAGGAAAATTGTGCGGAGTATGGGAGTATGAGGAATATGGGGAATATGGGGAGTATGAGGAATATGAGGAATATGAGGAATATGAGGAATATGAGGAATATGAGGAAT
>CAZIAS010000004.1:221-12932 GCA_964536825.1 uncultured Alistipes sp. | reverse complement strand
AATATGAGGAATATGAGGAATATGAGGAATATGAGGAATATGAGGAATATGAGGAATATGAGGAGTATGAGGAATATGAGGAGTATGAGGAATATGAGGAGTATGGGGAGTATGGGGAAATCATTTTGAATTGTGAATTGCGCCCCTAATGCCCTTAAAAACATTTTCTCTACGCAACTCCTACCCTAAACCGAGGAGGAATTATAAGATGTCGCACAACCTATCAAAAAAAAGCCTCCACAGATTTCTCTGTGGAGACTTCCTGACAAGCAATTAAGATTTACTATACATCTCTTTGAAACACAATCGATTCACTACCGTTGCCAGAGTTATGTTTCAGTATCAGTTTCTTTTCCGAGACCTCTGCAATAATATACTCATTTTCACACTCATTGCACTGTACATACAAGCGATGATTCTGTAATTTCCATCTGCCGATAGTCGTATGATCGGTTGCGTAATCGCAGGCATAGACACCGAAAGTATCGGTGTCGTCCATCGCAGCAAAGGACCAAAACTCCTCCACTTGCGGGCTCCTCTTTTTACCTTCTGCATCTATCAATGATAGCAATCTCCAACAACCTATAATAGCCGTTTCATCAAGATGAATATCAGGTTGTTCGCATTTTTTCATCTTCCAAAAACACATAGTGTTTCTTTTTATTTATTGTCGATAATAGATATCTCCGTCAAACACCATCGTATCGCCTTTGATGGTAACATAAACGGTTACAGATTCTTCATATCCATCTTCATTAAAAAAGACTCTTAAATACGGTGCTTTGTACTCATATCTTCCATAATCCGTATAGATATCATCCTCTACTCCATAATATCCATAACGACTAGTATATGTACCATTGGAAGTAAATGTGATAATGTCATAACTATACTCATCCGACCAACGCCAAGTACCTACGATTGAGTTACTGCCGTCGTTATCTTTGTCTTTGTCGCAACCAACAAATGCAGCAGACGATAACGCTAATAACAAACATACAAAGAGTGACTTTAATGCTTTCATAATAGTTCAGTTTTTATTAGATTTATTGTCGATAATAGGTATCTCCATCCAGTATCATTTTATTACCACTGATAGAGACCGAAGATCTCCACACATCTCCATCTTCATAGAATGTTATATACGGCGGATTATATTCATAAGTGCCATAATATGTATAATTACCACCGTAAGAATCGTAATAACGGTACGTATATGAACCACCGGGATTGAATGTATAGGTCTCGGACTCGCTGCCATCCGACCAACGCCAAGTACCTACGATTGAGTTACTGCCGTCGTTATCTTTGTCTTTGTCGCAACCAACAAATGCAGCAGACGATAACGCCAATACCAAACAAGCCAAAATTGTCTTTAATATTTTCATAAAATTTAAGTTTAAGTTTATCCTACCCTACTCACTTGACGGCTTTTCGGGAGACTCCGCTGTTCCATTTTGCATCGGGAAGGGTACGCACAAAAAAAAAGCGCGGAACTAATTAGTATCCTCGCTTTGGGGTGTTTGGCGTAACCTCGACAAAAGAATAACTAAAAAGCCCGCACCACACAGTACAAGCATTCCAACTATTATTCCTTTTTGTCTTTTCACAGTCGCCAAACTTCCAAAGCAAAAGAATAAAGCTAAAACGCTTTTTTCAATATGTCTAAAATGTGCGTATCAATTATACGCTATGTTTCATAGGCTAAATCTATTTAATGTTTTCGCAAATATAGTAAAAAGTTCCGTATCTCACAATTCGCATCGCGAAATATTTGCATTTCAAACTCTTATATCACACTACTCAACACTACCCTGCCTCCTACTTAATGATGCGCTGAATCGAGTTGGCGCGGTGCATTGCCGCATTCAAGCCATCGACATCATCGCTCTCAATCATCTTGCGCAGAATCTGTAATTGGTGGATATGCTCACGCAAAACATCCAGCACATTATACTTATTTTTGAGAAAAATCGGAGTCCAAGTTGTAGCCGAGGATTTCGCCAAGCGCACCGTACTCTCGAAACCACCTCCCGCAAGGTCGAAGATGTGTTGTTCCTCGCGCTCCTTCTCCAATACGGTAAGAGCCAACGCGAACGATGTAATATGCGATATATGAGAAACATACGCAGCGTGCAGGTCGTGTTCCTCGCCACTCGCCATCGAGATTCGCGACATACCTATCTTGTCGTAGATACCCTCGACCAAAGCCAACGCATCCGCTGCCGAGCGGTCACGCTCCAAGATTACCGCCGTACGACCGGCAAAAGCGTCTTCACACGCTGCCTCGGGACCGCTGTACTCGGTACCCCACATCGGGTGCGTAGCAACAAATCGCTCACGACGAGGATGTTGCGACACCGCATCGCACAACTCCTCCTTAATTGAGCCCATATCCATCACTGTTTGGCTGTCGCTCACGCGATTAAGCACCTTAACCGCCAACAGAGGCAACGAATCCACAGGCACGGCAAGGACTATCAGGTCTGCCGTAGCTACACCCTCTTCCAACGTGACTACCCTATCGACCAACCCGCGTTGCAATGCCATCTCGGCGTGGCGTGGAGAGTGCTCCACACCCCATATCTCATCGGCAATACCGTGCTTGCGCAACACCAGCGCAAACGAACCTCCGATAAGTCCGACACCTACTATCAGCACCTTCATAGTATCTACTCGTTAATAAGTTTTACCTGAACCTGAACCGACTCCTCGTGGATAGCACGAAGTACGGTCTTGATAAATTCGGAATTTATACCCAACTCTTCCGCCTGCACTGCACGATGGTTGAGAATCTCATCATAACGCTGTGCCTGCAACACCGGCATATTGTGCTCCTTCTTGTAGCGACCTATCTCTCGCGAGATGCGCATACGTTTCGACAGCATCGAGAGGAGTTGATCATCGAGTTTATCGATTTCTCGACGCAGTTCGGTAAGGCTCTCGGTAGTCTGGGTCGTTTCGCGGATGACCAAATGCTCGATTATGCACGCCAAAGCGCCAGGCGTAACCTGCTGATTTTTATCGCTCCACGCACAATCAGGACAGTTGTGAGCCTCTATCATAAGTCCGTCAAATCCCAAGTCCATAGCCTCCTGCGAAAGTGGAGCGATAAGTTCGCGACGTCCTCCCATATGGCTCGGGTCGCAGAATATCGGAAGATTGGGCAGACGACGACGCAACTCGATAGGTATATGCCACTGCGGAGCGTTGCGGTAGATCGACTTATCGTACTCGCTGAATCCGCGATGGATAGCGCCAAGGCGCTTGATGCCTGCATTGCTGATACGCTCCAACGCGCCAATCCACAATTCAAGGTCGGGATTCACGGGATTCTTAACCAGCACCGGCACATCGTGGCCGCGCAAAGCATCCGCAATCTCCTGAACAGCAAACGGATTCGCAGACGTACGGGCTCCAATCCACATAATATCCACACCGGCATTCAAAGCTGCTTTAACGTGCTTTTCGGTAGCAACCTCGACTGCTATCAACATCCCGAGCTCGCTTTTTACCCGTTTAAGCCATTCGAGTCCGACCTCTCCTACACCCTCAAATCCTCCGGGTTTGGTACGAGGCTTCCATACTCCGGCGCGAAAAATCTTCACTCCATTGGCTGCCAATCCACGAGCCGTCGCCATAATTTGCTCCTCGGTCTCGGCACTGCACGGACCCGCTATAATCATCGGGCGTCTCTGCTCGACACTCTCGAATTGAATCTTCTCAATCTCCATAGCTATTTTCTAAATAATTGTAAACACGTCTGTATCGAATCTCCCTTCACTCTTTGCAGAGCCTCCTCCATACGCTCCTGTGTGGCGCAGAGTGAAATACGTATATATCTGTTGCCATTGCTGCCGAAAACCATTCCGGGCGTAACAAATACCCCTGCCTCATACAACAGCAGGTCGGACATCTGCTCGCCATCGCGCATCTTCTCGGGTATCCTGCCCCAAAGGAAGAGTCCCACCTGCGAGGGGTCGAACGTACAACCCAATGCCCCCAGAATCTGCTCGGCAATCTTGCGACGCTCGGCATACTCGACATTCAACTCCTCGTACCATTCATCATCAGCACCCAGAGCCTCTGCCGCAGCAAGCTGCAACGGACGGAACATTCCCGAATCAATATTGGACTTCACGCGCAAAATCCATTCAACAAATTGAGGATTCGAAGCGAGCATTCCCACACGCCAGCCAGCCATATTATGACTCTTACTCAACGAGTTGAGTTCGATGCACACATCCTTTGCGCCCTCAATCGAGAGCAGACTCTCGGGTTTTTCGTTGAGTATAAAACTATATGGATTATCGTTACAGATAACTATACCGTGGCGGCGTCCGAAATCGACCAATCGGTGCATAGTTTCAGCCGTAACGCGCGCACCTGTCGGCATATTCGGGTAGTTTACCCACATCAATTTTATGCGCTCCAAGGGCAACTGCTCCAAAGCCTCAAAATCGGGCTGCCAACCATTCTCTGCCGTAAGGTCATAGGTAAAAATCTCCGCCTCGGCAAGCCGACTTACCGACGAATAGGTCGGATAACCCGGGTTTGGCACCAGCACGCCATCTCCCTTATTGACAAAGGCGAGGGTCGTATGAAGAATTCCCTCCTTCGAGCCGATAAGAGGTTGTATCTCGGTTGCAGGGTCGAGCGTGACACCATAATAGCGGCCATACCACTCTGCAAAGGCTTTGCGCAACTCGGGAATACCGACATAGGATTGATACGAGTGCGTATCTGCACGGCGGCTCTCCTCGCACAGACGCTCCACAACCCCCGCGTGAGGAGGTCGGTCGGGACCTCCGATACCAAGGCTGATAATATCACGACCCTTGGCACGCAGACTTGCCATCTCGCGCAATTTTCGCGAGAAGTAGTACTCCTGAACGCCCTGTACGCGCTCGGCAGGCTGTATCTTTTTAGGCTTTGAACTCTCCATACTCTCCAAGTGTTTTAAGGTCGCTGACGAGCGGTAGAATAGCTGCCACTGCTTGATTATAACGAACGGGATCGTCAAAAGTTAAATCTATATAGAATCGATACTCCCATTCACAACCAATAATCGGCAACGACTGAATTTTCGTAAGGTTGATATCGTAGAACGACAAGATTGTCAGCACCTTCGACAACGAGCCCTGCGAGTGTTGCAGGCTGAACGCTAACGATGCCTTATCGGGTTGCGAGGCTTGCGTCAGACGCGTATCATCGGCGTGTGCCAAGACGAGGAATCTGGTAAAATTGTGCTTATTGGTCTCGATGGCCTCCTCCAAAATCTCCATTCCGTATCGTTTTGCCGCCCAAGCGCTGCATATTGCTGCGTGCCCACGCAGACCACGCTCCGCAATCTCACGCGCACTGCCCGCCGTATCATCACGCTCAACTACCTTGAACGAGGGGTGGCGTTTCAGAAAATCTCCGCACTGCATCAGCGCTATCGGGTGGGAATGAACCTCGTGAATCGACTCCATCGTATCGCCGGGCAGGGCGCACAACACGTGAGAGATGCGAAGTTTGTACTCTCCGACAACCACAAGGTTACTTTGTCGCAACAGTTCGTGATTCTGCAAGAGGCTGCCGGCAATGGTATTCTCGATTGCCACGACACCATAGAGAGAACTATCTGCCGACACGCGCTCAAAGAGTTCGTCGAACGTATCACACGGCACCGACACCACCTCTTCTTCGGCAAAATAGCCTCGCGCCGCCACTTCGTGGAAACAACCCTCGACGCCTTGTATTGCTACTCTAATCATAATGCTTCGTTACAATAAAAAATCCCGCTCATCTGAACGGGATCATACACTTTGTTATCGCTACACATCTTACACATACAATCCCCTATTACTCTCTGTTAAAAAAGTAATAATAAAAAAAGTATGCAGATGCAAAATTAGTCATAATCCAAATCTTCTTAACGCCCTTGCGTTGTGCAAATATAGTATTTTTTTCTATGATTATACGCTTTATGGCATAAAATTGTCGATTTAATTCTATTTATTGGTTCAAATACGACAATTTTCACACGACAACCATATCTCGCAACAAGATTATTTTCGTACTTTTGCAACTATGAAACGTCTATTTATATATATTGGTATCGCCGCGCTGCTATGCAGTTGCATTGATACGGGCAACACAAACAAGAGCGACAAGGGAGAGATTTTTGTAACCATTGCCCCCCTGCGACAATTGGTTGGCGGGATTACAGGCGATGATTTCGACATCGAGGTACTCGTCCCAAAGGGAGCTTCGCCCGAATCGTTTGAACCCACGCCAAAACAGTTTATTGCGCTGAACAGAGCCAGCAAGGTCTTTGTGGTCGGGCTTATCGACTTCGAAAATAATCTCGTATCGAAAATCAGGGAGCAGGAGAAGGTGGTAAATCTCTCGCAAGGAATCGACCTTATCGCCGGCAGCTGTTCGCACAACCACGCTCATCACAACTGCACACACTCCTCTCACGCTCACGGCATCGACCCCCACATTTGGACCTCGCCGGCCGCGTTGAAAGTGATGGCAGAGAATGCATATTCGGCAATTGTCGCCGATTATCCCGATTCTGCGAAATACAAGACCAACTACGAGCACCTTGTTGCCAGACTTGACTCTCTCGACAATTCGGTACGTACGATATGCGAGAGTGCCGACACCCGACAATTCATTATCTACCACCCCGCCCTCACGTACCTTGCTCGCGACTACGGATTGGAGCAAATCTCCGTGGAGCACGAGGGAAAGGAGCCGAGCGCAAAACGACTCGCAACGATTATCGATGGTGCCCGGACAAATGGAGCAAAACGCATATTCTACCAATCGACCTATCCACGTTCGACCGTCGAGGTTATAGCCGAGGATATCGGAGCCGAGCCTGTCGAAATCGACCCTCTGCGCGAGGATATATTTATCAATATCGAGGAGATTGTCCGCACAATAACCAAGTAACAACCTGCGAAATATGGCACTTGTAACACTACGCGACGTAACTGTCCGCTATGATGATTTTACCGCGCTCGAAGACGTTTCGCTCGATATTTTCGAAGATGATTTCCTCGGCATTATCGGACCGAATGGCGGAGGCAAGACCACATTGGTAAAGGCTATCGTCGGCGCGCTACCCCACTCCGGCAACATCGATTTTGACCCAAGTCTGTTTCGTGGCAAACATCGACTTGTCGGATATATGCCCCAGCAGACCGCCTTCGACACGTCGTTCCCGATTTCGGTACTCGAACTCGTGATGTCGGGGTTGCAGTCCGAGCGAGGATTTCGTTCGCAATACTGTACTGCCGACCGCCAACGAGCACTCGACCTGCTCGAAATGGCAGGCATCAAGGAGCTTGCAGAGAGGCAAATTGGAGAGATTTCGGGAGGTCAGTTGCAACGCGCACTACTCTGCCGTGCTATCATCATCGAACCAAAGTTGCTGATACTCGACGAACCTGCAAACTTTGTTGATAACCGTTTCGAAAACGAACTCTACACAATGTTAAGCAAACTTAACGAACGTATGGCTATCGTTATGGTATCGCACGATATCGGCACGATTACCAGCGTCGTGAAGAGTATCGTTTGCGTTAATCGCACGGTTCATCGTCACAACTCAAACGTCATTACCGAAGAACAACTCGAAAACTACAACTGTCCGATACAGATAATTTCACACGGCAAGGTCCCTCACACCGTACTTTGTGAGCATAATCACTAAAAAATCTGTTGCGAGAGTAAGATTTTTGGAAATATTTGCCTTTTTTGCCAAAAAAGAGAGTACAAAAATTGGTTTATTTGAAAGATTTATTATCTTTGTGGCAGGAAAAACATTAAAAACAGACTATTTATATGGCAAATTTAAGAAACTTTAAGAAGGAGATTGACTATCGTCTCGAAGAGTTTGTGTTCGATTGCGATATGGCTATCTATTTCCAGCCCTCGAAAGAGGAGGCTATTTTTGCATTGATGCAGAAAGGTGTAGAGTTGCGCAACGAGTTGTATGCAAAGGCTAACAACCCCGCGGAACCCCACAACAAGAGTTTGGTTCGCAAGCACTTCGCGGCTCTGCGTGAGGAGATGATTGCATCGTTCAACAAGTTGTTCGAGGAGTTGAGCGCAAATAACGCATAAACAACTGCTATCAAACGAAAAAAGTGTGTCCAATTTTCTGATTGGACACATTTTTTTTGTTATACGGCTTCATTTCTGCCTTCAAACAATCGAATTTACTCGAAATCGACATCAACCTCTCCCATCTCGACTATCACGCCGTTGCGCTTATCCTCGATAATCATATACTGAATCTGCTCGGTGGCAGCAGGGCTCTTTTGAGCCACAGGTTGAGTCGTCGCCGCAGGGGTTGCAGCAGGTTGCGGCGCCACAGGCTTCTTTATCAGCACGCGCTTCTCCACAATGGTAGAGCGGTAATAGGTAAAGTCCACCTGTACGCAGCGAAATTGAGGCAAAATTTTGCCTTTCAGCAGGTTCCACACCGCCGGCATCTTCGAGAGATGTTGCTCCTTGACTGTCGGGGTATGATTCCCGTTGATAACGTCGGCAGCAGCGGTTTTATCTGCCACAGACGACTCTTCTATCATCGGCAAGCAGTCGCTCCACGTAGCCACCATCGAAGAGGTCTCGACTGCAAAGTTTTTCATTTCGGGGCAGTTAGCCATAAGGTACGAAGCGAAGGTTGAGGCACGCGATTTTGCAAGTTTTGCGTTGAACGCCTCCGTACCGTCGGGCGATGCCCAACCCATTATCTTCACAGACTTAACCCGCATAAGCGTATCACTATTGACCTTCGCGGCAAACTCATTGAGGGCCGACATCGTCGCAGGATTGTCTGAAAATTTAGCCGACATCTTCGAAGAGTTAATCGGGAAATAGATTGTAAAATCCGCCTCTTCGGGACTCTTACCCTTGACAAGATATTGGCGCACCTCATAGTCGCCATCAACTCGTTTCGAGAGGAGTACCGAATCGGGGCAGGATTTTGTTTTGTCGGCGGTGTTTTGCGCCACGGCATCCGAGCCGCAGCATAACGCCAGAATTAGAGTCGAAGTGTAAAAAATTGTTTTCACGCTAAATAGAATTTGGTTAAACTTAAAAAATCTCACACCTCTGCCGATTCAACAATCACGCCACAATACAATAGGAGCAGAGAAAACCCTGCTCCTATTATAATTGACAATGGATAATTGATAGCCGAAAATCAAAACTACATACGCTCCGGCACATCAATTCCGAGGAGTTTCATCGACGAACGGATAACCTTTGCCACACTTGCCGCCAAGCGAATACGCATAGCCCTGACTGCCTCATTCTCCTCGCGCAGAATCGAGTTGTCGTGGTAGTAGCCGTTAAACTGCTTTGCGAGTTCGTAGGTATAGTTCGCAATCATCGAGGGAGCAAACGCCTCGCCGGCTGCCACCACCACATTCGGATAATCACACAGAGTCTTAATCAACTCGACCTCTATGGGCAACAATGTCGAGCAGGGAACCGAAGTATCGATACCGCTCTCCGCAGCCTTGCGCAGAATCGAGCATATACGCGCGTGGGTATATTGAATGAAAGGACCTGTATTGCCGTTGAAATCGATAGACTCACGCGGATCGAAGAGCATCGTCTTCTTGGGATCAACCTTCAAGATAAAGTATTTCAGCGCGCCAAGACCAACCATTGTCGATACTGCATCTGCCTCCTCTTCGGTGCAACCATCGAGTTTTCCAAGTTCGTCAGACATCTCGCGAGCTGTCGCTACCATATCGGCAATAAGGTCATCGGCATCGACCACCGTACCCTCACGCGACTTCATCTTACCCTCGGGCAAGTCGACCATTCCATACGAACGCTGATAGAGGTTATCACTCCAATCGTAGCCCAACTTTTTGAGTATCAACTTCAACACCTGGAAGTGATAGTTCTGCTCGTTGCCCACGACATATATCATATCGTCCAAATTGTTATCCTCGAATCGGCGGAATGCCGTACCGAGGTCCTGGGTCATATATACCGATGTTCCGTCACCGCGCAGCAATAACTTCTGGTCGAGTCCATCCTCGGCAAGGTCAATCCACACCGAATTATCCTCCTTGCGGAAGAATATGCCCTTCGCCAAACCCTCCTCCACAAGGCTCTTGCCCAGAAGGTAGGTCTGCGACTCGTAATAGACCTTATCAAAATCGACACCCAGAGCCTTGTAGGTCACATCAAAACCATCATAAACCCAACCGTTCATCTTCTCCCACAGAGCATAAACTTCGGGCTCTTTCGCCTCCCACTTGCGCAACATATCCTGCGCTTCGAGCATAATCGGAGCCTGCTTCTTTGCATCTTCTTCGCTAACACCCTGCGCTACAAGCTCCTTAATCTGCTCCTTGTAGTGTTTATCGAACTCGACGTAATACTTACCCACAAGGTGGTCGCCCTTCATACCCGACGATTCGGGCGTCTCGCCTCCACCATAAAGTTTCCACGCCAACATCGACTTACAGATGTGAATACCGCGGTCATTTACGAGATTTACCTTGATTACGTTGTTGCCATTGGCTTTCAGAATCTGCGCCACAGAGTATCCGAGCAGATTATTACGGATATGTCCGAGGTGCAGAGGTTTATTGGTATTGGGCGACGAATACTCAATCATAATCGTTCGACCCGTGGGCTCGCCCTTGCCAAACTCTTCATCGGCACAAATCTCGCAGAAACGCTCCGAC
Source organism: uncultured Alistipes sp. (assembly GCA_964536825.1). GTDB lineage: Bacteria > Bacteroidota > Bacteroidia > Bacteroidales > Rikenellaceae > Alistipes. Next base: position 2,217 of record CAZIAS010000004.1, on the reverse strand, counting down.
CAGAATTCACTGTCGAGCGAAATATTCAAGAAACCTTTGATTACGTTGTAGGCGCTTACCTCCTTGCAATTGGCAACCATATACTCGCCAATCTCGGTTGCCGTAGCCTCCGGCGATTTGCGGCTGCGTTTGAGCAGCGGGAAGGTAACGAGAGTGTAGTCGCCCTCGAACTCCTTGCGCGTCTTTTGTATTTGCAATTGCTCGCCATCAAGGGCTCCATAGAGTGCCTCGACCGATTTTTTTACCGCTTCGTAAAGGAATTTTTCGATATTCATTGTCGTATATTGTTATTTTCTAATCTTCGTCATTCTATCAACTCGCAAAGGTACAAAAAATAATTGTGAATTGTGAATTATAAATATGAATTATTCAGTACCTTTGCGAGCAAAGAGTAACAAGTATGAAGATTGCCGATATAGAACTTGGAAAAGAGCCGCTGTTTCTCGCACCTATGGAAGATGTGACCGACCCATCATTCCGTTATATGTGCAAGAAATTTGGCGCCGATGTCGTCTATACGGAGTTTATCTCATCCGACGGACTTATCCGCGATGCGTGGAAGTCGCGCGCCAAGCTCAATATCGACGAAGCCGAACGACCTGTCGGCATCCAGATTTACGGACACCTTATCGAGCCTATGGTCGAGGCCGCACGCATTGCCGAGTCGGCCAATCCCGACATTATCGACATCAACTTCGGCTGCCCGATGAAGAAGATTGCAGGTCGTGGTGCCGGTTCGGGTATGATGCGCGACGTTCCGCTGATGGTCGAGATGACACGCCGGATTGTCGATGCCGTGAAGAAACCCGTGACGGTCAAGACCCGCCTCGGCTGGGACGAAGATTCGAAGAATATCGAGGAGATCGCACTGCGATTGCAGGATGTAGGAATCTCGGCGCTCACAATCCACGGTCGCACCCGCGCACAACTCTACCGCGGCGAGGCCGATTGGACACTTATCGGCAAGGTTAAGAATAACCCTCTGATTAAAATTCCAATTATCGGAAATGGCGATATCGATTCGGGCGCAAAGGCTCGCGAGATGTTCGACCGCTATGGCGTGGATGGCATTATGATTGGTCGTGCGACATACGGTCGTCCGTGGATTTTCCGCGAGGTACGCCACTATCTCGAAACGGGCGAGGTTATGCCGCAACCCTCTGTCGTAGAGCGCGTAGCCATAGCCAAGGAGCACCTTGCCAAGTCTATCGAGATTAAGGGTGAGCGCGTCGGCATACTCGAAATGCGCCGCCACCTGTCGAACTACTTCAAGGGGCTGCCCAACTTCAAGGATACACGTTTTAAGTTAGTCACGCTGAACGACCCCGCAGAACTCGCCGCGGTCATCGACTCGATAGCCGACCGCTGGGGCGACTTCGACACCTCCACGCAGGTTCCTCCCCCACTCTCGCACGATATTTAGCATAAGAAATAGCCTATGAATAGCGACGAACTTCTCAAACAGGAGAACCCAATCGGATGGGCGTTTAAGCAATTCCCCGAACTCAATGCCAAGCAGGTGGCACTGTCTATGGGTATCAACGAAACGCTCTTGCGCAACTATATCAATGGTGCTAAAAGGCCCTCTGCAAGCCGCGTTATTGATGTGGAGAATTACCTGAACAACCTTGGCAAGGAACTCTCACAAATCCGTCTGCTTTAACCTTTTGCGGGTAACAGCCCGCAATATAAGCATATTTTCACGTAACATACCCCTTTAACCTTCCGGGTATCGTTTTCGATACCCGAGTTTCAAAGGAGGACACATCGCCACCCTTCACAATCTACCCCGCAAGACCTGCGAGGCGGTGTAGCGTGTGGAAGATGCACCATTGCCTCCCCCATTATCCACAGCCCCCACCACATTCAAAGGTATCGAAAACGATACCCGCAAGACCTGCGAGGCAGTGTGGCGTGTGGAAGATGCACCATTACCGCCCTATTATCCACAGCCCCCACCACATTCAAAGGTATCGAAAACGATACCCGCAAGACC
>CAZIAS010000004.1:0-121 GCA_964536825.1 uncultured Alistipes sp. | reverse complement strand
TGCGAGGACAGTGTAGCGTGTGGAAGATGCACCATTACCGCCCCATTATCCACAGCCCCTCCCACCACATTCAAAGGTATCGAAAACAATACCCGCAAGACCTGCGAGGCGGTGTAGCGTG
>CAZIAS010000003.1:0-98879 GCA_964536825.1 uncultured Alistipes sp. | reverse complement strand
ATACATCTCGTCGATGTTCGGCACGTGGGGAGCTACAAATGTAACCTTTACCGTCGGTAATTGGTATTTTGGCTGGTCATCGCCCTTCAATTACGGCTATGGCGCGTGGTGGGGATATCCTCGCTACTCGTGGTGGGATTGGAATTGGGGCATCTGTTACAACCCCTACTACAATTGGTGGGGATATGGCTGGGGCCCCGCCTGGCATCATCACCACCCTCATTGGGGATGGGGACCCTCGTACTATCCGCCGCACCACGGTGTGGGCAGACCACCGCATCACACTCCCGGACACGGAGTGCAACCACCTCGTCGCGAGCAAATCGTGAATCGTCCATCATACACCTCGCCTTCGTCGGGTAAGCATTTCGGCAATCGCCAGCCTGCGCGCGGCACGGTCAATGGTTCGGGAATCTTCGACAGGAAGGAGAGCTCGACCACAACCCGCGGAACGGTAGGAATTCGTGGAAGTCAGAGCAATAGTGGCGTATCACAAGGGACACCCTCGCAGCCGAGCCGAGGCAGCAGTTCGAGCAGCACCGTGAATCGTAGCCGCAGAGGCACCTCCTCGTTCTTCAATTACAACGAGCGCGACACAAGAAACTCCATCGACAACAGCATCAATCCGTGGGGCAACAACAACGGACGCTCGTCGTTTGGTTCGGGTAGTTCGAGCAGTGGAGGATACTCCGGAGGCAGTAGCAGTGGTGGTCACAGGGGAGGAAACTCCTTGGGAAGATAAAATAGGTAACCATATACGACTATGGGGCTAACACACAGCCCCGTGGTCGCACCCATAAAAGTATAACAATGAAAAGGTTAGCAGTAGTGTTGCTCTTGGCGCTTGTGGGTATAGGCAGCAGCACGGCACAGCAGAGATTTGACATAGGCGGGGCAGTAATCGACCCCAGCGGCATTACGGCAATGGATATGTTCGGCTATTCGCAACACTCCCACACCTTCGGCACGGCACGTTCGATGGGTATGGCGGGAGCAATGACATCGTTGGGCGGAGATTTGTCGTCAATGTCGATAAATCCGGCGGGATTGGGAATGTATCGCACCGGCGATGTGGCGATAACTCCGATGGTCGGCATTACACACTCGGCAAACAACGCAGAGGCGTACAAACAAAACAACTATACGCGCTTCTCGATGGCGAACTTTGGTGTGGTATTCAAAGCGTACGAGGGGACAGGCAAGGTTGTGGCTGTAAATATCGGTTTCGGCTATAATCGATTGGCCGACCTCAACTATCGCACCTCGTTCTATCGACTCGACAATCAATCCTCGATTTCGGGAGTCTTTGCCCGCCAACTGCAACAGAGCGGAATGATATCCGACAACTTCTACGACAGCAACGACTACTTCGATTGGGGCGCCATCGACCCGAAATATTGGGGAGCAGCGCTCGGCTATCGTTGCGGTTTGGTCTATGACAAAGTGCTCAATAGCGAGAACGAAGAGGTCCAATCGGATTGGCATCCCGATTTTTACGGCAACGCACCCTCGGTTGATCAATACACCACTCTCGAAAGTCGCGGAGCTATCGGAGAGTATGCACTTTCGACCGGTATAAATATCGACAATAAGGTCTATCTTGGCTTGACGTTAGGTATCCACAGTGTAAATCAACGCCGTTCGGTCTATTATGGCGAAGAGTATTTCTACGCTCCGGGCGACGAACCTTCCGGCAAGGAGTTGCGCTACTTCAACTACAATCAGACGGCGATAATCGATGGCTCGGGTGTAAATTTGAAGTTGGGCATTACCTATCGTCCCATCAAGAATTTACGTTTGGGCGTAGCGTTCCACACCCCGACGTATTACACGCTGAACTACTCGTATCAGGCGGCAATGGTTTCTCGTGTCAGGGATAATGCCACGGGAACGATAATTTCGCCCGACCCGGAGGCTATGACCGATGTTTGGCGCGACAACGGCCCCAATAGTTGGCATTTCAGTTCTCCTGCCCGCCTTCTCTTTGGCGCATCATACACCTTCGGCAACAGAGCCATAATCTCGGCAGACTACGAGCGCGATTGGTACAACGGCATCCGTACCAAGAAAACCCCTGTCGGTAAGGGTGTGTATAACGACTTCTTCCGCCAACAATTCAAGGGGTCTAACACGGTAAGAGTCGGTGCAGAAGTGAAGATATTGCCGATTTTGGCGATTCGCGCAGGCTACGGATTCAACGGCTCGATGCTCAAAGATAATAAGACCGTATTCTCGTCGCCCGTAACCTATCAAACCCACTACGGCACGGCAGGCATAGGTCTTTCGTTCGGTATCGCCTATATCGATTTGGCATATCAATACGTAGCCAATCGCCAGACGGATTACTACCTCTTCTACTCGATAGACCAAGAGGGCGAGAGCGACGGGATGGGCGACACGATTTATAGCGACGATTACAGCGGTCGATTCTCGACAAAACTCACTCGTCACAATATCGTTATGACCCTCGGATTCAGATTTTAGAGGTCGAAGACGATAAAAAAATCCTCTTCGTTGCTAATTCACAAGAAATAGATTACCTTTGCAGTCAGAAAAAAAATGCAAAGGTAATTTTTATGGCAGTAGAACTTAAAGATTTGACCAAGGCGGACGATAACTATTCGCAGTGGTATAACGAGTTGGTCGTAAAGGCCGGATTGGCGGAGAACTCCGCCGTGAGAGGTTGTATGGTTATCAAGCCATACGGTTACGCCATCTGGGAGAAGATGCAGGCGGCTCTCGATAAGATGTTCAAAGATACGGGACACCAGAACACATACTTCCCGCTCTTTATTCCCAAATCGTTCTTCTCGCGCGAGGCGAATCACGTCGAAGGTTTCGCCAAGGAGTGTGCCGTGGTGACGCACTATCGCCTAAAAAATGACCCTGATGGTAACGGTATTGTGGTCGATCCCGCCGCTAAACTCGAAGAGGAGCTCATCGTTCGTCCGACTTCGGAGACCATCATTTGGAACACCTACAAGAATTGGATTCAGTCCTATCGCGACCTCCCGATTCTCTGCAATCAGTGGGCAAACGTGGTGCGTTGGGAGATGCGTACACGCCTGTTCCTGCGCACGGCAGAGTTCCTCTGGCAGGAGGGCCACACCGCTCACGCCACACGTGAGGAGGCTATCGCAGAGACCGAAAAGATGATTCGCGTATATCAGGACTTTGCCGAGAACTGGATGGGTCTGCCTGTTGTCGTTGGTCACAAATCTCCCAACGAGCGTTTCGCAGGCGCAGAGGACACGATGACCATCGAGGCTCTGATGCAGGATGGCAAGGCTCTGCAAAGTGGTACATCGCACTTCCTCGGTCAGAACTTCGCCAAGGCATTCGATGTGCAATACGTAAACAAGGAGGGCAAACTCGAATATGTTTGGGCTACATCGTGGGGCGTTTCGACCCGACTGATGGGTGCGCTCATTATGGCCCACTCGGATAATAACGGATTGGTACTTCCTCCGAAGCTCGCACCTATTCAGGTCGTGATGGTTCCCATCTATAAGGGAGAGGAGCAGTTGCAGGTTATGGCAGAGAAGATGAACGCCATTGCCGACGAGTTGAAGGCAAAGGGTATAAGCGTAAAGGTCGATTTGCGCGACAATGTACGTTCGGGCTTCAAATTTGCAGAGTATGAGTTGAAGGGTGTGCCCGTGCGTCTGGCACTCGGACCTCGCGATATGGAGAACGGCACCATCGAGTTGGCTCGTCGTGACACGCTGACCAAGGAGATTGTTCCGCAAGAGGGACTCGCAGAGCGTATCGTTGCGCTGCTTGACGAGATTCAGCAGAACATCTTCCAGAAAGCGCTCGACTACCGTAACTCGATGATTACCAAGGTCGATACTTGGGAGGAGTTTGTCGAGGTACTCAACACGAAGGGAGGCTTTATCTCGGCACATTGGGATGGCACGCCCGAAACCGAGCAGGCCATCAAGGATGCCACAAAAGCGACGATTCGCTGCATTCCGGTTGATGCGGAGGACGAAGAGGGTTCGTGCATCTTTACCGGTAAGCCTTCGCACCGCCGCGTACTCTTCGCCAAGAGTTACTAAACTATGGAACAACCTAATAGAACACAGAAGATTTACCGCGTGACCCTTGTCGGGTTCGCGGTAAATCTCGTCTTAACCTCTGCCAAATTTGTCGCCGGAGTCATCGGTCGCAGTTCGGCAATGGTTGCCGATGCTGTTCATTCACTCTCGGATCTCGCCACCGACATTGTGGTTCTCTTCTTCGTGCACATCTCTGCAAAGCCCAAGGATGAGGGTCACCGCTACGGACACGGCAAGTACGAAACCATCGCCTCGATAATCATCGCGCTGGCATTGGGAGTTGTCGGAGTCGGCATCTGCATAAATGCCGCCAAGGGTATCGCCGCGGTAGTTCGCGGAGAGGAGATAGCCCAACCCGGACTTATCGCACTGATTGCCGCTGCCGTTTCGATTGTGGTAAAGGAGATTCTCTACCAATATACTGTCAGGGTAGGTCGTCGCACCGAATCACAGGCTGTGATAGCCAACGCTTGGCACCACCGCAGCGACGCCTTCTCGTCGATTGGCACGCTCATTGGCATCGGTTGCGCCTACGCGCTCGGAGGCAAGTGGGTCATTGCCGACCCGATTGCAGCCATCATTGTTGCAGCGATGATTCTCAAAGTAGCAATCGACCTGATACGCAAGGGCTTTAACGAATTGGTCGATGGGTCGCTGCCAAATGAAATCGAGGAGGAGATTATCTGCATCGTGACCGAGGATGCCGCAATCAGCCACCCTCACAACCTTCGTACACGTCGCATCGGTGCGGATATCGCCATCGAGATACATATCCGCGTTGATGGAGCGATGAGTGTTGCAGAGTCTCATACGCTCACAGAGTCCATCGAACACCGCTTGCGCGAACGGTTTGGCAGTGGGACAATGGTGGCAATACACGTCGAACCGATAAAGATAGTTTGACCCATACCTTATTGAAAAGGTGTTTATATACGTGATTACACAACACGAACCTTTTGCCGCTAATTCAGGTAGTTGCTCGCAGCGACACGCTGCGTTTGCAAGTCTGACCCTCCCCTAAATCCCCTCCTCGGGAGGGGACTTGGTCGCCTGCGGCTCCGAAATGTGGTACAAAATTTTATTCGTGTAATTTTGTATATAAGTACCATTGAAAAAACCTTAAAACTGCACAATATGAACTATGTATTAGGATTAGATTTTGGTAGCGATTCTGTACGCTGTCTTGTAGTCGATGCCGGCAATGGTCGCGAAGTCGCATCCGCCGTGCGCTACTATCCTCGTTGGAAGAGGGGCGAATATTGCTCTGCCGCCGAGAATCGATACCGCCAGCACCCGCTCGACTATATCGAATCGCTCGAAGGAGCCATCCGCGAGGCTCTCGACATTGCGGGCGCAGAGGTTGCTGCTGCCGTGAGGGGTATATCGATTGACACCACAGGTTCGACCCCCGCACTTGTTGATTGCAACGGCACCCCGTTGGCTCTGCTGCCCGAATACGCAGAGAATCCCGACGCAATGTTTGTCCTATGGAAAGATCATACCGCCATCGAAGAGGCAGACGCAATCAACGACCTTGTCGCGAAGTGGAGTACCGATTATACGAAATTTTGTGGAGGTTCGTACTCCTGCGAATGGGTTTGGGCAAAGGTGTTGCACTGCGCAAAGAGTTCGCCCGAACTGCTCGACAAAGCGTGGTCGTGGGTTGAGTTGTGTGATTGGGTAGGAGCGATGCTCATCGGTAATACCCGTCCCGAAAACATAATGCGCGGGCGCTGTGCCGCAGGTCACAAGGCGATGTGGCGCAAAGAGTGGAACGGACTCCCCGACACGGAGTTCCTGACGGCAATAGATCCTCTGCTCGCAACATTCCGCACACACCTTTACGATGAGAGCTACACCTGCGGTGTTCGTGCAGGCTCACTCTCGGCAGAGTGGGCAAGCCGACTGGGTCTTCCGGAGGGTATAGCCGTTGGTGTCGGTGTTCTCGACTGCCACGCCGGAGCCGTCGGAGCCGGTGTCGGCGAAGGCACGCTCGTGAAGGTTATCGGCACATCAACCTGCGATATAGCTGTGGCAAAGCCTGAAACCATCGGAGATAAGAGTATTCGCGGAATCTGCGGACAGGTCGATGGTTCGGTACTGCCGGATTATATCGGAATCGAAGCCGGACAATCCGCCTTTGGAGATATCTATGCGTGGTTCCGTCGTGTTATGGAGTGGCCCCTGCGCGCCGTCGCAGACTCATCTGACCCTGCACTCTTCGACCGTATCCTGCCACTACTCACAGCCGAAGCCGAAGCGCTCCCCCTGACCGAGAACGACCCCATAGCGGTTGATTGGTTCAATGGACGCCGCTCGCCTGATGCCGACCCGCGTGCCACAGGAGCGTTTGCAGGGCTGACCCTCGCAACCTCCGCACCACAACTGTTCAAAGCGTTGGTCGAAGGCACGGCTTTCGGTTCGCGAGCCATCACCGAACGACTTATCGAAGAGGGTGTGCAGGTCGAGCGTATCTATGCCGTGGGAGGTATCTCAAAAAAATCACGTTTTGTGATGCAGACTCTCTGCGACGTCTTGCAGATGCCGATTAAGGTTGTGCAATCCGAACAGGCGTGTGCCCTCGGAGCCGCAATGTTTGCAGCCGTGGCAGCAGGCCTTTATCCGAATGTTATTGAGGCGCAAAAGGCTATGTTGTCGGGATTCTCGGACGAGTATCTGCCCGATGCCGAGCGCGGAAAAATATACGATGCTCTCTACGAGCGTTACACCAAGGCGGGAGCATAAGTACACTCGACATCACAGCATAAGAGCGTGTCCAACAATCTTCTTGGACACGCTCTTATGTTGTACGGCTTCATTTTTCAATTTCCCGCGGCAACAATCAATCCCAAACCGACGATAAAAAGCAGAAACATCAGCCCCAAAAGCCAATCAACCGACTTTGGCGCCCCACGGAACTCCTTCCACACAAAGACTCCCCACACGGCAGCGACCATCGGCGCACCCTGTCCGAGAGCATACGACACGGCAGGTCCCGCCTCGCCCGATGCGATGTAGCTGAACGCCGTACCAAGGCACCAGATGGCTCCTCCAAGCACCCCGACAAGGTGTGTGCCGAGCGACCCTTTCAGGTAATCGCCATAGGTCACGGGGGTACCGGCAAAAGGATATCGCATAACCAATGTGTTGAAGAGGATATTGCTCAACAGAACGCCTACCGAGAAGATAAATATCGCCGAGTAGGGAGTCAGCATACCCGGTTCGGGTGTACGGAAATTCGAAATATCCATACCCATTACAACGAAGCGATAGAAGAGCGACATCAGCACACCGGCAACCACCGCCAGCCATATACCCTTCGTATTGTTGGCAGAACTCATTTTGGTGCCGCGGTTGTTCTTGCTCGATGCAATACCGTTACAGATGATTGCCACAACTATCAGCGCCACACCCACAAAGAGCATTACCGGATGTCCCGACGGCACCCCCAGATAGTTCACAATCACACCCAAGACCAAAGCAATTCCGACTCCGAGCGGAAAGGCGACTGCCAGACCCGCTAACGACACCGATGCCGAGAGCAGAATATTCGAGGCATTGAAGATTATGCCGCCCATTATTACCCAGCCGACACTGCCTCCCGACGCTTGTCGCAGGTCATCGACAAAAGGTCGCCCCGCATCGCCCCAGCTGCCCATCGTGAAGCCAAGCAGCAGCGCAAATAACACCATACCGATAACATAATCCCAATAGAAGAGTTCATAACGCCAATTCTTGGCGGCAAGTTTCTGGGTGTTACCCCACGAACCCCAACAGAGCATCGTAACCAAGCAGAAGATGACTGCCAGCAGATAATTTTCTACAATAAACATAATTCTCTATTTTTTAACAGTTTTCGCATACTATTTAATCTCTATGCGGTAGGGAATCGAACTTTGCGCTCCCATACGTGTTACCGATATCGCCGATGCCCGACTCGCAAATCTGGCAGCTTCGACCAGCGACCGCCCCTCCGACAGAGCCACACACAACGCACCGTTGAAAACATCGCCGGCTGCGGTTGTATCGACAGCCACAACGTGCTGCGCAGGTACCATCACAAACTCTCTGCCCTCGGCAACCAAAGCCCCGCGCGAACCGAGAGTGACAATCACATTCTCGGCACCCATCGACAAGAGTGTCGCCGCTGCCACCTCGGCGCTCTTCTCGTCAGATATCGGGCGACCGGTAATCAATTGGCACTCGGTGCGATTGGGAGTTATCAGAAACAACTTGCCGACAAGTTCGCGTGAGAGAGTCGCAGCCGGTGCCGGATTCAACACGACCTTCGTACCCGCCTTGAACGCCACGTTCACAGCATACGCCACCACCTCCATAGGAATTTCGAGTTGAAGAAGAAGATAATCTGCCGCCTCGATTTGCGAACGTACGACATCGATATCCGCACGAGTAAGCATATCATTCGCTCCGGGGGCAACGACTATACAGTTCTCGCCCTTGGCATCGACCGTGATAAGAGCCACTCCCGAAGGAGAGCCGTGCTCGGTAAAGATGTACTCTGCGGGGAGCCCTTCGTCGGCAAAGTGCCGCTGTGACTCTGCTCCAAACATATCGTCGCCGACCTTTGTAACGAATACAACATCCCCACCCAAACGGGCCGCGGTAACCGCCTGATTGGCACCTTTACCTCCGGCCGTCATCATAAAGGCTCCGCCAATGACCGTTTCGCCCGGTTCGGGGATACGCTCGGTCTTGATGACCAAGTCGGTATTTGTGCTCCCTATTACTACAATTTTTGCCATAATATTTAGTCTGTTTTAGAGGAATAGGGTTACATTTTTCTTGCCGAAAACCGCTATTTTTCGAAAAACTTTGTAATCTTGCCAAAATCGATAATGCCCCAAAATGGAAAATCATCCATTTTAGTGGAAAATATGTCGAAAAAATCGCATTGAAACGCACTCTGTTTAACAATTTTTACCTATCTTTGCAGAAAACAATAGGACTATGACAAACAAGTGCCTCCCCGCTTCGGGAACATATCCATTCGTTGACGGACATCAATCCGAGAGTGGTTGTCGCCCTTGTCCATCGGTTCAAATGTGTAATTTTAACGTAAAAATGTAGCCTTTTAGGGGCTACTTTTTTTTGTACTATGGCAAAACTGCTGTTAAAAGATGCTACAATATACGCCGCAGAAGGGCGTTTGCAGGGCGATTTACTCGTCGAGAACGGTCTGATTTCCGCCCTCGGAGAGTCTCTTGCGTGCGACGATTCTACTCGTGTAATCAACTGTCGGGGACTGCACGTAATCTATGGTTTGGTCGATGTTCACGTACATCTTCGCGAACCCGGATTTTCGCATAAGGAGACCATCCGAACCGGAACGCTGGCAGCAGCCCACGGAGGATATACGACCGTCTGCTCGATGCCGAACCTCAACCCGGCACCCGACACCACCGAGCATCTGCAACAGCAACTCGACATTATCGAACGCGATGCAGCAATCGAGGTGTTACCCTACGCATCGATTACCATCGGACAGCGCGGTTCGGGCGAGTTGGTCGATTTTCAGGCGCTGGCACCCAAAGTTGCAGGCTTCTCTGACGACGGCAAAGGAGTGCAGAGCGGAGAGTTGATGGCAGAGGCGATGCGCCGAGCAAATGCCGCGGGAAGCCGCATCGTTGCCCACTGCGAGGTTGATGACCTGTTGCACGGAGGATATATCCACGACGGTGTCTATTGTCGAACCCACAACCATCGCGGCATCTGCTCCGAGAGCGAATGGGAGCAGGTCGAACGCGACATACGCCTTGCCGAAGCTACGGGATGTCAATACCACGTCTGCCATATCTCGACCCGCGAAAGCGTCGAGTTGGTACGTGCAGCAAAGGCTCGCGGATTAAATGTAAGTTGCGAGACCGGTCCGCACTATCTGCTCCTCTGCGATGCGGATTTGCAGGAGGAGGGTCGCTTTAAGATGAACCCCCCGTTGCGCAGTGCGGATGATAAGGACGCTCTTATCGAGGGAATTCTCGACGGTACCATCGAAGTTATGGCGACCGACCACGCACCCCACGCCGAGAACGAGAAAGCAAAGGGCTTGGAAAAGAGTGCCTTCGGAATTGTCGGCATCGAAACGGTTTTCCCGCTGATGTACACACATTTCGTGCGCACAGGTCGAATGACTTTCGAGCACCTTATGGAGATTATGTCCGCGAATCCGCGCCGATTATTCGCTTTGGACGGAAAGTTAGCGGTGGGAGAGCGTGCCGACTTGGCGATTTTGGACCTCGACCACGAGTACGAGATTCGCTCCGAAGAGTTCTTGTCGATGGGTCACAGCACTCCGTTTGAGGGGTGGAAGGTCTATGGAGAGTGTGTGATGACCATCTCTCGTGGAGAGATTGCCTACGAGAAGAGCAATCGCTAAAATTGGTAAATTAGAGTAAAAACAAAATAACGAAAAACTTAAAAATTAAAGAAAATGCCTAAAAGACTCGACATCAAGAAAGTGATGGTGATAGGTTCGGGACCTATCGTCATCGGACAGGCAGCAGAGTTCGACTATGCAGGAACCCAAGCGTGTCTTGCCCTCAAAGAGGAGGGTTATGAGGTGGTGTTGGTAAACTCCAACCCCGCAACCATTATGACCGACACAAATATTGCCGACAAGGTCTATATGGAGCCGCTGACATTGGAATATGTAGCGAAGATTATCCGCTACGAACGTCCCGACGCTATCGTTCCCGGACTCGGAGGTCAGACAGGTCTCAACCTCGCCGTACAACTCGCAAAGAAGGGTATTCTCAAAGAGTGTCAGGTCGAAATTCTCGGAACCTCGTTCGAGAGTATCGAGCGCGCCGAGGACCGCAAGCTCTTCAAGGAGTTGTGTGAGTCGCTCGGAGAACCGGTAATTCCCTCGGAAATCGCCTGCACGATGGAGGAGGGTCTGGCAGCCGCCCGTCGAATCGGCTTCCCCGTGGTTCTGCGCCCCGCCTTCACTCTTGGAGGTACAGGAGGTGGTTTTGCCGATGATGAAGAGGAGTTTGTCGAGACTATGCGCAATGCTCTCGCACTCTCGCCCGTACATCAAGTGCTTGTCGAGAAGAGCGTCAAGGGTTACAAGGAGATTGAGTATGAGGTTATGCGCGACAGCCACGATACCGCCATCGCCATCTGCTCAATGGAGAATATCGACCCCGTGGGCGTACATACGGGCGACTCGATTGTCGTTGCTCCCCAACTGACACTCACTCCCGAAGAGGATAAAATGTTGCACGACAGTGCGCTGAAAATCATCCGCGAGTTGAAGATTGAGGGAGGTTGCAACGTGCAGTTTGCGCTGCACCCGACAACGATGGAGTACTATCTCATCGAGGTCAATCCTCGCGTATCGCGCTCGTCGGCACTTGCATCGAAAGCGAGCGGATTCCCGATTGCCCGCGTGACAGCAAAGATTGCCGTGGGTCTTACGCTCGACGAGATTCTTATCGGCAATGTACCCGCGAACTTTGAGCCCACGCTCGACTATATAGTTTTGAAGGCACCCCGATTCCCGTTCGACAAGTTTGCGGATGCGTCGAACAAACTCGGTACGCAGATGAAGGCTACGGGCGAAGTTATGAGTATCGGTCGCAATATCGAAGAGGCACTCTTGAAGGCGGTGCGCTCTCTTGAAACGGGCGTTTGCCACATCTATCACAAGCGTTTCGAAGCGATGCCCGATGAGGAGATGCTCGAATACGTAAAGGAGGGTACCGACGACCGTCTTTATGCGATTGCTCAACTTATCCGTAACGGCGTCTCTCTCGAAAAGATTCACGAGAAGACCAGAATCACAACATTCTTCCTCGAAAAGTTCCGCAACATCGTTGAGATGGAGAATAAGTTGAAATCCAACCCTCGCAATGCGGAGGTTCTGCGCAAAGCAAAGAAGTTCGGTTTTAGCGACAAGTTTGTAGGTCAGTTGTGGGGTATGGGCGAGGATGAGATGTACCGTCTGCGCGAAGAGAATGACATCTTCCCCGTGTATAGTATGATTGACACCTGTTCGGGACCCAATCGCGACTATGTTCCCTACTTCTACTCGACGTACGAGGAGGGTCGCGTAGGCGAGTCGCGCATCAGCGACCGCAAGAAGATTGTCGTTCTTGGTTCGGGTCCGATTCGTATTGGTCAGGGTGTGGAGTTCGACTACTCGACCGTACACGCCATCTGGTCTATACGCAATGTGGGCTACGAGGCTATCATCGTAAATAATAACCCCGAGACCGTATCGACCGACTATACTTGCAGCGATAAACTCTACTTCGAACCGCTTACGGTGGAGGATGTGATGAATGTTATCCGTTTGGAGCAGCCGGAGGGAGTTATCGTTTCGCTCGGTGGTCAGACAGCAATCAACCTCGCCGAGCCGTTGGCAGAGTTGGGAGTTCCCATCATCGGCACCGATGTAAACGCCATTCGCAATGCCGAGGACCGCGGTTGCTTCGAGCGCATTATGACCGAGCTCGGAATCCCGCAGCCCACAGCCGAGGCTGTGACTACGGTTGAGGCAGGCGTTGAGGCAGCCAACCGCATCGGATACCCCGTATTGGTACGCCCGAGCTATGTGTTGGGAGGTCGTGCGATGCAGATTGTAAGCAACGAGGAGGCTCTGCGCCGTTATATGCACACGGCAGTAAAGGTTAATGAGAAGTCGCCCGTGCTTGTCGATAAATATATCCAGGGTAAAGAGTTGGAGATTGATGCAATCTGCGACGGAGAGCAGGTATTCGTTCCGGGTATTATGGAGCACGTCGAGCGTACGGGTATCCACTCGGGCGACTCGATAAGCGTCTATCCCACATTCAGCGTAAGCGATGCTGTTCGCGATAAGATTTTGGACTACACGGTAAAATTGGGTCTGCGAATCGGCATTGTCGGTCTGTTCAACATCCAATTTATCTGCGACGACAACGACGATGTCTATGTTATCGAGGTCAATCCTCGCTCGTCGCGCACAGTGCCGTTCCTCTCGAAATCGACAGGGGTCTCGATGGCGGACATCGCAACACGCGTAATGCTCGGACAGTCGCTCAAAGAGCAGGGCATCGAGTCGGTATATCATCCCGACCGCAAGCGTTGGTTCGTGAAGGCTCCGGCATTCTCGTTCTCGAAAATCAGAGGAATGGATTCGTACCTCTCGCCCGAGATGAAATCGACCGGCGAGGCTATCGGCTACGACAACTCGCTCACTCGCGCGCTCTACAAGGCATTGCAGTCGTCGGGTATGGATGTATCGAACTACGGAACCGTCTTCCTGACCATTGCCGACAAGGATAAACCGGCTGCCTTGGAGATTGCACGTCGATTCTACAACCTCGGTTTCAACATTGAGGCAACATCCGGCACGGCTGCCTACCTGCGCAAGCACGGCATACGCACCCGTCTGCGCCACAAGTTGAGCGAGGGTAGCAACGACATCATCGAGACACTGCGTCAGGGTCACGTGACATACGTCATCAACACCATCGACCTCGACCAGCACAGCACCCGCCTCGACGGATATGAGATTCGTCGTACGGCTGTCGAAAACAATGTAACAATATTTACTGCGCTCGAAACCGTGCGAGTTCTCCTCGACGTACTCGAAGAGATTACGCTCGGAATTTCGACCATTGATGCCGAATAGCAATGTACAAAAAGGGTATATACAAAATACGTAGCAACGAACCTCTGACCGAGAGCGTTTGGCGAATGGTGCTGGTGGGCGACACGCAATATCTGACCGCACCCGGACAATTCGTAAACCTCGCCATCGAGGGTTGCTATCTACGTCGCCCGATTTCGGTCTGCGACTACGACAGCGAGAGTATCACGCTCATCTATAAGGTTGTGGGTCGCGGTACCGAGATTATGAGCCGTATGCAGGTCGGCGAAGAGCTGGATGTCCTTACCGGTTTGGGTAACGGCTTTTCGACCTCGGCAGCGACGGAACGACCGTTGCTTGTGGGTGGCGGTGTCGGAGTTCCGCCGCTCTATAACCTTGCCAAGAAGTTGCACGCCGCAGGCAAGAGCGTACAGGTGGTGTTGGGATTCAATCGTGCCGAGGAGATTTTCTATGCCGACGAGTTCCGCGCTTTGGGTGTCGATGTACATATTGCAACGGCTGACGGCTCGGTCGGCGTTAAGGGATTTGTAACCGATGCAATGAAGTCGTTGGAGTTTGACTACATCTATACTTGTGGTCCTCTGCCAATGCTCAAAGCGATATACAACGCCTCGGAGTGCGATGGCGAGTATAGCTTCGAGGAGCGTATGGGGTGCGGATTCGGAGCCTGTATGGGTTGCTCGTGCCAGACTACCAAGGGCAGTAAACGTATATGTAAAGAGGGTCCCGTATTGAAGCGTGACGAAATAATATTTTAGCTTATGAGGGATACATCAGTAGTATTGAGCGGATGGCGACTGGACAATCCGGTAATCCCCGCAAGCGGAACTTTCGGCTATGGAGCCGACTTCCACGAATTTTACGATATAAACTGCCTCGGCTCGTTCTCGTTCAAGGGTACGACCAAAGATGCGCGTTTCGGCAACCCGACACCGCGCATAGCCGAGTGTGAGAGCGGTCTTATCAACGCTGTGGGTTTGCAAAATCCGGGCATCGATGCCGTCATTGGCGAGGAGTTGCCCCGATTGAAGGAGTTTTTCCACAAGCCCGTGATTGCCAACATTTCGGGATTCTCGATTGACGAGTACCGCTACTGCTGCGAGCGCATAGACCGCGAGGAGCAGGTGGGAATTATCGAGGTTAATGTAAGCTGTCCGAATGTACGCCACGGGGGTATGTCGTTCGGCACCTCGCCCGAGGCTGCTGCGGAGGTTACCCGCGCAGTGAAGGAGGTGACCACCAAGCCCGTATATATCAAGTTGAGCCCCAATGTAACCGACATCGTATCGATTGCCAAAGCTTGCGAGGAAGCAGGAGCCGATGGTCTTTGTCTGATAAACACACTGCTCGGTATGCGTATCGATACGCTGCGTCGCCGACCGATTATCGCCAATAAGATGGGCGGTTTTTCGGGAGATGCAGTCTTCCCCGTTGCAGTTAGGATGGTCTATCAAGTCTCGAAGGCGTGCTCGGTGCCGGTCATCGGCTGTGGAGGCGTAAGCTCGGCAAGCGACGTGATAGAGATGATGATGGCAGGAGCAACAGCTGTTGAGGTCGGTACGGCAAACCTGCGCAACCCCTATGCTTGCAAGGAGATTATCGAGGCTCTGCCCACAGAGATGGAGCGACTCGGTATCGAAAGGTTGTCGGACATTATCGGAATTGTTGAGTAAAATATTGAAACACAGATAAAATGAAAAAGAGAGATGTAATTATTGCTTGCGACTTTGCAAGTGCCGAGCAGACGCTCGCATTCCTCGACCGTTTCGAGGAGGAGAAGCCTTTTGTGAAGATTGGTATGGAGTTGTTCTATGCCGCAGGAGCCCCGATTGTACGCGAAATCAAGCGTCGCGGACACAAGATTTTCCTCGATTTGAAACTGCACGATATCCCCAATACGGTAAAGAAGGCGATGGCTGTGCTGTCGAATCTCGACGTCGATATGTGCAACGTACACGCAGCAGGCACGGTTGAGATGATGCGCTACGCAATCGAGGGTCTGACCCGCGCTGACGGAACTCGTCCCCTGCTTATCGCTGTGACTCAACTTACCTCGACCAGCGAGGAGCGTATGCAGAAGGAGTTGCTCATCAATGCCACAATCAACGACTGCATCGTGAAATATGCACAGAACACCAAGGAGGCGGGGTTGGATGGCGTGGTTTGCTCTCCGCTTGAAGCAAGGATGGTCAAAGATGCCTGCGGAGAGGAGTTCCTCACAATCACTCCGGGCGTACGTTTTGCCGATGGCGAGAAGGCAGACCAAGTGCGAGTTACCACACCTGCACGTGCGCGCGAGATTGGTTCGGACTACATCGTTGTGGGTCGCCCCATTACCGCCGCCGAGGACCCCGTAGCAGCATATCGTCGCTGTGTGGCAGAGTTCGTTGGCGAGGAGTAGAGAGAATAAATTGTAAATTGGTTAAAACTGTATAGAATAATGAAAAAGCTTATAGCAAAAGATCTGCTCTCGATTGGTGCGGTGTTCCTTCGCCCCGAGCAGCCGTTTACCTGGGCAAGCGGTATCAAAAGCCCGATATATTGCGATAACCGACTGACTCTGTCGGATACGAAGGTGCGCACCAACGTCGAAAATGGTTTGGCAGAGGTTGTTCGTACTCACTACCCCGAAGCAGAGGTACTGATGGGTACAAGCACTGCCGGCATCGCTCACGCAGCCATTACGGCAACGATTCTCGACCTGCCGATGGGTTATGTACGTAGCGGAGCAAAGGACCACGGCCGCACAAACCGCATCGAGGGTCGCCTCGAAAAGGGTCAGAAAGTGGTGGTTATCGAGGACCTGATTTCGACCGGAGGCAGCTGTATCGAAGTTGTCGAGGCTCTGCGCGAGGCAGGAGCCGAGGTGTTGGGAGTTGCAAGTATCTTTACCTACGGAATGAAGCGCGGTTTGGAGCGCTTGGAGGCGGCAAATGTAAAGAATGTGTCGCTTTCGGACCTCGATACGCTCGTTGAGGTTGCAGCCGAAGAGGGTTACATCAAGCCCGAAGATAAGGCCCGCCTTATCGCCTTCCGCAACAACCCTTCGGATGAGAGCTGGATAAAATAGATTCCCGAACAGAGTAAAACCCAAAAACAGAGATAAATATGAAGCATCTGATTGATACCACCGACCTCTCGGTCAGCGAAGTGCAAGAGATTATCGATTTGGCACTCGACATCATATCCAATCGCGAGAAATACCGCTCGATATGCAGCGGAAAGAAGCTTGCGACCCTCTTTTACGAGCCGAGTACCCGTACCCGATTGAGTTTCACGTCGGCAATGATGGAGCTCGGAGGTAACGTAATCGGCTTCTCGGACGCAGCCTCTTCTTCGGTGTCGAAGGGCGAGACTGTTGCCGATACCGTGCGCGTAATCAGTTGCTTTGCCGATATTATCGCGATGCGCCACTTCAAGGAGGGAGCTCCGCTTGTGGCATCGCAGTACGCCGATATACCCATCATCAATGCCGGCGACGGCAGCCACGCACACCCGACACAGACCCTGACCGACCTCTTGACGATTCGTCGCGAGCTGGGTCGCTTGGACAATCTGACCATCGGCTTCTGTGGCGATTTGAAGTTTGGTCGTACCGTACATTCACTTATCAAGGCTCTCTCTCGCCATACAGGCATCAAGGTTGTGCTGATAGCTCCCGACGAGTTGCGTCTGCCGACCTACTTGCGCGAAGAGGTGTGTGACCGCAACGGCATCCCGACACGCGAAGTCAAGACTATGGAGGAGGTTATGCCCGAGTTAGACATACTCTATATGACCCGCGTGCAGCAGGAGCGATTCCTCGACCGCGAGGAGTTTGAGCGTCTGCGCGACAGCTTTATCCTTACCCCCGAGAAACTTGCCACTGCCAAGAAGGATATGATTATCCTCCACCCGCTGCCGCGAGTAAACGAGATTGTTCGCGCCGTCGATAATGACCCGCGTGCAGCCTACTTCCGTCAGGTCGAGAATGGCAAGTTTGTACGTATGGCTCTTATCTGCAAGTTGTTGGAGTGGTCTCCCGAAAGACCAACCACACCGACTCCGCGCTTCGAGAGCGAGTATATCATCAATGAACATCAATGCTCGAATCGCAACTGCATCTCGACCACCGAGGATGTCGATACACTCTTCCACGAAACCGAAGAGGGCATCTGTCGCTGTGCTTACTGCGAGGCAAAGGCGAAGTAGTGAATTGAGAACATATTCTGCGAGGGGTGTTCGACCGTTGGGTTGCAACACCCCTTGTTAGTTTGAGGACAAATAATTCGGATTCTGTGTTTCGGATTTGTCGTTTCACCCGTCGTTTTGGTCGATTGACCTAAACCGAATCAGCGAGAAAAAAAGGCCCTCCACACGCTTTTGGCACGGGTTTTGCTTATTTTCGGCACGATTGTCAATATGTACACAATTTGGATTTTTCGAAAAGTGTGCGTATCTTGCAATCGAAAACAATAAAGTATTAACGCACTAAAACCTATTTGCCTATCGAAAATTTCTACTCTTTAACACTGTTTTATTAAAATTTGAAGAGTATGAACGTACAAGTATTAAGTGACCAAGGATTGCTTAATAGTTATCTTTCGGGCAACCAGAGTGCTATTTCCCAACTCATCGAGCGTCACAGCCGTCGTGTCAAGGAGTATATCCGTATGATGGTTAAAGATGATGACGTTGCAGATGATATCTTCCAAGAGACTTTTATCAAGGCGGTTCGCGTAATCGACGAGGGTCGCTACACGGATAACGGCAAGTTCCTGTCGTGGGTGCTTCGCATTGCACACAATCAGGTTATCGACTACTTCCGCTCACGCAAACAGCAGAAGCAGGTCAATGAAGCTGATGCGGGATACAACGTACTCGGAACGCTGCGCTTTGCAGAACATACCGTCGAAGACGAGATGGTTGCAGCACAGATTTCGAGCGACGTACGCCGTTTGGTCGATATGCTCCCCGACGAACAGCGTGAGGTTGTGATGCTGCGCTACTACTCCGGATTGAGTTTCAAGGAGATAGCCGAGCAGACCGATGTGAGTATCAATACCGCATTGGGACGTATGCGTTATGCCCTCATCAATCTGCGCAAGATGATAAAAGAAAAAAATCTTGTTTTGAGTTAAAATTTCGCAGATTCTTATGCAATAATTCCCCGAGAGGTTGCGTTTATGGATTAGAAAAACAATCACACAACAGCCTATGGGAGAATTTGACGCAAAAGATTCATTATGTTCTGTTAGCGATGAAGAGTTGTTTTTCTCGAAGGTGATTTGCGCCGATCACGAACTTTTGTTCTTGGATGCATATCTCGGAGAGATTCTTCGGAGTTAGCAATTTAGGGTTAATTTTTAAGGGGAGAGGGTTGCTCAACAGAATTTGTTGGGCAACCCCGTTTTTTAGACGGCTTTTGATTTTGTTGTTATTAAAGAAAAATGTTATATTTGTAATATGTAAAAACCCAAAACACAAAGATATGAAACAGACATTACGACTCTCACTTGCTGTGTTGGCTGCAATGATTCTCGCCTCGTGTGCCGAAACCCAACGCAGCGGTAACCCTATCGTTGAAGGTTGGTACGCAGACCCCGAAGGTGTAATTTTTGGCGATACCTATTGGGTATATCCCACTTGGTCGCAACCCTTCCCCGAACAGTTGCATCTCGACGCCTTCTCGTCAAAGGACCTCGTTACGTGGCAGAAGCACGAACGCATTATCGACCAATCGCGCATTTCGTGGCTCAACAGCGCATTGTGGGCACCTTCGATTATCGAAAAAGATGGTAAATACTACCTTATGTTCTCGTGCAACGATGTTCACGAAGGCGAAATCGGCGGTATCGGAGTGGCTGTGGCAGATAACCCCGCAGGTCCGTTTACCGACCTGCTCGGCAAACCGCTGATTAACGACATCATCAATGGTGCACAGCCTATCGACCAATTTGTATTCAAGGATACCGACGGCACCTATTATATGTATTATGGCGGATGGAAGCACTGCAATGTCTGCAAATTAAATGACGACTTCACAGGCTTCGTTCCGTTCGAAGACGGCGAACTCTTCAAGGAGGTAACTCCGGGCGAATATGTCGAGGGTCCGTTTATGTTTATCCGCGACGGCAAATACTACTTTATGTGGTCCGAGGGTAAATGGCGCAAGGACAACTACCGTGTGGCTTATGCCATCTCGGACAATCCGCTCGGTCCTTTCGAGAGCAAGGGTGTAATCCTCCAAACCGACCCCGAGGTTGGCACGGGAGCGGGTCACCACTCGGTAATGCACAACCCGCACAGCGGCAAATATTACATCGTATATCACCGCCACCCCATCGGCTCGACCGACGGCAACGACCGACGCACCTGCATCGACGAACTGCGCTTCGCAGAGAATGGAGATATTCTTCCGGTTGTGATGACCTTCGATGGCGTCGAGGCTGACCCGCTGAAATAGGCGAATAACATCTAACAACAGAGGCTGCCCGCATTATACGTGGCAGCCTCTATTTTGTTGCAAAATCTCCCGACCGGCTATCTATATTTGTTGCTTATCAGGGTCATAAACTCCTCGCGAGTACGAGGATCCGAGAGGAAGATGCCCGTAAATGCGGATGTAGTGGTTGCCGAGCTCTGCTTCTCGACACCTCGCATCTGCATACACATATGGCTCGCCTCGATAACGACAGCAACACCCATCGGATTGAGAGCCTCCTGAATACTATCACGAATCTGCACAGTCAGGCGCTCCTGCACCTGTAAGCGACGAGCAAAACACTCGACCACTCGGGCAATTTTCGACAATCCGGTAATATATCCGTTCGGAATGTAGGCAACGTGAGCCTTACCATAGAAGGGTAACATATGATGCTCACATATCGAGTAGAGCTCGATATCCTTCACAAGCACCATCTGCTTATACTCCTCCTTGAAAATCGCCGACTTGATAATCTCAATCGGATCTTCGGTATAGCCCTTGGTAATAAACGACATCGCCTTTGCCACTCGTTCGGGAGTTTTGAGCAGGCCCTCGCGTTCGGGGTCCTCTCCCAATAGACGCAGAATCTCTCGGTAGTGAACCTTCAACTCCTCGATAGCCTCGGGCGAGTAGATATCTTCGCGCTTATAGTTTCTCTCCATCGATTTACTTAATTACGGGTTTAATATCCTTGATACGCAACTGCGTCGAAACGGTACCTCGGTAGTGATTCTCGACAATCTGATAGCAAACATCTATCGGGCGACCCGCACGTATCCACTCGTAGTGCGTAGGTTGCTGGAATGCGATGGTCTGAATCGTCGTATTGGGCTTCTCGCGCTGCATAAGGTCCATACGCAAATGCTCCAAATCGGCACCCACCAACTTCGCATCGCCCTGATTGCTCACGGCATAAGTGGCAAATACGGGAGCCGAATTCCCGGGGCCGAAAGGTTGGAAGCGGTTGAGTTGCGCATTAAACTCCGGCGTGATATCCGAAAATAGCAGAGGACTGTCGATATCGACCTGTGGGATAAGGGTCTGCGGATCGATATTCTGCTCGACATACTCGTTGAAACGACGCTTGAACTCCTCGACATTCTCGGGCTTCATCGTCAGGCCCGCTGCATACATATGTCCTCCGAAGTTTTCGAGCAGGTCGGAGCAGGACTCCACCGCCTGATAGAGGTCAAATCCCTGAATCGAACGAGCCGAACCCGTAACCAAACCGTTGCTCATCGTCAGCACCACCGTCGGACGGTAATAGGTCTCAATAAGACGCGAAGCGACAATGCCGACAATACCCTTCATCCACTTGGGGTTATATATGACCGTGCTCTTGCGCTGTTTGAGCTCGGGATTGCTCTCGATGTAGTTATGCGCTTCAAGTGTTACCTTACGGTCGATGTTTTTGCGGTCCTGATTGAAGGAGTCGATATCGTTACCCAACTCGATAGCCATCTTTGCATCGCCCTCTATCAGCAGGCTCACAGCAGCGTGACCTCCCGACGGAGCAGCATTCTCGTCATTGTGGTCCATACGCATACGACCGGCAGCATTGATGCGAGGTCCGATTTTGAACACAATGTCGTCAATCGAGATTGTGTGGCTCTCCAAACCGCAAATCTTAATGATTGACGAGAGGCCCTCCGAGGGCGAAGAGTTGAGCTTCTTCAATCCGAAGTGCGCCAACACACGATTCTCGTCAGTGAGCGGCACAATATCGCTGGCAATACTTACCACAAGCAGGTCGAGCAGATGCGTAATCTGGTCGAAAGGTATTCCATTCTTCTGGGCATACGCCTGCACAAGCTTGAAACCAACTCCGCAACCCGACAACTCATCAAACGGATAGTGACAATCGGGACGCTTCGGATCGAGAACGGCAACCGCACGAGGAATCTCCTCGGCGGGGAGGTGATGGTCGCAGATAATGAAATCTACGCCTTTCTGTTTTGCATAGACTACCTTTTCGGTCGCCTTGATACCGCAATCGACGGTAATCACAAGGCTCACACCCTTGCGGGCAGCGAAGTCGATACCCTTGACCGAGATACCATAACCTTCGGTGTAACGGTCGGGGATGTAGAAGAGCAGATTGGTGTGACCAATCTGGCGCAGGAACTTATAAACCAACGCCACTGCGGTCGTACCATCCACGTCATAGTCGCCATAGACCATAATCTTCTCTCCGTTGCGCACTGCCTGCTCCACGCGGGCTACCGCCTTATCCATATCCTTCATCAGAAATGGATCGTGCAGATGTGCAAGGCTCGGCTCAAAGAATCTATTTGCCTTCTCTACGGTGTCTATGCCTCTTTGTACTAGCAGGTTAGCCAACACGGGAGCAATACCCAACTCGGCAGAGAGCATCTCCACTGCCCGGGTCTCGCCCTGCGGTTTGACCACCCATCTTTTGTTTATGGGCATAATCTTTAATTTTTATATATTTTAACATTCAAATTCTTACTTAAATTGTTAATAACCAATTCTTTTACCTCTTCCATATCGGGAGCCGAACCCAATTCTCGCTCCATCGAGGTCACGCCCTTATCGGTAAATCCGCAGGGGTTTATATGGTTAAAATAGCGCAGGTCGGTCGATACATTCAACGCAAACCCGTGCATAGTAACAAAACGTGACGCTCGCACTCCTATTGCACAAATCTTGCGCAGATTTCGCTTTTCGGCACTGCCAAGCCAAACGCCCGAAGCTCCTGCCACTCGACCTGACTCGATACCATAGTGCGCCATCGTTGCGATAATGCTCTCTTCGAGAGCGTCGATATAATCGCGGAGCCCTATGCCGAGTCGCTCGATGTCGAGAATCGGATAACCCACAATCTGACCCTCGCCGTGGAAGGTCACATCGCCACCGCGGTCTATGCGGTAGAAGTCGGCACCGATACTTCGCAGATACTCTTCGCCAAGCAGCAGATTGCTCTCCTTGCCATTCTTGCCGAGGGTATAGACCGCAGGATGCTCGACCAACAGCACCGTACCGACGCTCTCATCGCCATTGACAGCAATACCCGAACGCACCTCCGACTTACGCTCAATGAGCGCATCGAAATAGGTTCGTTGCAGTTCCCAGCACTGCAAGTAGTCCATACGACCCAGGTCTTTGTACCAAGCAAACACGTTTTATCCTTTTAGCCTGCCAAAATCGGGGTGGGTAGGAGTTATTTCCTGATTTGGCAACAACCGACCACAATGGTCCATACCAAATACCCTGCCCTCTTTCAACAGCTATTTTACACTCTTCACGCTCTCCAAAGCCTCATCTGCCAGATACGAGGAACGCACCAATGGCGCACTCGCACAGTAGGAGAAGCCCATTTCGAGAGCCTTTTGCCTGTACCAATCGAATTTTTCCGGAGTGATATATTCCGCAACGGGATAGTGCTCCAAAGTTGGTCGAAGGTACTGACCGAGGGTTACAATCTTCACACCCGCATTGCGCAGGTCGTGCAGAGTCTGCAACACCTCGTCATCGCTCTCGCCCAAACCGACCATAATACCGCTCTTGGTGACGGCACCCTGCTTTGCAAGATACCTCAACGCTGCCAGACTCGTAGCGTATTTCGCTTTCGAGCGTACGAGCGGCGTAAGTCGTTCGACGGTTTCGATGTTGTGCCCGATAATATCGGGCTTCGATGCCAGCACCACATCCAAAAGGTCGGCACGGGCATCCAAATCGGGAATAAGGAGCTCAATTGTTGCGTTAGGATTCTTCGCTTTGACAGCCTCGACGGTCTGCGCCCAATGTGCAGCACCCCCGTCGGGCAGGTCGTCGCGAGTAACAGAAGTTACGACAACGTGCCGAAGTCCCATCAGAGCCACGCTCTCTGCGATATGTTGCGGTTCATCCGCATCGGGAGCCAGCGGGCGGCCCGACTTTGTCGCACAAAAGCGGCAACTGCGAGTACAGATATCTCCCAAAATCATAAAAGTGGCAGTCCTCTTGCTCCAACACTCCGACTTGTTCGGGCACATTCCGCTACTGCAAATGGTGTGTAGCGAGTGGCGTTTCACAATTCGGTCCACCTCCGCAAATGTAGCGGTGTCGTGAAGTTTGATTTTCAGCCAATGGGGTTTTCTCTGTACATTTACCTCGTCATACAACTTCGGCATTTTAAGTTCATTATTTTCCAATTGGCACAAAAATAGCGATATTTTTCTGTAAATCCAAAAAAATATCGCCACCGGAACTAAAAAAGCACTGCTTATGGTATCAATCGCACTATTTATCGAAGATATTAAATCGCGAGAGCAGCGGATTTTTCCTATCGAGAAGTGCAAACTCCACAAGCAGCAGAGCCAACGCCACCCACAGCAGATAGTGGAACTGCTCGTTATACTCTTCGAAGCGCAGTGTAGTCATCTCGCTCTTCTCTAATTCGTTGATTTTCCGCACAATCTCGCTCAAACCGATAGATTGTTTCGATGCGCGGACATAGGCTCCATCGGTCAGTGAAGCTATCTCTTCGAGCATCGTCTCGTTGAGTTTCGACACCACCATCTCGCCCTTCTCGTCACGGATAAAGTCTCCGTCAATACGAATCGGGGCACCCTCGGGCGTTCCGATACCGATAGTGAAGATTTTTATCCCCTGCTCCGCCGCCTGCTTTGCCACTTCGAGGGCATTTTGGTCGTGCGTCTCGCCATCGGTAATGAGAATCACGGCTCGGCTGCGGTTATTATCCTTCGCGAACGACATCATCGCCATCGAGAGCGCCTTACCAATCGAAGTACCCTGCTCCGAGACGAGTGTCGGCGAGATACGCTTGGCAAAAGCCTGCGCCATTCGATAGTCAGAGGTTATCGGCAACTGCACCTTCGCCTCGCCGGCAAAGACAATAACACCCACGCGCTCCTGATTCAGCCCTTCGAAAAGCTTGTCGATGGCATACTTCGTGCGCTCCAAACGGCTCGGCTCGAAATCCTCTGCCAACATCGAGTTCGAAACATCGACCGCAATCATCATCTCGACACCTTCGCTCTTCTCTTCGCGCAGTTTCGAGCCGAATTGCGGACGTGCAGCAGCAAAAATTACCAGCATCAAAGCCGTCAAGAAAAGTGTGAATTTCAGGTGGTTACGCCCTGACGAAACACCCGACAGCAGGGTTCGCACGGTCGCCACGTTTCCAAAGCGAGCCAAAGCCTTACGGCGACTCACAACCGCCAGAATATATCCGACAATCGCTACCGGTACTATGGCCAGCAGATAGAGTAATTCGGGATTTGCAAAGCGGAACATATCTTACGGGATTCTTTTAAGTATCAAGTATTTCATCACAAACTCCATTAGCAAGGCCGCCAGAGCAACCAAAGCATAGAGGAGATACTCTTCGTGAAGAGTGGTGTGGTGCGACACCTCGACCTTGCTCTTTTCGAGGGTGTTTATTTGGTCGTAAATGGCAGCAAGCTTCTGCTTATCGACAGCTCGAAAATATTGACCTCCTGTCTGCTCGGCAATGGAGGTAAGCACCTCTTCGTCAATCTCTACATCAGCCATTACAACCGTTTGGTTACCAAACATATCCTGTGCCGGATATGGGGCTTGTCCGCGCGTTCCGACACCGATGGTATAGACCTTGATGCCATACTCCTTGGCAATCTCGGCAGCCGTGAGTGGCGAGATTTGTCCGCGGTTGTTCACACCATCCGTCAGCAGGATTATCACTTTACTTTTGGCATCGCTCTCGCGCAGGCGGTTTATCGAGGTTGCCAGACCATTACCTATTGCCGTACCATCCTCGATTACTCCACTGCGGATGCGCGCCAGCATCGTCTGTAACGTGCTCTGGTCGGTCGTCAGGGGGCTTTGCGTGAGCGATTCGCCCGCAAAGACAACAAGTCCTATGCGGTCGGTTGGTCGGTCGGCGACGAACGATGCCGCTACCTCCTTGGCAGCCGTAATGCGGTCGGGCTTAAAGTCCTGCGCCAACATCGAGGTCGATACGTCGATTGCCAAAACAATGTCGATACCCTCGGCATTGGTCTTGGTATTATGCTCGGCAGATTGCGGACGGGCCACAGCCACAATCAACAGAGCCACAGCCACACAGCGCAACACAAAGGGCAGATGGCGCAGATAGTAGCGCACGGTCTTGGGCGCGTGGCGCACTCTGTCGATGGTCGATATGCGGATTGATGCTCCGCCCTTCATCGTACGATAGACGTACCAACCGACCATCGGCACCAGCACGGTCAGCAACCATAATACATAGGGATTTGCAAACTCCATCTTTACCAATTTTTATTACCGAAAATAACCACACCCTGCTTCTCTTTGACCTTCTCCTGTGTCTTATCCTCCTGGGCTTGGATAGCCTCCAACATCGCCTCACGTTCCTGTGGCGAAATTCCGCCTTGTGGCTGTTCGCCGCCATCTCTCTGCTCCTCCTTATCGGGCTTGCCGTTCTGATTTTGGTCGGAGTTTTGGTTTTGCTCGTTCTGTTGCTGGTTATCCTGTTTATTCTGGTCGTTCTGGTTTTGATTATTCTGATTCTGGTCCTGGTTTTGGTCTTGATTCTGATTATTGTCCTGATTTTGGTTCTGCTGCTGTTGTTCGAGCATCTTCTTGGTGTAGGCATAGTTGTACTTTGCCTCCATATCGTCGGGATTGAGCCTCAACGAATTGCGATAACTCTCCAACGCCTCCTGCAACTTCTGTTGCATAAATTGGGTATTTCCGAGGTTATAGTACGCTTCGGCACGCTCCTTATCGCTGCGTGTAGAGTCGGCAACAAAGCCTTTCATCGTCTGCTCCGCCTTATCGTAACGCTCCGAACGGAAGAGGGCATTCGAAAGGTTGTAGCCCGCCTCGAAGCACCCGGGAGCCGCCTCCAAAGCACGGGTATAACTATCGACACTACGCTCATAGCGCTCACGGTCGAATTGACGGTTACCCTTGCGCACCAGGCCTCGCTCGGGCATATTCTGCGCCACGACACACGACACTGCGAGTGCGAATAACATCGTAAATATCAGTCTCTTATTCATACTCCGCATCGTGTTAATTCATCTTATTGATAATCTCCTGTTCGTCCTCTGCCGTCGGAGTTTGCTCCACAGGCTTGGTCTCCTCGACAAAGTAATACGCCTTCGAGTAGGCGCTCTCATTCTGCTCGGCATCCGGCTCGAACTTCGCAAACTTTGCAAGGTCGGCATCGCGCAGCACACTAATCAAATCTACCGAACTCTTGGTCGGCATCTCCACCTCGCGTACAGCCTCCATAATCTCGTCGGTGGTCATCTCCATAGCTCCCACACCAAAGCGCCCCGACAGATAGGTACGCAGGATATCAGACAGACCCGAGTAATACTCCTTGTGGAGATTGTTCTGCCAAAGTTTGCGATTGTGCAACTCTTCGAGCGCACGGATTGCCACGATATGTGCCGGCTCGGGTGGAGCGGGAGTAAAGAGGCTTTTGATACTCTTTCCTCGCGAATGCAACCAGCGCATAAGCCCATACACTGCTGCCGCAACCACCGCAACCGCAACCAATGCCCACAGCAGATAGTCGCTGATTTCACGAATCTTGAATTTTAGCGTCTTTTGGGGCTTGATATCAAAGATAGGGTGGGATGTCGAGTCAATCTGAAATGTGGCAACATTCAGTATCGCTTCATTGTCGTCGGTAAGGGTGTCGATGATATTTTTATCGGCATAAAGAACCTTCGCACCTCCCAACGAGATACGTCCCTCCTCGAATGCCGCCATCGTATAGCGCTTGCGCAGATGCAGACGGCGACCCTCACGCGAAAGGGTGTCCACGGTATGGCTCTCAACGAGTTCAACACCTCCCTCGGGGTCTGCCTCAAATTCCGGAAAGGCAACCTCCTGCGCAGTATCCTTCTCAACCTCTATTATATATGTGAAGCGGTCGCCAATCATTATGCTGTCGGGCTCGATGCGCGACGTGATGGTCGGGGCATCGTT
This sequence comes from uncultured Alistipes sp., assembly GCA_964536825.1. Lineage (GTDB taxonomy): Bacteria > Bacteroidota > Bacteroidia > Bacteroidales > Rikenellaceae > Alistipes. The sequence goes on along the minus strand of CAZIAS010000003.1, from coordinate 70,789 downwards.
TGCTCCGAGAGCCAGGCCCGCCATCGGCAGAGCCGCACCCAACAAAAACCACTTTCTTATACTCTTCGCAATAACTCTCATTGAAGCAAAAGCTCTTCTATCGTTGTTTGAAAAGTTTTATCAACTCTGCGACATAGTCGCTATCGGTCGATATTGTTGCCGTGTCGATACGATTGTGTTTCAGCAGTTCGAGTATAGCCTCACTGTGATTGCGCCACGCTTCGGCATAGTGTTCGCGCACTCGTGCCGACGAGGTATCGACCCACTCTTTGCGACCACTCTCGGCATCCTGCAACTCGACGATTCCCACATCGGGCAGCTCCGCCTCACGGGGGTCGGTTACGCGGATGGCTACAATATCGTGCTTACCTCCGGCAATCTTCAACGCATCGTTCAGCCCCTCGCGGTCACTCGCAGGGTCCATAAAATCCGATAACACGAAGGTCGTACAGCGCTTCTTATTGACATTGGTCAGATAGCGAATCGGCTCCGACAGGCGCGTGCGCTGCGACTCGGGCTCAAATCCGATGAGCTCGCGGATAATCATCAACACGTGGCTCTTACCCTTCTTGGGCGGGATGAACTTCTCGACCTTGTCCGAGAAGAATATGCAGCCCACCTTGTCGTTGTTCTGTGCTGCCGAGAAGGCAAGCACAGCCGCAATCTCGGTAATTATATTCTTTTTGGTGCGCTCCTCCGAACCGAACAAGCGCGAGCCACTGACATCGACCAACAACATCATCGTAAGTTCGCGCTCCTCTTCGTAAACTTTGATATGAGGCTTACGCGAACGCGCCGTGACATTCCAATCGATATCGCGCACGTCATCTCCCGGGCGGTACTCGCGCACCTCCGAGAAGGACATACCGCGACCACGGAATGCCGTATGATATTTTCCTGCGAAAATCTCGTTCGACAATCCGCGTGTCTTAATCTCGATTTTGCGGACACGCCGGAGGATATCGTTTTCGTTCTGCTGCATCTGATTTCGTCGCCGTTAGGGAACGATTACGTTGTTGAGAATCTCGGTGATAATCTCTTCGGTGGTAATATTCTCCGCCTCGGCTTCGTAGGTCAGACCGATACGGTGACGCAGCACATCGTGACACACAGCACGCACATCCTCGGGGATAACGTAACCTCTGCGACGGATAAAGGCGTACGCTCTTGCCGCTTTCGCCAACGAGATGCTCGCACGGGGCGAACCACCATAGGCGATAAGCGAACGCAGACGATCGAGGTTATACTCTGCCGGCTCGCGCGTAGCGAAGATGATATCGATAATATACTTCTCGATTTTCTCGTCCATATAGACCTCCTCGACAACCTTACGTGCCTTCACGATATCGGCAGGGGTAATTACCTTATTTACCTCGGGCATACCTGCTCCCGAGAGGTTCATTCGCACGATTTCGCGCTCCTCCTGCTTTTTGGGGTAGGTAATCTTCGCTTTAAGCATAAAACGATCGACCTGTGCCTCGGGCAGCGGATATGTACCCTCCTGTTCGAGGGGGTTTTGCGTTGCCAGCACAAGGAATGGCTCGGGCAGCGGATAGGTCTTGTCGCCGATGGTTACCTGACGCTCCTGCATCGCTTCGAGCAGTGCCGACTGTACCTTCGCCGGAGAGCGGTTAATCTCATCCGCAAGTACAAAATTTGCGAAAACCGGACCCTTCTTTACGGTAAAGTCCTCGCTCTTCTGCGAGTAGATAAGCGTACCCACAAGGTCGGCGGGCAGCAGGTCGGGCGTAAATTGGATACGCGAGAAATCCGCATCGACAGCCTTTGCAAGGGTTGTGATTGCGAGGGTCTTTGCCAATCCCGGCACACCTTCGAGCAGAATGTGACCATTCGAGAGCAGGCCGATAAGCAACGTATCGACCAGGTGAGCCTGACCGACGATGACCTTCGACATTTCGTTGCGTAGCGTATCGACAAAGAGGCTTTCGCGTTCGATACGCTCGTTAAGTTCTTTGATATTTATTACTTCACTCATAATATGGTGTGTGTTTGATTCCAATGGTATATCTTAAACGCAAAAAGTGCAAATATGTTGCGAATTTAATAAAAATTCGTCAAATGTTCCAAATTTCAGGTTCTCTGCACCCTCGGGAAGGGGTTGTGGGCACACTCTCGCAAAAACGAAGAAAAAAGTTTCGCTGCCACGATAATTGTTCGTACTTTTGCAGAAGATATGGAATCGCAAATTTTACAAGGACTCAACCCCGCACAACGAGATGCGGTGGTAAACTACGAATCGCCCTCGCTTATCATTGCCGGTGCAGGCTCGGGCAAAACCCGCGTGCTCACCTCGCGTATTGCCTATATGATTGAGCAGGGTATCGCTCCGCATAATATTCTGGCTCTGACCTTTACAAACAAAGCCGCCGAGCAGATGCGTACCCGCATCGAGACGATGATAGGACCCCGCAGTCGCTATTTGCGAATGGGTACGTTCCACTCGGTCTTTGCCCGCATTCTGCGCGAAAATGCCGAGCGAATCGGCTTTCCCGAGAGCTTCACGATTTACGAGCCCTCGGATGTGAAGAACCTTATCAAAACCATCGTCAAGGAGTTGAATCTCTCCGACGAAAAGTACAAGCCCAACCAAATTGCATCCCGCATCTCCTACGCAAAGAACTGCCTTGTAACTCCGGGAGCATACATTGCCAACGCCTCGTATGGAGCCGAAGACCGTCAAAAGCAGATTCCCGAATTCGGAAATATCTACAACATCTACTGTGCCCGCTGCAAGCAAAATGGAGCTATGGACTTCGACGACCTGTTGTTGCAGACCAACATCCTCTTGAAGGATTGCCCCGATGTGCTGGCACGCTATCAGGAACTGTTTCAATATATCCTGGTCGATGAGTATCAGGACACCAACTATGCGCAGTACATCATCATTCGCCGCTTGTCGCAACTTCATTCGAGGGTCTGCGTGGTGGGCGATGATGCGCAGTCCATTTACTCGTTCCGCGGAGCGAAAATCGAGAATATTTTGAGTTTCAAGCGCGACTATCCCGACGCCAAAATCTTCAAACTCGAACAGAACTACCGCTCGACCCAAACCATTGTCGATGCCGCCAACTCGGTCATAAAGCACAATTCGCGCCGAATGGAGAAGAAGTGCTTCTCGGAAGGTGCGAAGGGTAACCCGATTCGACTCTTCCGCGCCTACACCGACCGCGAGGAAGCAGAGCTTGTCGTAAACGACCTGCGCGACAGGGTGCGCAACAGCGGCACCGATTGGAACGAGGTTGCGATTCTCTACCGCACCAACAATCAGTCGATGGTCTTCGAGGATGCTCTGCGACGCAGAGGTATCCCCTACCGCATATACAAGGGCAACTCCTTCTACGACCACAAGGAGATTAAGGATATGTTGGGCTACATCCGCCTGATTATCAACCCGCGCGATGACGAAGCGTTCAAACGCATCGTCAATTATCCCGCCCGAGGCGTTGGCGATACGACCGTACAGCGCATCGAGGCTATCGCACGCCAACGCGGAGTGTCGATGTGGGAGGCGGTCGATACGCTGGTCGCCGAGCCCGTTACCGACAGCGTTACCCGCGCCATAGTCCGCAAGGTGGCCGAGTTTGTCGAACTTATCCGCTCGCTCTCGTTAGCACGAGCCGACAAGAGTCTCTACGACTTTGGTATGGAGGTGGCTTCGCGCTCGGGAATCCTCGGCGTATATCGCACCGAGAATACCCCCGAGGCACAGAGTGCGGTGGATAATATCGAGGAGTTGCTCAACACGATGCAACTCTTCAACGAGCAGCGCGAGGCAGAGATTCGCAACGGCGAACGCGAGGAGGGCGAAGTGGCAACCATCGAGGAGTGGTTGCAGAGTGTGATGTTGATGACCGATATGGACAACGAAGAGGAGGATGAGCAACACAAAGTGACACTTATGACGGTTCATTCGGCAAAGGGTCTTGAATATGAGTTTGTCTATGTTGTCGGTCTGGAAGAGAACCTCTTCCCGTCGCAACGGGCTATGGAGACTCCCGACGGATTGGAGGAGGAGCGACGATTGTTCTACGTTGCACTGACCCGCGCCAAGTGCGAGGCGACCTTCTCGTTTGCCGAGATGCGCTTCAAATGGGGAAATATGGAGTTCTCGCAGCCGAGCCGATTCCTCTCGGAGATTGACGAGACGTATATCGAAGCAGACTTCGAACTCAAACGCGAGAAGCCGGAGGGCAGAGTCTGGGGCAGCAGTGCCGGCATCGGCACCTCCGGAGGCAACCGCACCAACAGCGAGGGTCGCACGGCTGTCGAGGAGTTGCGACGTCGATTTGATATTCGCTACCAGACCAAACCTCAAAATATGCCCAAGCCGACACCCCCAAAGCCCATCGTTACCGAGCCATTGCGCACCTCAACCGAAGGTATGCGCCGATTGGGCGTTTCGCGCAAGGTTGAGGGTGGCAGCACACCCGCAAACAACCCCACTTCGGCACTCCCCTGCAACTATGTTGTGGGCGAGAGGGTCGAACATCCGAAGTTCGGAGTGGGAATAATCCGTCATATCGAGGCTTTGGCAACCGACCATAAACTCGTCGTCGAATTTGAGGGATATGGCGAAAAGACTCTGTTGGCAAAGTTTGCAAAATTGACAAAATTATAGGCAACAATGACACTCAAAGAGCGATACGAGGGCATTATCGGCTACTTTCAGGAGAGTATGCCCGTGGCAGAGAGCGAACTCGACTTTCGGTCGCCATTCGAACTGCTCGTGGCAGTCATTCTCTCGGCACAATGCACCGACAAACGTGTAAATATGACCACCCCCGCACTCTTCGAGGCATATCCGACGGCAGAGGCTATGGCGCAAGCGTCGGCAGATGATATTTACGGCTACATCAAGAGCATCTCGTATCCCAACAACAAGGCAAAACATTTAGCAGCAATGTCGCGGATGTTGTGCGAGGAGTTCGGAGGCGAAGTCCCAAGCGACCGCGAGCAATTGCAACGACTGCCGGGTGTGGGTCGTAAGACTGCAAATGTCGTCGGGGCAGTGCTGTGGCAAAAGGAGGTTATGCCGGTCGATACTCACGTCTTTCGGGTCTCGGCACGAATAGGTCTTACACGCAACGCCAAGACCCCGTTGCAGACCGAGTTGCAACTCGAAAAACATATCCCCTCGCACCTTCTCCCGATAGCCCACCATTGGCTGATTCTCCACGGAAGATATGTCTGCACGGCGCGCTCTCCGAAGTGCGCAGAGTGCGGAATTTCGTTGTGGTGCAAATATTTTTCGATAAAAAAGACTAAAAATCAATTGTAAAGCGTTATCTTTGCACGCTAACACTAAAATTTGAAAGAGATGAAAAATTTATTCAAACTTGTTTTGTGCGGCTTGGCATTCGTATTTGCAGCTTGCGGCGAATCGGGTACGGAGACAAACGAAGCTCCGACCGGCATTTCCTACAAGAGCTGTGAGGACAAGATGTCCATTTCGGGTCAGGCACAACAAGTAACAATCACCATCACGGCTGACGCCGCTTGGACTGCATCGGTTTCGAGTACGCGTATCGCTACAATTTCGAGCGGTAATAGCGGAGAGGCAGGAACGCACGATATCGTTCTGGATTTCACGGAGAACGTAAGCTCGTACGACCGTAACCTGACCCTCTCGGTAAAGGTTGCAGACATCGCAAAGAAGACTACGATTTGCCGAATCACACAGGCTTCGGTAAATGCAAAAGGCACAGATGCAACCGTGAATAAAACCTTCACGTGGCCCTACCTTTTGGAGAACTATCTCTGGAATAAGGATTTGGAGGCAGCCGGCAACCCGAGTTGGAATAATGACTATGATAAATTCCTCGATTATGCGTTGAAATCCATCAACACCAATATGATGGACGGCTATATCCACACAACAGCAGAAGGCGAAGAAGAGTGGAGATACTATTCGTACATCCAGCGTCTGACGCCGGCTACCCAGAATAGCATAACCCGTGCGGACAAAACCTACTATCAGGGTTTTGGTGCCTCGGTTTATGCTCTTCAATTCGAGGAGAACTCCAATGATGTCTATCTGGTTGTAGAGTATGTTTATGTCGATTCGCCCGCAGCAAAGGCAGGTTTGAAGCGCGGTGATATTATAGGCAAAATCAACGGCACACAGATTACAGAAGCCAACTATTGGGAGTTCTGGTACAACAACTTCCTCGCCGAAGTTCTTGTCAGCACCAACATCACGCTCGACGTGTATGAATTTGATTGGCTGGCTTGGTCGTTGACGTCCCCGAGAACCGTAAGCATAACCTCGGCGGCATACTACGAGAACCCCGTCATCTACTACGATGTATTTACCTCGACCGCAAACTCGTCGAAAAAGGTAAATATCGCCTATATGGTGTATAACACCTTCGACACCGCTTTCGATGACGAAATCAAGAAGGTCTTTGATTTCTACGCAGAGGCTTCTACCGAGACGGGTCAGCTCGACTATATGATACTCGACCTCCGCTATAATGGTGGTGGTAACGTGAAGTCGTGCTGCTATCTGTCGAGCCTTATCGCCGGTGCAAATGCATTGAGCGGTGGCGAACCAAAGGTATTTATGTACTCGCGCTACAACGATGAGCGTATGATAGAGCAACATCGCAACAAGGATGACTATACAACCTACAAGATGGATTTGTTCGACAAGGATGCTGCAACAGCGTACAACTTCCCCTTCAAGAACGTCTATGTCATCGGAACCTACGATACTGCATCTTCGAGCGAGATGGTAATCAACGCACTGAAAGGTGTCGGCGAGAATATCGTTTTGGTTGGAGGTCGTACCAACGGAAAGAACGTCGGTATGGAGGTTCTGAATACCCAGACATCGGGATACGGAGCCATCGAGGGACACCACTACATTTTGGCTCCGATTACCTTCCAATCTTACAACTGCAATGGCGAGTCCGATTTCGACAACGGCTTCGTTCCGGAGGACGACTTGAATTGCCAGAGCTTCTTCGACACAATGCTGCCTGTTGATTGGGGCACACAGTTGGTTGAGGTTGAGAATGACGGAGAGACCTTCCAGATGATGGCAGATTACTTCGCCGTGGCTTTGAACAATATTTTGACCAAGGAGTCCCCTGCAACTTCGGCAAGTGTTAAGCGTATGCCGGGCCGTGAACTTACCATCAAGAAGGGCGTGACCCGTCTGGCAGGACCCTCAAAGAAGCAGGATGTTTTCCGCAACAATGCGTGGGTCTGGGCAGAGGAGAAATAGCAAGGTTTTTCTAAAAGAAAAGAGAGGAGTGGCGCATTTTTGCACATTCCTCTTTTTCTTATTATCTTTGCCAAACGTATGAACCTTTCACAAGATAGTTTAAGAGCGGCAAGAGAGTTGCTGTGTGGCACTCCGCTCCGTATAGTTGTGGTGTCGCACACCAATCCCGACGGCGATGCCATAGGTTCGTCGCTTGCTCTGCGCGAGGTCCTGACAGCCTATGGTCACGAGGTAACCTGCATTGTTCCCAACAAATATCCGTACTACCTCGATTGGATTCCCAATATCGAGAACCTGCTGATATTCAAATCCGCTCGCGAAGAGGCTGTAAAGGCGGTTGGCGAGGCAGATGTGATTATCTGTGCCGATATGAGCCTGCTCACGCGTCTCGATGATCTTGGAGATGTGATTGCCGCCAACACAACGGCAAAGCGAGTCCTCATAGACCACCACCTGCAACCCGACCCGACGTTCGACGTGATGTTCTCGCATCCGGAGTCATCAAGTACGGCATTTTTGGTCTATTGCATCATCGTCGAACTCTTCGGCAAGGAGTCTGTGACGGCAACGATGGCAGAGCAACTCTACGTCGGAATGATGACCGACACCGGCAACTTCTCGTTCTCGTTCCTCACACCCGAGTTGTTCCGTGCAGTAGCAGACCTTTTGGAGACGGGAATCAGCGTTCCGCAGATATACAACAACGTCTATAACTCATTTACCGAGGGTCGCGCCCGCTTGTTCGGCTACGTTATCAATCGCAAGATGAAGACCCTGCACAAGGGAACGGTTGCCTATATGTCATTGACCGAGGAGGAGATGCGTCGCTTCTGGTTCCAGCAGGGCGACTCCGAGGGTTTCGTGAACTATCCGCTGACCATCAAGAAGATGAAGATGTCGGCAATATTTATCGAGCATCACGACTTTATCCGTGTGTCGTTACGCTCGCGCGGAGCCGTGGATGTCGATGAGTTTGCACGCCGTTATTTCAATGGCGGAGGACACAAGAATGCGGCCGGAGGAAAGTCGTTTGTGTCGATGGACGAAACAATTGCACACTACATCGCCTCTGTTGAGGAGTTCTCGGAGGAGGGTGGTCTGTCCAAAAAGTAGTAACAAAGCTGGGTCGAAGAGGATATTTACATATCTTTGCGCCCCAAGAACTTAAATAGAAAGAAAATGATAAAGACATATCTACGGTTACTTGGCTTCGCCAAACCTATCGGACGCTATGCAGTACCCTACTTCTTTTATGCCGCACTGCACGCCCTGTTCAACACCTTCAACTATGCGATGATTATCCCCATCCTGAACGCAATGTTCTCCGAGGGATTTATCTTCAAGCCGGTCTATACGATGCCTGCCATCGCCTTTAACGAGGCGGCACTCAACGAGATGTTGGCATACTTCTACACGATGCTTTTCGGCACAGAGTTCAAGATGACCTACATCCTGACCCTGTTGGCGGCAATACTCATCGTGATGAACCTGTTGAGCAATCTTTTCCGCTATTTGAGCGGATACACGGTCGAGTCGATGAGGGCAAACACCATCTTGCAGATGCGCAATCAGATGTTCGACAACATTATCGGTATGAATGTCGGCTATTTCAGCGACCAGCGTAAAGGAGATATCATCTCACGCATCACGTCGGACGTCTCGGTGGTGCAATACTGCATTACCAACACCCTTCAAGTGGCATTCCGCGAGCCGTTCCTCATCATCGGATATTTGGTACTTATGCTCAACATCTCGTGGGAGCTGGCACTCTTCTCGGTGTTGTTCCTGCCGTTGGTTGGTCTGATTATCGGCAGCATCGTGAAAAAACTCCGCCACCCTGCAAGCAAGACCCAGAAGAAGATGGGAGAGCTGGTCAGCGTGCTCGACGAGTCGCTCTCGGGAGTTAAAATCATCAAGACCTACACCGCCACAGAGTACATCAAGGAGAAGTTTCACGCATTGAGCGCCGAAATCAAGGAATTGTCGCTCTGGATGGCTCGCCGTCAGCAGTTAGCATCGCCAATGAGTGAATATATGGGCATTACCGCCGTGGCAGTGATTCTCGTCTTTGGAGGTTCTCTGGTGATGAAGGGTTCGATGAGCGCTGCGGGATTCATCGCCTTTATTGCCGCCTTCTCGCAGATTACACGCCCCGTGCGCTCGTTTATCGACCAATTTGCCAATATCAACCAGGGTGTGGCAGCCGGCGAACGAATATTCGCAATTATTGATGCACAGCCCGAGATTACCGACAAAGCGGATGCCGTCGAATTCGAGGGATTGAAAGAGAAGGTCGAATTCCGCAATGTACACTTCTCGTATGATGGCTCTCGTGAGGTAATCAATGGCGTTTCATTCGAGATTCGCAAGGGCGAAACCGTTGCCTTGGTAGGTCCGTCGGGCGGAGGAAAATCGACATTAAGCGAACTTGTTCCTCGCTTCTACGACGCATCGTCGGGCGACATCCTCATCGACGGCAAAAGCATCCGCGACTACAAGCAGGAGAGCCTGCGTGGTCATATGAGCGTTGTGGCACAAGAGACCGTACTCTTCAACGACTCCATCGAGAGCAACATCGCACTCGGTCGCGCCGGAGCTACTCACGACGAGATTGTCGAGGCTGCAAAGATTGCCAATGCCCACGACTTTATTATGGAGAGCCCCGAAGGCTATCAGACCAATATCGGCGACCGTGGAGCCAAACTTTCGGGCGGTCAGCGTCAGAGGTTGAGCATTGCTCGTGCAATTCTCAAAAACCCCGAGTTGCTGATTCTCGACGAGGCGACATCTGCCCTCGACACCGAGAGCGAAAAGTTAGTACAGGAGGCTCTGACCTCGCTTTTGAAGGGTCGAACATCGGTGGTTATCGCCCATCGTTTGAGCACGATTCACAATGCCGACAAGATTATCGTCATCGATGGCGGTCGCATAGCCGAGGAGGGTACACACACCGAACTGATGGCAAAGAACGGCATCTACGCCAAGCTTATCGAGATGCAGAGTCTGGCATAATTTAATTCACAATAGAGAGGTACGAAAAGGGTGTCCAACAAGTTCTTTAGACACCCTCTCTCTTTTCGTTTGAAGTTATACAACCCTATTTCAACGTCATCTCGTCAAGCAGATATGACGCGCCTCCGATGCGGTCGATAACAAAGAGAACGTAACGAATATCGACCGAAATGTTGCGACAAATCGTTGGGTCGAACTCCACGTCACTCATCGTGGAACGCCACGTACGATCGAAGTTGATGCCGACCAACTCTCCACGACCGTTGATGATGGGGGAGCCGGAGTTACCGCCCGTGGTGTGGTTGGTTGCAAGGAAGCATACGGGCACCGTAAATCGGCCATTGAACATCACCCCGTGGCGACCATAATCCTTACGATGGAAGATATCGCGCAGGGTCTGCGGCACGTTGTAGTCGTAGATTTCGGGGTTATCCTTGGCGATGATTCCGTCGATTGTGGTCTGCGGCAGGTGCCACTCGCCATCGGCATACTCGTAACCTGCCACCGAGCCGTATGCCACACGCAGCGTGAGGTTGGCATCGGGATAGAAGCTGCGATTGCCATCCCACTCCATCAAGGCCTTCAAATAGGGGCGATACCAACGCTGAATATCTGCCAGATTGCTCAAATTGCGCACGCGATACTTTCTGGGATACTCCTTGCTGACAATATTATAGAATTCGACTGCGGGGTCACTCTTGTCGCATTGCGAAACAGTCGCCTCATTAGCACCCTTCGAGTTGTCGTAGATATAATCCACATAGGCATCGGTCGAGCCAAATTGAGCGATTTTCGCCTCTAACGCCGCGGGGAGTTTGTCCTCGGGCATACGAGCCACAAACTCGGCAAGCATAGCCTTTGCCAACGCTCGGTCGATATCGAGGTTGAAATCTTTGTAGATGTGGTCAGCAAAATAATCAGCTTTCGAGGCGAACAAAGTCGCCATCTTGGGCAGTTCGAGAGTCATAACAGTCTCGGCATAGAGTTCTCCTATATAATAAGGTTCGAGATTGCGATTATAAGCAGCACGCATCGAATCGAGCAGGTGGCAGTATTGCGGTTTGTCGGCAGCCCAAGCCTTAAACTGCTTTTCGTATTCGCGCTTCTTGTCGAGGGTGCCGAGGCGTTTGATTCCCAACACCTCGCCCTGCCACTTCTTCCACGCATTGGCAATCGATGCGTGTTTTGCGGCGTATTGGATGCGGATTGCAGGGTCGCTCTCCTGCGCCTTCGAGATGATATCCAAACGCTTGGTGCGCAGGGCAATCTTCATCGGGTCGGAGATATTGTAGATATAATCCACAGCATCCGAGATGACATACTCCTGCGTATTTCCGGGGAAGCCGTAAATCATCGTGAAGTCGCCCTCCTTGACCCCTTTGGTCGAGATTGGGAAGTGGCGCTTGGGACGGTAGGGACGGTTCGAGGGGGAGTAGTCGGCAGGTTCGTTGTTGCTATCTGCATAGATACGAAATACCGAAAAGTCGCCCGTATGACGGGGCCAAATCCAATTGTCGGTATCGCCACCGAACTTACCTATCGACGAGGGGGGGGTGCCGACCAATCGCACGTCGGTAAAACGACGATAAACGAAGAGAAACTTCTGGTTACCGTAGTACATATCCTCAATGCGGGCATAGAGGCCCTTGCCCTCCTTGCGGGCTGCCTCGATAATCGACTTCTCGCTCTCGCCCGTGGCAATGCGGTCGGTAACCTCCTCCATACGGACAAGGAACGACACTTCGAGCCCCTTGCAAGGCAACTCGCCTTCACGCGACTGTGCCCAGAATCCGTAAGTGAGATAGTCGTGCTCAACAGAGGAGAGTGCCTGAATTGCGCCATAGCCACAGTGGTGGTTTGTGAGCAGCAGACCCTCCGATGACACAAGTTCGCCGGTGCAGCCACGACCAAATAACACAACCGCATCTTTAAGCGATGCGCGGTTAATGTCGTAGATATCCTTCTCGGTCAGGCGAAAACCTTTGGAGCGCATATCCTTGATTCGTGAGGAGATAAGGCTCGGAAGCCACATTCCCTCATCGGCATTTGCCGTAAATATAAAGCTGCAAAGCAACAATGTAAGCAGGAGGTTTCGTTTCATAATATGTTCTTTATAAGCTATGAAATTTATACTCTTTTTATAAATATATGTATCCGCAAGCAAAGATATAAAATCTTGCAAAATTTTTGTCTTTTTTGTTGATTGGATAGAAATTTTATCTACCTTTGTAGTGCACAAGGAGCCATCCAAGGCGCATCGCGCCGGTCGCTTTTCGAGTGAAGTTGCGGTTTTGATGCCGAAACGAAACGACGTTAAGATGACAAAAGGAGGGTGAAAAGGGAATCCGGTGCGAATCCGGAACAATGCCTGTTGCTGTGAGTCCAACCCTATGGGTTTTGCTTATCGTAATCTTTGCCACTGGGAAACCGGGAAGGCACGATAAGGGGACAAGTCAGAAGACCTGCCTGTGTAATTAAGATTTTGAGCCTGCAGGAGTACGGGTTGGAATCGAAATGCTTTTTAACTGTTATTACATAGGTCGGGTAACGCTTCGATTGTGGGCAGAGATTTTGGCTTTGGGTGTGAGCACCTTGCCGACAGCCTATACCAATCATCGGTTACTATCGTGCAGAGATGCCACTTGCGAGAGATTCGTTGTGTGTCGAGCATAAAAAGTATTTTGAGTCGGGCAGAATTACCGTATTCCGAGTTCGCAAGGAGTACGGTAACTTTTGTTTAACTTAAAATATTTCTATTATGAAGAGACTTTTTTCTATTTTGGCTATCGCCCTGGGCGGTATGGTAATGATTGGTTGTTCGGATAAGCCCGAAGGCGGGAATACTCCCGAACCACCGGAGTACGAGTTGCGAGTTTTGACCTTCGAGGACAAAGACTACAAAGGCACTGCCGAAAATGTAGCTACCTATTGGTCGGACCTTATCGCGGACTCCGAGTACGGCAACGGCAACGGTCACAATTCGTGGTACGACGAGGGTAATACGCAGCTTGCATTCTACCCTTCGCCGACGGCTGCTTACCCCGGATATGGCGGACACGCTGTGTCGAACTATGTTGGCAGCGACCTCTCGCAGGGCGACTATGTGCACGACTTGCAGGCATACAAGGTTGCAGGCGGAGCCAATAATTCGACGAACTTCTGCGTACATTTCGGCTATCTCGACGATTCGGGTATGGGAATGCAGAACGAGTTGGTCTATTTCGAGTTTGGTGACGCTACGGCTCGTGTAATCGACCATATGTATGTTACCAACACAACCTACGTCTATAATACTCTGTTGAGTGGCGATGCCAACTTCGGCGGAAATTATCTGCTCTCGGATTCGACAACCTTCAAAATCGTGGCATACGGATACAGCAGCGAGGATGATGAGGAGCCGACCACGGCAGAGTTTTATCTCCTCTCGGCAGGTCGCAACTTTGTCGAGACGTGGAGCAAGTGGGACCTCTCGTCATTGGGCGAGGTTGTAAAGGTTGCCTTCAACCTTGTCGGTTCGGAGGATACTTACGGTGCGTACGGATTGGTTGTTCCGGGCTACTTTGCCTATGACGATGTGGCTGTAAGATTTTAGTTCAAGGGCCTGAAAATGAAAATCTTTTATAGGTTTATATTGATGTGTGTAGTGTCGCTGGTTGCGTCGTCTTGTAATATCGACGGCGTAATCACGACCGAAATCCCCGAGGGTGGCAGTGGTCAGAACGGCAACTGCCGCCCCGTGACGGGAACGTCAAAGGTGGAGTGTTCGAAGGTCTTCGAATATACCCCCGCACCCGGACAGTTTATCAATGACGTTGGCTCCGGCGGATTCGACGGCACGCAGACCACGCCGACGGCGGCTGCGGAGTACGCCGAAGCACGATTTGCCAAGGGGCTCTTTGTGTCGCTCGGCGGTTTTGGAGGTTATGTCGTTGTCGGCTTCGACCACAGTGTGCGCAACCTTGCAGGTAAAGATTTTGCCGTTGTCGGCAACGCCTTCGACGGCTCCTCGGAGCCTGCCGTGGTTTGGGTTATGCAGGATGCGAACTGCGACGGAGAGCCCAATGATGTGTGGTACGAATTGCGTGGCAGCGAAACCGGCGCCGAGGGGACAATACAAAACTACGCCGTAACATATTACCGCCCCACAGCGGCTGGTCAGCCGGTGCGATGGATAGACTCGTTGGGCGATAGTGGCGAGGTGGATTATTTGAGCGCCTACCATTCGCAGGAGTTCTACTACCCGCTATGGATTGCCGAGGGGTCATACACACTCTCCGGAACTCGCCTCGAAGCGCGAAATTACGACACCTCGGGCAACGGCACAATGTGGATACAGCCCTCGTATGGTTGGGGTTATGCCGATAATTTCAGCGAAACAGATTGGGTAACAACCGAAAAGTCTAATCACTTCGACATCTCGAATGCAATGGATACGGAGGGCAGCCCCGTGGAGTTGCAGTACATCGACTTTGTGAAGGTGCAGACCGCCCTGAATACCAAGAGCGGATGGCTTGGCGAGAACTCTACGGAAGTAATCGGCGTCAAAGACCTCAATATCGAATAATTTTATCTAATTTTGTTGGCGAAAAGAGAGCTACGGCATTGTGGTTATGAGGAGTATTTGCAGATATATGGCTATTGTCGCTATCGCGCTTGCGGTCACACTGTCGAGTGGCTGTATGAAGTGGGAATACCTCTACACCGAGGAGTTTGACGAGCGCGGTCACGGTCTGTTCTGCCTCAACGAGGGCAACTTTCAATATGGAAATGCCTCACTGTCGTACTACAACCCCGCAACCCGAAAGGTCGAAAACGAAGTCTTTGCCCGCGCTAACGGTATGAAATTAGGCGACGTGGCACAGTCGATGACCATACGTAACGGCATCGGTTGGGTTGTTGTGAATAATTCACACGTCATCTTCGCCATTGACATTTCGACATTCAAAGAGGTTGGGCGCATCACAAATCTTACCTCCCCGCGATATATCCACTTCCTCTCCGATGAAAAAGCCTACGTTACCCAAATCTGGGACAACCGAATATTTATCGTCAATCCCAAGCGCTACAAGATTACAGGCTATATCGAGGTTCCGAATATGACAATGGAGAGTGGTTCGACAGAGCAGATGGTCCAGGTGGGCGACTACCTCTATGTCAATTGCTGGTCGTATCAGAACCGCATCCTCAAAATCGACACACGAACAGACGAGATTGTTGCCGAATTGGAGGTCGGCATTCAACCCACATCGATTGCTCTCGACTGCAACGGCAAACTCTGGACCGTGACCGACGGAGGATATCCCGAATCATCATACGGCTATGAGCCGCCTGCGCTTTATCGCATTGACCCCGAGCGATTTGTGGTCGAACGAGAGTACCGATTCTCGCTCGGAGACTCCGCATCGGAGGTGCAGTTCAACGGCACGAAGGACAAGATTTATTGGATTAACAACGATATTTGGGAGATGGATGTCACGGCGGAGTATCTGCCGGCAGAGCCATTCCTGCCCTACGCAGGGACCAAATATTACGGACTTACCATCGACCCCTCATCGGGCGATGTCTATGTTGCCGATGCCATCGACTATCAGCAACAGGGTAAAATCTATCGCTACTCCGCCACACGAGAGCTGATAGACGAATTTTATGTCGGCATCATCCCGGGTGCCTTTTGTTGGAAATAATAGGAGGGCGTAGGGATGAATTCAAAAACCAAAATTCAAAATTCAAAATTCAAAATATTCCTATTGGGTGTTTTGGTGTTGATACTCTTCAACGCTCCGCTCGTCGTGGCGCAGCAAAGCACCGAGGAACAGGTGTGGCACAGACGCACGCACGACATTCCCGAAATATCGGTTTATGGCACCCGCCCGATGAAGGAGATAGGTACCCAGCAGACCAAACTCGACTCAACCGAACTCAAAGAGAATATAGCCCTATCGCTGGCTGACGTGCTGACATTCAACACCTCTATTTTTGTCAAGAGTTATGGCCGCGCAACCCTCTCGACCGTCGCCTTTCGTGGCACGTCGCCCTCGCATACACAGGTAACGTGGAACGGTATGCGCATCAACAATCCGATGCTCGGAATGACCGACTTTTCGATGATTCCCTCCTACTTTATCGACGATGCTTCGCTGCTACACGGCACCTCGTCGGTAAACGATACGGGCGGAGGTCTGGGTGGAGCCGTAAAACTATCGACCAAACCGGCAGATGCCGACGGCTTCGGATTACAGTTTATTCAAGGTATCGGCTCATTCAAGACCTTTGACGAATTTTTGCGCCTGACGTGGGGTAACGAACATTGGCAGACCTCAACCCGCGTGGTCTTCTCCTCATCAAAAAACGACTACAAATATCGTAATCGCGATAAAAAGGAGAACATCTACGACGAGCAGATGAATATCATCGGACAATACTACCCCGAAGAGCGAAACCGCAATGGAGCCTTTCGCGACCTGCACGCACTGCAAGAGGTCTATTACAACTCCGGCAAGGGCGACCGCTTCGGGCTCAATGCGTGGTACATCGCCTCCAACCGCGAACTGCCAATGCTGACAACCGACTATGGCGAAACCACAGCCTTCGACAATCGCCAACGCGAACAGACCCTGCGCAGTGTGCTTTCGTGGGACCACCTGCGCTCAAATTGGAAAGTGGGGGTCAAGGCCGGTTATATTCACACGTGGATGGCATACGACTACAAGCGAGATGTCGGTAACGGCATAATGCACACTATGACACGCTCGCGCAGTCGCGTGAACACCATCTATGGGCAGGCGGATGGCGAATACTACATCGGCAAGAAGTGGCTCTTCACGGCGAGCCTCTCGGCACATCAACACTTGGTGCAGAGCCGCGACAAAAATATCATTCGTCAAGATGGCAATAAGGCGATAGTGGGTTACAATTCGGGGCGTTTTGAACTTTCGGGCTCACTCTCGGCGAAATGGCGACCCATCGACCGTCTCGGAATCTCGTTCGTAGTGCGCGAAGAGTTGTTCGGCAAGGATTGGACCCCGATTATCCCGGCACTATTCATCGACGGTGTTCTCTCCAAACGCGGGAATATAACCCTCAAAGCCTCCGCATCCCGAAACTTCCGTTTCCCGACACTCAACGACCTCTATTTTCTGCCCGGAGGTAATCCCGACCTGCGCAAAGAGAGTGGTTGGACCTACGACACCGGCATCTCGTTTGCTGTCGGCAAAGAGGGCCTTTACTCGCTCTCCGGCTCGGCAAATTGGTTCGATTCGTATATCCACGATTGGATTATCTGGCTGCCCACACCCAAAGGTTTCTTCTCGCCGGAGAATGTCAAGGATGTACACGCATACGGCGTAGAGTTACAAGCGGCTTTGGCGGTAGCTCTTGCTCCGCAATGGAAGCTGGACCTCAACGGAAACTTCTCGTGGACACCCTCCATAAATCGTGGAGAGCCCCGCTCTCCTGCCGACCGCTCGGTGGGAAAGCAGTTGCCATACGTTCCGGTGTTTTCGTCCTCGGTAACAGGCCGTCTTTCGTGGCGCAAATGGTCGTTTGTTTATAAATGGTGTTGGTACAGCGAGCGTTTCACAATGTCGAGCAACGACCTCTCTCTGTCGGGCAAGCTTCCCGAATACTTTATGAGCAACATTTCGCTTGAAAAGGTGCTGACCTTCTCGTGGGCAGACCTCTCGTTAAAGGGAACGATAAACAACCTCTTCGACGAGGAGTATCTCTCGGTCTTGTCGCGACCGATGCCCGGCATAAACTTCGAACTCTTCATAGGCATCACTCCAAAGTGGAGCAAACACTCCTCCGACAAGAGATAAATTCGTAAAATCGACAACAAAAGGTCGGATTTGACAAATATTTTGTAATTTAGTACTCTCATTGGCTCGGTAGATTCCCGAGTCGGGTGGGAAAATTACTAAACGACTAATCCGACAATTATGGAGATTCTTAAACTCTTGCTTTTGGTAGCGGTGTTCTGTGTTACCCCCGCAGGTGTAATCTGGCTATGCAATAAATTCTCATTCTTGGGCAAAATAGGTCCCATAATGATTCTCTACGCCGTGGGAATGGTTGTCGGCAACCTGCCGTTCGTTCCTTCGGGAATTGCCACACTGCAAGAGATTATGCCCAACGTGCTGATTCCGCTGGCTATCCCGATGATGCTCTTCGGATGCTCATTCTCGCGAAACGAAGCGACATTGCAATTGAAGGTCGTCGCATCGGGAATCATCTCGGTCGCCGTTGCCGTAATCGTTGGCTACATCTTCTTTGGCTCCAAGGTCGAGGAGGGAGCCGAAATCGGTGGTATAATTACGGGTATGTACACAGGCGGAACGCTTAATGCTGCCGCCTTGCAGGTAATATTCCGCATCAACAGTGAGCGCTTTATCCTGATAAACTCGTATGACATAATCATCTCGTTCCTATACTTCGTCTTCTTGTTCAGCATAGGAATACCTCTCTTCCGCCGACTATATGGCGAGAAGAGAGAGGCAACCTCTCCCGAAGACGAACAACTCGCCGGACCACAAAGTGAAGATGCAGAGGCAAACCCCTACAAACGCCTACTCTCGAAGAAGGGGCTGATTCAGCTTACAAAGATTTTGGGAATTACCCTTGCCGTTGCCGCCATCTCCGGAGGAGCTGCACTATTGGTTCCCGAGGGGTGGTTTATGGTTGTCTTCATATTGATGCTTACAACCCTCGGCATTGCCTGCTCGTTTATCCGCAAAGTGCGCGAGATGACCGTTTCGTATGATGTTGGTATGTACCTTATATACATATTCAGTATGGTCATCGCCTCGATGGCGGACTTCTCGAACCTCGACCTGTCGGGAGGTGTGAATCATCTTGCCTTTATGACGGTGGCGGTCTTCCTGTCGCTGACTATTCACGCGATGCTGTGTCGCCTGTTGAAGGTGGATGCCGACTCGATGGTCATCTCTTCGGTCGCCTTCATCAACTCGCCTCCGTTTGTCCCGATGGTTTCGGCTGCGATGAAGAACAAGAAGAGCCTCGTGACGGGTCTTGCCGCGGGAATCATTGGATATGCAATAGGTAACTATGCCGGAGTCCTGATGGCACAACTGCTCTCGCATCTGTAACGACACAAATATCCGACCGACGACCCTACGTCTCGGCAAATGCAACTCTGTTTGAGCAGATTAAAAGAGTTTTTTCTTCGACTTTGTTACCACAAAATCTTTGAGATAGAAGGGCTCAAAATAGGCGATATCCTCGAATCGGCCCTCGTCGTATGCCCTCTGTGCCAGCGGAGCTATACCCCTTACCGAGGGAGTTACCTCCACCAACGTCGAGCCCGAAAGCACCTCGGCACACTTTGCTGCACCGCTTCCGAAAATTACAAACTCCCCATCCTTACGCCACTCGGCAAAACTCTCTTCGGTAACGACTTCTGCCGCAACCTCCGAGAGGGGAGAGCCCTCACTGTCGAACACCTGTGCATAGACCTCCATACGGCGCGCATCAACCATCGGGCAAAGACGCGCCTGCGACCACGCCTCAACATCGATAATGCCCGCCTCGTAGTCCTCGCGAGCCACCGCCGTAAGTGCATCAAGCGACCCTACGGCAATTAGCGGTTTCTGCAATCCGTAGCACAAACCTTTGGCAAACGAAACTCCGATACGCAGACCCGTATATGAACCCGGACCCTTGCCCACAGCCACAGCATCTATCTCGTCGGGGGCAATGCCGGTGGAACGCAAAAGTTCATCAACAAAGACACCAACCTTACGGGCGTGGTCACGACCCTCGTCGCTTTCGAGCAACGAGACAATCTCGCCATCACGGGCAATACCCACCGAACAGATGTCGGTACCGGTTTCTATACAGAGAATTGTAGCCATCGTTATTTGTAGTTTTTCATTGCCTTGTCCATCTCACGGCGAGCATCGTTTGCTTTGAGGTATTCGCGCTTGTCGTAAGATTTGCGACCTCGCGCCAAGCCGATTGCCACCTTTGCCAAACCTCGGTCATTCAGAAATATGCGCAAACCCACAACTGTCAGACCGCGATCCTGCAACGAGCGGTGCAGTTTGTCGAGCTCCTTGCGATTGAGTAGCAGCTTTCGGTCGCGCTTGGGGGTGTGGTTGTTGCAGGTTCCCCAACCGTACTCGGCGATATTCAGACCTCGCAGCCACAACTCATCGCGATCGAAATAGCAATAGGTATCAACCATCGAAGCCTTACCCAATCGGAGAGATTTAATCTCGGTGCCGACCAACACAATACCCGCGAGATACTCTTCGAGAATCTCGTAATCAAACGTCGCACGCTTATTGCGGATATTTATCTTTTTGTAATCGGTCATCGTGTGTCTGTTGCAGATTGCTATTGCTCCGCGGTGCAAAGATACTCTTTTTTCGTCAGTTGTGAAAAAAGAGTATCAAGTTTCAAAAAAACTGCTTGCAGGAGTATATTACACCTAATTTTAAGCCTTTGATTAAAACGTTTCAACAGGTTCCTCGGTGTTGTTTTGAGAGAATGCCATTTAAGGCGCAATCAGCCGTATGTTATTATCATTCTCACAAACACAATTCTCCTTATTAAACACTATATAAAGAAGACCATAATATTAATTTTTGCAATTAATCCCTGTGAATCGTAGTAAAATTCGACGATCAACCACTCCCATTTCGGGTCATTGCTCGGTCTCCATTTGACAACACCTGCATATTTCGATTCGTCGTAGTCTCCCGAATGGCATACTCCATTCAAGTTGTTGACATTATCAATGCTATCTCCAATTTTAATTCCTTCGGACACGAAAAAACGAGTCGTTGTAATGGTTCCTCCATAAAACTCATCACCCATTTGATAAAAGCGGTCTTCTCCATACCGATACTCAAAAAACATAGGATATTCTATTCCTTGTACTATTTGGTTTGGTTCTCCGCCAAGAGAAGCAAAAATCTGCTCGCGAGTGTATTTGCCACCGACTTGCAAGCCATTGATGTCAATAGAATTTTCTCCTTCCGCATACGCAAATAAAGAGATAAACAATATTCTTACGGAGAGTATTAAGGTTCTAAATATTGTTTTCATAACACTTATTCATTTATCGGTTTGCCATTTTCGTCTAATTGTGTGTTAAAATATGTTTCGGGGTCAATAGAGATCCCGTCTTTCCATACTTCTATATGCAGATGAGGCCCTGCATTTCTCTCTGAACAGGCAGAGCCTGTTGTACCTACGGTTCCGATTATATCTCCTGAAGAAATACTACCAGATAATGCAAAAATAGTATTCAAATGAAACATCTTTATGATAATTTTTGACCCGTCAGATAGTGTACTTCGAATCCATAGTCTATTTCCTGCAGCCATATCCTCTGCACTGCTTCCGTATGTTTTTGCATAGCTTTTCCAAGGAATATCATTACTAAATTTTGTAACGCAGTAAATTACATCGCCATCAAACATTGCGAAAATCGGAGTTCCTACCTCTGCTTTAAGATCACAACCTCTATGCATTCTTCCACGCCCCATACCAAACCGACCTCCTTTTACTCCATTTTTCAATGTGCCAAGAATTTCCATATTAACTAATGGATCGGCTTTATCATTAGAAAGGTCTGTTTTAGGTTTTTCGGGAATTATCAAATCTTTATCGGGTATCCCCCATATTGGATCGACACGTGGAGGTTTGATTGTTATTGAGGGGAGAACCCCCGATTCTCCTATCCCAATGTCATTTCCCGTACCGGTATCACGACCAGCACCTTCTCCGCTTCCTCCACCGGTGCTACCACCCGCAACTGTTCCCGCTCCCGTACCATTTCCACTTCCTCCGAAGCCTCCTATTCCTGTCGCTGAATTGCCAATACCGTTGTCTGAATTACCCCCTGTGATGCCACCAGCACCTCCCGAAGCCCCCGTAGCTTCGTCATAAACAGAATTTCCTAATACAAAACGCAAATCTGTAACCGCATCTGATTTACCGTCTCCATCGGTATCCAAATTTATATAAAGATTGCCATCAGAGCCCCAAAATATATCTCCGAGATTGCCATATTCAAAATCGCCATTTGCACGAACCACTTCTCCAAGTTTGCGAATCCACGTATCGCCCATCAATAGGGATAACTTATACATTCGCATATTTGGAGATATTGTTTCATCACCAAGAAATACTTTATCGGCAATTTCTCCGTCTATGTATTTAGCAACTGCAACAGGAAGACCGTTTAGGGTCGTGTAATACTCCAATCCGTTATAACCCCCTCTATCCTCACAATTAAGGATTCATTGCAACTCTCATAGCCTGTTAAGTCATTAGGAATAAAGATTTTTACATAAATATCGGATTCCCCCGTTGTTGAAGATTTAACAGCCTCCAACTTTGAATGGGTGTATGTCCAATTTACATTTCCGCTGTTATCAACTTTACCGATTTGATAGATATCATTATTTTTTAGTGGTATATCAACAGACGAGAGTGTTTTGTTCGCTGACAAAATTGCCAACCCCCAATCAGGCTCTGCCGATTCGCCGATACTAAATGGGAGTTGGAACTCCTCTTGTGTGCGGGTTGTTTCTTCTGCTTGACACATTTCATATAGTTGCTGCGCTTCGTTTACAGACAGCAAAGAGAGCTTCTTTTTTAATGCAACATCAAACTCAATACCCTCTATCGGGTTACACGATAAAAGTATGAGCGCCGAGATTGCGCATATTGTCGTTGTTATAGAAGGCTTTGTATTCATAGTTAATAATCGTGTGTGCTATAGTTAGTTGCAATTTACAAATAAGAAATTATATTTACAAACATTTAAACAATAAATATCGTATTATACCCCATTCGGCACGCGATTTGTTCTGTTTGGTTATGGGTAGAGCCGGATAAGGTAACTAATTCTTTTATCTTTGATATGTTTTACACACATCTTTCTGTTTATTTTCTGTTTGCACACTGTTGTGCGTAGCGATACGCACACGACCCCGGCTCCACCCCTTTTTGGGTGCAACCATCGGAAACACTACTCGCCAAAGAGTGCCGCCTAAAAGAGTTCCAGCTGTCCGATTTCGTGATTGAAGGTCACACGATGGTAGGGAGAGAGTCCATATTCGCGCACCGCAAGGCGATGCTCCTTGGTCGGGTATCCCTTGTTCTTCGCCCACCCATACATAGGATACTCCTCTGCCAAGCGCATCATATACTCGTCGCGATGGGTCTTTGCCAACACCGAAGCGGCTGCGATATCGGCATACTTTCCATCTCCCTTTACGACGCAGGTATAGGGTATATCGAGCCTCGTGCGGAAACGATTGCCATCAATTGCTAAAAATTGAGGACGAGGGTCGAGTTGTGCCACCGCCAACGACATTCCCTCGAACGAGGCATTCAAGATGTTGATTTCATCGATGCGCGCTGCCGTAATCTCCTGAACCGCCCACGCCACCGCCTCGCGTTCGATAATCTCGCGCAGAAGATTGCGATTGCGCTCGGTCATCTGCTTCGAGTCGTTGAGCAACGGATGATGAAAGTCGGGTGGAAGTATCACGGCTGCGGCAAATACGCTCCCCGCAAGACAACCACGACCCGCCTCATCACACCCCGCCTCCAAAAGTTCGGTCTGATAAAAATTCTCTAACATAGTGTAAAGGTACGATAAATTTCGATATCTCGGTCACGGCAGCGTCCAAAAGATTCCGCCGAAGGGTAAAAGAGAGAGCAAAAACCACAAAAACAACCTCGATGGGTCGGCTCCGAAAAAGTCGTTGAATCATTTGAAGCAAAAATCCAAAACAGTTTCGTATATTTGCGATATGCAAATCTCGATTGTCAGACAAACTCCGGCTGCATCCATTCTGTTGATGCTTCTCCTCGTTGCGGGGGCTTTCCTCCGTTTTGCTCTTGCACCGTATGAGGATGAGCTTATCGGCGGAGCAACAGCTCTGCCCGGAGCATTGGTCGATAGCTTTCAATCGGGTCATCCCGTATGGGCACGGATTCTCTCTGCCATAATCCTGGCGGCAAACGGAGTTACGCTCGGCAAGATGACCACAGCGCTCTCGCTCTACCCGACACGCTCGACAATCTCGATTCCGCTATATGCCATTGTTGCCTGCGGTCTTTTTATCGCCACCAATTCGTTGTCGGTGGCTCTCGCCGCCTATTTCGCAACACAGATGTTACGCTATCTCTGTGGCGGATACGTACACGGCACCGACCTCAACTACGCCTTCT
The DNA here is from genome assembly GCA_964536825.1 of uncultured Alistipes sp. GTDB lineage: Bacteria > Bacteroidota > Bacteroidia > Bacteroidales > Rikenellaceae > Alistipes. The sequence goes on along the minus strand of CAZIAS010000003.1, from coordinate 46,317 downwards.
ATGCCGCTCTCTGCGCCGGTACGGCACCTCTGTTCTATGCTCCGGATATCCTTCTGGTCGTACTTCTGCCGATTGCGGTGCTGATGTTCGGATTCTCGTGGCGCGAAGTTGTGGTCGCGGTAGTGGGCCTGCTGCTACCTCTCGCAACAACCTGCTACATCGGCTGGCTCTGTGGCGAGGCCCTTCTTGCTCCCGCCATCGGGCTCTTTGACGCCGTTGCCACCTCGGCGGATTATACACCTTGGGGGTCGGAGTCGGTCGTTGCTCTCGCGATGATGGGTCTGCTGCTCTTCGGAGCACTCTGTGGTATTGCAACATTTTTCGGCGACAAACGCTCGGTCGGTGTTCGCCCGCGAACCATTCTCGCATTCCATATTGTCCTTCTTATCACGGCGTGTGCGGCATTTGCCCTGCCTTCGGCAACAACAGGACTCTTCACGACGCTGGCTCTGCCAATCTCGGTTCTCTTCCCCGTAATGTTGTTGCGAGTACGCAACGAGGTTAGTAATTTGATGGTACTACTACTTGTTGTACTAATGATTGTTCACTTTTTTATCGCCTGAAATATTCCAAAAAGCCCCAAAATCACGCGAAATGGGAGTTTGTGATAAAAATACAATAATTTATTGTATTGTTTAATATTATTTTTATAATTTTGTCCGTCAAACAGCGAGAACAAACTTATATATATAATATTATGACAACCAATCAGTCCAACCAACAGCCACAACCTCAAATCGTGAAGTTCGTCGATTCTTCGCCGTCGAATATCGGCTCGATATCTCTGTCACGGTACGCCATCGGCTACGTTTTGCACGGCACCAAGAACATCTACTACGGCGACAAGTGTTATCCCGTGAAGCGAGGCGAGATATTCTATATGGGTATCGGGCTACACCACGTCGAGAATGTAGGCGAAGAAGATGCTCCTTTCGAAGAGATTGTCTTTTACTACACGCCGTCAAGCCTGCAACACATCCTTTCACATTTGAGCATAACCTACGGCGTACGCTTCTCGAACAATCACACTTGCGATTGGTGTCGCTCTCGCAACCACGTAGCGATGCCGGCTTGGAACACGGCAAAGAGTTTCTTTGTAAACGCAAACAGCTACCTGCGTGAAGAGCTGTTCCGACACGACGAAACGGCAGAGAACATCAAACTTACGGAGTTGCTCTATCTGCTCATTTCACACGGCGACTGCTGCCTAAAAAGCAAACTATTGCGAAATATGGATGTCGCCAGCGGCAACTTCGAGCAGATTGTCTATAACCATATGTTCAAAGATGTCTCCATCGAACAACTCTCCGAGATTTGCAACCGCTCGCTCACTTCGTTCAAAAAGGAGTTCAGGCGCCACTTCGAGATGCCTCCGCACAAATGGTATATACGCCAACGATTGATGCATTCGCGTCTGCTATTGATATCGACCGGCAAATCCGTTTCGGAGATTGGTCACGAATGTGCATTTCCAAACACCTCACACTTTATCAAACTCTTCAAGAAGGAGTACGCAATCACGCCCTCGGTCTATCGCAGTCGCTATCTTGCCGGAGAGTATGGGGCCTCAACATTCAACAACGACTCACAATGCGATATGGCAGAGAAATGCGCTCCCACAGAGCAACAGGCAATGGTTGTAAATAATTAAAATTTTATAAAAACACCGCATTATTAAAATTTTTAATTATAAACTTTAAGAAAAAACGCGAGTTTTGATAAAAATTTCGAAGAAAAATTTGTTTTTTAATAAAAACTGCTTACTTTTGTAATACAAATGTGGGGTTCTCCCATTTCTCATTAACCTAACTAACCTAACCCGGGTCTGTTCGATTTCCTACGAACAGACCCCTTCTTTTTAGGAGGAGTATAAGGAGAATGGGGATTATGGGGACTATGGGGGAGTATATGGAAAATCATTTTGAATTTCAACACCTCCTCCCCTGTCGCCCCTTTTCAAAGGGGACGGGGGATTGTAAATATAGATTTCGCATCACAAAATCTCGGATTTTGAATTTTATATGATGCGAAATGGGAGGTGGCTGTAAGCCGGAGGGGTCCACTAATTATCAATTATCAACTATCAATTATCAATTATCAATTAAAACAGCCCCTCCCCCTTCGGGTGCTCCCCCTAAAACAGGGGGAGAGTTTTTTTGATAAGGGGATTAAGGGAGTTCCGCCCGCCGCCATTAAGCAGTCGCAGACTGCGCTTGCCACGCCCTGCCATCATAGATGGCACTTACTTATTACAAATTACCAATACGGGAGCTGCGAGGATGCAAGGATTCCATCCTTCAAAAGAGAGTATGGTCAGATAGGGACAAAAAAAATCGAGGTCGCGGAGGTGTTCGACTCCAAGCGAGCACCGCCTGCGAGTCTTAGCAACCCATTTGGTTGCAACCTTCCGTTTCCTCTACCAACCTAAAACTACTAACCTAAACGAACCTTAAAACTTCACTGCAAAGGTAAGGCGTTTTTTTCATTTGTGCAAGGGTTTTATTAAAAATTTTCAATAAATTTTTGATATTTTTTCACTAATTCGTTTGCGTTTTGCGGTTATTGCTGATTATCAGACAGTTGCAAAGCAGGGCGTTGAAAGGTGTTTTGAAGGCGTTACACGTAGAATCCGCGCACATATCACAAAAAGAGCGTTCGAGGATAAAATTTTTGATTTGCCATAGGATTTTCGTATCTTTGCATAAAGGAGCGGGTCAAACCTGTCGAACGATTATGCAAAAATATGATTATCTGATAGTCGGAGCCGGACTGTTCGGGGCGGTGGCCGCTTGGCGTGCCAAGCAGGCGGGACATAGTGTTCTTGTTATCGAGAAGCGCGCACATCGCGGAGGAAACATCTACTGTGAGCAGGTCGATGGTATCAATGTTCACAAGTATGGAGCACACATCTTCCACACCTCGAATCGCGAGGTTTGGGAGTTTGTAAATCGCTTTGCCGAATTCAACAACTACGTAAATTCGCCGGTGGCAAATTATCGGGGAAAGCTCTATAATCTCCCCTTCAATATGAACACCTTTCACGCGATGTGGGGCGTGCTGACACCCGCCGAAGCACAAGCAAAAATCGAGGAGCAGCGCCGCGAAGCAGACATCACAGAGCCACAAAACCTCGAAGAGCAGGCGATATCTCTCGTAGGTCGCGATATTTACGAGGTGCTGGTCAAGGGTTACACCGAGAAGCAGTGGGGCTGTGACGCCCGTGAGTTGCCGGCATTCATAATCAAACGACTGCCCGTACGTTTCACTTTCGACAACAACTACTTTAACGACCGCTGGCAGGGTATCCCCATAGGAGGCTACAACAAGATTGTAGATGCTCTGCTCGACGGCATTGAGGTGCGCTGCAACACCGACTTCTTTACCGACCGTGAGGGTTGGCTCTCGCTCTGCGACAAGGTTATATTCACAGGTCGCATAGACGAATACTACGATTTTCGATTTGGCGCGCTGGACTACCGCTCGCTGCGATTCGAGCACGAACATATCGCAACACCAAACTACCAAGGGTGTGCCGTAGTAAATTACACGGAACGTGAGATTCCCTACACGCGCATCATCGAGCACAAACATTTCGAATTCGGCTCACAGCCCACAACGGTCATTACCCGCGAATACCCCGAACAATTCGGCGAGGGCAAAGAGCCCTACTACCCCATAAACGACGAGCGTAACAACACCCTCTACGAGCAGTATCGGGCACTCGCCTCTACCGACGAAAAGGTTATCTTCGGCGGCCGTTTGGGAGAGTATCGTTACTACGATATGGACAAAGTTATAGAGAGTGCCCTTAAATTGGAATTATAATGAGCAAAACTACGATTTTGGTCTGCGCACACAAGCAGGACCGTTGCCTGTCACACGAACCCTACCTTCCGATTCAGGTCGGCAAGGCGATTGCTTCGGTCGATTTGGGCTTTACCGGCGATGATACGGGCGATAATATCAGCTCCAAAAATCGCAATTTTTGCGAACTTACCGCACATTATTGGGCTTGGAAGAACCTCGGCGAGGCAGAATTTGTCGGATTGAGCCACTATCGCCGCTACTTCGACTTCAGCAACGAGCCGGGAAATGTCCGCATTGTACGTACCGACGACTTTTTTGCCACAGAGCACCCCGTACCCGATATGGACCAACTCTTCGAAGAGTGTGACATAATACTCTCGAAGCCTCGCGTACAGACCCGTAATATCTACACAGAGTATGCCCGCAGCCATCGCGGCGAGGATATAGATGTTGTGCGCGAGATTATAGCCGAGCGCACACCCGAATATCTTGCCGCCTTCGACGAGATATTTTTCGAGAACAATCTGCTCGCGCGATTCAATATGTTTATTATGCGACGTAAAGATTTCGAAGCGTACTCCGAGTGGCTGTTCGATACGCTTTTCGAGGCAGAACGCCGTATCGAGGTGCCAAAAGACCCTGTTCAGGGGCGTATTTTCGGCTATATCAGCGAGCGCCTGCTGATGGTCTATGCACTCCACCACAAGATGCGCGTATGCTACAAGGCTGTTTATATGGTCGATGACCGACTTAAACCCAAGAGCAAGTGGAGCTACGACCTCCACCGCGTAATAAACAACACCATCTTCGCCCTACGCAGAGCCATAGGCAGCAAAAGCGCAAGACGACCATAAATTACCTACCAATATTAGTTGGCTACGTTTAGAAAAGGACATTACGCCTTCTTAAGCACTAAACAAATAGTTGTTTGATAGTTAGATGGATTTGATTGCGTAATACACCTTATCTATGAATGTTTTATAGTCATTCATAATAACTGCTCCATTGTTTTCAATACCATCATATTTGTGAGGAGAATTTGTCGCAATCAAGGTTTCTATGTGCTTTGAATAAAACTCCATATATTCTTTCTTGGTACTGATATTCACAGGAGCTTCCGGAGTAATGCGAACAACATATATCAATGTCTTATTCGGAGTGTGCATAAATGCCCTGACATCGTCAGCTGACAACTTGCAATATTTGCTCATATTATGATCTGTAAACTCTTCCCATTTTTTGAGGGTTCCTGAATTTTCATAATAAGGCAACTTATCTAGAATTATAAACATCTGAAAATAAGGACAATTTGCCGTTCTTATATTTGCAGTCTCGCCTAACATATTCTCAAAATAATTGTTTGAATTTTGAGAATAATTCTGCATTACAAACTTCACTCCTATGCCGGCGACAGGCTTCTTTGTCTGAATATCCTCAATGGTAATATCCACCATTTTATCAATATATCGACCATTAATCCTTCTTTCTCTGCCATCGCCAAAACCTTGCGAATAGACTTTGTATCTATCGCCTAGTCGTTCTGCTATATCAGCAGCGATTGCCCCGTGCAAAGGTTTGAGTTTTGCTGTACTACGAGAGGTTCCTCTACTAATAAACTCCTTGAAAGAGGTCAGGACTTTGTCTAGAAACAGTTGGTTTGATAACATACTTGCCAATCTTATTTTTAATGGAGAGGTTATGGTTAATAAATTGCTCTACATCTTTGGAGTTAAATGTATAATACCCACCACTTTTATATTTTCTTAAAAGTTTGATATATCCAACAAATTCATCAGATACAATGATATTTTTTATTTCTTTCCAAGAGATGTCAATATTGGCTATAGCGTACAATCCGCTGTATATACCTTCGCCACTTTTAAGTTCAATCAACTTAAAATCAGCCGCGGTTCTAATCAACGAGTTAATAGACAATTTGGGACGATAAACATCTGCTAGGGCTTGTGTCCTACCAAACAAATACCATCCTTTATATTCAACATTACCTTTCAGCAAAGCCTTTTTATTGGCAATGAGATGACATCTCACGTCTTTATTCTCGAATATCTTCTCCTCCGAAAGTGGCTTACCATTTCGATCGTATGGAAATAAACAATTATACCATTTACCTGTTGATCCTTTTACCACCTTTATAGTAATAGGAGACTCTGGTATTGCATCTCCAATAAAAACATTGTCAGCCAATGTGGCAAAGCCATTTTTTACAGATACATATCTATTATTTTGAGAAACCTTGATTTGTCGTAATCTTTGCAATTGCTCCGATGTCCCCAAATAAATGCAAGAATCAATATAGCAATTCTGTAAATCTAGATTAGCTATAAATTTGCGACTATTATTTTCTTTGTTGTAAATATAGTAATCAAATTTGTTGCTACAATGCGATTTCTTAAAATGAGAAATAATAGTATAGGTCGTGATTTTTTCAAAAGCCTGGAAATGTTCCATATCAATAAGAGCAACCAAGTTTTGATTCATTACGATATATTGTCGCATATTGGTAGCAGCCAAACTATTAAGCCAAGAACTAGGTGTTATATAACATAATTGTCCGTCATATCTTAACATATTAAAGCCTAATTCAAAAAAAGCCAAATAAAGGTCGGTCATTCCTCCATTTGCAAACTTATATGCTTTGACTTGCTCGTAGGAAGATTCTAAATTATGGACTCTAACGTATGGGGGATTACCCACAACATAATCCATCTTTTTGTCGTAATTTGTTACGAATAGCGCATCCGCGCACAAAACATCCCACTGTACGTTTTCAATATCAAAATTGAAAACAACTTTATCGAGATTGGCTACGCATTTATTTCGTTCATCAAGATCAATTTCGATACCGTGAATATATGTTTCAAGATCGCGCTTTAATTCTTTTTTTGTCCCTTCAAACGAATTGCAATATCTGTTTACAATTTCAACGAGGAAAGCTCCGTCTCCACAACTATTATCAATAATATGCTTTTTCACGATATGGTCATACGTATCATAGCCGATACAATCTAATATGTGATTGACCAGATATGTCGGAGTATAGACTCTACCGTATATTTTTGATTCAGTCATAATTGTACAATTCGTGCCGTAAAATTAAAAAAAATATAACAAATTACAATTACGAATCTACAACTTCCAAAAGAGAGGGTATCCCAGCTTTTTACGCAATTTGAGTTTGCGGACAAGATTTAGAGGTTTGGGGTACAGGGTTGCTGCGCCTCCGTCGGAGATAAACTCATCGACCGCATCGAGGATTCGTGCAGCACACCCTCCATCGCGATGTGCCTCGTGATGGTCGCGCCAGCGGCGCATTGCCGACATCAACTCTTCGGGGCGGGCAAGAGCCTTTTCGAGTGCCGGCTCAACATCTTCGACCTTTGTAACATCGAGCAGATGTGCCCCCGGCATCGAGTTACGGAGAGTAACCACGGGCTTATCGAGCAGCATAAACTCCATAATTATCGACGACGAGTCGCAGAGCATCGCATCCGCCTGTACCATAGCCGACATATCGAACGTATTGCCGAGGTATCGGGCATTGTCGTACCGCTCGGCAAGTGAGCGATAGTGTCCCAACACCTGCTCATCATCGAGTTTCGGATGGAACATAAATATCCAATTCCAACGTCCCGAGGCGACCATACGCTCCACCTCATCGGCAAGCAGCGATGTCGAGGTCAGCGAACGGGTAAAGGTCGAAGAGTAGAGGATTGTGGGGCGGTCGGCAGGCTCTCTGGTGGCATTCGTCGCCGCACGGATATAGCTATCGGTCTTTGCCCAACCCGTCTCGCGCACACGGAAGGTACCGAGACGTCGGGCTATCTCCTCGAAGGGGACCGTACTGCTGGGCCCCTGCGTGCAGTAGAGGTCAAACCAATCCCTGATTGTGAAGTGGTCATCGTGACGATCGGCACGCTTGTTTATGGGGTAGCCGTGAAAGACCTCAACCTTGACTCCGGGAAAGAAGTCGGGGATGTAGTTTCCGGGGGCAAAGACGGCTGTGGGATTATATCGCTCAACCTCCTCGAATTCGGTTATGCGACGGCGACCTTCGAGCAGTTCGACGGGACACCCCTCCTCGACAAACCAGGCAGACTCTCCACCACGTCGCTCAATCTCCTCCTCCAAAGGGAAGAGAATGGCATAGGCGTATGAATGTGCCACATAGAACAGATAGCGATTTCCCATATTGCTTTGCTACTTTATATACTGTTTTACAGCCTCGGCAATGCGCTCTCCGTCGAGCGCTGCCGAGATAATACCACCGGCATAGCCGGCACCCTCACCTGTCGGGAACAGCCCATCAACCTGCTCGTGCATCAACGTTTCGGAATTACGAGGTATGCGAACGGGTGTAGATGTACGCGACTCGACACCCACAACCACTGCTTCGTTCGTGAGATATCCGTGCATCTTGCGACCAAAGGTCGAGATTCCAGAGCGCAGCGCTTGCGACATAAACCCCGGCAGCCAAGAGTTGATATGCGACGGCACAACTCCCGGAATATACGACACTGCCGGCAAGGTTTTACTCTCACGACCCGACACAAAGTCGGCAACCCTCTGTGCCGGAGCAACCTGGCGTGCGCCTCCAAAACGGCGAGCCGCCTGTTCGACCTCTCGGCGGAACGCTAAACCCGCCAACTCGCCATACTCCTCACGCAGATACTCAAAGTCCGCAAGGCGCACCTCGGTAACAAGTCCCGAGTTGGCGTAGGGGGAGTTGCGTTCGCTGGGCGACATTCCGTTGATAACCGAGTGCGAAGGGTCGGTCATCGCCGGAACCATAAACCCTCCCGGACACATACAGAACGAATAGACGCCACGTCCATTCTCCTGCGACACCAGCGAATATGAAGCCGAAGGGAGATACTCCATCTGGTCGGAGTTGTGGTATTGAATCGAGTTTATCAATGCCTGCGGATGCTCGATGCGCACACCCATAGCAAAGGGTTTTGCTTCGAGTCTGATGCCGGCATCGTGGAGCATAAAGTAGATATCGTCAGCCGAGTGTCCCGTGGCAACCACCACCGCAGCAGCCTCGATAAGCGTGTCGCCACATCGTACGCCCTGCACCCTGCCGTCACGCACAACAAACTCCGTTACGCGATGTTCGAACAGCACACTGCCACCCGACTCACGAATAGTCTTGCAAATCGACGAGATGATGCGTGGCAGCTTGTCGGAGCCGATATGCGGATGTGCCTCGTAGAGAATCTCGGGCGAGGCTCCGTGGAAGACCAGAGTCTGCAAAGCCTTGTTGTAATCGCCACGTTTCTTGCTACGGGTAAAGAGCTTTCCGTCGGAGAAAGTGCCGGCGCCACCCTCGCCAAAGGCGTAGTTCGAATCGGGATTTATCTCGCCGTTTCTGTTAATTTGTGCCACATCCTTCTTGCGGGGCAGCACCTCTTTACCTCGTTCGAGCAGAATCGGTCGCAGACCAAGCTCTATGAGGCGCAACGACGCAAACAGACCCGCCGGACCCGAACCTACAACCACCACCTCCGGTTTGCCGACCACCGATGGATAGTCAAAATTCACGGGGGCGGGCTGCGGTTCGTTGTCGATATATATTTCGAGTGAGAGATTTACCTTCGGTCGCCCACGGCGTGCATCTATCGAGCGTTTGACCACCTGCACCAAAGCAATATCACGGTCGCTTACACCCAAACGACGAGCCGCCAACGACGTATATGTCTTGGGGTCGGCAGCCTCCTTGGGTGTAAGAGAGAGTGTAAGTGCTTGGGGCATAGAGAATTTTAATTTTCGGCAACCGCTGGCTCCTCAACCTTCTTCTTTCCGAAGAAGCGATCAACAATCATCGCTATCGCGCTATCGCCACTCACGTTGCAAGCCGGGCCATATCCGTCGAGGGCAAGGTAGATGGTCATAATCAACGCCGTATGCTCGGGCGAAAGACCGAGAATCGACTCTACCAGACCAATAGACGCCATCAACACACCACCCATAACTCCCGGGGCTGCCACAGCTGCAATAGCCTGCAAGAATACAAAGTTTACAATGAGTGCCGGGTTAATCTCGATGCCGCACATAATCATTACGGCTATGGTCGTAGTCATAAGTTTGATAACCGAACCGCACATATGCACCGTACCGCAGAGAGGGACAACAAATCCGGCAATCTCCTTCGAGACTCCGTTCTTGATTGTACACTCCAACGTCACGGGAATAACCGCCGACGAAGAGCAAATCGAGAAACCGGTCAGGTATGCCGGCAGGATGTTTTTAAGACAACGGAACGGATTCTTGCGCGAAATTATACCGGCAATGATAAACTGTAAGATAAGGTAGCAAATCGAGAGAGCAACTCCCGTAGCGATAACCTTCACGCCGGCACCCATCACGGTTGCAAGTCGGCCTGTGGCAGACATATCACACATCATCGTGAAGATGTAGAGCGGCAGAAGCGGAATGATGGCACGCTCGATGGTCAGCTTGATTATCGCTTCCAGCTCGTCAAAACCCTTACGCAACGATGACGACTCGGTAAAAATCATTCCTACGCCCAGCACAAACGAGAGCATCAACGCCGTCAAAATATCACAGATGGGCGGAATTTTTAACTCAAAATAGGGAGCAAAGGTCTTTGCGGCAGCAGCCTGTGTCGAAAGTTCTCCCACTTCGATATAGTTTGGAAGAAGTGCTGTTGCACAACCGTACGAGAAGAATCCTGCACCAATGGTCGAGAGGTACGACAGAGCCAATACCATAACAAGCATCTTACCCGCACCACGACCCAAACGAGCCACCGACGGCGTAACTAAACCGATAACGAGCAGAGGCACAATAAATTTGAGCACCTGTGCAAAGAAGACATTAAAAGTCTTGAAAATTCGCACCAAAACATCCGGAGCAACCAATCCGAGCAGAGCTCCGACCGTAATGGCAATCACAACTTTCGGGAAAAGTCCCAATTTTATTTTCTTCATAGCTTTTTAATTATGGTTAGCATCGGCTCCATTATTGAACCAAAAGACAAATATACAAAGTTTTGCACAAATAAACCCAAATTACACCGAAATTCTCTATCCGTCACCCTCCAATCGGCTCCTAATAGAAGAGTCCCTTCGGGGCAAAAATGAGCAATCCGAAGTTAAACGAGAGGTAGGTGTTTCTCCAATTTCGCAGGTCATATTTGGTCAAAGCGAGGCTTATGGGACCCAATGGCGTATGATAAACCACCGACAAATCGGCGATGTAGTGCCATTGCGACGAGGTATAATCCTTGTCGCGGAACATCGTATAGAATCCGGCGCGAACCATCAGGTTGGGTATTATTTTGAAAGTCGGCATAACTCCTGCCGCCACAAATTTGGTAGCACGAAAATCGGGCATATATATCATATTTGCGTGCGGCACGGGAGCATAAAGCGGCGACGACATTATCGTTGTTGCCTCGCTCTCGAATTTGGGATGAGTGGTATAGACACCATCCAAACGATAGGCAAACGAGAACCACTTGATGGCCGGCATATCGAAATACTGCTCCCAACGCAACTTTGCACCAAACCACTGCTTGCGAAGAGTCCGCTCCGGCGTGATGCCGACCGAGGGCAGATAGTTATACTTGTCTTGTCCGTAGATGTATATTCCCGAAGCGGAGATAAATGTTCCCTTTGTGGGGAAAATGCGGTGGTCAAGCGTGCTGCGACGTAACTCCGCCTTGGTTCCCATAAACGTAAAACGGGTATAATCGTGCCATCCGCTCATACGATAAAGTGTTTCGCCGCCATTCAGCACAAACTGCAATACACTCTTGCGGGTTAAGGCAAAGCCCACAGCCACAGAGCCAAAATGCTCCTTATTTTTGATTTTCTCCGTATTATCAACCCCTGCCAGATGTCCGAAATTTCCGTGGAGCGTATTCATCATTCCGAGATTATAAGAGTAATCGAGGAATATGGGTATCTTGCGATAGAAGGTGGTCCTGCCTCCGATACGCCCCATATTGCATATTGCACCCAAATAGAGGTCTATGCCTGCCGATTGAGAGACTCTGCCGACCGTTTCGTAACGAGCGCTTATCAGGGCCTGGTTGAAGGCGGTCGAAGAGATGTTGCCTCCGAACGATATGCGGAGAGATGGGCGCGCCTTCAAATTCAGCCCGACAGAGAACTTGCGACTATCAACATCATAGGTAACCATAGGGTAGTTCCATTCGAACCCATCATCGACCAACAAGTCGTTCAGGTTACTGCTCAACTCGCTGTGTGACAGAGCATTATTCGAACCGTCTTTCTCGCGTAGGTGCATAACCTGTTCGACGTATATGCGCTGTGCGGGGGTAATGCTGTCGGCAGAATAGGCCTCATACACGGGCTCCGGCATACAGCCTCGAAACTCTTCACGCCTCGACATAACCTCTGCCACCGAACGACGCGAGGAGATTCGTTGCAGAATCTTCGGCATACTTTGCAGCGCATCGGCATAGCCCATTTCGACAATCTCGACACCTCGGTCGAAGTCGAGCATACCCACATCCACGGCACGATCCAATAAAACGCCCCTCTCTTCCGGAAGCGAGTAGTCGGTACGTGCCGTCATCAACATCAAAGCTTGCGATATCACACTGCTGTTCGTATCCACAGGAGAGGTTCCGGCGGTACACTTCGACCCGATAATAATATCGGGAGAAAACTCCTCGTCAAGGGTTCGCCACGGGAAATTATCGACCAGTCCACCGTCGTACAGCAGCATCGAATCCAATTTTACAGGTCTGAAAACCATAGGAATAGACATCGACGAACGAATCGCCAACCCCAAATCGCCACGGTCGAAAACCTTCGCCTTTCGGCTGTTCATATCGGTGGCCACACAACGAAAAGGAATCATCAGCTTGTCGAAATCGCCGGCTGCGGCAATCGTCGCCGGTTGGAACAAACCCACCAAAGCCATATCTATCTGCGACGACGAGATTATGTGGCTCGGCATCTGCACAACCTTTTCGCCTCGCTGTTTACCGCGAAGATTGACTCGCATCGAAATCATCGAAGGTTGTTCGTGCATTTCGCGAAAGTAGAAGCGATGTTTGCGGTCAATCTTTCCGGAGACCCACTTTTCGACCTCTCCGGACAAGACAATCTCCCGCATCTCGGCAGGAGAGTATCCGGCGGCATACAGACCTGCAATGATGGACCCCATCGATGTTCCGGCAATGTAATCTATCGGCACCTCGTTCTCTTCGAGAGCCTGCAAGACTCCTATGTGGTAGAGCCCTTTTGCGCCACCGCCGCTCAATACGACACCCACCCGTTGCGCCGTAGCCGTAGAGCAGAGCAGCAGGGTTATCGCAATAAATAGGAGCGTTTTTCGAAACATAATCAAATTTTTTGTAACTTTGTGCGTTAATGAGGTATATTGCCCATTTACACAGCAAAGATAGGTACGAATTTGCGTTTGAGGACCACTTTTGCCAAAACAGACGCTTTTTCGACTTAATAAAGGTAGTGAATTTGAACAAAACCACAAAATATGAACGAAAAAATTAACGACCTGTTGCGCCGTGTCGAGGAGTTTGCTCCACAATCGGCAGCCGAAGTCGAGGAGTTTCGCATCAAAATCCTCGGTAAAAAGGGCGAAATGAATGCCCTGCTCGAAGAGTTCAAAAGCGTTGCTCCCGAGCAGAAACGAGAGTTCGGACAGAAACTCAACCAACTCAAAAATCGCGCTTTGGAGCGTGTAAACACCTTGAAGGAGGAGTTTGCCTCGGCAGCAACCCCCGCAACCGCCATCGGCGATATGACCCGCCCCGGCAGTGGCGAAGAGCTTGGTTCGCGCCACCCGATTTCGTTGGTTAAAAACGAGATTTGCGACATCTTCTCGCGTTTGGGATACACCATCGCCGATGGTCCCGAAATCGAGGACGATTGGCACGTATTCTCGGCCCTGAACTTCCCTCCCGAACACCCCGCTCGCGATATGCAGGACACCTTCTTCATCGAGAAGAATCCCGACGTGCTGTTGCGCACGCATACATCGTCGATTCAGGTTCGCACAATGGAGCGCCAGAAGCCTCCCATTCGCGTAGTCTGCCCGGGTCGTGTCTTCCGCAACGAAGCCATCTCGTACCGCGCACACTGCATCTTCCACCAAATCGAAGGTCTTTACATTGACGAGGGTGTTTCGTTTGCAGATATGAAGCAGTCGATTCTCTACTTCGCCAAGGAGCTCTTCGGCGAGAGCGCGACTATCCGTATGCGCCCGTCGTACTTCCCCTTTACCGAACCTTCGGCAGAGGTCGATGTCTCGTGTAACCTCTGCGGAGGCAAGGGTTGCAACGTCTGCAAAGGCACCGGCTGGCTCGAAATTATGGGTTGCGGAATGGTAGATCCCAATGTTCTCGAAGCAAGTGGTATTGATTCGAAAAAATATTCGGGATTCGCGTTTGGTATGGGAGTTGAACGTATCGCAATGCTCAAATACGGCGTTAAAGATCTGCGCCTCTACTTTGAGAACGACGTGCGCTTCCTCCACCAATTCGACAGTGCGCTATAAACCGCTTACTGACAACTATTTATGCGACGACTCGTTGCCATACTGCTCCTGTGCTTTTTCTTCTCTTGCGGATTTATCAAAGCCCCGCAGCAGCAGGTTGCGACCGTCGATTATCCCGATTCGGCTCGTGCGCTGTTCCTCTATACCGAGGGTATCAAGCGTAGCGTAATCGACGGGGATACCGTGCAGGCTCGTCGGCTCTTTGTGAAAGCGATAGAGTGCGACTCTGCCTATGCGCCCGCCTACTACGAGTTGGCCAACAATATGTTGGGCAAGAGTGTGGATAGCGCAATTCGGTTTGCACGTCGTGCAACCGAGCTCGATTCGACAAATCGCTGGTACAGACAACTTTTGGGACAGAGCCTCATTCTCGGCAGTCGATATGCGGAGGCGGTGCCCATATTTGAACAGTTGGTCCGTACCGAACGGAACCCCGACCACTATCGACTTCTCGCCGCCCTCTACGAGCAGGACCGCCGTCCCTTCTCGGCAATAGCCATCCTCGACTCGGCGGAGCGACAGTTCGGCATCAACCCCTATCTCGGGGCGATGAAACGTCGGCTTCTGCTCTCGACCCGCCAATTTAACCGAGCTCTCGAAGAGACAAAAAAGTTGGCGGAAGCTATACCTTATGAGCCTGACAACCACATATTTTTGGGCGAAATCTATGCGATAATGAATCAAGACTCGTTGGCGGAGATGTCGTTTCGTCGCGCCATACAACTCGATTCGACAAACGTCTTTGCGTGGGCTGCGCTGGGCGAGCACTATCGCGAACAGGGAAACATCCGGGAGCACCTGAACACCACCTACCGAATATTTACGCTCGACAACCTTCCCGCAGAGGAGAAGTGCAGGCTCTTCCGAGAACTTACGGCGAATCGAACCTTCTACCGCGACAACTACCCGCAGATAGATATCCTCGCCATCACGCTTCACAACCTCTATCCCGACAATCGGCAAGTGTTGGAAATATATGCCGACCACCTTATACGTTCGGGCAAGATTGATGATGCGCTGATGCTCTACAAACAACATACAGCCAAGCCTGATGCCGACCGCGACCTCTTTACGGCCGTAATGGAGATAGAGAGCTACCTCGGACACGCCGACTCTGTAACGCTCTATCTGAATCGAGCGCTCAAAAAGTTCCCCAATGACGCAGAGCTCTACATCCGACGCGGGCATCTCCATCTCGTAAAGAGAGATTTCAACCGTGCCATCGAGGGTTACCGCGAAGCCTTGAAGTTTGCCGACAAAGACTCGTTACGCAGCTCTATTTGGGGTTATATCGGGGATGTATATCATCAGTTGGCGATAAAGGAAGATGGTATTGTAACAGAGGGAAGCTTTGGTACCCGCTCCTCCGACAAGAACGAACGCAAGCAGATGTCTCGTTGCTATAACTGCTACGACAAGGCTCTCGCGCTCCACGCCGAGAATACCGGAGTTCTGAACAACTACGCCTACTTCTTGTCGCTCGAAGAGCGAAACCTCGACCGCGCCCTCGAAATGGCAGATAAAGCAACGGCTTTGACCGAAAATAATCCGACATATCTCGATACTCGGGCGTGGGTGCTCCATAAGCTTGGTCGCAATGCCGAGGCGAAACGGGTTATGCGTCAGGCGATTTCGCTCGACAGGACCAATAGTGCCGACTTGCAGATTCACTATGGCGATATTTTGGCGGCTCTCGGAGAGAAGTTTATGGCAGAGGTCTATTGGCGCAAAGCACTCGCCAACGGATACGACAAAACAATGGTCGAAAAGCGAATCGAGCGCCTCAAACAACAGCAATAACCAACGAGAATGACTTTGACCAAACAGATAGCCCGAACGATTGTGTTGATGATGACGATGTTGATTCTCGTCGTCGCCCCCGGTGTTGCCCAAAACAGCAAGAAGATTGCCGAGCAAAAGCGAGTGATTGCCAACCTCGAAAAGAAGATTGCCGAGGATGAGCGCAAAATCAAAAATCTCAAAAACACCAAAAGCTCAACGCAAAAAAAGGTAACGCTGCTCACTCGCCAAATAGAGTCGCGCAACCATCTGCTCAACGCCAACCGTAAGCAGATAAATATGCTCAACCGCGACATCAACCGCACAGACAGCACGGCTCGCTCACTCTCGAAAAAACTCGAACAGACACGCACTCAATATGCTGAATTGGTGCGCGAAACCTACCGCAACTATCGTCACAACAACTACCTGTCATACATCTTCTCATCGGAGTCGTTCGCCGATGCGGTAAGACGCATTACGATTTTGCGAAACGTGGCAAACCTGCGAAGCGAAAAGATTCGCGAAATCGAGCGATTGAGTTGTGAAGTTGCCTCTCATCGCGATACGCTCACTCGTCGTCGCGAGGAGCTGAACACCACACGCCGCAATCTCAACTCCCAGAAACAAAAGTTACAAAAAGATGCTTCGGCGGCTCGCTCGGCAGTCAAAAAACTTACCAAGCAAGAGCAACAAACCCTGCGTAACAAAATTGCCCGCGAGGAGCAGTTAGAGGTGGCAATCAACGAGTTGCGCCGCCTGACGAAAGGAAATAAAGAGGGTGCATCGTTCTCGAACCAGACCTCAAATCTAAACCTTCCCGTGGTGGGTGGTACCGTTCGTAAATACAAGGGAAATATGGCAGAAATCGTCGGACGCAAGGATGCAGGCATCATCACAATCTATGCCGGCAAGGTGCTCGACATCAAACGTAACCGCATAACCAATAAATACGACATCTATATCGCTCACGGAGAGTATATTTCGACCTATGCCAACCTCTCGGAGGTCTGCGTCGAAAAGAATGCCAAGGTGACCAAGAATCAACGTATCGGCACCATTGGTTCCTCGGTAAACCTGACGACGATGGAGATGGAGTATAAGATGGTCTTCGGCATCTACTCGCCCAACCCGAGCGAGGTAATGCAGGCTTCGAAATGTTTTAGAAAATAGGAACCGTTATGGCAGTAAAATACTATACCGAGGATTGTAACTACCGACTCGAAGCACGTCGCTCCGTGCGCGAATGGCTCCACGCCGTGGCAAAAGAGGAGGGATTTCGTATCGAAAACATCAACTACATATTCTGCTCGGCACAGCGCCTGCTCGATATGAATCGCCAATTTCTCGGACACGACTACTTTACCGATATCATAACCTTCGATTACAGCGAGTTGAAAGAGGGCTTTGTGGCAGGAGATATCTTCATCGACATCGAAACCGTCGCCGACAATGCCCGCCTTTATGGGGCGACTCGTCGCGAAGAGATGCTGCGTGTGGTGGTTCACGGACTACTCCACCTCTGCGGTCAGGGCGACAAAACTCCGCGTGCAAACAAGCAGATGCACCGCAAGGAGGATAAATATCTGGCTCTCTATAAGGCGATGTTTCAAAAATAAAATTGTCGAACAATGAATCTTCACTACGATATAATTGTCATCGGAGGCGGACACGCCGGCTGTGAGGCTGCGGCTGCTGCGGCAAACCTCGGCTCACGCACCCTGCTGCTGACGATGGATATGACCAAGTTTGCTGCGATGTCGTGCAATCCCGCCGTCGGTGGCGTGGCCAAAGGTCAGATTGTGCGCGAAATCGACGCTTTGGGCGGTCAGATGGGTCGCATCACAGACCTTTCAACCATTCAATTCCGAATGCTTAATCGCTCGAAAGGAGCTGCAATGTGGAGCCCACGCGCACAATGCGACAAGGCAAAGTTCTCCGACGAATGGCGCAAGACTCTCGAAAACACCCAAAATCTCTATATTTGGCAAGACACCGCCGATGGGCTACTCTTTGATACAAGCGGTAAGAAACCCCGCATAACAGGCGTAAAAACACGAATGGGAGTGGTTTGTAGTGCCGATGCCGTGATTCTTACCAATGGCACATTCCTCTCGGGGTTAATGCACTGCGGTCGCTCACACGCCGAGGGAGGAAGAGCAGGAGATGCCGCATCGTATGGAATTACCGAGCAGCTGGTCGAATTGGGATTCGAGGCGGGCAGAATGAAGACCGGAACACCCGCCCGATTGGATGCCCGAACCATCGATTTCGAGCGTCTGGAACCTCAATACGGAGATGAACATCCCTCAAAGTTCTCGTTCTCGCCTGATACCCAGCCCGTTGAGAACCAGCTACCCTGCTTTCTGGTCTATACCTCGCAGGAGGTTCACAACACGCTGCGTGGCGGATTCGGGGACTCGCCTCTGTTCAACGGAACGATTCAAGGCATAGGACCTCGCTACTGCCCGAGTATCGAGGACAAACTGCGCACCTTCGCCGACAAAGAGCAACATCAACTTTTTCTCGAACCCGAAGGTCGCAACACCAACGAATACTACCTGAACGGCTTCTCGTCATCGTTACCTTATGAGGTGCAAATCAATGCGTTACACCAAATAGCGGGACTCGAAGATGTACACGTCTATCGACCGGGCTATGCCATCGAATACGACTACTTTCCCCCGACGCAGTTGCACCACTCATTAGAGACCAAACTCGTTGATAATCTGTACTTTGCGGGGCAAATTAACGGCACAACCGGCTACGAAGAGGCTGCTGCCCAAGGACTTATGGCAGGCATCAACGCTCATCGCCGACTTCGAGGCGAGGACGCCGTAGTCCTCCGACGTGATGAGGCATACATCGGGGTCTTGATTGACGATTTGGTAACCAAAGGTGTTGATGAGCCGTATCGAATGTTTACTTCGCGTGCGGAATATCGAATTTTGTTACGACAAGATAACGCGGATGTAAGATTAACACCGATTGGTTACAAAATTGGTCTGATTTCGGAAAAAAGGCACGAGATTTTACTCAAAAAAAATCAATCTGTAAAATCGCTTATTTCATTTGCGCACGAACAGAGCGTCAAAGCAAACGAAATTTGCGACTATTTAAAATCGGTAAATTCCGAGCCTTTGACGCAAGGGCGAAAACTTTATGACATAATTCTTCGCAACGAAACAACCATCGAAGGAGTTCGCGCTGCCCTACCAAAACTCGATAAATTTATTCTCCAAGAAGAGATTTCGGCAGAGGCAATCGAAGAGGCAGAGATTCTCATAAAGTATCGAGGTTATATCGAACGCGAAAAACTGATTGCCGAGAAGTTGCAACGACTCGAAAATATCGCCATTCCCGATGGCTTTGATTTCAACACGATGAACTCGCTAACGATAGAAGCCCGCCAAAAACTCTCGCGCATTGCACCTAAAACTATCGGACAGGCGTCGCGAATCCCGGGCGTTTCTCCGGCAGACATCAATGTTTTGCTGATAAAATTCGGCAGATAAACCCAAAAAACAGACAAAAAAAGTAGCGGCCTCTCACGAGCCGCTACTTTTTGTTCCACGTGGAACATTCTTATAAAGAACTTACATCTCCACCTCTCGACACCAGCCAAACGGATCCTCCGCGCGGCCATACTGAATATCTTGCAGGGCGTTGTACATCTTCATAGACCACTCGCCCACCTCGCTACCATAATTATAGATATCGCCGGTCTGCATATCAACAACCTTGCCAATCGGAGAGATAACGGCTGCGGTACCACAAGCACCCACCTCCTCGAAACTTGCCAACTCCTCAATAGGAACCCGTCGCTCCTCTACTTTCAGCCCGAGATGCTCCGCTAACTGACGAAGACTCTTATTGGTAATCGACGGAAGAATCGAGCCGGACTTCGGGGTAATATAACAACCATCCTTGATGCCGAAGAAGTTGGCAGCGCCAAACTCTTCTATATATTTACGTTCGGCAGCATCGACATAAAGCACGTTCGAATAACCCGCCTTGTGTGCGCGGTCGCCAGAGTAAATACTTGATGCATAGTTACCTCCGACCTTAACTTCTCCTGTTCCACGTGGAGCAGCGCGGTCGAAATCTCGGTCGAGAAGCACCGAAATAGGCTTGATTCCCTCCTTGAAATATGCGCCAACCGGTGTGCCAAAAACAACCAACAAAGCCTCGGTTGCAGGACGAACTCCCAATACAGCATTTGAGCCAATCAGCAGCGGACGCAGATAAAACGAAGCGCCGGTACCGTATGGAGGAATAAATCGCGCATTACGGCGAATAACCTCCTCGCAGGCCTCAACAAACAGCTCAACCGAAGGTTCGGGCAGACAGAGCTTTCGAGCAGAAGCCTGCATACGCTTGGCATTCTCCTCCGCACGGAAAAGACGAACCTTTCCATCCACGCCACGAAAAGCCTTCAAGCCCTCAAAAAGTTCGAGGCCATAGTGCAAACACGCTGCCGAAATGTGCATCGGAATATATTCACTCTCGCAAAACTCCAATTCGCTCCACTTGCCATCGCGAAAACTGCTTCGAACATTACAATCGGTCTTGGTGTAGTTAAACCCCAAAGAAGCCCAATCCAAATTTTCCATCTTGTTGTAATTTATAGTTTTAAGGTGTTTATCCGACAATAGAACCGCTGCCAACCTTGTCGCTTGGCTGTAATAAAACGAGCTTGCCCGAAGCATCCTCGCCCATCAAAATCATACCGCGCGAAAGAATACCCTTTATCTCGCGGGGTTCGAGGTTTACCAACACCAGAACTTGCTGACCCACAAGCGATTCAGGGGTAAAATACTCCGCAATACCCGAAACGAGTTCGCGGGTGTCGATACCCGTATCAACCGTGAGGTGCAACAACTTCTTGGTCTTCGGAACGCGCTCTGCCGACAGAATCGTCGAAACGCGAATATCGGCCTTTCCGAAGTCGTCAAACGAGATATTAGCCTTCTGGGGCTCCACAGGATTCTCCGCAGCCGCAGCTTCGAGATTTGCCTGCTTTGCAGCTTCGAGTTTGTCGAGTTGCTTCTGGATAACATCATCCTCAATCTTCTCGAAGAGCAACGAGGGCTCCCCTATCGTATGACCAGCCTCAATGAGGGTCATCTCGCCGATACGCTCCCAATCGAGGTGCTCAACAGAGAGCATCTTCAAAATCTTCGCCGCAGTGAAGGGCATAAACGGCTCCACAACCATAGCCAGATTGGCAGTGATTTGAAGAGCAATATTAAGAATCGTCTTAACTCTCTCTGTATCAGTCTTTATCAACTTCCACGGCTCGGTATCGGCAAGATATTTATTACCGATTCGCGCGACGTTCATCGCATCTTTCAGAGCCTCGCGGAAACGGTAGTTTTCGAGATTGGATTCGAGCGAAGCCTTGATTTGCGACATCTCGGCGATGGTCTCACGGTCGTACTCCGTAAGTTCGCCACAGGCAGGTACTACCCCATCGTAATACTTTTTGGTCAGCACCAACGCACGATTCACAAAATTACCGAGAACCGCAACCAACTCATTATTGTTGCGTGCCTGATAATCTTTCCACGTAAAATCGTTATCTTTCGTCTCGGGAGCATTTGCACAAAGGACATATCGCAACACATCCTCCTTGCCGGGCATCTCTTCGAGATATTCGTGTAGCCATACAGCCCAATTGCGCGAGGTCGAAATCTTATCTCCCTCCAAATTCAGGAACTCGTTCGCCGGCACATTCTTGGGCAGAATATAATCTCCGTGCGCCATCAACATCGACGGGAAGACGATGCAGTGGAACACGATGTTATCCTTACCGATAAAGTGTACCATCTTGGTATCCCCACTCTTCCAATACTTCTCCCAATCGGGCGTAAGGTCCTTGGTAGCAGAGATATAGCCAATCGGAGCGTCAAACCACACGTAGAGCACTTTACCCTCGGCTCCCTCCACGGGAACGGGAATACCCCAATCGAGGTCGCGGCTCACAGCGCGTGGCAGCAGACCTCCGTCGAGCCAGCTCTTGCACTGTCCATAAACATTCGTCTTCCACTCCTTATGTCCCTCCAAAATCCACTTGCGCAGAGCCTCTTCGTGCTGATCAAGAGGAAGATACCAATGTTTGGTTTCGCGCTTCACGGGCACAGCTCCCGACACGGCACTGCGAGGGTTGATAAGTTCGTCGGGCGAGAGTGTAGAGCCACATTTCTCGCACTGGTCGCCATAGGCACCCTCACTCTGACAACGCGGGCAGGTACCAACGATGTAGCGGTCTGCGAGGAATGTTTTAGCCTCCTCGTCGTAGTATTGCATCGAGCTCTTCTCGATAAATTTACCCTCATCATAGAGTTTGCGGAAGAACTCCGACGCGGTCTTTGCGTGGGTCGGCGAGGTTGTTCGCGAATAGATATCGAACGAGATGCCGAGCCCCTCGAATGCATTTTTAATGATATTGTGGTAACGGTCAACGATTTGTTGCGGGGTTACACCCTCCTTGCGAGCCTTAATCGTGATGGGCACACCGTGTTCGTCACTGCCACAAATCGAAATCACGTCGCGACCCTTCAAGCGCATATAGCGCGTGTAGATATCCGAAGGAACATATACGCCCGCAAGATGCCCGATATGCACCGGACCGTTGGCATAGGGCAGAGCCGACGTAATCAAATACCGTTTGTAATCTTTTGCCATATTTTGGTTATGTTATAAAATTCCACCCAAAAATAACAATTTTTGATATAAAATTGAAATTTGCCGACAAGTTATTATAAAATTTCTTGTTTCGGGCAGAATTTTGTTTGGTACGAAAGGGGGTAAAACCAATATATTTAACAAAAAATGGAGCAATAACAGCCATTTTTCGTATATTTGCGAAAAGAAACAGATGTAATAATCTTATAAATTTACGACTATGAAATTTTTGAAAACATTTCTTGCCGCACTTCTTGCCGTTGTTGTAGGAGGCGTCTTGTCGAGTCTGCTGTGGGTTTTCATCTTTGTCGGACTTGCCGGCTCTTTGGAGAGCTCCACAATCGTACAGCCCAATTCTGTGCTTGTGGTGGATTTAGAGGAGGATATTACCGACGCTCCTTCAACCAATCCGTTCGGAGCGATAGATTTCAATACCTTCACCGTGCGCAAACAGCTCTCGCTGTTGCAGGTTTTACGCTCGATTAAGGCCGCCGAAACCGACGACCGTATCAAGGGTATCTATTTGAGATTAAACGGTTCGGGAATGGTTGATGCAGCTGTTGTCGAGGAGATTCGCTCGGCTATCGAGGAGTTTAAGCAGAGCGGAAAGTTTGTCGTTTCGTTCAACGATACATACAGCCAGAGCAGCTACTATCTTGCCTCGGTTGCCGATAAAATCTATCTCCAACCCGAGGGTGCTATGTCGTGGCAGGGTCTTTCATCGACACTGATGTTCTACACGGGGTTGTTCGAAAAACTCGATATCTCGGTCGATATCTTCCGCCCGACGGCGTGCAAATACAAAAGTGCCGTTGAGCCCTATTTCCTGAAAAAGATGTCGGCAGAAAATCGTCGCCAGATGGCAGCTCTCGGAGAGTCCACCTGGGAGGTTATTCTCGACGCTGTGAGCGCATCTCGCGGAATCGACAAAAAAACTCTTAACTCACTGGCAGACAATCTCGCAGTTTCGTTGCCGGAGGAGGCATTGAAGCACAAATTTGTCGATGCTCTGATTTATGAAGACCAGATGAACGGCGTATTCGAAGAGTTGGGTGTCGAACTCGACGGAGATGGAGAGTGTGCAAAGGTAACCCTTGGCGAGTATGCTGCACAGGTTGTGGATTTACAGAATATCTCGGCAGATAAGGTTGCCATAGTCTATGCCGAAGGTCAGATTCTCGACGGTTCGGGAGAACAGGAGGCAATCTATGGCGACACGATGGCAGAGACCATCAAGTCTGTTCGCCTTGACGATAAGGTTAAGGCTGTCGTTTTGCGCGTCAATTCGCCGGGAGGTTCTGCATTGGCAAGTGATATTATCTGGCGTGAGATAGAACTGCTCAAAGCAGAGAAGCCTGTGGTTGTTTCGATGGGTAGCGTTGCTGCCAGCGGAGGCTATTACATTTCGGCTCCGAGCGATGTTATTGTCGCCAACAAGATGACCCTCACGGGTTCTATCGGCGTCTTCGGAATGATTATGAATCCCAATAAGTTGCTGACCAACAAGGTGGGCTTGACTTTCGATTCGGTTTCGACCAACTCTCACTCCACATTCGGTGCACCGGGTCATAATATCGATGCCGCAGAGCGAGCTGTCATAATGAAGAGTGTCGATAAAGTCTATACCCGTTTCACAAGCCTGGTTGCCGAGGGACGTAATCTTCCTATCGAGAAGGTTCTCGACGTTGCCGCAGGCAGAGTCTGGACCGGAGTTCAGGCAGAGAAAAACGGTCTGGTCGATGCGTTGGGAGGTCTTAACAGCGCCGTTGCTCTGGCTGCCGAGAAGGCTGATTTGGAGAGTTTCCGTGTACACGAAGTGGTAAGTGTCGAAGATCCTATCACATCACTTCTGTCGGGTATGGGAGCAAAAGTTCGCGCCTCAATTATGCGCTCGGAGATGGGTAGTGATATCTATACCCAGTACAGCAAGGTTAAAAATGTTGTCTCAAAGAGTGGGGTAATGGCTATGATGCCTTACGAAATTCAGTTCGAATAGTTATGCACAATTTAGTTACAGGACTACTCAAAAGCATAATCCATCCCGAAACGGGCGAGAATATCGTCGATGGCGGTTTCGTCGAAAATATAACTGCCTCCGACGAGAAGATTACCGTGTCGCTCCTCTTCAAGAAGTCGCGAGACCCTTTTGCTGCAAAGATTAAGGGACAGGTGCAGACTCTGTTGGAGGGTCGCTTTCCGCAGTTGAGCGGTAGTATTACCATATTTATAAAAGAGGGTGCTCCGGCAAAGCCGAAGGAGGAGAAGCGAACGACCACCGGCTCGATTCGTAATATTATAGCCATCGCTTCGGGTAAGGGAGGTGTCGGCAAATCGACCGTTACCTCCAATTTGGCTGTCACGTTGCGAGATATGGGATACAAGGTAGGGTTGCTTGATGCCGATATTTACGGACCCTCACAACCCAAAATGTTTGGTTGTGAAGGTTATCTTCCCGATGCCCGCCAGATTGACGGCTTTGATTATATCGTTCCGGCAGAGGTGGCAGGATTAAAACTTATCTCGATAGGTTTCTTTATCAGGCCGACCGACGCGCTTATATGGCGAGGTACAATGGCTTGTAATGCCCTGCGACAACTTATCCACCAAACTCTATGGGGAGAGTTAGACTTTTTGTTGATAGATTTACCGCCGGGAACGGGAGATATTCACTTGTCGATTATCTCGGAATTGAAGATTTCGGGAGCCGTAATCGTATCGACACCTCAACAAGTGGCAGTTGCTGATGTTGTACGAGGAGTTGAGATGTTCCGTAATGAAAATGTACAGATTCCGGTATTGGGTATTATCGAGAATATGGCGTGGTTCACGCCTGCCGAGCTGCCCGATAACAAGTATTACATCTTCGGAGAGGGTGGAGCAGAACGATATGCTGCGGAGTGTGGGGTAGATTTCCTCGGACATATACCTATCATTCAATCGGTTATGAAGGGAGGAGATAATGGAATCCCTGCCGTTGTAAGCGATTCTGCCGTTGGTAAATACTATCAACATATAGCTCAAAAGATTGTTGAAAAGATATGATTAAAGTGTCGAAAAGAGGATAGTAAGTTGTTTGAAAAAATATGCTGAAAAATTTGGATTCAGAACTCGGCTGATTATACAGCAGACCTACCCGAAAAAACAAATTTTTTTATTAAAATTTTTCTTCACTTTTATCCCTGTTTTTTCAAAGCCTGATGTTGATATTTTAATTGTGTTAATTTGTTGATTTTTTTATCAACGTATGTTTATAAAACCATATTAAGTATTCAATATCAATATCTTAAAAATTAAAAGAAGGAACAAAAAGAATAAAAGGTGTCGAGAACTATTTTGTAGAAAAACTTATCGACATTATCGACAGCGATTATAATTATTCTTTTTAATTAAATTTATAAATAAGTAAATAATAAAATTAAAAAAGAATGGTCGAAAACTTTGAGGAGTTACGCTCCGAAATCGAAGAGTTAAAGCGTCAGAAGCGAGCCGTCATAATGGCTCACTATTATACACGTCCCGAGGTACAAGCTGTTGCCGACTTTCTTGGCGACTCGTTAGCTTTGTCCATTGAGGCGCAGAAATGCGATGCCGACATTATCCTCTTTGCCGGCGTAAACTTTATGGCTGAGACGGCGAAGGTGCTCTCTCCGGAGAAAAAAGTTTTGATACCCTGCCCCGAGGCTGGTTGTTCTCTTGCAGAGTCGTGTAATGCAGCGGAGTTTGCGGAGTTCAAGAAGAGATACCCCGAACATACGGTTGTCTCGTATGTCAATACTTCTGTCGGTGTAAAGGCTTTGACCGATATCTGTTGCACTTCGTCAAATGCCTTGAAGGTTGTTGAGTCGATACCTGCCGAGCAACCTATAATCTTCACTCCCGATCGTAATCTCGGCTCCTATATCCAGCGCCTTACGGGTCGTGATAATATGGTTCTCTGGAATGGAGCGTGTCACGTGCACGAGGAGTTTTCGTTGGAGAAGATTCTCGAACTTCGCAAGGAGCACCCCGAGGCGAAGGTTGTGGTACATCCGGAGTGCCGTGATTATATCGTAAATATCGCAGACTTTACAGGTTCGACAGCTGCCATCCTTAACTATTGCGGAGAGTGTGGAGCCGATGAGTTTATAGTGGTTACCGAGGCGGGAATCCTTGCCGAGATGCGTAAGCGTTACCCCGAGAAGAGTTTTATCCCCGCTCCACCCGAAGATTCTACTTGCGGATGCAATGAGTGTAAGTATATGAAGATGGTAACACTCGAAAATCTTCGTGATTGTCTGCGTGACGAGACTCCGGAGGTTGTTATCGATGATGATGTTCGAGTTGCAGCCGAGAGATCTATCCTGAATATGATAAAGATAGGT
This sequence comes from uncultured Alistipes sp., assembly GCA_964536825.1. Classification (GTDB taxonomy): domain Bacteria; phylum Bacteroidota; class Bacteroidia; order Bacteroidales; family Rikenellaceae; genus Alistipes. Next base: position 19,147 of record CAZIAS010000003.1, on the reverse strand, counting down.
TAAAAGAGAGTAGAGGTAATGATTGAGTGGGGGGAATTTAGAATTCAAAATGATTTTCCCTATTCTCCCCATAATCCCTATTCTCCCCATAATCCCTATTCTCCCCATAATCCCCACACTCTCCTTAACACCCTTAACGCCCTTAATCCCCTTTATCAAAAAAACTCTCCCCTAAAAAATATTTTTACTTTGTAACTAATTGATACACTGCAATTTACCCCCCCCGAAAAATTTTGTGAACAAAATTTTGGTTTTGAAGTGTTGAAAAGTTGGTGTACATTTGCGGTAAATATGTGTGTAAAAGGCATTTTGACCATTAAGCCGACTATTGAATTTATACATAAAATTTACGTAAAAAAAACTACAAATGTATTAGTAAACCTAATGAGAATTTGAGGGATTATGCAGCTCCCGAAGCGGAGTTTGTTGAGATTCCCGTAGAGATGGGTTTTGCCGTGACTGGCGAAATCGAAGAGGTCGGCAAGGACGACGAAGTAGAATTTTAACCCTAAAACGAGATGAGAACTATGAAAAAGATTAGCTACTATTTAGTATCGATGCTCGTTGCCGCAGTGTTGGCAGTGGGTTGTACAGAGGACATTACCAAGGACGAGGCGTATGATGGTCCTATTGGTGGTCCTGCAAAAGAGATGATGGAGGTTACCGCTATGTTGGAGAGTGAAGAGGCTCCCGCGACCGATGAGGCCGGCGAGAGTTCGCGTACAACCCTCGATGATAACGGTAACGGAGGTAAGATTAAGTGGAGTGACGGAGATACCATCGGTGCAGTATCGTCGGATGGTACCATTACCGAGTGTGCAGCAACCGAAATTAACGGTAATCAGGCTGTTTTCTCGGTTCCGACCGACACACAGTACGCCTATTATCCCTATCAGAGCTCGACTTTCAATGCCGAGGCGAAGACATTGAGCTACACCCTTGCAGATAAGGTTTCGCTCGATGGTTCGAACCGTGTGTTTGACGATGGAGAGAATGTGATGGTGGCGCACCTTTCGGAGAATAAACTCGATTTTTATAATCTCTGTGGATATATCGAGATTAAGCTCAAAGGCTCGCACGTTGTGAAGAACGTGGCTTTGCGCAGTGATGCTAATAAATGGGAAGCGATATCGGGAGACGGAACAATTGACCTTACAGAGGCTACAAATCCGACATTTACCCCGAGTAAACCTCACGGAAAAACTTTCCACTGGATCAATGCAACCTGCTCGAATGTACAGTTGAGCAGCGATACGGCAACGTCGTTCTATATGATTGTGCCTCCTGCAACTTACAACCATCTCAACATCTGTGTGCAGACCGATAAAGGTTCGTACTCGGTAACGGCGAAGAATGCTATCACGGTCAATCGTTCGAAGATTCGTCCGTTGGCAGCCATCAACCTCGACTCTCTGGCTCCGACATCGGCTACCGATTTGAGCGAAGGTGGTGTGGCAAACTGCTACGTTGTTCCGCAGGGCAGCAAGGCAAAATATTACTCGTTTCCCGCACGTAAGATTAACGCTGATGCAAATCTCGAAAATATAGCCTATGCCCACCTGATGTGGAGTGAGGATGCTCAATTGATAAATAACGTGACTTACGACCCGACGACGGGTATGGTTTCGTTCAAATATGCAGGTAACAACGCCGAAGGAAACGCTTGTATCTCGGTACTGAATTCGAGCAACGCTACACTCTGGACTTGGCATATCTGGTGTACCGACCAGCCCGAGCGTATCGTTATCCGCAGCAAAAATGCGGACAAGATGTATGGTATTCTCGACCGTAACCTTGGTGCAACATTTACTCCGAAGAGTGTATCGGAGGCGACATCAATCAACGCCACCACCGGTACCGATGCTCTTGGTTTGCACTACCAATATGGTCGTCCGACCCCCTTCCCGCGTGCGGTCACTATCCAAACCAACAAGGATACAGAACTCTACTCAAACAAGGATAATTCATACTTCGGTAAGAATAGCCGTGTTGGTGTTCAGTATGGTTTCCGTGCCTATAATCAAGACTTCCGTTACTCTACCTCCGCAAGAGATTATGCAGAGGCGTTGAGCTATCCCAATATGTTCTACAATATCAAGTTCTCGGATAAGGATGGAACGACTACAAGTTCTTCGGGCTCTTGGTCTTCTTGGTGTTCTTCTCCGTATAGCAATATCACAGAGCGAGAGTATTTGTGGAACTCCGAGGATGCCGATATCGTAACATTGAAGGGTGTTACCGACCCCTGCCCCGCAGGATATGTTGTTGATGAGGATACGGCTATGAGCAATTATCTCACGGGCGTAGCGTTCAAGCGTGTATATTGGGGCGCGGGTGCAACCCAGGCTTATGGTTACTACTACGAATGTCCGGTTTCGGGATTCCTGCTCTACATCCCTGCTTCGGGATTCCGCGCAAATGGATCTGCAATCTTGTCTTATCAAGGTCAGAACTTCAACCTTTGGGGAGTTCCGACGGATGCTACCGAGGATAGCGAAGGTGGTGTTGTCGGAGGTCGTTTCAGCGGTAATTCAAGCGGAACGAACGATATGACTCCCGTAAGCAGATCGTTTTATAAAACAGCTTCCATCGGATTCAATGTTCGTTGCCGTGTAATGGACCGTTCGGAGTTGCAGAATGTAATCGTTATTGCTGCTCCGTTCGAGGGAGAGGGTACAGCTGCTTCGCCTTACGTAATCAAGACTTCGGGCGACCTTGTGAAACTCGCAGGTCTGTGCGACGGCTCGTTGAAGACCAACGGAAACGAGGATTTCACTACGGCTCACTATATTTTGGCTAACAGCATCGATATGCTGGGCGTATCCTTCACTCCCATCACTCCGTTTGCCGGTTCGTTCGACGGTCAGAGCAACACTCTTTCGAATCTGAAAGTTTCGCCGAAGGATGATACCCCGACGGGTCTGTTTGGTGAGGTTACGGGCGCTACTATCAAGAATTTGAATATCACGGGAGGTACGGTTTTGGTTACCTCGACATCCCAACTCTACACCGGAGGTTTGGCAGGTCGAGCAACCGATTCGACCATCTCGGACATCACATTCGAGGGATCTGTTTCGTCGAAAGCTTCAGCAAGCTTCACCGAGACAAACACAAGCTATACAGGCGCTTCGTCTGTAACGGGAGGTATCGTAGGTTTTGCAAAAAATAGTGCCATTTCGAATGTTACTTTCTCGGGATTAGTGAATACTACCGTTGGTCAATATGTGGCAGGTATCGTTGCTGCGCTTGAAGGAGGTTCTGTAACAAACGGAAAGTTTGCAAAGGGCTCTACAATTACCACTAAAATGAATCACGTCGGAGGTGTAGCCGGATTTATGTGTTATGATGCCGAGATTCGCAACTGTACGGTAGAGGGAACATTGCAGAGCACCAATGGTTACTTTGGTGGTGTTGTTGGTCGTATGCAGAGTGGTGTAGTTAGTGGCTGTCTTGTTTCGAGTTATTCGATGGTTGAGTCGTTTAAAGATAATCAAACTACCAGTTACCAAGGAACAGGTGGTATTGTGGGTATTTTGCAAACAATCAGCAATGACGGAACAAAGGCACAAATCGAGAAGAATGCTTGCTATGCGGATGTTTTTGGAAATGCCTATGTCGGAGGTATTATCGGAGTCGTGAATTGTTCAAGCAATACTGCTATTGCGGTTGAGATTAAGGAGTGTCTGTTCGAGGGTAACATCTCTTGTGCGTACAAGAACACTTACAACTATGGTTTGTCCGGCGGTATTACAGGTTGCTGTAATCAGTCTGCGAGCAAAGGTGGTCAAACTACCGTTACCGACTGTGTGGCTTTGATTGACGGCTTTACATTTAATGCAACAGCCGCTACAAGTGCCGGATATGGTGGTCTTACAGGTTATACCAAGACTACGGACTATGTGCGTTGCTACACCAATCTCGACCTCGGAACAATGGTTTCGCAGGATGGAACGCCCATTGGTGAGACCACTCTTAAATATTATGGTGCATTGCACGGCAGAACAAGTGGTGCAAGCAATGCAAATAACTTCACGAATGTCTATTATCTGACAGGCCAGGAGAAGGGTCAGGAGGCTGCAACATCCGAGACAAATGTTGAGACTCTCTCGACTACGCAGATGACCGACGGAACGCTGCTCGGTAAGTTGAACGGCGCCGGTGGCAGCTGGGTTGCAAATGCAACCGGTTATCCCGTGCCGACAACCGTTCCGGCAAATACAGGCGTATCTTCGTCGGTAGCCAAGACTCGCGTCAGCATCATCGGCGACTCAATCTCGACATTCGAGGGTTGGATGCCCAGCGGTTATGCGAAGTTCTACCCCATCGCCAACAATCCGACCGTTATCTCGGCAGCGCAGACCTATTGGTACAAGCTTATCTACAAGTATATGAGCAACGCTATGTTAGAGAAGAATATCGCGTGGAGTGGTACTGTGGTGGCTCGCTCGACCGACGAGACCTACTTATCAACCGACCACGGTGCAGGTCACTGCTTTGTAGAGCGTTTCCGCGATGATGGTATGGGTGACCCCGATGTAATCCTTCTCCACGGTGGTACCAACGACGTGGGCAACCGCGGCGTAAGCATCGCTGTTCATCCGAACTATCCGACTTATGGCGGCACAGGCTATACGAAGGATATGTGCCCGACGGATGAAGAGTTGGCTGCCGTATTCTCAACTGTTGATGCCGCTACCACTTGGGATCAGCTGTTGGCTCTCAACGACACTTCGTTTGTAGAGGCCTACACCAAGCTCCTCTCGATGATGCACTTCAAGCATCCCAACGCCAAGGTTGTGATGATTATCGGCGACTGGATTCACGCCGGTACTCGTCAGGCTATCCTCAAGATCGCTTCGCACTACGGCACCAAGTATGGTTACAAGTGTGTCGATTTGCAGGATATTTCGCCCTACGGTACATACAATGTAATTCCGAAGGAGTCGGGTTGCCACCCCAACGAGGCCGGATTCGAGGTTATGGCAAACTACATCTATGAGCAGGCAGGCTCGTATATCGACTAAACTCGCTTGATAGAGAATTCGTGGGTCGCTCGGCAACAGTCGGGCGACCTGTTTTTTTGGCGGTTTGTAAAGTTTTGGTATCTTTGTATGTCTAAACCTTAAAAATGCGAAATATGAGCGAAAAAGCAGCCTCTCCGAACGACATTAACCCCAACAACGAACCGATGGTAATCTGTCCGGAGTGTGGAATCCCCGTGCCGGCAAGTATGGAGCGTTGTCCATATTGCGGAATCCGTATGCCTCGCGGTTGCCGTATGCTCGTCTATCGCATTATAGCCGCCATCGTGGCGATAGTTGTCGGAATTGTCTTGCTGGTAACCTTGTTGTAGGTTTTTATTTTAGCCATTAGCTATTGTCCATTAGCCGTTGGCTTTGACCTCCTCCCCTGTCGCCCCTTTTCAAAGGGGTCGGGGGATTGTAAATATAGACTTCGCATCACAAAATCTCGGATTTTGAGTCTTATATGATGCGAAATGGGATGTGCCCATAGGGCGGAGAGGTCACTAATTTTTAATTTCGAATTGCGTATTCTGAACGATACGGATTAGTCGTTATGTACGTGAACATCGAGCTGTGGGAATGGGAAGTGGAGCCCCTTGGCTGGCAGGACCTTATAGACCTTCTCGTTCATATCGCCGATAACATCCCAATAGTTGTCGCTATCGACCCACATTCGTACCGAAAGATTGACCGAACTCTCTGCCAGAGCCGAAACAATAACTGCCGGAGCGGGGTCTGCGAGGATGCGTTCATCCGCCTTGATAAGTGCCATTATTTCCGCGCGGGCAACATCTATATCGTCGCCGTAAGCAATTGATACCGAAATCTCTGCACGGCGCAGGCGGGCAACAGAGTGGTTATCGATGATGGCGGTCGAAATCGAGGAGTTGGGGATGTATATTGTGCGCTTGTCGCCGGTCTCGATGCGGGTCGAGAAGAGCATAATCTCGCGGACCGTTCCCGACTGTCCCTGTGCTGTGATGAAGTCTCCGACGCGGTAGGGTTTCAAGAGGAGAATCATCACTCCTCCGGCAAAATTCTGCATCGTTCCGCTCAATGCCATACCGATTGCCAGCGTTGCCGAAGCAAAGAGGGCAAGAATCGAGGTTACATTGAATCCCAGCAACTGAATGATGGTCAGCACCAGCAACAGAATGAGCCCCACTTTGACCATATTGCGTAGGAACGAGCGGAGCGAACCATCAATATTTTTGCGCATAAATAGGTGGTCGAGCATTGCCAACACCTTGTTGATAAGCCAACGACCCACCCACCAAACGAGAAGGGCAAGTATGATTTTCAGACCAATCCACATCGCTTCATTTGCCAGATCGACAAGTAGTTGGCGATAGTCGGTATTGACAATTTTGGTAACGGCCTCGGTAAATTGAGCCTTCTGTATGCTGTCGGGAAGGATAAGGTCGCCGAGCGTGTCGGTTTGGGTAAATAAAGGAATCATAAATCTCTCTGCAAAATCAAATTAAAACTCCACAAATATACGAATTTTTCGAAAAAAACGGACTCCCTGCCCGACTCCGAAAACCCGACAGGGGGTCGGCTTTCGAAAAAGAGTGCGCCAAATCGCCCGAAAATGCCCAAAAATCGCAAAATTTCGGGACTTATATTTCGAAAAGAGTCGATTTTGGGGCGCAAAATTGTTTATTTATAAAATAAACACTAATTTTGTGAGTTGTATATATTAGAATAAAAGCATAAACATAAATACTGACTTGATAATGGAAAGTGAAGAAGTAAAGAATGAAGGTTTGGTAGGTCGCGTTGTTCCTGTCAATATCGAGGAGCAGATGAAATCGGCGTATATCGACTATTCGATGTCGGTTATCGTCTCTCGTGCGCTACCCGATGTCCGTGACGGACTCAAACCTGTGCACCGTCGTATCCTCTACGATATGAGTGCCGAACTTAATCTTTACTCCGACAAGCCGACTCGTAAATCGGCGCGTATTGTCGGAGACGTACTCGGTAAGTTCCACCCCCACGGCGACTCGTCTGTCTATGATGCGATGGTTCGTTTGGCGCAGGAGTGGAGTATGCGTTACCCGCTCGTTGAGGGTCAGGGTAACTTCGGTTCGATGGACGGCGACTCGCCGGCGGCTATGCGTTACACCGAGGCTCGAATGAAGAAGATTACCGACGAGGTAATGGCGGACATCGATAAGGAGACTATCGATTGGACCCTCAACTTCGACGATACGATTCCCGAGCCGACTGTGCTGCCTACGAAGATTCCCTTGCTGTTGGTAAATGGTGCGAGCGGTATTGCCGTGGGTATGGCTACGAATATGGCTCCCCACAACCTCGGCGAGGTGGTGGATGCCTGCTGTGCTTACGTCGATAATCCCGAAATCGAGTGCGAGGAGTTGCTCCACTATGTGAAGGGTCCCGACTTCCCGACCGGAGGTATCATCTACGGATATGAGGGTGTGAAGGAGGCTTTGACGACGGGCCGCGGTCGTGTGATTATGCGTGCCAAGACCGAAATCGAGCATACGGCAACGGGTCGCGAGTGTATCGTCGTGACCGAGATTCCTTATATGGTCAATAAGGCGGAGATGATTAAGAAGATTGCCGACCTCATCAACGAGAAGAAGATTGACGGTATCTCCTACATCAACGACGAGTCCGACCGCAGCGGTATGCGTATCGTGATAATCCTCAAACAGGATGCCGTAGCGAGCGTGGTACTCAATACGCTCTATAAGAACACTCCGTTGCAGACTTCGTTTGCGGTTAATAATATCGCATTGGTAAACGGTCGTCCGCAGCTGCTCAACCTGAAAGACCTTGTTCGTCACTTTATCGACCACCGTCACGATGTGGTTGTACGTCGCACACGTTACGACCTGCGCAAGGCCGAGGAGCGCCTGCACATTGTGCTTGGTCTGCTTATCGCCCAGGACAATATCGACGAGGTTATCCGTATCATCCGCGCTGCGAAGGGTGTTGATGAGGCAAAGGAGAACCTTTGTGCACGCTTCGGTCTGTCGGATTTGCAGGCGGCAGCCATCGTCGAGATGCGTCTGCGCGCGCTGACCGGCTTGGAGCGTGGCAAACTCGTTGCAGAGCGCGATGAGTTACAGCGCCTGATAGCATACTTCAACGACGTATTGGCGAACGAGTCGATGCAGTTGCAGATTGTGAAAGACGAGCTTGTCGAGATGAAGGAGAAGTACGGTGACGAGCGCCGTTCGGAGATTATCTACGCTTCGGAGGAGTTCAATCCCGAAGATTTCTATGCCGACGAGGATATGGTTATTACCATCTCGCATATGGGCTACATCAAGCGCACCTCGCTTGCCGAGTACCGCACCCAGAATCGTGGTGGTGTCGGAGCAAAGGGTAGCGCAACGCGCGACGAGGACTTCATTGAGCATATCTATGTTGCCTCGATGCACAACACGATGCTCTTCTTTACCGAGAAGGGACGCTGCTATTGGCTCAAAGTTTATGAGATTCCCGAGGGTACGCGCTCGTCGAAGGGCCGTGCAATCCAGAATGTCATCCAGATTGAGCCGGATGATAAGGTTCATGCCTATATCAACTGCAAGCGCCTGAACGATCCGGAGTATGTGAACGAGAATTACATCATTATGTGTACCAAGAACGGTACCATCAAGAAGACCAAGCTCGAAGCATACTCGCGTCCGCGTCAGAATGGTGTGAATGCAATCGTTATCCGCGAGGGCGACCAGCTCATCGATGCAAAACTTACCAGCGGAAATGCAGAGGTTATGGTTGCTGCGCGTGAGGGTAAGGCTATCCGCTTCAACGAGCAGACCGTACGTCCGATTGGTCGTGTCGGAGCCGGTGTTCGCGGTATCTCGATTGAGGACCACGACGAGGTTGTGGGTATGATTTGCATCGAGCCCGAGAGTGGTCAGGATGTGTTGGTATTGAGCGAGAACGGTTACGGTAAGCGTACTGACCTCGACGAATACCGCATTACCAACCGTGGCGGTAAGGGTGTCAAGACCATTAACGTAACAGAGAAGACCGGTAAGTTGAGTGCAATCTTGGCTGTGACCGACGAGAACGACCTGATGATTATCAACCGTTCGGGTCTGACCATCCGTACGGCTGTATCGCAGATTCATCTTGCGGGTCGCGCTACACAGGGTGTGCGCATCATCAACCTGCGCGAGGGAGATGCTATTGCTTCGGTAACGGCTGTTCCTGCAAACGAGGAAAAAGACGAAGAGGTCGTTGTGGCCGAAACGCCTGTTGTTGAGGGCAGTGCAGAGGTTGCAAATGCGGAATATTCCGAAACAAACGAGTAAATTTAACACTTAAAAACACATAACTTAAATCTTACGATTATGAAACGAGTATTATTAGTGGCGATGGCAGCAGTTCTGTTGTTTGCGCCGGCAGCGAATGCTCAAAAGGTAAATGATGTATCTTTGAAACTGAAACTCGAAAAGAGTGATGTAGAGATTAAGGATGCCAAGAAGGGTGCCAAGGCTGCAACCTGGATGAACCGTGCAAAGGTATATTTTGAGAGCTTGCAGGAGCCGACGAAGGCTCTCTTTGTGGGTATCGATATGGCGATGCTCAAAATCGCTTGTGGCGAGCCGTCGAAGAAGACCGATGCTTATTGGCAATACCCTTGGATGAAGGTCTATTTCAAGAATGACAAGGTTTCGGCTTGGGAGCAGACCAACTTCATTCACAAAAATGCGGCAAAGGTTGCCATCGAGGCTTTGGCAAAGGCTTATGAGCTCGACCCCAAGCAGGCACCGAAGATTAAGACCGCGTTGGATAACATCGTCAATTTCCACAATCAGGTGGCATCTATCAGCTTCGATATTCCCCGCTACGAGGTTGCACAGAACGCTTACGAGGTAATCTTTGCGGCGCAGTCGAATCCTGTGTATGGTCAGCCCGACTATCAGAATCTCTACTTCGCCGGTCAGTTGGCGGCGTACCTCGGAGCTAAAAAGCCGGAGATGTTTGTTCGTGGCGAGAAGTTGCTGACACAGGCTCTCGACAATGGCTATGCAGACGAGAAGGGCGATATCTACTACTACCTCTTCCACTGCTACTACGGCCAGAAAGACGCCGACAAAGAGAATGTTATCAAGGCAAAGAACGCTCTGTTGCAGGGTATCGAGAAGTTTCCGATGAACGAGCGCGTGCTGGATGGCTTGATGCAGCTTTATACCTCGGAGGAGGGCGTGGGTAACCCCGCAGACCTCGTGTCGTTGATTGAGAAGGCGTTGGCTAACGATCCGAAGAATGCAGACCTTTGGTTTGGTCGTGGTCGCGTGTTCTACAAACTCAAAAATTATGATGAGTGTATCAACTCGTTCCAGAAGGTTGTAGAGATTAAGCCCGACAACTTTGATGGTAACTACTATCTGGCTCTCTTCATTATGGCGAAGGGCGATGAGATGCGCAAGGCTGCATCGCAGACCGATTTCAAGAGCCGCGCGGAGTTCGACGCTGCCTATGCAAAGGTATTCGATACCTACAAGCAGGCTGTACCCTGGTTCGAGAAGGCTCACGAGTTGAAGAGCGACCACATCGATACTGTTGATTGCCTGAAATCGCTCTGCTTCCGTCTTCGTGAGGAGGGTGATTATATGGAGAAGTACAACAAGTACAACACTATCTTCAAGAAGTTGAAGGGTATGGAGTAGTGTGATTGCTCCAAACAAAATGAAGTTGTATAACAAGGCTGCTTTGGCGTTACACTTGTTTTCAAAATGCTCATTTACGCATAGTAAACTGCGCTTTTTCGGGCGTCGTGCGCCTAAAATCGGCTCTTGTTATACAACTTCTACAAGAATGGGGCTGCTCAACAAAACCTGTTGGACATCCCCGTTACTGTTTTTACCATTGCACGTAGAAGTCACGGTTTTCACGGAAGCCACCGAATACTATGCTTGAAAAACTTGCAAAACAGACGGCCATTTATGGCATTAGTACCATCCTCGGCAGATTTTTAAGTTATCTGCTGACGCCTTTCTATACCCGCATCTTCGGGTTAGAGGCGTATGGCGTGGTAACCGATGTCTATGCGCTTATCCCCTTTGCTCTGGTTCTGCTGACTATGGGTATGGAGTCGGGATATTTCCGTTTTGCGGCAAAAGCAGAGGCCGCGGGTGGCGATGTTGTGGCTGCAAAGCGCAAACTCTTCGCCACGGCTTGGGGTATAACCTCATTGGCGGCACTGCTGTTCTTTGCGGTCGTGGTTTTGTGTCGGATGCCGGTGTCGGAGTTGATGGGCGAGGCGTATGTCGCACATCCCGAGTATGTGGTCGTTGTGGCTGCAATCATCCTTTTCGACGTTATGGGTTGCATCCCCTTCTCGCGACTGCGAGAGCAGGGTAGGGCCTTGACTTTCGTATTGCTCAAACTCTTCAACATCATCTTGCAGGTGGGGTTGGCTTTTGCTTTCTGGGGTTTGGGACTTTTCGATACGGAGTTTGGTGTGGGCTGGGCTTTCGTTGCCAACCTTGCAGCAAGTGTAGTGACGTGGGTAGCGGTTATGACCACCACGGGCGGAATCGCTCCACGCATCGATTGGCGACTGTTGGCGGCGATACTTATCTACTCTCTTCCGCTGCTCATCAGCGGTATTGCCGGCACGGCAAACGAGTTTATCGACCGTCAGCTTATCAAATATCTTGTTCCGGAGGGCGCTATGGCACAACTCGGCATCTATGGTGCGATTACCAAGATTGCCGTGGTGATGACCCTCTTCACACAGATGTACCGCCTGGCGGCAGAGCCATTCTTCCTCTCGAACTTCAAGAAAGAGGACTTTGTGGCGATGAATGCCGCGGCACTCAAATACTTTGTGATGGCATCGATGGCGATATTCCTCGGCATTGCGCTCTTCAAAGATCTCTTTGCGCTTATCGTGGGAGCCGATTTCCGTGAAGGAATATTTATCCTGCCGGTAGTGCTGGGGGCAAATATTTTGAGTGGCGTGTGGCTCAGTATGTCGTTCTGGTATAAGCGCGAGGAGCGAACGTGGTTTGCATTGGCGGTAACCTTCACGGGATTGGTCTTCTCGATTGTCGGCGGAGCGCTGCTGATTCCTCGCTGGGGATACTATGGTGCAGCTTGGAGTCGTTTTATCTCGGAGGCGGCGATGGTTGCGGCAAGTTGGGCGCTCAATCGTCGATACTTCCCGACTCCCTACGATTTGCCGCGTATAGCGACTTATGTTGTTGTTGGTCTGGCGCTGTTTGTCGTGGGCGAGTATGTTGCCCCGAAGTGGATTGACGGAGGTTGGCTCTATGGCGTGGATGTGGTGCTTTTTGGAGCATTTTTACTCTTTGCAGTACGTAGGGAACGTATCGATGTCGGGGCGTTGGTGCGCTCGGCACTTAAACGAAAGTGAGAATTATGAGATTTGCGGATATAACGGGTCAGGAGGAGCTCAAAGAGCATCTGGTGCGCAGTATAGATTCGGGGCGTATCAGCCACGCGCAACTCTTTACGGGTGCTGCGGGTGCGGGTACGTTGCCGTTGGCAATAGCATACGTTCAGTACTTGAACTGTACTAATCGTCACGACGGAGATTCGTGTGGAGAGTGTCCGTCGTGTCGCAAGATTGCGGCGTTAGCACACCCCGACCTGCACTTTGTCTTTCCGGTAAATAAGCAGGGTAAAAAGTCCGGCGAGGTGGTTCGCAGCGACGATTTTCTTGCAGATTGGCGCGAGATTATCGAGACCTCGGGAGGATACTTCTCGGCGCAGGAGTGGTTCGATAGGCTCGACCTCGGCAAGACGTTGAAAGGTATTATTTCGGCAAAGGAGACAGACGAGATTATTCGCAAGTTGTCGTTCAAGAGCTTCGAGTCGGAGTATAAGGCAATGATTATATGGCAGCCCGAGACAATGAACGAGGAGGCTGCAAACAAGATTCTCAAAATCCTCGAAGAGCCGTGGGATAAGACGCTCTTTATATTGGTTTCGGAGCGTGCAGACCGCCTGTTGCAGACGATTCTGTCGCGAACGCAAGAGGTTGCCGTGCCCCGCCTGAAACCCGAAGTGTTGGAGGGTGTTGTCCGGGATGCGGGCGAGAGTGACGAGGCGAAGATTCGCAATGTGGCACGCCTGGCAAATGGCGACCTTTGCGAATTGCGTCGCCTGATGGCGGGGGCAACCGACGATGTGCGCCACGAAAGTTTCGAGATGTTTTGTTCGCTGATGCGATTCAGTTATAACGACCGACACCTCGAACTTATCACTTGGGCAGAGGCGTTGGCACAGCTGACCCGCGAGCAGCAACTCTCGTTCCTGCGACACTCGGCGCGACTGCTTCGTGAGAGTTATGTTATGCACGCCGGCGCTGCGGGAGCGACCTACCTTTGGGGCGAAGAGGCGGCTTTTTGCAATAAGTTTGCACCCTTTATCGGCAGTCGCAATATTGAACCTCTGATTGGAGAGATTGAGACTGCTATGGCGCAGATTGGTCAGAATGGCAATCCGAAGATTGTCTTTACGCACTTTGCGCTGGCGGTAAGTAAATATATAGCCCGATTGCAGTAATGGCTCGCGTGGGATTGATTACGGGCGGAAATGTGGGCAATGCGGAGGCGACACTTGCCGAAGCTGCGCGCCTGATTGAAGCCGAGGTCGGAACGATAGAGTTGCGTTCGCGAATATATCGTACCGTAGCGTGGGGCTTCGAGGCAGAGGATTTTCGCAATCAGGTACTTATTGTCGAGAGTGCATTGTTACCCGCAGATGTGCTATCGGCGGTAAACGACATTGAGTGCAGGCTCGGACGCGACCGCCGCGAGGAGCAGAAAATTAAGTCCGCAACAGGGGCACGATATGCCTCGCGGAGTATAGATATAGACATACTTTTTTACGACGATTTGACTATCGAGAGCGAGCGACTGACGCTGCCTCACCCGCGCATTGCCGAGCGGGAATTTGTCTTGGAGCCGCTGGCAGAGATTGCGGCGGAGTGGCGACACCCGGCAAGCGGAAAGAGCGTGCGAGAGATGTATGACGAATTGAAAAAGGGATGAAAAAGATTTTTTTAATAGTTTTGGCGGCCCTTGTGCTGACCGGATGTTTCAAGAAAGAGAGTTTCGACACTACGATTGTGCTATACCCCAAAGTTCAGGTAGAGTCGAAATCCGAATTTACGGTTGCCGAGGGTGTGACGGCGTATGCCTACTATGTTTCGGGCGAGAAGTGGGTTGTTTCCTCCTATGAGGATGCTGTGGCAAAGATTATAACCAACACGGAGTCGGGAGCCACAAAGAGTGAGCCTGCGGTGGAGGCGGTACCCTATGCCGGCGAGGAGGAGCCGGATGCATTGGGACGATTGAAGATGAAGACTACCAAGCAGCACGTTATGTTGGTGGTTCTCTATCCGACGTCAGAGATGTATGCCTATCGCCATTACGAGGTGGGTATTAACCTTCCCGAAACGACAATGAAATTCCATTTCCGCCCGTGGAAGAGTGGGGAGTATGTTGATAGCGGTTGGACTTTCAACAAGAAACCGGCTCCCGAAACAGACCAACCGGGGGAGTAAAGATACAAGTTGATGAATCGAAAAGATATGAATAAAAGATATGCTTCGTTGGTGCGAACGGCGGTTGCCCTGATGTTGATTGGCGGCATATTCAGTCGTTGTGCCAATACGATGACCCCGCAGGGCGGCCCGAAGGATACCATTCCTCCCGTTATTGTGGCGATGACTCCCGACAACTTTGCGACCAATGTCAAAACTGTCGGAAACAAGATATATGTCGAGTTCAACGAGTTTGTGCAACTCAAAGACCAAAGCAAAGAGTTCTTTACATCGCCCGCGATGAAGAAGAAGCCGGTATTGACAATCAGAGGCAAGGGTGTGGCGATACAGATTCGCGACACGTTGCTCGAAAATACGACCTATGCTCTCAACTTCGGTAGTGCAATCCGCGACAATAACGAAGGCAATCCGCTTAACGCTATGCGTTACGTCTTCTCGACGGGCGACAAGGTCGATTCGATGTACTGTTCGGGCTACACGGCAGACAGCTACAAGGCGGACAGTGTCAGCAAGAGCTATATCTGGTTCTATATAGCCGATTCGTTGCCCGAGACACCCGATTGGGACTCGACGATGTTCAACCACAAACCGGCAGTTATTGCCCGCGCCGAGAACAACGGAATATTTATCGCCCAGAACCTGAAACCGATTCCGTATCGCGTCTATGCTTATCAGGATAAGAACGACAACCAGATGTACGAGGCGGGCAGCGACCTTGTGGGCTTCCTCGAAGGTGTGTATAATCCTGCCGAGCTGCCCGAGTTTGCGATATGGTTCGACTCATTGCGAATGTATCCCTCGGCAGAGCCACAGCTCTACTTCCGAATGTTTACCGACGAGACCTTCAAGCGTCAAACGCTCCAAGGGTCCGAACGTCCGCTGCAACATAAGGCGATATTGCAATTTGGTGCGGCGCGTCCGCGAATCGAGGAGATTCGTTTCGACAGCATCCCGAGCGATAAGGTCATCTTCGACCCCCAAACCATCGGCCGCGATACTATTGCCCTGTGGTTCAATGTGCCGGCGGCAGAGTTGCCCGATACGATTAAGGGAGAGATTACCTATTACAAGCACGACTCTGTGCGCCAACTCGTAAAGACCACCGAGCCGCTGAAACTTGCGTGGAGATATATCGAGACCAAAGAGGAGGCTCGTGAGCGCGAGAAGCAGGAGAAAGAGAAGGAGCGTGCCGAAAAGGCGGGCGAAACCTACACCCCGCCCAAGAAGCCCAACCCCTTCAAGTTTAAGATGTCGCAATCGGGAGATGTAAATCCGGAGCAACACCTGACAATAGATTTTGACTATCCGCTGACCAAACTCGATTCGGCGGCCGTAAAGTTGATCGAGGTGGACGAAAAGGGTGGCGAGAAGCCGGTGGCGGTTACTTTCAAGCGTGATACGGCAAATATGCGCCGTTGGTTGTTGATGGCAAAGTGGAAGGAGCTGACAAAGTACAACCTGATGATTCCCGCCGGAGCAATTACCGATGTGGCAGGTATGCAGAACGATACGATAAAGGGCTCTTATACGGGTATCGACCACGAGAAGTTTGCTACGGTAATCGTGGATGTTAAGGGCAAGCCCGACAGTACGACGTATGTGGTGCAATTGACCAATGCGCAGGGCTCGGTGCAACAGCAAAAGGAGGGCGTGCGCGGAGGTCGGGTGACCTTCAATTACGTTTCGCCTGGCGAGATTAAGATTCGTGTCGTTGAGGATAAAAACTCGAATGGTCGCTGGGATTCGGGAAATGTTGTGGAGCGACGCCAGCCGGAGCGCTCGGAGCTCTATGCCAACGAGAACGGAGAGGATACCTTCGTAACAAAGGCCAATTGGGAGATGGAGTTGGCGGTAGATATGAATCGTCTCTTTGCGCCCGTGACGATGCAGTCGCTTGTCAAGATGCTCGACGACCGAGAAGAGCAACGAATCAAAAAGCTCGAAGAGGAGCGAGCAAAGAAGAATAAAGAGAAGGATGCCCACGACCATAACCATCAGGGAGGACAGAGCGGAGGCTTTGGCTTCGGTGGAATGGGCGGAATGGGCGCCGGCGCCGGAGGTTTCCAACAGATGGGTAATATGGGTCAAATGGCAAGGTAGTATGAGAGTTTTCAGGATATTTATATTATCGGTGATTGCGGCGGTTGCCTCTTTTGGAGTGGCATCGGCGCAGCATACCATTGCCATCACGGGAGGTGGTGGTATGACCACGGCACGTCTCTATCCCGCACAGGAGATGCGCGCGATGTGGGGCGTTGCGACGGGTGGTGTTTCGTGGAGATACTACACTGCCGAGCGATTTGTGGGCGGTATCGGTGTTGATTTGGAGTATATGCAACGCGGCTTCTCGTACTCGCCCGATGCCTATCGTCACGAGCATAAGAAAGATTACAACTACTATACCCGTAAGGTCAATTCGTTGGTGGTGCCGATGATGTGGCAACCACACGTCTATCTCTTCAAGAAGCACGTCAGGGTCTATCTCGAAGCGGGTGTGACGTTCACGTTTAATTTGAGTGCAAACTACAAGAACGAACTGACCGAGACCTCCGGTCGCTATAAATTCAAGGGTATTCGCGACAATTGGATGGAGTATGGTCTTGCCGGTGGTGGCGGTATCGACTTTTTGATTAAGCAGGTGGAGTTTGGTTTCAGGGCTCGTTACTATTTCGGGTATTCGGATATGATGCGCAACCGCAATAAATACTACAATAATGCCACCGATGATACGAACGAAAATCCCTTCTATCTCACTCCGTTGCGTTCTCCGGTGGATAATTTGATGATTACGTTCCGCATCGGATTCCGATTTAACAAGAACGGTTTCGATGAGTGGTTCGTCAAGCGACCCAAGCGCGAAAAGAATAAAGAGGTATTCAAATTCAGTCTCGACTAAACGAAAAACAAAAACAAAAAATAGAATGGAAACTACACGACAGCAAAAAATATCCCGTCAGATTCAACGTGACATCGCCGACATCTTCCAAAAGGAGGCTGCCGCCATCGTGCGCGGTGCGATGGTAACGGTCACAACCGTAAGAGTGTCGCCCGATTTTGGCTATGCCAAGATATACGTCAGCGTCTTTCCTTTCGAGAAAGGTGCTGTGATTCTCGATGCGTTGAAGAGTAATAATTGGCTTATACGCAAGGCGTTGGGTCAGCGTATTCGTTTCCAGTTGAAGGTTGTGCCGGAGTTGGAGTTCTTCATTGATGACTCGCTCGAATATATCGAAAATATCGACAATCTGCTGAAAGAGTAATCATTTACATACGGATATCCTGCGTATGCTTGTCAGCCTCTTTGCTCGGCGCTACCTCTTTTCGCGCAACTCCCGCTCGGTAATAAATATCATTTCGGGCGTGAGCCTTGTTGCGGTCAGTGTGCCGGTGGCGGCGATGATAATCCTGCTCTCGGTCTTTAACGGGTTCGAGGGGATTGTGCGGCAGACGTGGTCGGCGTATGATGCAGACCTGACCATCACTCCGACAAGGGGAGCAACATTCTCTATCGACAAGGTTGAGAGCCTCTCTTTGGCGGAGCAGGAGGAGGTTGAGGCGCTGTCGTTCGCTATCGAACAGGAGGTTTTGGCGAGTTATCGCAACAATCGCACGACGGTTACTCTGCGAGGTGTGGATGATGGTTATGGAGCGGTTGTCCCCGCCGTCGAGACAATCATTACAGGATGCTACTGCGTGCATTTGGGAGAGGATGTCGATAAGATTATCCTCGGTCAGGGAGTTGCCTATGCTCTGGGAGTACACTCCTACGTTACCGATGACGTGAAGATTTATGCTGTCAGACGAAATTCATTCTCGACTCTGCTGCCGATGGATGGTTATTCTGTTGCGGAGTTGCCCGTTGCGGGCATCTTCAAGGTCAATGCCGAAATCGACGGCAGCAACGTGCTGACCTCGTTGCGTCTGGCACAAAGACTATTCGACTATGAGGGGGAGGCAACAACCCTCTTTGTGAAGGTTCGCGAAGGGTTTTCTCTCGATAGGGCGAAGGTTGTTGTGCAAGAGGTGTTGGGCGAGGAGTTCTGCGTTAGAACGCGAGAGGAGTTGAATGCAACCCTCAATAGGCTTATGAAGTACGAAAAGTGGGGCATCTTTTTCATAGCCTTGATGGTGCTGGTTATCGCCTCGTTCTCGATTGTCGGCGCTCTTGTTATGCTGATTATCGACAAGGAGCGCGATATCTCTACCCTGCGGGCTATGGGAGCTACGGCTTCGCTCATTCGCAAGATTTTTACCGCCGAAGGTGTCTTGGTGTGCAGTATCGGTGGTGTGGCAGGACTCCTGCTCGGAGTGACGCTGACACTCGTTCAGCAACATTTCGGCATTATTCAACTGCCGACAGACGGTTTTCTGGTCGATGCTTATCCCGTGGAGTTGCACATTGTCGATGTAATAACCGTTGCGGTGGCTTTTTCGGTGGTGGTGCTGACCATTTCGGCGATTACGGTGCGCTCGATGATAAAGGAGTAGTAGTAACTTTTTGGGGCTATTAGCTGTTAGCCATTAGCTGTTGGCTTTTTGGACCTCCTCCCCCTAAAACAGGGGAGAGTTTTTTTTGATAAGGGGGAATAAGGGC
>CAZIAS010000002.1:0-108969 GCA_964536825.1 uncultured Alistipes sp. | reverse complement strand
ACCCTTCTTTACGCAACACATTTGTTGCACTTCGTGTGAATAAATCATAGTTTTAATACTGTTTAAGTAACTGTTATAGATGTATGTTTAACTCATTTTGTTTGCAATATACGCACACCGTGGCACAAAGATAACAAAATTTGGAAAAAATCAACCAATTTTCTCGGTTATCTTTGATTTTTTTTGTTCAAAAGTTCGAAGAATTACGGGAAGGTCGGGAATTACGCCCTATTCTTGCGGAAGGTGTAGAACTTTGCCGCGAGGAAACTGTAAATTGACGAGATGATGGTGGTCAGGGCCTTTGCGGGAGTGGGCCAAACCTCACAGACTTCAACCAGCAGTTTCATCGAGAAGTAGTTGATGAGAATTGCACCCGCGACCGAGAGAGCGTAACGCCTTAATTGGCGACCACGACCAAATGTCGCTGCATCGAAAGCGACGTTGCGGTTGAGCCAAAATCCGGTAAAGAAGGTTATCGGAAAGACGATGACAAGGGCTGCAATATGGGGCGACACGACAAACAATCCGAGGTCGATAAATTGTTTGCGAATGATGAAGTGATAAATCACAAAGTACCACATCGAATCGAGCACCATATTCGTCGCGCCACATACGCCATAACGCCATAACTGTTGCGGAATTATGGCCGCTATGGGCTTAATGCGCAGAGCGTCAATGATTTCGGTTATGATTCGGGCGAAGCGCATCTACTTGCGTGAATATATCCACAAATCCTTAAAGTTGTCGCCCAGAGAACGCCAAAATTCCTGACACTCGCCGCGGGTCGGAGCATCGTAGAGGGCGACCATAAATTTATCTCCGTAGTGATATACTGCGTATTGCAGGTCGGCAGCACGCTTTTGCGTCTGACGTATTGCCCTATCCGCATTCTCGCGGGTTGAGAATACTCCCAAAACGAGATAACTTGTCCCCGGCACGGTCTGGTGTGTGACCTCCTCGTTCGGGACAGAACTCCTGACCGGTGCCACTGCATCGCTTTGCGCAGTCGCGTCGGAAACGACTTCGTTGTTATTTGATGGGGTAGCCGCTTCGGAGTCTGCGGCAGTTGCGGGAGCCTCGACCGCCACAGAATCAACAACGACCTCCGCTTCGGCTTTATACGCTGTCGCATCGAGAGAGGTAGTATTGTTTTCGACCGTTGTGTTTTGGGCAATTTGGTTTGTGCTGCCCCATTTGTCGAGAATGGATATATCCTGACTGTCAATGTATATATAACCCGTGATTGCCAATGCAAAGAGAATCGATACCGAGGCAAAAAGGTACAGACCGATACTGCTCTTTGGTTTGAGGCGCAGAGGTGTGCGACCTTGCGGATTCAGTGCCTTGGCAAAAGCCTCGTTGATGGTAAAGGTGTCGTGTCGCAGAGTGCCGACGCCTTCGATGGTAAGCGTTTCGGCAGCGAGAACCTCCGAGAGCCAATGCTCAAAGATTTCGTGAGCCTTGATTGCATCAACACCTGCCGTGCGGGCAATCTCCTCTTCGAGCGAGATACCGCGTTGCTCTTCGGTAAAAGCGACGATGCGATAGGGTGGTGTCAGGCTCTTGCGCGAGGTGCGTTGCGCCGAGAACCGAACCGTGAAGAGTGTTCCGATGCCGCCAAGGCAAACCTCTTTGCCCGAAAGCAGCAGGTTGTATATGATTTTATTAACTTCGTTTATCATTTCATTCTTCTCTTTTTGACGTTCCGGTTACTCTTCTCGGAGGGTGTGGCAGTCGGCGTTTTTGCGGGGATGTTGAGTGCGGGCTTCGATAGCGCGCGATAGATAATCCAGAAGCCGAGCAAAATAAACGGAATGCTCAAAATTTGTCCCATATCAAGTATCATTCCCTTCTCGAACGCCTCTTGTTCCAATTTTATGAACTCGATGCAGAATCGGGTAAGAAATATGCCCTGCAAGCCGATGCCGAATAGCAGACCGGGACGTCTGCGACCCAAGTCCTTTACGTAATATAGATATATCAAGATAAGGAATGTCGCCAGGTAGCACAACGCTTCATAGAGTTGAGTGGGGTGTTGTGCCGGAATCTGCTCGATGGGAGTGCCGGGGGCGAACAGACGGACAAATTTGAATGCCCAAGGCACGTCGGTGGCGCAGCCGATAATCTCCGAATTGAAGAGGTTGCCTATACGCACAATGGCTCCACCAATGCCGACCGGAATCATAATGCGGTCGAGTGACCAGATGTAGGGCATCTTGTGTTTGCGCGAGAAGAGCC
Organism: uncultured Alistipes sp.; assembly: GCA_964536825.1. Lineage (GTDB taxonomy): Bacteria > Bacteroidota > Bacteroidia > Bacteroidales > Rikenellaceae > Alistipes. The sequence goes on along the minus strand of CAZIAS010000002.1, from coordinate 106,731 downwards.
ATAATCCGACCAAAAGACCTATTGCGGCTCCGTGGCTTGCCATTCCTCCGTTGCGAATCTCGGTAATGATGGTCCAAGGTTGCGAAAGATAATACCCCGGCTCGTAGAAGAGGCAGTGCCCCAATCGGGCTCCGAGAACCGTAGCAAGTGCGCCATAGACGAATATCGAATCGGCGAGTTCGGGTTTGAGCCCCTCTCTTTTACAGAAGTTGCCGAAGAACCAGCCGCCAAGCAACAACGCCAAAGCCCACATCAATCCGTAGTAGCGAATTTCGAATGACCCGACCGAGAAAAGCACAGGGTCAAAATTCCAAACAATTACCAAGTTGTTTATCATCTCTTCTCCTTGTTATATTACTAAACCACAGATATTTTATTACTTCGTGGAGTTGGAACCTGCCTTTTGCAGCGTGAAAGCGAAGGTGCTGCCCTTGCCCAATTCGCTGCGCACACTTACGCGCTCGCCGTGAGCCTCGATGATGTGCTTTACGATAGCCAATCCCAAACCTGTTCCGCCCTGCTCGCGAGAGCGACCTTTGTCGGTACGGTAGAAGCGTTCGAAAATACGTTGGGTGTCCTCCTTGGCAATGCCGAGGCCGTTATCTTCGACCTCAATAAGCACCTTGTCCATTACGTCGCGGAAACGGATAACGGTTTCGCCGTCCTTCTTGCCGTAACGAATGGAGTTGATAATCAGATTTATGAGGACCTGACCGATAAAATGCTTGTCTGCCACTACCTGGAATGGCGAGGGAAGGCTCTCGGCGCCACGAACAACGAGCGATACACCCTTCTTTTGAGCCTCCATTTCGCTCTGGTCGGCAATCTCTTTTGCCAATGCAACAATGTCGAAGGTCTGTTGCTTCATCTGATTCATATCGCTTTCGAGGCGGGAGATGGTATCGAGGTCGCTAATGATGTTGATTAGTCGGTCGATACTCTTCTCTGTGCGTTCGAGATATTGGCGGTTAATCATCTCGTCTTCAAGACCGCCGTCAAGCAGCGTCGAGATATAACCCTGAATGTTGAAAATCGGGGTCTTCAACTCGTGTGCGACATTGCCCAGATATTGCTTTCGGAACTTCTCGGTCTCCTTCAAACGCGAAATCTCCTTGTCGTTATCATCAGCCCAAGAGGTAAGCTCCTGCGATACGTTTTCGACGTGTTTGTCTTTCAACTCGTCGAGAACCTCGTGCGTGCGCACGTTGCGCGAAAATACTATGGAGTAGATTGGTTTCAGTTTGTAGGCAACGTATTTGTACATCGCCCAAAGCGCAAAGAGCGAAACAAGTGCAAAGGTGCCGATGCAGGACAGCAGGGTAATCCACCACGCAACGCGTGTACAAACTAATGCGACTGCCACGCAGATGGTGGCTACAAATCCGATGAGCAACGAAGCTCCCTCCTTGGTTTTGATATGCATATCTCGAAATTTTAGTTATTTAGGATAAGTTTTCCTTCTACGTGGTAGAGAGTCTTGATATCTTCTCGTTCTATATCGATGTCGTCAAAAGATTTTCTGTCGCCTGCCACGAGTGTTGCAAATGAGCCGGTACGTGATTTGCGAATCTTGCGCAGCGCCGTAAATTTTTCTCCGACGATAATATATTCGTCGCCCGGAATTATGGCATCAAGCTCGGTTTTTTTGAGGAAGAGGATTGTTCCGGCGGGTGTAACCTTACCCATTGCCCGACCATTGTAGGTCATTGCAAGGTCGCAATCGCCGACCTGTGGAACGAACATCCTGAACAGAGGCTCTTTTAGGAGAATATCTTCTCGCAGGCAGAGCTCAACATCTTCGTTGTAGAAGGGAATCTGTGTCGCGGTTGATGATTCATTGGCAAACATATTGCCCTCGCCGGTCAGGAGCCACGCCTTGCTGATGTCGGGGAATTTGGTAACGATTCGTTCAGCAACATCACGAGATATGCCGTTATTGCCCCGCTTAATCTGATAGAGATTCTCTCCACAAGGCAGGCCGATGTGGTGAGCAAAAAAGTTTGTTGTCATTCCCGCCCACTTTATGACGGCGTTAATTCGTGTCCAATTTTCGTTCATATTTGCCTTAAACGAAAAAAAGTTGCATATTTGCACGACGGTTCCGTAGTTCAATGGATAGAATGCAAGATTCCGGTTCTTGTGATGAAGGTTCGAATCCTTTCGGGACTACCATCGAAGGCTGTGCGACTTATTGTTCGGCAGCTTTTTTTGTTCTCTTCGGGTAGAAATCACATATTCTCCATTATACGTCCTCGGCGTGCCCGGTTCAACATTATGTTTATAAAATAATAGATTGCAAATGTAAACCGTTTTTTTTATTATTGCAACTTTTTTTAGCCATTTCGCTCCAAAAAATGGCGAATTAAACAAAAAAGCGTGGAACTGATACACACTTCCGGAAAGAACAGGCTCTGGTAAACCCCACCACAGACGGAATATGCAACAACTCCACGCTACACAGGTAGCGTGAAAATTGTGCCATTTCTCTATGGTGTTTCAGAAATTTACCAGATTTCGTCCTGTTTGAAAGATGGCATACGCTTTACAATATGTTAGTCCGATGTTGTCGAACTCTCGCAAATGTAATGATTTTTTTTTGAACGGCACAAAATTTTATTATATTTGTACATTCATAACAAAACTCTGCTAAAAAATATGAGCGATAAAAAGGTTGTGGGTTTTGCGTGTGACCACGCAGCCTACGAGATGAAAGAATTTCTGGTCGGCTATATGTCGGCAAAGGGATACGAGGTTATTGATTTTGGCTGCCACTCCGAGGAGAGGTGCGATTATGCAGACTTCGCCCATCCTCTTGCGCACGCTGTTGAGGACGGCAGTGTAGCGTTCGGAATCGCTTTGTGTGGTTCGGGCGAGGGTATGGCAATGACTCTCAACAAACATTGGGGTATTCGTGCAGGTTTGGCTTGGCGCAAAGAGATTGCCGAACTTATCAAGCAGCACAATAATGCCAATATATTGGTGTTGCCGGCACGCTTTATTTCGAATGACGAGGCTGTGGAGTTGCTTGATGCTTATCTTGCGGCCGAATTTGAGGGTGGTCGTCACGCTGCCCGTATCGCCAAGATGTGCGAGCTGTAATCCTCCGAAGTCGAATGTGTCCCGAACCCTGCCCGAGGCGGGTGTTTAAGGGAGGGCCAGATTTGCATACGCGGCTCGTCGTTGCGAGCTGCAGTCGGGTGGCGTGTTTGATGTGAAATAGCGCTGCGATATTTGCAACGAGTGGCGATAGCGGTTTTTCAAACAAGAGAGATTAGAGCCTCTCGCAGTGAACAAATACTCCGTCGAATGGCGGGGTATTTTTTATCTCGTGGTCAAAGAGGCCGAACAGAGCCGAGCCACTACCCGACATTGCCGCATATATGGCACCCTGCGCAAGCAGCCAATCTTTGATTCGGGCAATTTGCGGATGGGCCGCAAAGATGTGGGGCTCGAAATCGTTTTTGATACACCCCTGCCACTCGGTAATGGGGCGTGCAATGCGCTCACGCAGCGGTTCCGACGGAATAAATGGGGTTATGCCGGAGTATGCCTCGCGGGTCGAAACCCCCTCGTCGGGCTTTATCAGTACGAGCCACAATCCGCGCAACGAAACCTCGATGGGTTCCATAATCTCTCCGCGACCGGTGCAGAGTTGAGGAGTGTTGCGAACGAAGAAAGCGGTGTCGCTACCGAGCTCGGCAGCGAGTTCGATTAGTTGCGATTCGCTCAATCCGAGAGCAAAAATCTCGTTTAGTGCGACAATTACCGCTGTGCCGTCAGCCGAGCCTCCGCCCAATCCCGCACCGAACGGAATCTGTTTATTCAAAGTAATGCGGGCAGCTCCTATGCCGTAGCGCTCGTGCATAAGCCGCCACGCACGCAGGCAGATGTTGCTCTCGGCGGGACAATCGACACCGATTCCGAGGTTTTCGAACTGCGATATCTCTCCGTCGCAGGCATCGATGTTGATGATATCGTGCAGACCGGTAACGGGGTACATTACGGTGGCGACTTCGTGGAAGCCGTCATCGCGACGTCGCAGAACGTCAAGTCCGAGGTTTATTTTGCAGTTGGCAGTAATTCTCATACCGCAAAAATATAAAAACTGTCGCAATTTATCGCCATATATTTGCGTTTGTTGGGAAATAATCGATGTGGAGGTTTGATATGTGCCGATTTTTTTATTCCTTTGCATCAGAATATATGAACCAAATTATGAAAAAGTTAGCTTTACTTCTTTTGTGTGTTGTGGCGGCAATGACATCCTGCAAAAACGATGTGTTCGATACCGAGAATACCTACGTCACGCCGAAATATGTCGATACGATTACCCGTGCCGACGGTAGTGTTATTTCGCTCGATTATGATAGTGAGAATCGTATCAAAAGTGTTACCTGGACCGATGCTCTCGATGCAAGCCGAAATCAACACTATGATGTTGTGTACAATATCGATAACTCCGCCAATACGGTAACTTACGATATTATCAGCGGAGGGGATAGATATACGATGAACTTCAACGATCGCGGAGCATTGAAGAGCTACGAAAAGAGCGGTGCTGTTCCGCAGGTTTTGAGTACCTTTTCTTACCACGAATCGCCTTCGGTATTCGGAGCCGGTCGATTGGAACTTGTCGGTATGGTGGATAAAGTCACGGGAGGCGAGACCAAGACCATTGAGTGGCAGAGTGGTGTGCCGAGTATTCAAATTAACGAGATACGCAAAGTGGAGGATGGTGTGAACTGTGACTATTCGACCTCTATCCGTTACGGATATCGCGCATATCGCAGCAACGTACACGCCAATGTTAATCTGTTCAATCTGCTGACCCCCGAGTTTCTGCAATACAGCAATATGACTCCTGTTTTGGCGGCTACGATGAGTGCTTTCGGGTCGCGCAGTACCTACCTGCCGACCGATGTGTCCATTGTGAATGGCAAGATGCCTGTGGGCGGAAATTACGAGAAGTTGTCGGAGGTTTCGCGAGTATTCTCGTATGATACCGATGCGGATGGATATATTTTGAAAATCCATACGGGTAAGGATGATGACAATACGAAGGTGTTGCTCTATACGATAACCTATCGCACCGTGACTGAATAGAAGTCTGCAATCTCGAAAACTTAACGGTATAGAAGAAACTGTCTAACAAGGTGTTTTTGGCGTCATATTCGCCCTCAAAATGCTCATTTACGCCGAGTAAACTACGCTTTTTCGGGCTTCGCAGTCCTAAAAATCCCTCTTGTTATACAATTTCTGTCAAAAAGAGCGTGTACAAGAAAACTTGTTGGACACGCTCTTTGTTGTATTGGAACTGCGATGTTTGTCGGGGGAGGGATAGGCGTGTCGGGGTAATAGGTATAAACACCTATTTATGTTCAAAAAGGCTCTATTTATGGAATATTTAGTATATTTGTAAATCGTGAATGACGCAAAAATTGCAAAACAGGCGATAAAAGCGGCTCTCGACTGGATTTGGGAAACGATTTGAATAATAACGACGGCAACCGTCACGGCTTGCTATAAAAATAAGAGGAATGAAAGAACATTTACAAAATCTTGATGCTCTAAACATTAATCTTGGAGCGGGAGAAATGGTTGTCGTAAACATCATCTTGGCATTTGTGATGTTTGGTGTGGCTTTGGGTATTAAGTTGCAGACTTTTAAGGATGTATTCCGCAATCCGAAGTCGGTGCTTTTGGGTCTTGCCTTGCAGTGGGTCGGTCTGCCGGCCGTAACATTCCTGGTGGCTATCCTGCTCAATCCGTTTATTACCCCGATGGTGGCCATCGGTATGCTGCTTGTGGCTTCGTGTCCGGGTGGAAATATCTCGAACTTTATCTCTTCGCTCTCGAAGGGTAACGTCGAGTTGTCGGTATCGATGACTGCTATCTCGACGGCTTTTGCTCCGATAGTTACGCCTTTCAACTTCTGGTTCTGGGGTTCGCTCTACTGTCGTTACGCATCGGTGCATAACGATATCCCGACATTGAGCATTCCATTCGGTGATATGTTGGAGCAGATTTTGCTTATCCTCGGTATTCCCATTGTGCTCGGACTCTTGGTTTCGCGCTATTATCCTAACGTGTCGAATAAACTGAAACGCCCCACCTCGATTCTCTCGATTCTCTTGTTCCTGGGAATGGTAGCCGTTTCGCTCACGCAGGTATTGACGGCTTTGGAGCAGCGTTGGACGGTCTATGCAGGTATCCTCTGCGCTCTGGTTGTGGTAATTGTTCACAATGCAAGCGCTCTCGGTACTGGATATTATGGAGCAACGCTTATGAAAACTCCGAAGGCAGATCGCCGCTCTCTTACCATCGAAGTAGGTATTCAGAATTCGGGTCTCGGATTGGCTCTGCTGTTTAATCCGGCAATCTTCCCCACCGACGTATGGCAGAATAATGGCGGTATGGTAATTATTACCGCGCTGTGGGGTATCTGGCATATCGTTTCGGGTCTGACGGTGGCAACCCTTTTCCGCCGCTCTCCGCTTAACGAATAGGTCTAACTACAACAATACGGTATGGGTCAGAAGAAGATTCAGGACTACGATTGGCTCTACGACGTACTGCGATACTACGTCGATTTGGGACTTAAACTCTCGTATCGCCATATCAAGTATGTCGGTCGTGAGCGGATTCCGCAGGATGGTGCGGTAATCTATGCTCCGAACCACTCCAATGCCTTGATGGATGCTTTGGTTGTCTTGGCGATGGACCACAAGCCGAAGGTCTTTGTTGCCCGTGCCGATATCTTTAAGAAGCCGACCCTCGCAAAGATTTTTACTTGGCTCAAAATTATGCCGATTATGCGTATGCGCGACGGTATGGATGAGGTTAAGAAGAATAACGAAACCATCGAAAAGGCCGTCGATGTGCTGCGCGATAAGGTCCCGTTCTGCATCTTTCCCGAAGGACAGCACCAAACCAAATTCTCGGCACAGCCGTTGGCAAAGGGAATCTTCCGTATCGCCTTCCAGGCGCAGGAGTTGATGCCCGATATGCCGCTTTATATAGTTCCCGTGGGCTTGCGCTACGGCAACTTCTTCCGTTTCCGTTCGACGGTGCGCGTGCAGATTGGAGAGCCGATAAATGTGCGGGAGTTTCTTGCCGAGCATCCCGAGAAGAGTGTAGCCGAGCAGATGAATCTTATTCGTGAGATGCTCGATGAGCGCCTCAAAGAGGCTATATTCTATATCCCCAACGACGAACATTACGAGGCTACGCACGAGATTTGTGCTGCGGTCGTGAAGCGTCGTGTGCGTCATCTGCGTCGTACTGCGGAGTGGCGGCGAGCGCGGGCTATGGAGGTCTATTTCGAGGCAAATAATGCTACTGTACGTCAGGTGACGGCAATGCGTAATGACGAGCCGGAGCGTGCCGCAAAACTCCTCGCATTGGGTTGCGAAGCTGCCGAGATGCGTTTGGCGAGCGATATCAGCCTTTCGTCGGTGGCAGTGCGCAACTTTACCTTCTCGCAGATTGCCAAATATCTGATACTGATTGTGACGTTGCCCTATTCGATTCCGGCACTGCTGCTTGCGTCACCGCTGAAACTTATTCTGATGAAGCTTTGCGGAATGTTCAAGGATAGTGCATTCCACAATTCGGTGCGCTATCTGGTAAATCTGGTAGTGTGGCCCTTGTTGATGATAATCTACTCGATTATCGCGTATGTGTGCTTGCCGTGGCAGTGGGCTCTGCCGCTTACGTTGGCAATGCTCCCCGCACCCATAGTGGCGCACGAGGTTTATCGTCTTATACGACTTATCATTTCGGATATGCGATTGTTACGCAATAAGCCCCTGTGCAAAAAGTATAAAGAGATTCGAAATTTAGTATTTAACCCCAATAACCCTTTGTGATTATGAAAATTAGATTTCTTGTGACGCTGTTGTTCGCAACAGTTTTGACCGCAGCTGCCTATGCCGATAACGCTGTTGCTGCCGATTCGGTTGCCACTACGAAGAAGGGCAAGAAAGCCAAGAAGGAGGTCGTGATGCGCAACGGCGAGATTATCAAGACCGGTTATAACTACGGACCGCTGCCTGCCATCGCATTCGATGCAGATAAGGGATTCCAGCTGGGCGCATTGCTCAATATCTACGACTTTGGCGATGGTTCGACATATCCCAATCCGCGCCAGCATTGGTATTTCGAGGCGTCGTTCTTTACCAAGGGTTCACAGCTCTTTGTGGTGGCTTACGACAATAAGTTCTCGATTCCGGGAGTGCGCTTTTCGTCGTCGATAGCCATTACCAACGATAAGGCTATGGACTTCTACGGATTCAACGGATATGCTTCGTATTTCGACCACGAGAAGGTGGCTCTTGGTAAGCCCAAGAAGAGCGACTATCCGTTTTGGACCCCGAAATATCGAATCAATCGTCTGGCTCTGTTGTTCAAGACAGACTTTGTAGGAAATCTCTGGCAGAAGAAGCTCTTCTGGGAGGCGGGATATCATTTCAGCTACTTCAAGATTGACGATATCAATCGTGCGAAAATCAATAAGAATAAGGCGGAGAATAAGATGTTCCCCGATACGGAGCCGACAATCTATAAGCAGTATCTCGATTGGGGTATCATTCCCGAGAACGAGAAGAATGGAGGTTTTGCCAGCGAAGTACGTTTGGGCTTGATGTACGATACTCGCGATAAGGAGGGTGCTCCTTCGCGCGGCATCTGGGCAGAGGCTCATATGATGCTTGCTCCGAAGTGGATTGGCACGACCCATCCTTACTACCGCTACTCGGCTACATTCCGTCACTATGTGCCTATCGTTAAGAATGATGTGCTGACCTTTGCTTATCGTATCAATTATGAGGGTACTTTCGGCAAGTCGGCTCCTTGGTATGTTCTGCCCTATATTACGACCGTGGGTCCTTCTTACGACCGCGATGGTATGGGTGGATTCCGCACCGTGCGCGGTATTATGCGTAGCCGTGTGCAGGGCCTTGATATGGCGATGTATAACGCCGAGTTCCGTTGGAGATTTGTGAAATTTACCCTTTGGAAGCAAAATATCGCCTTCGGTCTGAATGTATTCAGTGATGGTACGATGGTTACCCGCGGGTACGATATGACCTTCAAGGGCGATGAGAGCCACCGTGCAGCATACGATGAGTATATGGCAAAAGGTTTGGATAGCGACCGCCCGCACATTACCGTCGGTGGAGGTCTGCGTTTCATTATGAACCAGAACTTTATTGTCTGCGCCGAGTATGGTCTGCCTATTAGCAAGTGGAGCAAAAATCCGAGTGTTAGAAAGCAGGATGGCAATGGTGCCTTCTATCTCAATGTAGGATACCTCTTCTAACATAAGACATAAAACAGAGCGGGCTGTCGAACCAAAAAGGTCGGACAGCCCGCTTTTTTTGCAACTTGTCGGAGCCTACTTTGCGGCGCGCTTGCGATCTACCTCGTTGAGCAGAATCTTGCGCAGACGCATAAACTTGGGAGTAATCTCGACATATTCATCCTCCTTGATATACTCCAAAGCCTCCTCCAATGAGAAGATTTTGGGAGGTACAATCACTGCCTTATCATCCGAGCCCGAGGCACGCATATTGGTCAGCTGCTTCGACTTGGTCACATTGACCGTGATATCGTTGCTGCGTGTATGCTCGCCGATAACCTGACCCATATAGACCTCCTCCATCGGCGAGATGAAGAAGCGACCTCTATCCTGCAACTTATCAATCGAGTAGGCGTAAGCCGTACCTGTTTCGGATGCGATAATCGAGCCTGCCGTGCGCATTTCGATATCGCCGACCCACGGCTCGAAACCTTTCAGACGGTGGCTCATAATCGCCTCGCCGGCGGTTGCAGTCAGCATATTCGAGCGCAGACCGATAATTCCGCGCGAGGGAATCGTGAATTCGAGGCGGGTGCGCTCGCCGTCCGACTCCATATTTGTCAGCGTGCCGCGACGTCGAGTAGTCATCTCGATAACCGTACCTGCCACCTCGTCGGGACAATCGACCGTCATCTCCTCAATAGGCTCGCACTTCACACCGTCAATCTCTTTGACGATAACCTTCGGCTGACCCACCTGCAACTCATAACCTTCACGGCGCATCGTCTCGACCAATACCGAGAGGTGCAATACGCCACGACCATAGACTATAAAACTATCGGCGTTCTGACCCTGTTCGACTCTCAACGCGAGATTCTTCTCCAACTCGCGATCGAGACGCTCTTTGATATGGCGCGAGGTGACATACTTTCCGTCTTTGCCGAAGAATGGCGAGTTGTTAATTGTGAAGAGCATCGACATCGTCGGCTCATCGATGGCAATCGGGGGCAACGGCTCGGGATTCTCGAAGTCGCAAATCGTATCGCCGATTTCGAATCCCTCGATGCCGACCAGCGCACATATCTCGCCACACGACACCTTATCGACCTTCGTCTTGCCCAAACCTTCGAATACCATCAACTCGCGGATACGGCTCTTAACCATAGTCTTGCCATCGCGCTTGGCGAGGGTTACATTATCGCCGGCGTGAAGTTCGCCGCGCGTAACCTTACCGACCGCAATACGACCGATGTAGGGCGAATATTCGAGCGAAGTGATAAGCATCTGGGGAGTTCCCTCGACCGTCTGCGGCTCTGGGATTTCATCGATGATGGCATCGAGCAGCGGCTGTATCGAGTCGGTCTTTTCGTTCCACTTGTGGGACATCCATCCCTGTTTTGCCGAACCATAGATGGTCTTGTAGTCGAGTTGCTCCTCGGTTGCATCGAGCGAGAACATCAGGTCAAAAACCTGCTCATTTACCACCTCGGGGCGGCAATTTGGTTTATCGACCTTATTGACCACAACGATAGGCTTCTTGCCGAGCGAGAGTGCCTTCTGCAAGACAAATCGGGTCTGTGGCATTGTGCCCTCGAAGGCATCGACCAACAGCAATACGCCGTCACACATATTGAGCACACGCTCCACCTCGCCACCGAAGTCAGCGTGACCCGGGGTGTCGATGATGTTGATTTTATAGTCGCGGTAGATTACCGATACATTTTTCGAAAGAATCGTGATACCGCGCTCACGTTCAAGATCGTTGTTATCCAATACGAGTTCGCCCGTTTTTGATGCTTCGCGGAGCAGGTTGCCCTGCATAATCATCTTATCGACAAGGGTAGTTTTTCCGTGATCGACGTGGGCGATGATTGCAATATTGCGCAATTTTTGCATACAGAAACATAATTAATCGCACAAAGATAACAATAAATCGCGAAAATTATCCTACTTTTGTTCGTAAAAACCGAGAAATCGCAATGACACACACATTGAAAGTCGCCGAACGTAGCGACATCTACATAGGCTCTGCCGAAGAGTTACTGCCGGCTCTGCTGCCCGATGGCAGGGTTATCGTCATTACGGATGCCAACATCGACCGTCGTCATCACGGTCTGCTCAAAGGGCTGGAATACATTATGATAGGTACGGGCGAAAGCGTCAAGACTCTCCATACGGTTGAGACTATCTATCGCCGTTTTATCGAACTCGGCATCGATCGCTCGTGCTTTGTTTTGGGTATCGGAGGCGGTATAGTGACCGACATTACGGGATTCGTGGCATCGACGTATATGCGCGGTCTGCGCTTCGGATTTGTTTCGACCACTCTGCTCGGAGAGGTTGATGCGAGTCTTGGTGGCAAGAATGGGGTAAATATCGACGGTTACAAGAATATGGTTGGCACCTTCAATCAGCCGCAGTTTGTCGTCTGCGATCCCTCACTGCTCGGCACCCTGCCCGAGCGAGAGTTCCGTGCGGGTCTGGCAGAGATTGTCAAGGCGGGAATCATTGCCGACGGCGGGCTTTTCGAACGTATCGAAAAATCGACTTTCGAGGAGTTGCGCAGCGACCATAACCTGCTTGGCGAAATTATCCTCGCAGCGATAAAGGTCAAGGCGGATATTGTGGGTTGCGACGAGCGTGAGAGTGGCGAGAGACGCAAACTCAACCTCGGACATACCTTTGCTCACGCCATCGAGAAACTTTCGCACGAGATGAATCACGGCGAGGCTGTGGCGGTCGGTATCGTGCTGGCGGCAAGGTTGGCGGTACGACTCGGTGTGTTGAGTTGCGAGGATGCCGAGCGTATCGAGCGATTGCTCGTTTCATTGGGCTTTACGCTCACTCCTCCCCAGCCCGTCAAACGACTTGTTTCGGCAATTTCGAAGGATAAAAAGAGCGACGGCAATGCACTGCACTTTGTCCTGCCGACCGGTATAGGCAGTTGCGAGGTGCGCCGAATGGCGATAAGCGAAATAGCTTCGCTTGCAGAATCTCTTTAACGATAGGTTTTTATATATGAAATCACACCGGTGTAACTATGTATATAGGCACCTAACAATAAATCCTGCCACATTCGATGGCAGGATTTATTGTTAGAACAGCACTCCGTCAGAGTCCGCAGGGGTAAGCCCCAAATGCTTATACGCCAACTCCGTAGCCTCGCGACCGCGGGGGGTTCGTTTGAGGAATCCCTCCTTGATGAGGAACGGCTCATAGACCTCCTCGATAGTGCCGGCATCCTCGCCCACGGCAGTGGCAATCGTATTGATACCGACGGGACCTCCCTTAAACTTGGCGACGATGGTTTCGAGTATGCGGTTATCCATCGTGTCCAGACCGCGTGAGTCGATATTGAGTGCCGAGAGAGCCACCCTTGTAATTTCGAGGTCGATATGTCCTTCGCCTTTAACCATCGCAAAGTCGCGCACACGGCGCAGCAGTGAGTTGGCAATACGCGGAGTGCCTCGCGAGCGCAGAGCAACCTCGACGGCTGCATCGTCATCAATCGAAACTCCGAGAATCGACGCCGTACGCTTCACAATGCCTGCCAATACCGAAGCATCGTAGTATTCGAGATGGCACTGTATGCCGAAGCGGGCGCGCAGTGGCGAAGTGAGCAGGCCGCTGCGGGTAGTGGCACCGACCAGCGTAAAGGGGGCGAGTTCAATCTGAATCGAGCGTGCCGAGGGACCTTTGTCGAGAACGATATCTATCTTGTAATCCTCCATTGCCGAGTAGAGATACTCCTCGACAATCGGGCTCAAACGATGAATCTCATCGATAAAAAGCACGTCGCCTGCGCCGAGATTGGTCAGCAGACCCGCCAAATCTCCCGGCTTGTCGAGTACGGGGCCCGAAGTTACTTTGAGTTGAGCGCCCATCTCGTTGGCGATGATATTTGCAAGCGTGGTTTTACCTAATCCCGGAGGTCCGTGCAACAAAACGTGGTCGAGCGAATCTCCACGCATCAGAGCCGCCTGAATGAAGACTTTCAGGTTATCGACAATCTTATCCTGACCGGCAAAACTGCCCAACTCCTGCGGGCGTATGCGGTTCTCAAATTCACTGTCGCTCTCGTTAATTCGTGTATTTCTTTCGATAGCCATATCGGAAATCTCGCTGATATTTTCTGCAAATATAAGATTTTCTCTTTTCAGATTAAAATAAATCCACTTTTTTCCGTGGCAGATTATATCTTCTCCGAGGGGTAAACTACGTTTAATTGTATGGATATTGCATTTTTTTTGTATATTTGCGGGTCATTCTCAACATATGAAAGAAAAAGATACAGATATAATCGAACAACTCGACAATGGCGAGTATAAATATGGCTTCACTTCGGAGATTGAGACCGAGTATATACGTCGTGGTCTTGACGAGGGTGTTGTGCGCCTGATTTCGAGCAAAAAAGGCGAGCCCGAGTGGCTGCTTGATATGCGTTTGAAGGCGTTTCGCCATTGGCAGAAGATGGAGTTGCCGACTTGGGCGCACCTGAATATCCCCGATATTGATTTTCAGGATATAATCTACTATGCTGCCCCGAAAAAAACGCAACCCAAAGCCGGTACCATTGATGATATCGACCCCGAATTGAAACGAACTTTCGACAAACTCGGCATTCCGCTTGAAGAGCAACTCGCGTTGTCGGGCGTAGCTGTCGATGCAGTAATGGACTCAACCTCGGTAAAGACCACCTTCAAGGAGGTGCTTGCCGAGAAGGGTATAATCTTCTGCTCGATGTCGGAGGCTGTGCGCGACTATCCCGAGTTGGTGCGCAAGTATCTCGGCTCGGTGGTGTCGTATGCCGACAACTTCTACTCGGCACTCAATACGGCAGTCTTCTCGGACGGGTCGTTCTGCTATATCCCGAAGGGGGTGCGTTGCCCGATGGAACTCTCGACCTACTTCCGCATAAATGCCGCAGGCACGGGGCAGTTCGAGCGTACGCTTATCGTGGCAGACGAAGGCTCTTATGTGAGTTATTTGGAGGGTTGTACGGCTCCGCGTCGCGATGAGAATCAACTCCACGCCGCTGTGGTCGAGATTGTAGTGTTGCGCGATGCCGAGGTTAAGTATTCGACCGTGCAGAATTGGTACCCGGGCGATAAGGACGGTAAGGGCGGTATCTACAACTTCGTGACCAAGCGTGGTGTTTGCCACGAAAATGCGCGTCTGTCGTGGACCCAGGTCGAGACAGGCTCGGCGATAACGTGGAAGTATCCGAGCTGTGTGCTTATGGGCGACAATTCGGTGGGCGAGTTCTACTCGGTGGCGATGACCAACAACTACCAACAGGCGGATACGGGTACGAAGATGATACACATCGGTCGCAATACCCGCTCGCGCATCGTGTCGAAGGGTATCTCGGCAGGTTGCAGCGAGAACTCCTATCGCGGATTGGTCAAGGTGGCAAAGGGGGCGGATAATGCCCGCAACTACTCGCAGTGCGATTCACTGCTTATCGGAGACCGCTGCGGTGCACATACCTTCCCCGTGATTGACAGCCGCAACTCGTCGGCAGTGCTCGAACACGAGGCGACGACATCGAAAATCTCGGAAGAGCAACTCTTCTACTGCAATCAGCGAGGTCTTTCGACCGAGGATGCTGTGGGATTGATTGTGAACGGATATGCCAAAGAGGTGCTGAACAAGCTGCCTATGGAGTTTGCGGTCGAGGCGCAGAAGCTACTCGCCATAAGCCTCGAAGGAAGCGTAGGGTAGTTTTAATTGATAATTGATAATTGATAATTGATAATTGATAATTGATAATTCTCCCTATATTCCCTGAATTCATTAACCTCTCTAAACGGAAAAAGAAACAAAACAAGATATGCTGAAAGTTACAAATTTACACGCCTCGGTCGGCGACAAAGAGATTCTTCGCGGTATCAACCTCGAAGTGAAGGCTGGCGAGGTACACGCTATAATGGGGCCCAACGGCTCGGGAAAATCGACTCTGGCATCGGTGCTTGCCGGTAACGAGAAGTTTACCGTTACGGCTGGCGAGGCAACTTTCGAGGGTCGCAATATGCTCGATATGTCCATCGAGGATAGGGCGCGTATGGGTCTGTTCCTCGGATTTCAATATCCGGTCGAGATTCCGGGTGTGACGATGGCCAACTTTATGAAGATGGCTGTGGCGGAGCATCGCAAGTTCCGTGGCGAAGAGCCGCTTTCGACCTCGGAATTCCTGCGTATGATGCGCGAGAAGAGTGCTGTGGTTGAACTCGATTCGAAACTTACATCCCGCGCTGTGAACGAGGGTTTCTCGGGCGGCGAGAAGAAGAAGAACGAAATCTTCCAGATGGCAATGCTCGAACCGAAGCTCGCAATCCTCGATGAGACCGATTCGGGTCTGGATATCGACGCTCTGCGAATCGTGGCTACGGGCGTAACCAAACTCCATACCCCCGAGAATGCAACGGTTGTGATTACCCACTACCAGCGTCTGCTGGACTACATTGTGCCCGATTTTGTGCACGTACTCTACAAGGGGCGCATCATCTACTCGGGCGACAAGAGCCTTGCTCTGAAACTCGAAAAGGAGGGCTACGATTGGCTTATTAACGACTATAAGGAGTAGGCAATGAAACTCAAAGAGTTGATAGATAACAATATTCAACAGACCTTTCGACAGGTGACTTTTGTGTGCAAACTCCAAGACCTCATCGATAATGGTTTACTTCGAAACTTCGAGGGTGGCGATGTGACGACGAATACAGATGCGGCACATCCCCTTGTGGCGATTAACCCATCGACGATGAGAGTGAGGGTTGCCGAGGGAGTGAAGGCCCATTTGGTTATGCTCCACACCGAGCCCTCGCAAGCATCAATAGAGGTCGAGGTGGCGGAGGGTGCATCGCTCTCGATTGGCGACTTCTATCTCGCAGGAACATTTGCCGAGATGAAGATATGTCAAAGTGCATCGAGCGAGTGTCGTATGGTTGTGGCACAGTTGGGCGATGCCAACGTGATGTGCGAAATATCACTCGACGGCCGTGGCGCGTCGAGCGAATTGTACGGTGTCTTTGTCGGTACGGATAACGAGCACGCCGTCTTTGACCTTACCACACGCCATAATGTGTCGGACTGCCGCAGTGAGTCGTTGGTCAAGGGAATTGTGTCGGGGAGAGCTACGGGCGAGTTCCGGGGATTGGTCTATGTTGCGCAGGATGCGCAGCGCACGGATGCCCGCCAGACGAGCCGAAATGTCGAGATTGGAGATGCGGCACACATCATTACCAAGCCGCAGTTGGAGATATATGCCGACGATGTGAAGTGTTCGCACGGAGCGACGGTCGGACAGATTGATGATGATGCGATACTCTATATGCGCCAACGCGGATTGAGCGAGCAGGTGGCACGCCGCCTGTTGCTCGAAGGCTTTGTCGGCGATGTAGTGTCGCGTTGTGAAGTTGGCGAGGAGTTGTGTGCAGCCATCGCGGCAGAGGTCGAATCGAAATTGGAGAGATTATAATGTTGGATATCGAGAAAATACGCAGTGATTTCCCCATTTTGGAGCGTACGGTCTATGGGAAACCGTTGGTCTATCTCGACAGCGGAGCGACGGCACAAAAGCCGCGCTGCGTGACCTCGATGGTGGAACAGTTGCACAACGAACTCAATGCCAATATCCACCGAGGTGTACATTACCTCTCGGCAGAGGCTACGGCTCTCTACGAGCAGGCACGTGAGCAGGTTCGCCGCTTCATCGGAGCGGCGGAACGTGAGGAGGTGGTCTTTACGGCGGGTGCTACGGCATCGATAAATACCGTGGCGTATGGCTGGGGATTGGATAATCTGCGAGCAGGGGATAATGTGGTTGTGAGCGAGATGGAGCACCACTCCAATCTTGTGCCGTGGCAGCAGATTGCCCTGCGCAATGGTGCCGAATTGAGGGTTTTGCCATTCGATGACGAGGGACGACTGATGACGGAGTGTCTGTCGGAGGTTTTAGATGAGCGAACAAGGATGGTGGCCGTAACACAGGCTTCCAATACGCTCGGAACCTGCCCCGACCTTCGGGCGATTATCGATGCGGCTCACAGCGTGGGGGCATTGGTTATGGTCGATGGCTGTCAGGGCGTGGTACACGAAGGGATCGATGTCAGGGCTCTCGATTGTGATTTTTATGCCTTCTCGGGGCATAAACTCTATGGACCGACGGGAGTGGGCGTGCTCTACGGAAAGCGCGAACTGCTCGAAGGGATGAATCCTTTCCTCTTCGGAGGAGATATGGTCGATAGGGTGTCGTTCGAGCAGACTACCTTTGCGGCTTTGCCGTTGAAGTTCGAGGCGGGTACTGCCAATTTTACGGGGGCTATCGCTCTGGGCGAGGCTGTTAAATATATCGGGCAGTTCGATGCCGCCGAGGTGGCTGCACACGAACAAGAACTCCTCGATTACTGCACCGAACGACTCTTGGCAATCGACGGAGTGCGAATTTATGGTACGACGGAGGGCAAGTGCCCGATAGTGTCGTTTAATGTCGAGGGGGCTCATCACTACGACGTAGGTATGATTCTCGATAAGATGGGTATTGCGATTCGCACGGGTCAGCATTGTGCCGAACCCGTGATGAAGCACTACGGAGTGAGCGGAATGTGTCGCGCTTCGTTTGCGATTTATAATACGAGAGCCGAAATAGATACTTTGGTGGCGGGCGTCGAGCGAGCAGCCCGAATGTTGCGTTAAGCCGCCAACAACCAAACAAGATAAACCGAAGAGATATGTTTATAGTACTCGAAGGGCTCGATGGAGCCGGAAAATCAACCCAAATCAAGATGCTTCGCGAGTGGTTTCGTTCTCGCGGCATCGAGAGTGAATATCTCCATTTTCCGCGTTTCGATGCCCCTGTATATGGCGACCTTGTCGCACGCTTTCTGCGTGGCGAATTCGGCTCGGCTGCGGAGGTTAATCCCTACCTCGTGGCGCTGCTCTATGCCGGAGATCGTGCCGATGCAGCAAAGATGGTGCAGGGTTGGATAGATGAGGGTAAGGTGGTAATTGCCGACCGCTATGTATATTCGAATATCGGCTACCAGTGTGCCAAAATCGAGGACGAAGCGGAGCGTGCGAAGTTGCGCCATTGGATATTCGACCTTGAATTCGGCTACAACAAGATTCCTTGCCCCGATTTGTCGCTCTTTTTGGATGTGCCTTTTGCCTTTACGGAGCGAAAACTGACCGAGCAGCGCGAAGGCGAAGATCGCGACTATCTGAATGGAGGTCGTGATATCCACGAGGCATCGCTTACGTTGCAGCAGGCGGTGCGCAGGGTATATCTCGAAACGGCAGTCGAAGATGAGAGATTGCAGGTGGTTGATTGTAGCGATGCGGGTGGCGGTATGGCGTCGCCCGAAGAGATTTTCAGTCGTATAGAGCAGGCGCTGACCCAAATACTTAAATAGATGAAATTATGGCACGAACCCAACGAAAAGCATTCAGAATAGCAACTCACGTGTGCCGATTGATTCTCGGATTGACGTTTATCGCATCGGGATTTGTCAAGTCGGTCGATCCCTGGGGCACAGCCTTAAAGGTCAATGAATATCTGTCGATTTACGGCATAGAGTGGCTCTCGCCGCTGACTATGATATTCTCGATATGGTTGTGTGGCGCGGAGTTGATGATGGGATTGATGCTCACGTTCAAGGTGCGAATACGTTTGATTTCGATATTTGCAGTGTTGTCGATGACCTTCTTTACGTTGCTCACATTTTTGAGTGCGACGTGGATTCCCGTTGAGGATTGCGGATGTTTTGGCGATGCACTGAAACTCTCGCCGTGGGCAACCTTCTTCAAGAATTTGGCACTGTTGCCTTTGGCTGTTGTCGTGTGGTGGCGCTATCGACCCGACCGAATCCTGGCATTCTCGCGATTGGAGGTTGCACTGACCCTGCTCTTCTTCTCGACAGGAATGGGGGTCGGCACTTACTGCTACTACCACCTGCCACTGATAGACTTCCTGCCTTACAAGGTGGGCGTCAATATCCGCGAAGAGATGGCGCAGGCTGCTCGCGAAACACACGAAGAGGATGTGGTTATTGTCTGTCGCAACAAACGAACCGGAAAGGTTCGCGAATTTGGACTCAAAGACCGTGAGTGGCACAATACGAAGAGGTGGGAGTGGCTCGAAACCCGCGTAGAGGCGGAAGATAGCGAGGAGCACGTCGTAGTGAAGCCCCTTATCAGTGAATTTTCGCTGCGTGATGCCAATGGCGAGGATGCCACAACTCTGGTTACCGAGTCGAAGGGTAGGCTCTACGTTATATGCGTCACGCGATTCGACCGTATCTCTCCCAATTGCGCAGAACGACTGCGCGGGGTGGTCGAGCGAGCCGAGACAGAGGGAGCCGAGGTTCTGTGCGTAACGCCGGAGCGCCTATTAGAGGATACGGCGGTATGCACTATGCCCGAATCTCTGTTGGAGGATGCCAAACGCTCTTTTGCGGGTAGCACAAGCGTTAAGTGTTGCAACATCGATGCGACGCTGTTAAAGACGATTTTACGTGCCGAAACGGGCCTTGTCGTCTTTGATGACGGAACCATTGTTGGAAAATATAATTGTCGAGATATTGAGTAAAACGGTTAAACAGAGATAGATATGAAGACTTTTGTAAAGATTTTCGGAGCGTTGTTGGTGCTATTGTTCGTTGCAGTTCTGGTTGTGCCGGTGGTGCTGAAACCGAAAGTTGTCGAGATTGTTAAGCGCGAGGCAAATAATATGCTTAATGCCCGATTGGACTTCGGGGATATTGATTTGAGCCTTTTGCGACACTTCCCGCACGCCTCGGTCGAATTGACCGACCTGTCGCTTATCGGTATTGACCGATTCGAGGGAGATACGTTGTTGGCGGCGGACCGAATATCGGTGGTGGTCAATCTGATGTCGATATTTGGAGATGAAGGCTACGAGGTTACGAAGATTTTGCTCAAACATCCACAGTTGCACGCTCGTTGTCTTGCCGATGGCGCGGTGAATTGGGATATCGTGAAGAGTGATAACGAGGAGTCCGAGGTTGAGAATCCCGAAGTGGAGGAGCCCGAGTCTGCGGAGAACGATGAGCCGTCGTCGTTCAAGTTGCAGGTGCGCGATTTCCGTATTGCCAATGCATCGCTATCGTATGTTGATGAGGTGTCGGGAATGAGTTTTGCGACCTCGCCGCTCGATCTGCGTCTGCGTGGCGATATGTCGGCAGCGCAGACCGACCTCGATTTGACACTGACACTCGGAGGTGTAGAGTTCGTTTCGGGTGGAGTGAAAATGTTGAATAATGCCGAAGTCGGTTTGGATGCCGTGGTTGCTGCCGACCTCGAAAATATGCGTTTTACGCTGACTCGCAGCCGACTTAATCTCAATGCCATTGCACTGATGCTGAATGGTTGGGTCGAGATGAACGAGGCAATCGCTATGGATTTGACCCTCGATAGCTCGAAGGTGCAGTTTAAGGATATCCTTTCGTTGATTCCGGCATTCTATACCAAGGATTTTGCAGACCTTACTGCGGGTGGAACTCTCACACTCGGTGCGTGGGCAAAGGGCGAATTGAGAGAGGAGCAGATGCCTGCATTTGAACTGAAAATGGATGTTGCCGATGGTTATTTTAAGTATGCCGATTTGCCGGAGGCTGTGCAGAATATCGACATCTCGGCAACGGTAGCCAATGGCGGAGGTTCGCTCGATGCCACGAGAGTGGATGTCAAGAATCTCTCGCTCTCGATGGCAGGAAATACCCTTTCGGCATCGCTCTCTGCAAAGAATCCTGTCAGCGACCTGCAATTCGATGCACGAGCAAAGGGTAAGGTCGATTTGGGTGCCGTGAAGAGGGTATATCCGCTCGATGAATCGATAAATTTAGGTGGCGTGGTTACGCTCGAGATGAGTGCAAAGGGTAAGATGTCCGATATCGAGAAGGAGCGTTATGAATCGATTAAGGCGGAGGGAACGCTCTCGATTGAAAATATGGTTGCAAAGTTGTCGGGTATGCCCGATATCAATATCAATCGTATGTCGGCAACGGTAACTCCGTCGGCGCTGAAACTTGCGGAGTGCGGAGTGACGGTCGGAGCAAGCGACCTCTCGGCGACAGGCTCGCTGTCGAACTATATCGGCTATTTCCTGCGTGGTACGACCTTGTCGGGCTCGTTGGCGCTGAAATCGACGCTCCTTGATGCTAATGAATTGTTGGCTATGTTCTCTGATGACGAAGAGGGTAAGGAGGATGAGAAGAGTGCTCCTGCCGAGGATGATACCGCAACACAAAGTGACGAAGAAGTGCCGATGCAGGCTGTCGAAGTGCCGAAGAATTTGAAGCTGTCGTTGGCTGTCGATATGGATAAGATTCTCTTCCAAAAGATGACCTTTGACGACTTTGTGGGTCGCGTGGCTGTGGCAGACGGAATTCTCTCTATTGACCGACTTTCGCTCAACGCTTTTGGTGGTAATGTCTTTGCTGCGGGAAGCTACTCGACCGCAACGAACGCAAAGTCGCCGAAGTTGAAACTCTCGCTCGACTTGGCAAAAGCGCAGTTTAGCGAAACCTTCAAACAACTCGACTTTGTGCAGCAGATTGTCCCCATCTTCGAAAAGACGGGTGGCGAATATTCGATGAAGATGCTCCTCTCGACTGCGCTGACCGAGAATATGGATGTCGATTTCGGCTCGCTCGATGCGTCGGGAGAGATTCGCTCGGAGCGTATCGAGGTGCAGAATATCAAGGCCTTCGAGGCTCTTGCCGTGGCTCTCAAAGATGACCGCCTGCGTAATATCGAGGCAAAGGATGTTAAGCTCTCCTTTACGATTCGCGACGGAAAGGTTTATACCTCGCCATTCGATATCAAGATGGGCGGTGTCGTGATGACCCTGTCGGGTTCGACGGGACTCGACCAGAGTATCGATTATGTGGCAAATATCCAACTGCCGCCAAAGAGTACGGGTGGTCTGCTGTCGAATGTGAAGGCGAATATTGGCGGAACATTTACTTCGCCTAAAATTACGCTTGACGTAAAGGATGCTGCCAGGGAGGCTGTGACAAATGCAATAAATCAGCAACTGCAAAAACAGACGGGTAGTGCCGATATTAACGAAGAGTTTGAGAAGCAGGCTGCCAAGATTCGCAAAGAGGCTGCAAATGCCGGTGCAAAGTTGGTTGAAGAGGCGAAGAAACAGAAACAATCCCTTGTGGGCAAAGCTTCGGGAACGCTCGGAAAACTTGCTGCCGAGAAGAGTGGCGATGCGTTAGTCAGGGCTGCCGAGAAGCAGTCGGCAAATTTGCAGGCAGAGGCAGAGATACAGATTGAAAAACTGCGTGCAAAACTATCGACCAAATAGATTGCTTGATATGCATTTATTGCGTAATTATCAACTTTAATATTGCGCACGGCCCCCTTCGAGCTCTTTCGCCGACACCTTAATTATCAATTTAAGGTATAATTCCATCGCGAGGTGTAACTTGGTATAAAAATTGACTTTCTGCACAGAAAGTCAATTTTTGTATGCGCATACTTACTTTTCTACTCGTCTCGGCTTTGGTTACGGCGTGTGACTATATGCCCGATAAGCCTGTTCGACCGCGTGTTGTGCGTGTTGAGGTGGCTGAATATGCTCGTTATGTAAATAAGGATTTTGCAGGCCTATCGACTGCGGATGATGCGACTAATCTGGCATTCAAAATCGCAGGGCAGGTGCTTGCCGTGCCTGTGGTCAAGGGCGATAGCGTTGCTCGCGGAGCATTGCTGGCAGTGCTCGACCCTCGCGATGTGGAGTTGCAGGTCGAGGCTACACGCTCGGCATTCGAGGAGGCACGGTCGCGTTTGGAGCGAACCAAACGTCTGCTCGACCACGATGCGGTATCGCAACAAGAGTACGAGTCGGCGCAAACACTCTATTCACAGGCGCGCTCGGCTTACGACAACTCTTCGGATTTGTTGAAGGACACGCGATTGCGAGCCCCCTTTTCGGGAGTTGTCGAGCGTACCTATGTCGATGCTTTTCAGCGAGTGTCGGCAGGGCAGACGATTTTGCGATTGGTTAATCCTGTAAGTACGACGGTCGGTTTTACGATTCCGGAGAGCGGTCTGCCACAATTGGCTCGTAAATCAACTGTTTTCTCTGTTCGATTCGATAACTTTCGCAATGTTGAGTTTGTTGCCGAGGTTAAAGACTTTGCACGAACGTCATCCGATGCATCTGGATTTCCGGTGTCGCTACGCCTGCTTGGGGTCGATTCGAAACGCTACCATATCATCCCCGGAATGTCTTGTACGGTAACTATGCGGACTCTCGACGAACTCCCCGATGCCGTATCGTTACCCATATCGTCAATATATGCACCAATGGAGGGTGGCGACTATGTTTGGGTGGTTGATTTGACAGATGTAGTGTCGTTGCGAAAGGTGCGTATAGGCGAAATTTTCGGGCGCGATAGGGTGCTTGTCGATAGTGGAGTGAAGCCGGGCGAAAGGGTGGTTACGGCAGGGGTATATCGCCTCAAAGAGGGCGAAAAGGTACGTGTAATCTATTAAAAGATTTTAATATGAACCTCTCCGAATATTCACTTCGCAACTCGAAGGTCATTTGGTTTTTCCTTGCAGTCCTGCTCGCCGGAGGCGTGTGGGGATTTCTTCATATGGGAAAGAAGGAGGATTCGACCTTCGTCATCAAGAGTGCCGTGATTACGGCATCGTATCCCGGAGCCAATCCATTTGAGGTGGAACAGCTCGTGACCGAGCCTGTCGAGCGCGAGGTGCAGTCGATGCGACGAATACATAAGATTACATCCGAATCGACATTTGGTTCGGCGCGTATTGTTGTCGAGGTTGAGCCTTCGACCTCCCCTCACGAGATTCCGCAACTTTGGGATGAGTTGCGTCGCAAGGTGTTGAATGTCAAACCTCAATTGCCGGATGGCGTTAAGGAGCTCGTTGTCAGCGACGATTTTGGCGATGTCTATGGTATATATTATGGGCTGTCGGCAGACGATGGTTATTCGTGGGGCGAGATGCGACAGACGGCACAGCGCCTGAAAACACGTTTGCTGACTATTGACGGGGTACAGAAGGTTACTCTCTATGGCGAACAAACACCGGTGGTTAATGTCTATATAGCCATCGGAACGCTCGCCAACTTTGCCATACGTCCCGAAACCATCATTGCTACCATCAGCGAGCAAAACCGTATTGTCAATACGGGAGAAAAGATGGCGGGAGTGATGGAGATTGAGATTTTGGAGGGAAGTACCTACAAGAGTCTCGAAGATATCGAGAATCAACTCTTGATGGCAACCGATGGCAAACAGTACCGTTTGGGGGATGTGGCTCGCGTCGAGTTGGAGTATCGCTCTCCGCCGACAGCCGTGATGCACATTGATGGCGAACGAGCCATAGGTATAGGAATCTCGACCGAGCCCGATGTCGATGTCGTTAAGGTGGGACGCAAGGTTGATGCTATGCTTGCAGAGATAGAGCGTGAGATGCCGGTGGGATTGACTCTTACGGTGCTCTATCCCGAAAATCGTATTGCCCGCGAGGCCAATTATGCCTTCCTGCTCAATCTTGTCGAGTCGGTGGCAATAGTTATACTTGTGATTATGCTCGTTATGGGTCTGCGTGCCGGAGTAGTGGTAGGTTCATCGTTGCTCTTCTCGATTGGAGGTACGATGCTCTTTATGCAGATGATGGGCGAGGGTCTTAACCGAACCTCGTTGGCGGGATTTATCATTGCAATGGGTATGCTCGTGGATAACGCCATTGTCGTTACGGACAATGCCCGCAATGCTATGGCGCGGGGTGTGCCTCGTGATGTGGCGGTGTTGGGTGGCGCCGATGCTCCGAAGTGGGGATTATTCGGCGCTACGCTGATAGCGATATTCTCCTATCTGCCACTCTATCTGGCTCCATCATCTGTTGCCGAGATTGTAAAACCGCTGTTTGTCGTAATTGCCGTATCGCTGATGTTGAGTTGGTTGCTGGCGCTGACACAAACACCTCTGCTCGGGCGTATGATGTTGCGTATTCCAACCTCGCAAAGTGAGCATACCGTGCGTTTTGAGAGGCTTTTTGATGGCGTGCTGCTTGCTATGTTACGGCATCGTGTGCTGACTGTTATGACTGCTCTGTTGCTGTTTGCGGGTTCGTTGTGGGGTATGGTTATGATGCCTCAAAATTTCTTTCCTTCGCTCGACAAACCCTATTTTAGGGCCGATGTGATACTGCCTGACGGTCACAATATCCTCGAAACCGAGCAGGTCTTGCTCTCGATGTCGGAGTGGTTGCGCGAACAGCCGGAGGTGCGTCACGTGTCGGTTACGGCGGGAGGAACTCCTCCGCGTTACTATTTGGCAAGCAGTAGCGTTGCCGGCCGTCCCAACTTCGGAAATATGCTCGTCGAACTCCACTCAAAAAAGAAGACTGCCGAGGTTGAGCATCGCTTCGAGGAGTATGTTGCCGAGAACTATCCGGATGTCTGGTTGCGGGCGTCGCTGTTTGCGCTTTCGCCCGTGCCTGATGCGACCATCGAACTCGGATTTATCGGAGATAACATCGACACGCTGGTCCGCCTGACAACAGCCGTAGAGCAGATTATGCGCCAAAATCCGCAGTGTGACAACATTCGTAACAGCTGGGGTAATCGACGACCTGCGTGGTTGCCGTCGTATTCGCAGATGAAGGGACAACGCATCGGTGTCAGCCGCAATCGTATGGCGCAGGGTGTAACCATTGCAACCGAGGGCTACACTCTGGGCGAATATCGTCGTGGCGATCAGTTTATGCCGATACTGCTCAAAGATGAGAATATCGAGGATTACAACCTTACTAATTTGCAGGCTCTGCCCGTCTTTTCGGGGAGCGGAAAGGTCTATTCGGTCGAGCAGACGGTCGATAGATTCGATTTCGGATTTGATGCGGGAATGATTAAACGCTACAATCGCCGACGAGTGATGAAAGCGCAGTGCGACCCCGTGTTCGGCGTAAATGCCAAGCGCCTTTTTGATGATTTGCGGGCGGAGGCAGAGCAACAGGTTCAACTTCCCGCCGACTACCAATTCAAAGTCTTTGGCGAGCAGGAGACGCAGTCCGAGTCCAATGCGGCTCTCGGGGAGTATCTGCCGCTTACGTTGCTGCTGATATTTCTTACTCTGCTGTTGCTCTTCCGCAACTATCGCGACCCTGTAATTATCTTGGCGATGATTCCGCTGATTTTTGTGGGCGTAGTCTTGGGATTGGCGGTCTTTGGCAAGAGTTTCAACTTCTTCTCGCTGCTCGGACTTTTGGGTTTGGTCGGTATGAACATCAAAAATGCCGTCATATTGGTCGATAAAATAGGCGAGGAGCGCAATCGCGGAGAAGGTAGTGCATCAGAGGCGTTGCTACGAGCCGTGCGCAGCCGAATCGTGCCGGTAACGCTCGCATCGGGAACTACCATTCTCGGAATGTTACCATTGCTCTTCGATTCGATGTTTGGCGGTATGGCAGCAACGATTATGGGAGGTCTGTTTGTTGCCACACTCCTGACGATATTTATACTTCCGGTAACTTACGCACTTTTTTACGGAATCAAAGCCGAATAGTAATATGAAAAGATACGTTTTGTTTGTAGCATTGCTACTCGCAACCACCGCAACCTCGTTGGCTCAAATTACGCTCGAAGAGTATCGTACGAGTGTTATGGAGTATAGCCATACCCTGAAAATCCGCAACTCGGCGAGCGAGGAGGCTCGTGAAAATATGGGGCGTGCCAAGACCGGTTTCCTGCCCTCTCTGTCAGCAGTGGGCAACTTTTCGATGCGCTTTCGTCATATCGAGGGGGTGCGCCGCTGGGACTTCTCGTTGCAGCCTCGCATTATCCAGGCTCTCTATGCCGGCGGAGCGGTACGTGCGGCGTGGAAATCCGCAAAACTCGACTACGATATAGCGCTCTGCAACGAAGCATTTGCGATGCTCGATGTGCGTTATGCTGCCGATTATGCATATTGGACACTGTCGGCGATGGCGCAGTACCTCGAATCGGTGCAGCGCTACGTAGAGATTATTCGTTCGCTCAAAAGGCTGGTTGATACACGTTTCGAGGAGGGTTATATTGCGAAGGGCGATGTCTTGCAGATAGATTCTCGTTTGAGCGAAGCGGAGTATGAACTCTCTGTTGCCGAGCAAAACTACTCGGTTGCGATGCACAACTTTAATATCTTGCGAGGCGTTCGACTCAACGAGGATGTCGTTCTGGCACAGACTATTCGGGATTCGATACCCTTGCCCGATAGGGTACCGTTTGAAAATGTAGTTGCATCCCGTCCCGACTTCGCTGCTGCGGATATGTCGCGCCAAAAGGCTGAATTTGCGGTGCGTAGTGCGCGAGCCCCGTTCAACCCGCAAATAAATGTCGGGGTTGGCGGGTCGTGGGCTCCATATTCGCCTAATCGCACGGGAGAGACCGAGATTAACGGCTCGCTCTTTGCCGAGGTAAGCGTGCCTATATTTCACGGATGCGAGCGCCATCGTGTTGTTGCCGCAGCCCGTGAACGGCAGTACCAAAGCGAACTCGCTCAATCGCAACTCTACGATGATATTATGCGTGAAGAGATGAATGGTTGGGTAACGCTGGTCGATAGCAATGCGCAGGTCGAAGCTTCGACGCGCAGTATGATTATTGCCGGCGAAAATCTCGAAATCAGCACCTACTCATACAGTGAGGGAGTGACGACCATTCTCGATGTGCTGCAAGCGCAGATAAGTTGGCTTCAACTCTATACAAACACAATCACCGCACAGTACAACTATGCGGTGGCAGTGTCGGATTATATGCGAATAACGGCGCAATGGGCAGTTGATAATTGATAATTAAGTAACCTTTGGTTGCTTTTCATCCTCGCAACTCGGCATAGTCTGCAAGCCGACGCTGCGCTCGCTCCGCAGCGTCGGTTGATAATTAAGGTGTCGGCGAAAGAGCCCGAAGGGGAGGGAGGGGTGTGTCATAAATTTGTCGCTCTAAACTTCGACCGTTTCGCTGCTGACGATGGATATTTCGTGTGAAACGGGAGCTATCTTGCGCATCATCTGCAATGTGCCACAATACTTGTCGTTTGCGAGATTTACGGCGTGGCTGACTTTGGATTGCTCTTCGAGGTGGCGACACTCGATGTTATAGACGATGCGGAATGACTGATAAACACTCTTTGCCATAACCGTTTCGGTGTCGAGTTCTCCACTCATCTCGATTTCGAAACTTTTTGGTTTGATGCGCTCTTTTGCCAAAATGCTCATAATGGTTATGCCTGCGCAATAAGCTGTTGCATAGAGTAATAACTCTTTGGGATTCAGAGAATCGCACTTTTCGTTTTTGGCAAGTTTGAATGTGGTGTCGTGACACCATTCGATAGCTACTTCTACTCTCATAATTCGATAAATTTTAGATAAAGATTCGTCGGGAAAGATGGCAATAATCGTTCCCGAACGGGAATATCTCTGCGAAATGTTACTTTAACGGATATTTTTTGTGTCTAATATCGCAAAAGAGTGCTGTTTTCTCGGTAAAAATCGTTATATTTGCGCGAATTATATTATAGACAATTTATGCGTAAATATCTTATACTGCTGACAACGCTGCTGTTGTCGATACAAGGATCCGTTT
This sequence comes from uncultured Alistipes sp., assembly GCA_964536825.1. Taxonomy (GTDB): domain Bacteria; phylum Bacteroidota; class Bacteroidia; order Bacteroidales; family Rikenellaceae; genus Alistipes. The sequence continues at coordinate 77,803 of CAZIAS010000002.1, read as the reverse complement.
TTGCAATTCATCGAGAGCCCTCGACATCGCTGAAACGAGGCGTCGAACTCTTTGATGCAGGGCGTTGGAGCGATGCTCGTCATCAATTTATGAAAGTCAGGGAGATGCTCCCTTCGACGGCGGTTGCCGAGCGACAGACTGCCGATTACTATTTGACGCGATGTGCTGTTATGTTGGGAGAGGCGGATGCCGAGGAGCAGATGCTCTCGTTTATGAAGCGCTATAACGGTTCGACCTACAACAACGATATATGCTTTGCATTGGCATCTTACTACTGCACCCGAAACGAGTATTCGAAGGCGCGTGATGAATTTGCAAATGTAAATTATAAGATACTCTCGCCCGAAGAGCGCGAAAAATTCGATATCCGAATGGGTTATATCGAGTTTTTGGATAAAAATTACGAGGTGGCATATCTCTATTTCGACAGAGTAAGCAAGGGTGGCGAATATGCCGACCACGCGACCTACTACAAGGCATACATCGAGTATGTGCAAGGCGATTATGTTCAGTCGAAAAAGGCTTTCGAGTCGCTCAAAATGAGTGATGCCTATGCCGAGTTGGTGCCCTACTACCTGCTCCAAATAGAGTACAAGGAGGGGAATTACCCCTACGTGGTAAAGGAGGGAACGAACTTGTTGCCAAAGTCCTCTTCGGCACAGGCGAAGGATTTGCAACGCATTATGGCAGAGTCCTATTTTCGTATGAACAATTTCCGCAAGGCGGCAGACTTTATCCGTGCGTACGAACAATCGGGAGGAGAGATGGGGCGTGCCGAGAATTACATCCTCGGGTATTCACTTTATCGCACAGCCAACTACCAACAGGCGCAACCTGCGTTGCAGAAGGTCTGCGGAGCTGATGATGCATTGACCCAGAATGCGTCGTATCATCTGGCGGATTGCTACCTTAAAACGGGCGATAAGCGAAATGCGGGTAGCGCTTTTGCGATGGCGTCGAATGATAAATTTGACGCCGGCATAGCCGAGGATGCACTCTTCAACTACGGAAAGTTGCAATATGAGATGGGAGGCGGAACATTTAATGCTGCCGTTAATGTGCTCACGCGTTACATCGAAAAATATCCCGATTCGAAGCGCTTGCAGGAGGCTCGCGAGTTGCTGATTGCAGCATATTTCAATTCGAGCAACTACGAGAATGCCTACAACGCCATCAAGAGCCTTTCGAATCCCGACAGCAGTATTCGTGCGGCGTTGCAGAAAATTACCTATTTCAACGCATTGGAGGCGTACGTGCAGGGCGATGACCAGCGTGCGCAACAACTCCTCGAAGAGTCTGTGGCGGTTGGAGTGAGCCCTAAATATGGAGCTCTCGGAAACTTCTGGCTTGGCGAGGTGGCTTATGGCCGCGGAGAGTATGACAAGGCTGTCGAGAGGTACAAATACTATCTCGACCGTGCCCCGCAAAGCGAACGAGAGTACAAGATGGCTCTCTATAATATGGGCTATGCCTACTTCTCGATGGGAAATATGGCAAATGCAAAGCGTTCGTTCGCAACATTTGTCGATAGCTATCGTACGGCAGACAGCTACCGTGCCGATGCGTGGAACCGTTATGGAGATGCGCTCTACTCGATGCGCGAGTTCAAATCGGCAGTGGGTTGTTACGAGAAGGCTGCCGCCGTCGGAACCAATGAGAGTTACTATGCGCAATATCAACGCGCCATTGCGCTCGGCATCTTGGGGCGTACGACGAGCAAAATCGAGGCTCTGCGTTCAATCGTTGCGAAAGACAGAGGAGATTATGTTGATGATGCGACCTACGAATTAGGCCGTACATACATCGCGCAGGAGCAGTATCGCAATGGAGCCGAGACACTGAAACTCTTTGTCGAGAACTATCCGAGTTCGGTAAATCATACGCAGGCACTGCTTGATTTGGGTCTTGCCTACTTCAACCTGCACGACGCTCCGAGTTCGCTCAAATACTACGAGCAGGTTATTGCCAAGGCTCCGCAGTCGGTTGCGGCAAAGGAGGCTCTGCGAAGCGTGCGTGAGATTTACGTTACGACGGGCGATGTGGATAAGTATTTTGTCTATGCCGAAAATGCAGGCGTGGAGTGTGATTTGAGTCAGATGGCGCGTGATTCGCTCTCGTTTGAGGCGGCGCAGAAAGTTTATGTCGCAGGTCGCACCGATGAGGCAGTCGCTCCTCTCGAAAACTACATCGCAACATTCCCGAAGGGATACTATTTGAACGATGCTCTCTTCTATTTGAGCGATTGCTACCTGAAAAACAACCGAGAGGATGATGCTGTGACCACAATGTTTGCCCTTGCCGAGCGCCCTGTGAGTCAATATACACAGCGTGTGCTCGATAAGTTGTCGCAATTCACGTGGGAGCAGGGTCGTTACGAGGAGTCGGCTCGTGCATTCCGCAAGTTGTATGATGTCGAGACGCAGGAGTTCTTGCGTAACGAGGCGATGACGGGATATGTACGTTCGGTAAAGGCTTATGGCGATGAAGATGCAGTGGTTGCGATGGCGGATGATGTGGCGTCGCAAGAGTTTGCCGGCGAGGTGGCACTGCGTGAATCACGCTATCTGAAAGCGAAAATTTTGCAGAAGAGGGGAGATGCCGCAGCTATCGATTTGTTCAAGGTTTTGAGCGAGGATGTTCGTCACGCAGAGGGAGCCGAGGCTGCATATATACTCATCGATAACGAATATAAGGCAGGCAATGCCGATGAGGCAGAGAAGTTGGTCTATGCCTTTGCCGATAAGAATACGCCGCACAACTATTGGTTAGGTAAGGCGTTCATACTGCTGGGCGATATCTACCGCTCGAAGGGCGATTCGTTCCAGGCCCGTGCAACCTACCAGAGTGTTGCTGACGGATATACTCCGACCGACGACGGAATCGTCGATGAGGCGAAGTCGCGTATTGCCCAACTTAACTAAATGACTATGACGATGAAAAAGATTCTTTTTGCGATAACTTTGAGCGGTATAGCGTTGCTCCTTCCGGCAACGGCAGAGGCGCAGGTGGTCAAGCAGGTAGAGGTAACCAAGGCGTACATTCCGGAGGTTGCCGATGCGGTAAAACTTCCGATAGAGCCCAATATGGTCGATACTGTGAAGATGCGACCCGAAATCGACTACTCGATTTCGCCGAAGATTTTTGCTACCGACTTGGCGACTCATCGATTTAAGCCGGCAACGGTTACCTATTGGGAGTTTAACCGTCCCAAAACCTTCTACGCGAAGATTGGCGCCGGATATCAACTCAATTCGGTGGGAGATGTCTATGCTTCGATTCACAATGCGCGGGTGGGCTATCTTCTTGCTTACGTAAACCACCACGGAGAGTACGAGAAACGCTATGATTTTGCACGCAAAATGGCAAGTAAGCTCGGCGTGTCGCGTAGCAAAAATGATGCTATCCAGATGCAGAACCGAGTCGGTGTTGCGGGTGGCGTCTATTGCGGACGACAAATCTTTGAGGGAGATATCAACTACAATTCGGAGATGTATAATCGCTATGTGAGCAAGGATGGCGGAGCAATAGATTTCGAAGATGTCAATCTCAAACTGCGTTTCGGAGATAGCTTTACCGACCTCTCGCGCACAAACTTTAACATAGCCCTGTATGGCAGCTATTTTAACGATAAATCAGGGTGGAGTGCCCGCCCGAAATATAGCCTGCAAGAGGTTCACGTAGGTGCCGAAGCGAAGGTTGCCCGCAAGTTCAAGGTGCACTACGTTGAGTTGGGTGCCGGTTATGATGGACGGTGGGGTATTAAGCCAAGCGGCGAGGTGGCGAAGGATTTGTCGCGATACATTGATAATACGGCTCGTGTGGGATTGCGCTACGGATTTACCCATACACTCTTCGATTTAATGGTCGGTGCCGATTACTGCTACGATAAGGTAAAGGCTCGCGCAGAGGTCAAAGGTCGAGCTTCACACTACGTTCTGCCTATGGCAAAACTGCGTATGAATGTCGGCCAGCGAAATGTAGTAACCCCGTTTGTGGAGTTGGAGTCGTCGCTCGAAAATAATAGCTACCACTCGCTCGTGTTGCGTAATCCTTATGTCGAACTCGTTGAAAATCAGTTCTCGATGCCTAATACGGTCAATTATGATTTGCGATTCGGTATTGAAGGACGCCTTGCAAAGGATAAGTTGGCGTACAGACTCTACGCGGGAATGTCGTTCATCGAGAATAGTGTTTATTGGTATAGCTACGACTATATGTGGTTGCGTCCCGAAACGGCACGTCGCAATGTTATGTCGCTAAATCTTGAAGTCGATTACCGACCTATCAGCCGACTCGAAATCTCGGCAGGTGTACACGGCTATCTCTTTACCGATTTTGCCAAGATAAAGGTCGAGTCTTTGGGCGAGAGCCGACCCTTGGAGGGAGGTCGCTCTCCGATTGATGGATATTTCAAGGCTCGATACGATTTTGGTAAGATTTCGGTTGGTGCTTCGGCAGATTTTTACGGTAAGGCGGAGTGGAGCAGCTTCGAGCGTATCGATAAGACCCTGGCTCCCGAACCGGCAAATATGGAGATAAAGAAGTTGGAGACTCCGTTCTATGCCAATGTGAGCCTCGATGTCGATTGGGAGGTTTCGAAACATTGCTCGCTCTTCCTCGAAGGTCGCAATCTTGCCAATATGGATATTTATCGATGGGCGTGGTATCGCGACCTCGGAATACATTTTACGGTTGGTGCGAGGGTTAATTTTTAGATAAACAACCCAAAAACGGGTACTCAAAGAGGATTTTCGGTAATAAAAAGCCGGAAATTCTCTTTTTTTATAAGGTTGTTTTTGTATCTCAAAAATTTTGTCTATCTTTGCGCACCCGCAAAGTGCGGGTAGGATTACAACAATTAACAGTATTAATTAAACGTAAAAACAGTGGATTCATTAAGCTACAAAACTATCTCGGCGAATGCGGCAACTGTCAACAAGGAGTGGGTTGTCATTGACGCTACGAACGAGGTATTGGGTCGCCTTTCTTCGCAGATTGCGAAAATCCTGCGCGGAAAGCACAAGCCGAGCTACACTCCCCACGTTGATTGCGGTGACTACGTTATCGTAATCAACGCCGAGAAGGTGAAGCTCACCGGCAAGAAGATGACCGATAAGGTCTATGTTCGTCACACGGGCTATCCCGGTGGACAGCGTTTTGCAACGCCCGCCGAGTACCTCTCCAAGAAGCCCGAATTTGTAATCGAGGAGGCCGTTCGCGGTATGCTCCCCAAAACACGCCTTGGTGATCACATCATCAAGAATTTGAAGGTTTATGCAGGTGCGGAACACCCCCACGTTGCACAGAACCCCAAACCTATTAAATTAAACGAGATTAAGTAAAAACTATGGAAGTTGTAAACACCGTTGGTCGCCGTAAGGCAGCTGTGGCTCGCGTATTCGTGAAGCCGGGTAAGGGTCAAATTACAATCAACCACAAGGCTCTTGATGAATATTTCTCGTTGGAGATTCTTCGTTACGAGGTTAAGCAACCGTTGTTGGTAACCGAGACCGAGGGTCAGTTCGACGTGACCATCAACCTCGATGGTGGTGGTATCAAGGGTCAGGCAGAGGCAGCCCGTATGGGTATTGCCCGCGCTCTGTGCGAAGTTAATGCCGAGTACCGTTCGGTTTTGAAGAAGAACGGATTCCTCACTCGTGACTCGCGCGAGGTTGAGCGTAAGAAGCCCGGTCAGCCCGGAGCACGCCGTAAGTTCCAGTTCAGCAAGCGTTAATCGCAGCGGACCAAATTTCGGCAAGCACGACAAGGGTTACAAATCGACAAGACTACACCTATATATTATATTGTATTACTTGACGATTGCCCTGTCGCGGAAAACTTCTCGGATTGGCGCAGACGTTACTGCCGAGGGGTTGAAGCAAAGAGGATTAAAATTAAACAAACAAAACACGTAAATTAAAAATGTCACGTACAGATTTTAATACATTGTTGGAGGCCGGCGTTCATTTCGGACACTTGAAGCGCAAGTGGAATCCCAAAATGGCTCCCTATATCTTTATGGAGAAGGGCGGCATCCATATCATCGACCTTTACAAGACAGCAGTAAAGTTGGATGAGGCAGCAGCAGCACTCAAACAGATCGCAAAGAGCGGTCGTCGCGTGTTGTTCGTTGCAACCAAAAAACAAGCAAAGGAAATTGTAGCCGAAAAGGTAGCAGCCGTAGGTATGCCCTTCGTTACAGAGCGTTGGGCAGGCGGTATGCTGACAAACTTCCCTACTATACGTAAGGCCGTTAAGAAGATGGCAACCATCGATAAGATGACCAACGACGGCACTTTCGATAACTTCTCGAAGCGCGAGAAGTTGCAGATTGCACGTCAGCGTGCGAAGCTCGAAAAGAACCTTGGTTCTATCGCTGACCTTACTCGTCTTCCCGCAGCTCTGTTCGTAGTTGACGTACAGAAGGAGGCTAACGCCGTTAAGGAGGCAAATCGTCTGAACATCCCCGTATTTGCAATGGTAGATACTTGTTGTGATCCGACCAACATTGATTACGTTATACCTGCAAATGACGATGCAACCAAGTCGATTGCTGCTATCCTCGACGTAGTATGCACCGCTATCGCGGAGGGTACCGAGGAGCGTAAGCTCGAAAAGGAGAAAGAGGCTCTCGAAGCAGAGGCTAACACCGAGGCTGCTCCCAAGAAGGAGGCTAAACCCCGCATCAAGAAGGCTGTAAAGGCTACCGTTGATGCCGAGGAGGCTGCCGTAGCAGAGGTTGTAGCTGCAACCGCAGAGGCAGAGGCAAAGACCGAGAGCGCAGAGTAATTAACCATTAAAAGCGAAAAAACACTATGGAAATCAAAGCAGCTGATGTGATGAAACTCCGCAAGATGACCGGTGCGGGTATGATGGATTGCAAGAAGGCTCTCATCGAGGCAGAAGGCGATTTCAGCCGTGCACAGGACATCATTCGTGAGAAGGGTAAACTCGTAGTAAGCAAGCGCGCCGATCGTACTGCATCGGAGGGCGTTGTGGTAACTAAAATCGTAGGCGAGAAGGCTTATATCCTTTGCCTCGCTTGCGAGACCGACTTCGTGGCTCAAAACTCGGAGTTCGGTGCTTCGGCAAATGCTATCCTCGAAATCGCTGTTGCCGCTGATGCCGCTGATCAGGCAGCACTTTTGGCAGTTAAGAACGATGAGGGTCACACCGTTGAGGAGATGGTAACCGAGAAGTCGGGTCAGACCGGCGAGAAGGTTGAGTTGGCATACTACGCTCGTATCGAGGCTCCCTACTGCGCAGCGTATGTTCACTTCAACAAGAAGCTCGGTACAGTTCTTGGCTTCAACAAGGCTATCGACGATGAGGTAGCGAAGAAGGTGGCTATGCAGGCAACTGCAATGGCTCCTATCTCGATTGACGAGAACGACTGCCCCGCAGAGGTTCTCGAAAAGGAGAAGGCTATCCAGATGGAGATGATGAAGCAGGATCCCAAGAATGCAAACAAGCCCGAGGCTATCCTCGAAAAGATTGCAGAGGGTAAGATGCGTAAGTTCTTCGAGGAGAATACTCTTCTGAACCAGGCTGTTGTCGGCGAGAAGTTCTCGATTCGCGAGATGATTGCCGGTGCAGACAAAGAGGCTACGGTTGTAGCTTACAAGCGTTTCGCTTTGGAGGCATAATCAACCACGCAATACAAGCAGAGAGCCACTCAATTGAGTGGCTCTTTTTTTGATTATTACTCCTTTTATTAGCGTCCTTAACGCCCTGATTTTTTCTAAATAAAGACAGCCTACCTGAATCCAAGTTGCCAAAGGACTCCGAGGATTACTCGACGGAGAAGTTGGGGTAGGGCGAGCCAAACCTTTGAGCCGAATTGCCATCGGCGCGAACTGCACGCAACGGAACGGCCTCCATAGCCTATAACATCGCTAACTTTGCCGACTACGTCCTTGCGGTGGCAATGTTCCCATATTCGATAATTTCCATCGCCTGCGAGGGTTATTTTATCCCCCTCGATGTGGCGGATTCGGTGCATAATATGACGACTTTGGTGGCGGAATAGGACAACATCGTCTACGCAGAGATTTTCGCGTTCTTCGTCGCTTAAAGGTGTAATACGTACCTGCGTGCGGTCACTGCGCATAAAAGGGCGCATACTGTACCCTTTGACGCGAATAACGACGCTCTCGCCCTCCGAGAGCAGGCTCTCGACCTGTGCAAAGAAAATATCATTGCTAATGACCTTCATCGCCCAATAATTATGTATTATCGCAATCCGAATATTGTGGAGTACGATAGTTGCGCAGCGTCAGCATTGGGCAGACACTCCAAGTGATAGACCGGAACCTTTGCCAAGACCTCCGAAAGTGTTTCGCAGATGTTGTCCTGCAACTCGCTGTCGTAGGCAAAGGAGGGTGGGCACGATGGCAACAGAGCTCCTAATGCGGCGATGGTTCCCTGACGACACATAGCGTTATGAGGTGCTTGGCTTAAACGGACAATGGCACGAATCGGGAAGCTTCTGTTGATATAACAAGGGGTTTTTCCGCTCCACGCCGAGCCAAAAACGGTTGGCACGCCATCAACACAACGGATAATCGGGCTGTCGTCATTAAGCAACTTTGCACCCTCGATATTTTCGCGCCAGAGACGTGTGTGAGTGCTCTTTCCTGTGCCTGATTCGCCGAGGAACATCACAGCCTCGCCATCTTTGACGATGACGGAGGAGTGTACGGCGATGGCGTGCAGAGGATTGATTGCCACGCCAAACATTACCCACAGACCAAAACGCAACAAAGAGCTGTCGGGGGCACCCTGCTCGGCGATGTTACTTACGACCTTCGCAGAGCCAAATTCGCGTACGAATATGGTGTGACGGCTCATCTCGTTGCCACCCATCGGGCGCATAAAGAAGAGATAGCCGTGGTCGTAGCGACAGAAGAAGCAGTCGTGCTTCGCATCTTCGAACTCAAACTCGTGCAATACGTTGAATTGGTAATCGTCGAGATTGATGGGAATGTCGGTGTAGAGATCCACCGCGAGTTTCTCTTCTGCATCAAATGAGGCAGCAAAGGGTTTGAATCCTCGTATTCCATCCTCCACGAGGTCTGCATACGGTTCGTTGATGCGCAGTCGAAATCCTGCTATGACGTAATCTTTACTCATTTGTCTCTATTGTTATTGTTTTGTCGCAGTAGTCCAGCGAACTTTCGCGGTGGGCTATAACGATGATTGTCAATTCTTTGTTGTTTTTCGAAAGCTGCTCAATGGCACGATTGATATTCTGCTCGGTATCATTGTCGAGCGAGGATGTTGCCTCGTCGAAGAAGAGGACCTCTGCCTCTTTGTAGAGTGCGCGGGCGATTCCGATACGCTGACGCTGACCTCCGGAGAGCCTGTTTCCGCACTCGCCCGCAGGGGTATCGACACCTTGTGGCAGAGAGTCTATGAATTCGCGCAGGTCCGCCATATCTATTGCTCGATCGAGTCTTTCGCGGTCGATATTTTCGCTGTTGATGCCGAGAGCGATATTTTCGAGAAGTGTGCCGTCGGTCAAAAATACATTCTGTGACACATAGCCCACGATGTTGAGCCATTGGCGTCGGTTCTCGGGGCAAAGCTGTTTATCATCGATACAAATTGCACCTGCTGTCGGCTTGAAGAATCCGAGTATCAGGTTGAATAGGGTGGTTTTTCCGGCACCTGACTTTCCTCGGATACCGATGCGCTCGCCCTTGTGTATCGTCAGCGAGAAGTTGTCGATAATGCTCTGCTTGCCGTCTTCGTAGCGGAAAGAGAGATTCTCGATACGAATGTCGCGCTCGAACGAGATGCGCTCGGTCGATGCATCGACCGAGGGGTTGATGTCGTCGATGTTGGCATCGCGAATGATGTCGATGGTGTAGCGGTTGTAGCGTAGCGATGCCCACGCCCCCATAATATTGCGTACCGATGGCATCAGGCGCAGAGCTGCCACAGCGAATATGCCGAAGAGAATCTTTATGTTGCTGCCCTCTATGCCGAGATTGAGCAAAACCATTGCCGCCAAGCCGAGAGCAAGACCTACCTCTGTAAATATTTGTGGCAGTGTCGAGAGTGTGGCATTCTTCATTCGGACCTCGATAACATCGTTCATCGCCTTGTCGAATCGATTCAGCATCGAGGGGAATGCATTGCAGACTTCGAGGTCTGAATAGCCTCTGTACGTGTCGATTACGTTGCGCATCTTGGCGCGTTGTGCGCTATTCTCGACGTCGCCGTATCGGTTCAATCGATTGCGTACCATACGAACATACAACCACGCCGCAGGAGTGAAGATTGCCAGAATCAGTATGGCTGCAATTGTGTTGTAGCAGAGCAGTGCAACGAAGAGAAGCATAAATAGCATAATCTCGCTCGCTATTGCCGCCAACGGACGCAGTATGCCGACCACAAAGGTCAGGCAGACAACATTTACATTGCGGGCAAGTATCGACGAGTTGCTGCTCTTTATGAAGCCTAACCCTCGGTTGTGGTAGTCGATATAGAGCCTGCGCGAGAGATAGCGGTAGAGGTCGTAGATAAAGTTACGCTCGGCGGTATAGAGCCAGAGGTTGAGTGCGCATTTCAAGATTATAACTCCGATAACGCCACCGCAGACTGCGACGATAAACCACTTGTCGGAGCTAAACCCGAATATCTCGTAAAGAGTATTCAGGTAGCTGTTGGTGTGGATGCTGTCGGTATCAAGAATCAGGACCAGGACGGGAACCAGCATTGCCAAGCCGACGAAGTTGAGCAGGGCTCTGACCAGTATGGTCAGGGCGACACGAACTCCGCGGGCGCGGAATGTTTTGGGTATTATGTCGAAAAGTCCGCTTTTCATCACTACAAAGTTATATTTTTTTCGCGAATGAAACAACTATTTAGGCGTTTTAGGCGGATTAAGAGAGTGATATTCGGTGTGAACGACCATTTCGTGGCTGTTTTTTGTGTGTATTGTGTGTTAATCCGGAAAATGTTTGTATCTTTGTAAGGCAAAGATGACCAAATTCATTAACCTAAATTTTATAAACTTATGAAACTTGCAAAAATGCTTTTGAGCCTGATGGCGTTGGCACTTTTTGTGGGCTGTGATTGCTGTGCCGATAAGAAGGCTGCGCACAATCCCAAAGCTGACGATAAGGCTGTCGTGGTCGCAGGTAATGCCCGTTTTACGGTGCTGACCCCGCAACTTATCCGAATGGAGTGGTCGGAGGATGGTAAGTTTGAGGATAATGCAACCCTCACATTTATCAATCGAAACCTCCCTGTTCCCGAATTTACCGTAGAGCAGAATGATGCCGAGCTGGTAATTAAGACATCGAACGTAACGCTGACCTACGTAAAGGGTGCGAAGTTTGCTGCCGAGAATTTGAAGGCGGAGTTCCTTCTCAATGGCGAAAAGCAGACCTGGACCTACGGCGACGATGAGAGTGCAAACCTGATGGGTACAACCCGTACGCTTGACCGTTGCGATGGTTGGAATCTTGGCTATGAGCCGATGGAGAAGGGTATTCTCTCGCGTGCAGGTTGGAGTATTATCGACGACTCGGCTAATCATCTGTTGGTCGATGTTGATTCGCATTGGGAGAAGTGGGTTGAGTGCCGCCCCGAGGGAGATCGTCAGGACCTTTATCTCTTTGCCTATGGCCACGAATATACGAAGGCGTTGAAGGATTATACGAAGGTTGCAGGCGATATTCCTCTGCCTCCGAAGTATGCATTCGGTTATTGGTGGAGCCGCTATTGGATGTATTCCGACAGCGAATTCCGCGATTTGGTGGCTCAAATCAAGGGCTTTGGAGTGCCTATCGACGTGCTGATTGTCGATATGGATTGGCACGAGACCTGGACCCTGCGCCGCAAGGATGCTCCGAAAGATAAGTATGGTCAGAAAATAGGTTGGACGGGTTATACCTGGAAACAGCAGTTGTTTCCCTCGCCCAAGAACTTCCTTACTTGGGCGCATAACGAGAATTTGAAGACCTCGCTCAATCTCCACCCCGCATCGGGTATCGAGCCTTTCGAGGAGCCTTACGAGCGATTTACAAAGGAGTATGGCTGGGACCAGCCGGGCGAAGGCGTACCTTTCCATATGTCGGAGCAGAAGTGGGCTGATGCCTATTTCAAGACGGTTCTCGGTCCTATGGAGGATGACGGAGTCGATTTCTGGTGGCTCGATTGGCAGCAGTGGCGCAGGGATAAGTATGTCAAGAATTTGAGCAATACTTTCTGGCTTAACCATACATTTACTCACCACGCTAACGAGCGCGATGCCAACACTCGTGCAATGATTCATCACCGTTGGGGTGGTCTCGGTTCGCACCGCCATCAGGTTGGTTTCTCGGGCGATACCTACACCTCTTGGGAGACTTTGAGCTTCCTGCCTTGGTTTACCGCTACCGCTTCGAATGTGGGTTATGGCTATTGGGGTCACGATATCGGTGGTCATATGTTCCACAAGGGCGTAGAGACAACCGACCCCGAAATCTACACTCGCTGGTTGCAGTATGGCGTATTTACTCCGATTTATAAGACGCACTGCACTCGCGACCCGAAGATTGAGCGTCGTGTGTGGATGTTCCCCGACCATATGTTCGATATGCGTGCTGCCATTCGTCTGCGTTACGACCTCGCTCCCTACATCTATACGGCTGCACGTCAGACCTATGATACGGGTGTCTCGATGTGTCGTCCGATGTACTATTACTATCCCGAGCTGGATGAGGCTTACGATATGAAGGAGCAGTTTATGTTTGGTGATGATATCCTCGCTACTGCAATCTGCAAGCCTATCGACCCCGTTACTGGTCTTGCCGAGCGCGAGATGTGGTTCCCCGAAGGTCAGTGGTTCGATTGCGCTACGGGTGCTATGTATGATGGAAACCAAAAGGTTACGTTGCATTATACCATCGGCGAGAATCCATACTTTGCAAAGGCGGGTTCGATTATTCCGATGAATCCCTCGACTGTGAAGAATCTCCAAGAGGAGTGTGATGAGTTGGTACTGACCGTAATTCCTGGTGGCAACGGCGAAACCTCTCTCTATGAGGATAATGGTAATAATACCAACTATGCTGACGAGTACGCTACAACCAAGATTTCGAAGGAGGTTAAGGGTAATGTCATTCGCTTGGTTATCGAAGGCCGCGAGGGTGACTATAAGGGTGCTTTGAGCGAGCGTAGTTACGAGGTTCGCTTCCCCGCAACCTTCCCTCCCAAGTCGGTGAAGGTTAATGGTAAAGAGTATGAATACAACCGCTTTGCAGGCGATGGCGAATGGACTTATGATGGCTATACGTTGGCTCCTGTGGTAAATGTGCCGAAGACTTCTTGTGGTAAGAAGGTTGTTGTTGAACTTACGCTCGATGATGAGGCTGTTGCACAGCAGTCGCGCCTCTATGGCAAGCAGGGTATCTTCCGTCGCTTCGTGGTGCTGACTCCGCTCTGCAAGCTTGATTATGGTGCCAATTTTGACCGCTATGCGATGTTGCCGGATGCATATCTGAACGTATCGCAGTGCCCGAACTATATTATGGAGCATCCGTTCCGTATCACAGAGTGGCTCGATAAGTATGATGCTGCGAAGGATAATATCGTTCCGACATTCGAAGAGATTGGAACATTCAATCCCGACCTCGTAGCAAGTATCGCTGCACAGTTGCAGATGTAGTGATTGCTGCCTGAAAAGATCCTCCGCCTCAAGAAATCGGGGCGGAGGATCTTTTTTTGATGATATAAGAGTGATTGCTATCTCTTGCTCTTGACTGCTATGATACTCGATACGCGGCGCTCGCCCTCGTGGTCGAATTTCTTGTTTCGGGAGGGGTAGTTGATAACCCCATCGGTTGCACTCCACATTGTCGAAGAGCTGCCACCATCGAGGTTTATCGCATCGCTCAAACCGAGCCACTCGCAGATTTTTGTCAATTCGGCAATGGTAACTCCTTCGGCGTTGCCCTTCGAGCGTCCATCAACGACAATCAGGTAGATATTGCCTTTACGGTCGGTGCCGATGGCGGTGCGGGGATGACGACGTATTATGGTGTAATAAGCACCGATATCCTCGCCATTCGAGTCGTCGATAAGATTCTTTGAGAATGCCTCGTGATCCACGCTTTTGCCCTCGTCGATAAGCATCGGTCCCGATGCGAGGATGTCGTCGTATTTGGCCGCATAGGCTCTCTCTTGGTCTGCCTTGCAGTGGTCGATAATAACTCTATTTTTGGCTATGCAAACTACGCCATCGACCCTCTCTTTCTCGAAATTGGCAGTTGTTGCTATCTGATTCCCGTTGAGGCGGAGAAATGTTGAAGGAATGGAATTTTTGACGTTCCAATAGCCCGCATTTACACCAAAATCGGCTCCGTTTGCAGTCGCGGTTTGCGAGAGCGGAGCGAGTTCTTGGGGCAGAACTATTGCCGTTGTAAAATGCTTGGGCGAGTAGCGAATTACCGAGATGGTTTGCGCTGAATCAAAGATATTTACGCGGGTGACGGTATAACCACTTGCTCCTTTCGGCAGGTTCAATGAAGTGCGGGATGAAGTGACAAAACGGAGCGAATCGGCGTTTTGTGCCACCGACGATATGGCAAGCAGTGCTGCTGCCGCCAACAAGGATAGTTTTCTCATAGAGTTCTTCTGTTTTTTAGAGTTTTTGTACTCCAAAGGTATTCTATTTCTTTGCAAAATCCAAATATGAAGAAGATTTTAGGATTTCTATTTCAAAAACGAAATTTACTCATCCTCTTTTTTTAATAATTTGATTATTTGAGGTAGAGATTCTAAAATAATTTGAAATGATGATAAAATGTTAAAATTTAACGAAAAATTCTTGTTCGAAACACAATATTTTGCTACCTTTGTTTAGAATATGGGCTTATGTAACGCCACGAGCCGTATTGAATGCTTTTAAAAACTGATAAAGAGAAAATAAAACCAAGACGAGAGAAACGAAAAGGTTGCTAAAAATAAGACGCAAATTACGTAAGAAAGTTAAAACTAAACGATAAAAAATTAACCAAATTAAAAACCTAACTAATTACCAAAACAAAACGCTATGAAAAAAATCTCCTATTTATTGGGTTGCGCTCTGGCGGCATTTTTCCTCGTATCGTGCGTGGATGATGGTCCGGTAGAGAACGGTTCAGGTGCAGGGGCAAGCGGTTCGACGGTACTTACAGCTTCTATCGAAGATTTGGTACTGACTTCGAAGGTGGTTATTACTCCGGATGAAGGCGGTGAACCGGCTCTGCAATCAGAGACCGAAGAGGCGAATGCTCACGTTTGGGTCAAGACCGACAAACTTGGTGTCTTTGGCTCCGAGAGCGGAAACAATGCGAAGTACACGCTCTTCAACGAGAGTGTCGATAGAAGCGAGGGCCGCTTCTATGGACCGGAGGTCGTTGGCGATGTGTATGCCTACTATCCTTGGGTAGAGGGTGCTACTTCGGAGGGTTCGCAATTGTCGTTGTCGTTCCCTTCGGAGCAGAAGTACAACGCAGACGTGAAGACCCAGTTCGCGCAGAATACGACGGTATTCGTTGCAAAGGCAGTTGATGGAACTCTCGAATTTAAGCACCCGATGGGTTGCTTCGGTATCGGCATCAAGGGCGATGTGGATATCTATTCGGTGACGCTGACGAGTAAGTCGAAGCCTCTGTCGGGAACTCTTGGTCTTGACTTCGAGAATGATTTTGCGGTAACGACGGTCAATAACTCGTCGCGTACCGTGAAACTCGTGTTGGAGGAGCCTGTTCACGTGGATATGTACGAGCCGACGCTGTTCTATGTTATGCTGCCTCCGGCAACGTATGATGACCTTGCGATATCTATCGATACCAATGAGGGTACTTTCGGTAAGGTGCTTATCGGCGAATATCAGGTTGAGCGTTTGTCGATGACCGACTTCGACGGTACGGTGGGTAATGCAACTATCGCTGCCGAATTCGAGCTCCTCTCATTGAACGAAGAGCAGGACAGCGCAGTAAAGAGCTGGAACGAAGGCGATATAATGGGTATCTTCGCAGGCGATGCCGTGAACTCGAAATATACGCTTATGCGTGGCGAGGCTGGCAAGACCGAGGGTACTTTCAAGGGTATCGAATCGACAGGCGATGTTGTAGCATACTATCCCTATTCGGATGATGCTACACTTGACGGTTCGAAGCTTACACTTTCTGTTCCGACTACTCAAACCTACTACGCAGACCTCTTTACTCACTTCAAGTCGAACACTCCGTTCGTAGTGGGAAAGGCTGCCGAGGGCGAGAAATTGATGTTTGAGTATGTTACCGGTGTTGTTGCAGTGAAGGTTAAGGCGAACTGTACGGTCAAGAGCGTTGCAGTATCGAGTGTCAATAAGGCTATTGCCGGAAATATGGTTGTGGATTTGGATAACGATTACGCAATTACCCCCGCGACGAGTGGTACCCGTAGTATCATTTCGCTTGATTGCGGCAGTGGTATTGCCACAACCGAGGATGCTCCGCAAACTTTCTACGTATTGTTGCCTCCCGCATCTTATAACGGCTTGGCAGTCCGCGTAACAACGGCAGAGGGAGATACCCTTGTCGCAAATCTCGATAGTACGGTGGATATTGAGCCTCTCAAAACTACCGATTTTGCGAAGGATGTGGCTTATGTGACCGTTACGGTAACTATGGATGAGTCGCTGCTTGCCAATAAGAGCAATCCGCAAACTTGGAGTGCAGACGACACGGTTCTTGTTTATGACAGCACTACCGGAACTACCAAGCAGGGTGTTCTGTTGTCGGGTGCCGGTACATCGACCGGACAGTTCAAGATTGTCGGTGCAGCCGAGACTGACGTATATGAGTGGGTTGCAAAGGGCCCGTCGATGGCAGTATTGCAGGGTAATCTGACATTCGATTATCGCTACAACTCTCCGATGGTGGGAGCCGAGAAGGCTTATGGTACGGCAGTAGGTGCGGCATTTGGTCGCAACAGCGCCGGAAAGTTTGCTCTCAAAAACCTGATGGGCTGTATGGCTATCCGTGTTAAGGGTACCGGAACTCTTCGTTCGGTTACCGTTAAGAATGGCAAGACCCCTATTTCGTCTGACTCGAAACTTGCCGTTGAGATAGCTTCGGCATCGCAGGCGACCCCCGTAACATCGATTATGAAGAACTCAATGGAGCCTACATATATATATATAGGTGCAGAAGCGGGTGTTACTCTCTCGTCGAGCGAATATACAACTATCTATGTAGATGTTCCCGCAGGTATCGAGTGGAATGCGCTGCAAATCGGTCTTATGGCAGATGAGTGGTCGTATGTGAAGAGCCTTGGAGCATTGAGCGTTAATGCAAATGCAGCACCTGTAAAGGTTCTGGATGTTGATATTGCATCGGTAGCAAATTCGGCTTCGGGAGCAACCGCTCTCGATAAGGACGAAACCTATTCGAATAGCTATATTGTTGAGCCTAACGGAGCTAATGCTTACTATTCGTTTGAGTTGAAGCACGTTGATGGCACAGCGCTCTCTAACGATCAGATGGCAGGTGCAGTTTGGGCTTATGCACAGACCGCTTGGACTTCGGCTCACGACCTGATTGATGACGTATATCTCAATCGTGCTGACAATCGCGTATATTTCCGTTATGATGGATTGAAGAAGGGTAACGCGAAGTTGGCAATCACGAACGATGCTTATCGTGTTGGTTGGACATACCACATCTGGTGTACCGATCGTCCGAAGGATGTTATAATGGAGGGTTCTTCGGAGGCCGGAGTGATTACCCGTTATCCTTGGATGGACCGTAATGTCGGTGCAACCTATGCACCCCGTACCATCGCAGAGTGCCGCAATATTACGCAGGAAAATGCCGAGGCGGCTTGCGGATTTATCTTCCAGTATGGTAATCCGAACGGATATCCGAGTTCTATCGGAATGACTTCTGAAAATAAAAATGAGACAGTCAATTTTGCTAATCGCGAGCATATCATCGTATATGGTTTCGACCAATACGTTTCAGGTTCGTTCAAGAGCTCTAACTCGTTGAAGGCGAGTGCAGATGGTGCGATTTCGTATCCGAACTACATATTCGCGAAGAGTGATAACGCAAGTGTTGCCCACTGGTATAACGGTAGCATTGAGTGCTATGGTACCATGACAACTGACGCAAGATGTTTGTGGTGGACAACAAACTCGGATCCGTATCAAATCAAACCGAGTCAGAAGTCTAACTACGACCCGTGTCCTTACGGATATTGTATCCCCAACCAGGGTATGATTTATCGTTCGTTGCAGTGTGCTCACGCTTTCAACGAGAGCAAGGGTCACGAGTATGTGACAACACGCTACTACACAAGTGTCTTTAACGGCGATGTCGCTTATGGTCAGTATTGTTTGAACGAGGACGGCGATGCTGTTTATTGGTTCGCAAATGGTGGTTATGGTACTGCTATGAATCGCAACTTCGGTGTAAGCAGCTATATCTACGCATCGCGTAACGGCTCCGGTCAGTGGGCAACGTTGGATGGCCCTGCATATATGGTTTGCGGCTCCAAGGAGGGCGAGAACGCAGCAACTGCAAGTTTTAAAGTGACAATCGACAGCAAGGGTGTGCCCCTTACGACCGGTTATGGAGTACGTTGTATTCGCCAAATGAAGGAAGAATAATTAGGAACTCTAAAAAGATATCGATATGAAAAAAATATTCAGTTTATTCGCAGTCGCGATTCTCGGATTGGCAACCGTTGGTTGTGCCGATGATGTCGTCGAGGAGCAGGAGCAGGTTCCTACTGTCGAAGGTGTGACGATGCTCGTTGCGCAGGCGGAGGAGTTTGCTATTCAGCACGGTAGCACCACCTCGACCGCAACCGAGTCGCGTACTTGGAGTGCCGATGCCAAGGTTGGTGTCTATGGTACGAAGATGGGTAACAATGTCGAGTACAAACTCTTCGAGAGCTATACAGGAGCTGCCGAGGGTGCGTTCTACGGCAAGGAGGTACAGGGCGAACTCTACGTCTATTACCCCTACTACGAGAAGAGTACCCGTAATGGTTCGAAGGTTGTTCTTCCGTTGCCCGAAACACAGGTTTATAACGCAGACTTCGGTTTGCAGATGAGCGGTTACAATCCGACGCTTGTAGCGAAGGTGCTGACCGGCGCTGTTACGTTCAACTACCTTACCGGTGCGCTTGGTGTGCAGGTTCAGGGTGGTGCAACGGTCAAGAAGATTGTTGTCAGCAGCGAGTCGCACGCGATGTCGGGAGCCGTGGCTGTCGATTTTGCACACGACTTCGAGGTTAGCGCAGTTGATGAGTCGAAGCACGAGGTTACGCTCGATTGCGGCGAGGGTGTTGTGACCTCGCTCGACGAGCCGACCACATTCTATGTGTTGGTTCCTCCCGCAACCTACAACGACTTGAAGGTAACTGTGACTATCGATGGAGGCGAGTTCACGAAGAACATCGAGGGTCTCTATACCATCGCTCGCTTAAAGGCTGTTGATACGGATTCTCCGACGGCAAATGCTACTATCGTGGCATCGTTCGATACGCTCCAACTTGGCGGACAGAGCGATGATTCGCGCGTGTGGGCTAAAAATTCGGCTTTCGGTGTATTCGCCGAGGGAGTCGAGAATACGAAGTATGTTATCGCTCCGAACGAGGCAGGTAAGAGCTCTGCAATCTTTGCAGGTAGTGATATCGCAGGAGATTACGTTGCATACTATCCGTGGTCTAATCTTGCAGCCTTCAATGAGGGTGTGCTGACCGTATATATGAATACCGAGCAGACCTATAACGCCGATAAACTCGTGCAGTTTGCCGAGAATGCGCCGTTTATGTATGCTACCGGTACTGCCGGCGAGCCTCTCGAATTTAAGTATGTCAGCGGTGCGCTTGGTCTGCGTTGTAAGGTTGATGGAAACATTAAGCAGGTAACTCTGAATAGTGCAGAAGATGTTGCTCTTTCGGGTGCTGTGAATATCGATTTGGAGAATGGCTATGTGGCAACGGCAAATGCCGATTCGAATAACCGCCTCGTGCTGAATTGTGGCGAGGAGGGTGTTGCAACCACTTTTGATAATCCGACGACGTTGTTTGTCTGCCTGCCCGCAGGTACCTACAACAACTTCGACGTTACTCTCTCGCTTACCGATGGTTCGATTGTACAGACCTACGTTAAGACTCCGGTAGAGGTTAAGCCTTTGGAAATCAATACTTCTGATAAGGATATAACCTACACTGTTCTCGACGTTGAGTTGGAGCAGTCTTCGCTGAACTGCAAGAAGACGTGGGAGTCGGGCGAGACCGTTTCGGTTTTCGACCTCGAAAACTCGCGTATCTCGACCGGTATTCTGTTCCGTGATATGGGCGTTGGTACGGCAAAGGCAACCTTTACGGTTCCGAGCGAGAATGTTGCAGTGCTCTATCCTGCACAGGATTTCGCGAATTTGAACCTCGAAGGCACGAAGGCATCGTTCGTTCTGCCTGCGACCCAAACTTTCGACCCGACCGGTGCAATTTCGAAGACTCAAATGCCTTTCATCGGTCTGGTAAATACCGAGGTTTGCAAGTTGTATAATGTACTTTCGTTGCTCGAAGTGAAACTTACCGGCGATATGACCGTGAATAAGGTTGTCGTTAAGAGCAAGACGAAGAGATTGGCAGGTCCTGTGTCGGTAAATACCAACTACACCGATGCTCCCACTCTGACGATGTCGAGCGAGGGTAGCCGTGAGATAACCATCGATTGCGGCGAGGGCTTCACGCTCTCTTCGACCGCTACGGTTATCAATGTGGCAATCCCTGCAACGACTTATGCCGAGGGCGACCTTACGATTGATATCTATACCGATTGGGGAGTATATTCCAATATGCCGACCGCTTGCACGCTGACTCGTGCAGCTGCGACATCGAAGAGCGTGGCAGTTCCGCAGCCTACCAATCTTACGGCTACGGATGCTGATTACGCAAACTGCTTCCTTCTCAATTCGGCAGGTTGGTACTGCTTCACTCCGAAGACTCGTGGTGGCTACGACCGCGTGGCAAACGAGGATATTATCAAGGAGAACAGTGCAGCATACGTTCTCTACGAGAGCTCGGAGTCGATGTTTACCAATGCAGCATATATTGCTGACAAGAACCTCATCTCGTTCTGCTATGATGGTACAGCAGGTAATGGTGGTATCTGTGTAGCAGATGCTCCGAATAATATTAGCTGGACTTGGCATATGTGGTGCCCGGGAGCTGCCGTGAGGGATGTTAAGTTCGGAACGGTAACCTTGATGGACCGCAATATCGGTGCTCGTGCAATCCCCGGTTCGAAGATGCTTGCTTTGAAATATACCGATCTCCAATACTTGCAGGCAGCAGGTATGATTTACCAGATGGGCCGTCCTACTCCGTTCCCCGGAGCAAAGGTATGGGCTAAAGAAGCTTGGGAAACTCGAATGGGCTTGGATGCCAATACCATTTCGGAGCCCTTCTATTACCCGAGCGCAGAGTATCTCGATAATGGTAAGACGTTCTCGTGCGGTGTAAATCTTACTGTTGAGTCCGCAGTATTGGGAGTGAAGAATCCAATGCATTACTTCGTTCTGAAAAACGAGGCAGCTAAACAGTATTGGAGCGATGACTTCCAATTGGATACCAATAGTGACAACTATCCTTGGAAGATGTCGGTAGAGGCAAATGTTCAGTTCGATCCGTGTCCGGCTGGTTACTTCCTCCCGACCTATAACGAGATGTACACTGCGTTGAAGTCTTGTACTTGGCAGAATGTATTAACCATCAAGGATAGTGGTAACAATACGAAGCCGACAGCAATGGCTCGTCCCGATGGACTTATCAGTGCTACCAAGTATATTGCTACCGGAGGTTATCGTTCGAATTATGGCTTGTTTAATTCAACCGACTCGGAGTCGGCTCACTTCTTGGTTGCAACGGGTAATGTTGATGCAGAGGATAATACGACAACCTATAACCGTGCATATATTACTATTGAATCCAAGAATGTTGGCGGTTCAAAATGGACTCCTGCTAATGGCGTGTATGTTCGTTGTGTCAAGAGATAATTTGTAATGAAGAAAACTAAATAGAACTATGAAAAAGATTATCAATTTAATTCTCGTGGTTGCGGCTGCGGTAGGTTTCTCTTCTTGCAAAGATGAGGTGACCATCGTAGATACCCAAAATACCTTCGAGGAGATTATCGTAACGCCCGATGCCGGTCAGAAGTCGGTGTTGGTGCGTACCGAGGGTGCGTGGAGCGTCTCGGTAGATGAGGCGGGCGCCGAGTGGGTCGAGTTCGTAGGAGCAACTTCCGGTAAGGGCGAGGGAGCCTTTACGTTCAAGTATGCCGAGAACCGACCGACCGACATTTCGCGCGGTCTGCGTCGTAAGGCTTCGATTGTCGTGCTGACTGGCGACCAATTCACATCGAAGACCATCGAACTGAAACAGAGCGGTGTTGCACCGACGCTGGTGTTCCGTTCGGAGATGGTGGAGATTGCCAGCGAGGCACAAGAGGTATGTCGAATCAAGCTCGACTCGAATCTGTCGGTTGATGACGCCAAGTCGTTCCGTTACGGTATTGTGTCGCCGCAGGGTACAGATTGGCTCTCGAACTTCGGAGTAAGTCAGGACCTCTCGTCAATTACCTTCTCTTGCACCGAGAATACGACGGGCGCACCTCGTGTGGCTGTTGTTTCGGTGAACTATGTGGATCCTTGGGGAGAGACATTCGTTTCGACCTGCGGTGTTCAGCAGAGTGTTCCGGTTGTCGAGGAGCCCGAAACTCCCGAAACTCCCGAAAATGCCGGCAGTGAAGAATAACCCGAATAACCGAAAAACGATTTAGTTATGAAAAAATACTCATTTATAAAGGCTCTTCTTCTGCCGGTTGTTGCTCTGCTTTGTGCTACGGGTTGCGAAACCGAGTACAAGCACGTGTCCGGCGATACGGAGCTCGATGTAGAGTTTGATAATAACATTACATCGGATAAGTTCCGCCTTATCTGCTTCAATATCCAGAATGGAATGTGGTGGGATCAGGCGAACAACTACGATAACTTTGTTGCGTGGGTTAAGAAGTATAATCCCGATATTATGTGTATTCAGGAGGCTTCGACTATTTACAAACCGGGTACCAACTCGTCTTTGAGTCGCAACCAGCGCTACCTGCCTTACAAATATCAGGAGTTCACTCCCTCTTCGACGCTCGATATGGAGCCGGCAGGATGGATTGAATTGGCAGCCCGTTGGGGTCACAATTATGTGGTAATCGGTGCGCATCAGGATAACTTCCCTGTTGTCTTTACCTCGCGTTTCCCGATTACTCGCGTGGCGCAACTCGGCGGTAGCAGCCTTTCGCACGGCGGTTGCCACGTCATCATCAACGGAATCCATATGGTAGGTCTTCACACTTGGCCGCAGAAGTATGCGCCGGGCGATTCGGATACGAATCCCTCGAATCGTACCCGCGGTAACGCATATCGTTTGAGTGAGGTTCAGAATATTCTCTCTCGTACGATAAACAGCGACGAATACTATGCCGAGAAGAATTGGATTATTATGGGCGACTTCAACTCGTCCGCTACCGAGCCTGCAATCTTGGAGATGCAGGATAACTCTTTGACCGATATTCTGACTTATAACCATAACTACGTATCGCGCAGTGGTCGTGTGGATTATATCTTCGCTACGGACAATATGTTGCGCAGTGTGGTTCAGTCGGTAGATATTCAGGATGGTTTCGCTCGCAGCGAGCAGCACGAAACAACCGGTTTCTGGAAGTATTCGGACCATTATCCTCTGATGGTCGATTTCGAAATTTATAATGAGGAGGAGTAGGTAACGCTAAAATCTTACGTAAATGAAAGAGAATATTAAATACGGTTTGGCTACGTTGAAAGCGCTCTTCTCGGTTAAGACGCTTTTGGCGACGGTGATGGCGATAGTGCTCTCATCGGCAGCCTATGCACAGGGCACCATTACCGTTTCCGGTACGGTAAAGGATGGTTCCGGTCAGCCGATGATTGGTGCTACGGTATTCGTAGTAAATGGTCAGGCGGGAACAACGACCGATGCAAAAGGTCACTATACCATTAAGGTGCCTGCGAACGGAACTTTGGAGTACCAATTCCTTGGTTATGTTTCGCAACAGTTAAAAGTTAATAATCGAACCAATATCAACGTAACCCTCAAAGAGGATACCGTGGCGATTGATGAGGTCGTGGCTGTCGGATACTCGACGATGGCAAAGACCGACCTTACGGGTTCGATTACCAACGTGCGAATGTCGGATGTCGAGGATGCTCCTGTAACATCTATCGACCAAGCATTGCAGGGTCGTGTTGCCGGTGCTGACATTATGTCCACCACCGGTGAGCCGGGTGCAACGACTTCGATTCGTATTCGTGGTACGCGTTCTATTACAGCGTCGAACGAGCCTCTGATTGTGGTCGATGATGTCATCGATGCAGTTAGCGACCTTGGCGATATCAACCCCGCCGACGTGAAGTCTATTTCGGTGTTGAAGGATGCCTCTTCGACCGCTATCTATGGTGCGCGTGGTTCGAACGGTGTAATCATCGTGACCACCAACAAGGGACAGCAGGGTAAGCCCTCGATTAAGTTCAAGGCAGACCTCGGTTTCTCGCAGTTGCCTCGTGGTCTTGATATTATGAACGCTACCGAGTTTGCGCAGTATCGTAACGACGTTTATTTCTTCCAGAATGGTGCGAGCAACTACAACCAGCCCGAGGAGAACTACCGTTATGTAAATCCCCGCACGATGGGCGAGGGTACCGATTGGGTAAAGGCAATTACCCGTACGGCAATGTATCAGAACTACAACCTCTCGATTTCGGGTGGTGACAAGAAGGGTAAGTACTTCGCATCGTTCGGTTACCACGACAATCAGGGAATTGTCATCAATTCGGGTGTACAGCGTTTTACCGGTCGTCTGAATGTCGATCGTCAGCTCTTCAAGTGGTTGAAGATTGGTGCCAATTTGAGCTATGAGTACCGTGATAACAATAACAATAAGGCTTATATCGGTGGTACTCGTTGGTATGATGCAGCAATCTATCTTAACCCGCTGCTCGACCCGACCGATACGGTCAATGACTTGTACGGTACCGGTTTCGATGGTGGTCAGCCCTTTAACTCTCCTTATTTGAAGGCGCTGCAACTCTCGAACAATACGGTTCGTAAGATGATGACAATTGCACCATTCGTTGAGATTAAGCTATTGCCTTACTTGACATTTAAGTCGCGTTTCAGCTACTTTGCGTTCCATCGTCATATGTTCCAATATACGCCTTCGACCATTCCGACAGCTGCGGCTATTGCACAGGGTGGTGTGGCTTATCGTGCAGAGAACAGCCAAATTAAGATGACTAACGAGAATACGCTCTCGTTGCGTAAGATGTTCCGCAAGGTACACTGGGTAGAGGCGATGCTCGGTTTCACGATGGAGAAATATACCGAGAACAATCTCACGATGAACGGTACCGGCTACCTCGATGATGATGTTAAGTGGAACAATATGGGTGCAATTCCCGACAAGAAGAACTTGTCGATTTCGACTACGCTGAACGAGCGTACTCGTATGTCGGGACTTATGCGTCTGTACTACAACTACAAGCGTCGTCTTTACTTTACATTCACGGCACGTGCCGATGGTTCTTCGACCTTTGCGAAGAATAATAAGTGGGGCTTCTTCCCCTCGGGTGCGTTCAAGTGGATGATTAACAAGGAGCGCTTTATGATTAACACGACCAATTGGCTCGATGAGTTCGCGTTGCGTTTGAGTGCCGGTCTTTCGGGTAATGATGCTATCTCGTACTATCGTTCGCTCGCAGCGTTGAGCAATACGACCGGAGGTTGGCTCTTTGGCGATAATCAGCCCGTAGCATTCTATCCTTCGCGTTTGGCATCGGAGAATCTTACTTGGGAGAAGACGGCGATGTACAATGCCGCTATCGACTTCGCGGTACTCAATCGTCGCTTGGAGTTCACTCTCGAAGGTTACTATGCACGCACTACCGACCTTCTTCTGTCGGTTCAGTTGGCATCGCAGACAGGATTCTCCTCTCGCTACGCTAACCTCGGTAAGACACAGAATGCCGGAGTCGAGTTGAGCATTACCAGCCGTAATATTATGAAGCAGAAGTTCACTTGGACTACGACCTTCACAATTTCGCATAACAAGCAGAAGGTGCTTGATATCGGTACCGACGAGTATGTATCTGCTTATAACTCGCCGACCAACAATGCATATATGATGTATGGTTATGTTAAGGGTTATCCTCTTGCTGCACTGTGGGGCTTCCGTTTCCAGGGAGTATGGCACAATCAGGATGAGATTGACCGTAACAATCAGACCAAGGCATATTGTTCGACAAGCTACACTTTGGGACGTGGTAAATATACCGATATCAACCACGATGGTATCCTCGATAGCGATGACCTCGTGTACCTCGGTTCGGCAGACCCGATTGTTCAGGGAGGTTTGCAGAATACGTTCAACATCGGTAAGTTGAAGATTGGTGTTTACTTTACCTATTCGGTCGGTGGTAAGATTTATAACCTTACCGAGCTCTATATGGGTGGTTCGGCATATACCAACCAGTACCGTTATATGTTGAATGCTTGGCACCCCTATCGTAACCCGAATTCGAACATTTATCGTGCATACGGTACCGACGAGCTCCCGAGTTCGTTTATGTTGCACGATGCATCGTTCATCCGTTTGAAGAACGTCTCGATAGGTTACACCTTCGATCTGCGTAAATATACGAAGGTTATCCGCGATATTACTATCAGCGCAAGTGGAGAAAACCTCTATCTGTGGAAGAACTACAATGGTTTCGATCCGGACGTTTCGACCGAGAGTGGAGGTTCGACAATTCGTCGTATGGACAATGGTGCATACCCGAAACCTCGTACCATTATATTCAGTGTTCAACTCCGCTACTAATATATGATGACAACTATGAAAACGACTATATTTAATATCAAAAGACTCTTCACTGCGGCGGTAGCCGTGGCAACAGTTGCACTCTGTTCGTGCAGCCTCGAAGAGGATATGAAATCGAACTACTCGCCGAGTAATTTCTACCGCACGGCAGCGGAGTGTGAGGCTGGTTTGAACGGATGTTATATTCCGAGCCGTTCGATTTTCAATGGTACCTATATGCTGGCGACCGAGTCGGTTACGGACCTTATGTTCTGTCACTCGGGTACGCGAGATGCCGAGCTCGATATCTCGCCTGCACT
This sequence comes from uncultured Alistipes sp., assembly GCA_964536825.1. Lineage (GTDB taxonomy): Bacteria > Bacteroidota > Bacteroidia > Bacteroidales > Rikenellaceae > Alistipes. Next base: position 50,560 of record CAZIAS010000002.1, on the reverse strand, counting down.
TCCGCGTTTTGGTAACACGATGTGGAATAGTGGTTACCAGGGCGTAATGCGCTCCAACAACATTTTGGCAGCAATTGAGCGTTGCGAGGCTCTGAAACCTGATGAGTATGCCGTGTTGCACGCCGAAGGTGTTGTTCTTCGCGCATTCTACTATTGGATTCTGACCAATAACTTCAACGATGTTCCTTTCTATACCGACGAAGTTCGTGTTACCGAGGACCAATTGCGTATCGCGAAGTATCCGCGTATGTCGGCTGTCGATACTCGCCGTTTCCTTGTGGATGACATCGAAGAGGCGTTGTCGAGTCCGTACGTTAAGCAGCAGAGAACTTTCGAGGAGGGTACCGAGTATCGTATGGGTGCCGCTGTGGGTTGGATGCTCGCAGCAAAGATGTGTATGTGGAATGCTTGCGCCGAGGATAAGAATCCCGATTTGCAGAAGTTCAAGATGGAGCACCCCTACCACAAACCCTACGAGGGTGCGGCTTATTGGTGGCAGAGAGCTCTCACTTTCCTCCAAAAGTTGGAAGATATCTATGGCGATTTGTCGCAGTATCCCATCGAGGATAACGTGTTCAGCAAGAAGTTTACGAAGGAGTCTATCTGGGAGAACTCGAACACCTATGACGAGCAGGGCTTGAAGGTTACCATTAATGTGGCAAGCTTCTTTACTCCGTCGCGTTCGAGCGCATCGGGTGGTGATGCTGGTTACGGTAGCGACGCGTACTATGGCGGTGTCTTGATTCCCGAGTTGGGAGGTTACGCTCGTACATATACAGCATTCCGCCCCAATACGTACTTCTACCAGCAGTTGCAGAACTACGAGAACATCAACCGTATGGTGCGTGGCGAGAACTACGACAAGCGAATCTTTATCAATATGGCTTGGGGATGGAATTCCGACCTCTCGACTTCGGACCCGACCACAGATGGATTCCAGTGGTTTAAGAACATAAGTTCAACCTCTCGTCCTTGGATGGGTCGCAAGTTCTGGTGCCCCGGAATGCGTAATACGTCGGATGGTAACAACCACCGTATCTTCCGTTATGCAGCAGTGCCCATTATGCAGGCAGAGTGTCACTTGATGTTGGGCGATAGAACTCGTTCTGCGGAGTACCTGAACAAGGTTCGTTCGCGTGCAGGACTCGGTCCGGTTATTCCCGAGCATTATCGTAATACCGCAGCATTCCTGATTGAGATTCAGAAGGAGCACGGTCGTGAGCTTATCGGCGAGTTCCAGCGTAAGCACGAGTTGGTGCGTTGGGGTATCTGGTATGAGAGCGTACTCAACTATACTAATAATACCGTTTATGATAAGCTGCTTTTGAGAAATATCCGTCCTTGCCACGAGTATTATCCGATTCCCGATAGACAGTGCTCGTATTCGGGTGGTGCACTCGATAATGAGGCTTATGCAGAGTATGGTATGTAAAATTGTAGAGCGATTATGAAAAAGATAATTAATAATATAGTGAAGGGCTTTGCGCGTGTGGCAGCAGTGGTAGCATTGGCTGCTGCACCGGCGCTGACCTCGTGTGAGGACCGCCCCTTCGAGCAGACCATTCAACTCGGTGTCAATTTCGAGAAGATGGAACTTAAAAATCAGGCAAGCACAACTCCAATCTCGGTATTCTCGACCGGAGATTGGACTGCAACCCTCGAACCGCAGGTAGCGTGGGCAGAGATTGACCGTACCTCCGGTAGCGGTAACCAGCAGATTATGCTTACCTATTCGTCTAACCCCGAAGCAATTCGTCGCGTGAATCTCATTTTGAGAAGCGGTCGCGTTGTTCGCAAGGTGCTTATCGAGCAGACCGGTGACGATATTCGTTTCCGTTTCAAGTTGGATGGCCGTGAGATTACTATCGAGAAGCCGCAGGCGGTTCGTTACCTTACGTTTGATACGAATATCCCCGTGGATCAGTATGCAAATGTCGAAGTGCGTGAGCTGAAATTTGCTGATGAGAGCAATGTCGGCTGGATTTCGAATCCCCGTATCGATGGCAAAGTGTTGGCTTTCGATGTCGAGGAGAATACGGGCGATGTTAATCGTTCGGCAACGGTAACGGTGGCGTATTGCGATCCCTACTCGGAAACAGCTACGGAGTATGTGACTACGGCAACTGTAACTCAATCGACCGAGGCTTCCGAGCCTATTACCATCGATGATCTTATTGCAGGTTACGAGGAGGCTTTGGTAAATGGCGATGTTGATTCAAAGGGTCAGTGGGTTGTGACCACTGATTCGGAGACAGGTGTCAAGGTTGTTGGTATTTCGGTCAGCAACTCGGACGGTCTTAATACCGCATCTAACGCAGTAAATGTGTGGGAGGGTAGTGGTTACTCTTCGATTAGCCAGGAGGAGAATGGTCGTACGGCATATCTCCAAAACGAGACCGCTACGAAGGGTATCCGTATTCAGGCTCTGTCGGCTGCCGATAACTTTATCTCGCCCTTCGCAGAGGCACAGATTCGTGTTGATGGTTTGACGATGGTTCGCGAGGAGAATCCGACCCGCTATACAATTAAGAATGTGCCTATCTACAATATCGTAGGTGTGGGCGATGCTAACTCTGTGGTAGTTCCCGTTAAGGAGAAGTATATCAGTGAGCTTACCGACGATGATGTCTATACGTACGTAACCTTGAAGGATGTTGAGTTTACTCACAAACGAAGCTCGTTCTTCTGTACCAACAACGGTTATGCAGGACGTTGCGACTACTATCCCGTAAATGTTCGCGATATCCAGGGCGGTTCGCTCTATATGTTCCTCAACCACTCGCTCAAATGGACCCGTAACGGCAATCCTATTCCGCAGGGCTCGGGCGATTTGCGTGGTGTGATTACCTACGAGACTTCGAATGGTTACGGTGTTCGCGATGGTTCGATGGGTCGCTACTCGATTCGTCCTTACGACGAGAACGACTTGATGGTTTCGGCTACGGCAGATGATCGCTACAAGACTGTCGTTGAATGGGATTGGAACAACCAGACCCTAACGATGAAGGATGGCAATAAGGTACAGCCTGTTGTTGGCTCGGGAGATCTCTTCCACGATAACGGAGTTGCTCCTTCGTTGGCAAATAACTTCAACGACCTCACTATCGATGCCGCAAAGGGTACCAAGTCGAAGTCGGCAATCCGTTACACAACCAAGTGGATTGACAGCGAAGGCGAGTACTTGGGTCTTAACTTCGAGTTCTCGACCTTGAACGAAGTTGGTAGCAACCTTGCGATGACCTTCTGTGGTTATGGTGGTAGTTCGCAGGATGCCAACGGTAGTGGTAGTTTGGTTGTGTCGTATTGGACACTCTCATACTCGACCGATGGCGAGAACTATACACAATTGCCCGATTGCGAGTTTACGTTCCGTCCCTTCGTGTATTGGAGTGCACTCTGCCCCAATTATGCGACAATGGGTGTTCAGGAGTACGCTTACAATCTGCCCGATGAACTTCTCGGACAGGAGAAGGTGTATGTACGTATGATTCCGGCAGCCAAGAAGATATCGTCGAAATATGGTGTAACCAATCCTAAATTGGATGGTGGTACGCTCGATACGTCGGTAAGTCTCGGTATGGTATTGTGCAACGTGACTGTTAAGTATAACAAGTAAAAGCTACTACGATATGAAATTCAATAATATGAAAACAGCAGTAAAAGGTCTGTTGCTCGCGATGACGGCAACCTTCGCGGTGTCGTGCGTTATCGATGAGTCTGACTATACCTCGGATGTTGATTTGGGAGCCAATATTACGGACAAGATTATCAGCGTTACTGCCGAGGCGGGAACACAGGAGGTAGAGGTGTTCTCGAATAAGACCTACAAGGTAGAGGTTGTCAAAGGTGCAGATTGGGTGTCGCTCAAAAAGGTTGCTTCATCAGAAGCAGCCTCGGTACTCACGCTCTCCGGAGATAGCAAATTTGTGGTTGATTACGATCGTAATGCCCGCTTCCGCCGTATGGCAGAGATTGTCCTCTCGGCAGAGACCCGCTTGGATACGGTTCGCATCAAGCAGACCGGTCCGGTGGAGGCTACCATCGAACTTCCCGATAACCGTATGTTCGTAGAGAAGGAGGGTGGCGAGGTTCGTACCCGCTTCATCTCGAAAATCGACTTTGAGGATATCAACATCGAGGTTGAATATGCAGATCCGAACCAAACCGGTTGGCTTTCGGAGTTTGAGCGTGTGAATAACTATTTGGCTTTCCGCATCTCCGAGAATTTGAGCGAGGCTCCGTCGCGTAAGGCAGAGGTAACCTTCTCGTATGTTGATGATTGGGGAGAGAAGGTTAGCGATAAGATGTCGGTAATGCAGAATGGTGCTAATAGCGATATCGGCGAGGTTATCTCGTTCGAGGAGTTGCGTCAGATGGATGGCCGTATTACCGAGCCTATCTGTATTGAGGGTTATATCGTCAGCGACGTGACTAACGGAAATGCTGCGGATAACCCGCACACCTCGAAGGGCTCGATTGACTACACTCACACCGAATTGTGTGGCTATATCGAGAGCCTTGATGGTCAGTATGGTATCCGCTTGGAGTTCGATACCCCCGAAGACTATGTGTTCCGTCGTTATGACAAGGTTAAACTCAATCTGCAAAATGCCGTTATTACTCGTGAGGGTAGTACTGTTGTTGCCGATAACGACCCGATTCGTTACGCATTGAGTGATATTACTTCCGATAATGTGATTACCGTCGAGGGTGGTAGTGCAGCGCAGATTCCTTCGAAGGTTAAGTACTTCAAGGATTTGACCGATGACGATATGTACACCTACGTACAACTTCGTGACTGCGAGTTCCCGGTTCGTAAGGGCCCGCTTACCCCGATTAACGAGGGTTATGCAAAGGATTTCAACTCGCACCGTGTGTCGAAGTATCCGATGCTTGTTCGCGATATCAACGGTAACTCGTTCTATACCTACACCAACATTACTTGTAATTACCGTCGTACCGGCGAGGCTATGCCGCAGGGTTCGGGTATCTTGGCAGGTGTTGTTGTCTTCGAGTGCTACGACCGCTTTGAGTGGGATGTAGAGAAGTGCGCAGAGTATCAGGCTCTCGGTTTCGATGAGGATCAGATTCTCGAACTCGGAAACATTGGTCGTTACCAGATTCGTCACCAGTCGAAGGATGATATCCAGATTTCGGAGAGTTTCAGCACAGGTTTCTCGAATTTGGTTTGCGAGTTTGCATACTTCAACGCAACACGTACGGATATCGCTAAAACTGTCGATGAGTATGGTGTTATGTCGGCTTCGACAGGTTCTGGTACGCTGACTCATTCGAGCGCAACCGAGACCGAGACCAATATTTCAGGTCGTTCCTCATATACCTACCTTGGTCCTTGCGGAAGTGCCTATAAGAACAATGATAATGGTACGGGCGTTTTTGATAAAGATGGCAAGCGAGTAAGTATTGCACATGGTGACGGAACCAGCAATGTTGTACGTAAGGGTTCAGTTGCTACGTCTGACGGTATGGCTTGGGGTCACAGCACGTGGCTCAATGGCGAGACAGATTTCCACTATTGGTTGATTACCTGCTCGACGAAGAATGTCTCGCGAGGTCGTCATATGTCGCTCCAAATTGCTACGGCTAACCACGGTCCCGGTGGAACTCCCCGCTATTGGAATGTGGATTGGTCAACGAATGGCGAGAGCTGGACGAACATTGCAACCTATACGGTGCCCGACTTCGTATACAATGAATATACGACATACTTCCAGACCGGAGGTGCAAAGTATATTAACGTAGCATTGCCCGATGAGATGGCCGGTCTTCAGACTGTCTATATCCGTCTGAAACCGCGCGACAACCGTTCGGGTAATACGGCTGCTCCCTACGGATATGCCGATAGCCAGATTGTGAACGGTAAAGCCAACTCGTTGGAGTACGTTGCAGTCCGCTACAACAAATAGTAAATAACCGACACGGAGGGGCTGAACTAATCGGACAGCCCCTCTGTTCGAAACTTTAATAAAACAAGAACTGATGAAAAAACTATTTATGTCATTGGTGGCGTTGATGATGACTGCCGTAGTCAGCGCCCAGATTGTACGCGAGGCACCGAAACCCTCGGAGGGAGACTTCCGTAAGGCGGTAAAGACTCTGTTGTACAAAACTTCCTGCACCGATTTGACTCCCGAGCGTTTGAAGGCTATGGAGATTACGCAGGATATGATCAATAATTTTACGACTACCGAGTTTAAGTCGTTTTGGAGTTTAAAAGATTGGTACGAGGTTGAGAATCAGGAGCGTTTTGGTGTTCCCTACTTCCTTCGCCAATCATTCGAGAAGATTCGTAAGGAGATTCGCACGACCAAACTCAAAGATGGCGAGGTTGCCGTGTGGTTGCTCTACAATATGGGCTACATCATCAAGACTCCGACCCATACTTTCGGTATCGACCTGCGCGCGAAACGTCTCGAAGAGATTATGCCCCGCATCGAATTTACGATGATTACTCACGGGCACGGAGACCATTGGGGATATGCCTGCATAACTCCGTCGAAGAAGATGGGCAAGCCCGTGTATGCCAACTTCCCGATAAAGGGTGGCGATATTACTCGTGTGAAGCACGGCGATATCATTAAGTTTGATGATATTACCATTCGTTGCACCGTTGGTGACCACAATAAGAAACTCAAAAATTTTGTGGTTTCTTATGAGATTGATTGCGGTCCCCGCACCAACAATATCATTATCTACCATACGGGCGATTCGAACAACTACACACAGCTCAATCCGGAGAATCCTGTCGATATCTTCATCCCTCATATGGCGGTTGGTTTGGATATGCAGGCTGCCATCGATAAGATTCAGCCCAATTACGTGTTGTTGTCGCACATCCAAGAGTTGGGTCACTCGATTGATAAGTGGCGTTGGACCTTTGATGATGCTTTGAAGTTGAAGGGTAAGCTTGTTCACGACAAGGTTTATATTCCTTGCTGGGGAGAGCGGATTATATATAGGAAGAAGGCCGAGTAAAAAAGGTTTCTATCGGCGCTTTTGGCGTCATTGATTACCTCCTCGCTCCTCACATACGTTTAGTATGCTGCGGTCGAGGAGGTTTCTCATTTCTAAAAATCGCTCGATATAAACCTTTTTTGTTGTGGAGTCGGCGCTTTTGGCGTCATTGATTACCTCGAACCCTACGCAAGGGTTCGAGGTTTTTTGTTGATTATGGGGATTATGGGGAATTCACAATTATTCTGGGCCATTAGCTATTGGCCGTTGGCTTTTTAGACCCCTTCCCCCTTCGGGTACTCCCCCTAAAACAGGGGGAGAGTTGTTATTTTTTTTGAAAGGGGATTAATGGCGTTAAGGGCAGTTAAGGGCAGTTAAGGGAGAGTGTAGGGATTATAGGGATTATGGGGTGTATAGGGAAAATCATTTTGAATTCTGAATTTCAACAACTCCTCCCCTGTTTTAGGGGAGGTGGCTGAAAGCCGGAGGGGTCTAAAATTATTACCTCTCCCCAACTCCTGCACTTCCGCCCTTGCCCGACCGTATTGCCTCTGCACCCAACAAAAACGAGGCTGTCTAACAAGTCTGATTTTAACGATTTTACCCTCGTCAGATGAACTTCTGACGGGGGTAAATTTCATTTTTTAGGACTTGTTAGACAGGCTCGTCGTAACAACCGTTCGGTATGCTATTTTACCGAGATGGTTACTTGTGCATCGATGTCTGCCGAAGAGGTTCCGAGCGAAACTACATACTCGCCCGAATTAACCTGCCATTTGTGGGTCTGAACATTCCAGAAAGCAAGGTCGCTGTGCTTAACATCAAATGTCACAACCTCGCTTACTCCCGGAGCCAAAGTGACCTTCTTGAAGGCTTTAAGTTCCTTTTTGGGACGAGCCACAGTCGGGTTCTTCTCGGTAACGTAGAGTTGAACAACCTCTGCACCTTCGCGCTTGCCGGTATTGGTCAGCTTTACACTTACCGTTGCTGGCTTCTTCGGAGCCACGAGTGCATTCACTGCCGTTGCATCGCTCAATGCGAATGAGGTGTACGACAGGCCGAATCCGAAGGGATAGAGCGGCTTGATGCCCTTTGACTCGTACCAACGATAGCCCACGAAGACGCCCTCGTCGTAATGAACATCGTATGTTGCAGGGTGGAACATCTTCTCGTTGGGGTTACTCTTTGCCTTGCTCAAACTTGCAGTTTTGGGAACAAGGTTTGCTGCGGGAGAGTCTGCAAACGAACGCTCGATGGTCATCGGCAACTTACCCGAGGGGTTTACATTACCAACGATAATGTCGGCGATAGCCTCAAAGCCATTCTGACCGGGGTACCAGCCATAGATAACGGCAGCAGCCTTGTCGTTCCACGCGCTCATATCAATACCCGAACCGCTGTTTACGAGTACGATAGTATTGGGGTTAAGTTCAACTGCCAAGCGTACCAACTCCTCATCGGCAGTGGCCAAAGCAAATGGACGCTCGGTTCCCTCACTATCAACGGTTCCTGTTGCGCAGATTACGACATCCGCCTTCTTCAACTCGGCAAGAGTCGGATGCTCTCGAACGGTAACCTTTGTGCGGGTAACCGAGCGAATAGCATCGGCAGGTGTGACGTGGTTATAACCCTCAACCTTCGATGAACCGCCGCCCTGCGGCAACTTGTTGGCCCAACGACCGATAAGGAGGATGCTACGCTCCTCGCCGAGCGGCAGGATTCCGTTGTTTTTGAGCAGAACGGTACCCTCTGCCATAGTCTGATACGAAACTTTGAGATGCTCCGGCATCTTTGCCACGAGGTGGTCTTCATTGGGCTGACCATTCTTGAAACGCTCGTACAGACCAAAGCGGATGCAGGTTGCAATCATCGGGCGGAGCATCTTGTCGAGGTCTTTTTCGGAGAGTTCCTTGCGGTCGATAAGTTCGCGTACGCTTGCAGGGAAGTCAAATTGCATATCGCCCGGCATCTCGACATTCTGACCCGAGAGGACAATCTTCTTCCAATCGTAAACCGAGTGCCAATCGGTCATCACAAGGCCCTTGAAACCGAGCACTCCGCGCAGAAGGTCGGTAATAACATATTTGCTCTGTCCGCACCACTCGCCATTCAGGAGGTTGTAGGCGGTCATTACCGAGCCGGCACCGGCTGCGATACCGGCTTTGAATGCCGGAGTGTAAATCTCCATAATTGCACGCTCATCAACAATCGAGTTTGAGTTACGACGATAGAACTCGGTATTGTTGCAGAGGAAGTGTTTGAGGCACGCCATTGTTCCTGTCGATTGCATACCCTTAACATAACTCTCGACCATACGCGAAGCCAAAACAGGATCCTCGCCGAGGTACTCGAAGTTACGACCGCACTGTGCCGAGCGGTAAATATTCATACCAGGACCAAGCAGAACGCCTGCACCCGACATACGGGTCTCCTCGCCAACAGCCTTACCAAATTCGCTTGCCAACTCGGGATTGAAAGTCGCTGCAATGGTAATTGTCGAGGGGAATTGCGTGGTGCGCAGCGGGTGGCGAACCTCTTTCTGGTCGGGGATGGAGTAGTTGATACGCACGCCCGAAGAGGCATCGACCATAAACACCTTCGGCAAACCCTTTGCAGGAGCCCCCGGTAAGAAGAATTTGTTGTGACCGTGTGTCATCTCGATTTTTTCGTCGAGAGAGAGGGTTTTGAGCAGGGCATCAGCCTTGCGGTAGGCCTCGTCCCACTTCATTGTCGGTTGAGCCACAGCCGTAGTAGCCAAAGCAACCGCAAAGATTGAAATGATAAATCTCTTCATCTGATTTATAGTTTATGGGTTAGTATTTTTGCAAAAAAAGAGATTCGGCGAAGTCTCCTCTGCACGAATCTCTGTACGAAACAGTTAAACTATTTCTGTGTAGGCTGCTGCGCCGAAGCATCAGCAACAACCATATTCTTATCCACGCGGAGGGTTACGTTGCTATCAACCTCAATCAAAAGAGAGTTGTCGTTATCCTTAACCTCCTTAACAACGCCGTAGATACCACCGGCAGTGATAATCTTATCGCCCTTTTTGAGACCATCACGGAATTTCTGCATCTCCTTGCGACGCTTCGACTCGGGACGCCACATAAAGAAATACATTACGGCAATCATCGCCACAATCATTACCCAGAATGTCCACGACTGCTGCTGCGGAGCCTCGGGTGCTGCTACAACCTCGGTAGCGACTTGAAGTAAGTTAATCATAATCTATTATTTGTTAATATGTTAGTGATTGCACTATTGCATAATCCTTACAAAGGTAGCAGTTTTTGTTGAAACAACAAATTTTATCTCTATTAAGATGATGATTTTGACCGAATCGACTCAACTCCGAAATAAAGCCACGCCTAAAAAATCGGGGCTGTCGCAACCCTTAATGTTGGACAGCCCCGATGTGCAACTATCGGACAATCATCAAATCCGATAATCGGTTGCGGATATTGTTAGTTACCACCCTTGCGGCAACGAATATTGTATGCCTGTGCATGAACTTTTTTCGATGCGGAATAATCAATGGGATTCCCGATGGTAGTACCACTGTCTCCCGATGCTCCAAATTGAGCTGCACCGGCGCAATAGCCCGTTATGGTTTTACTATCTGCCGTGAAAGTATACGTAGAACTATTAGAGGTGTTGTAGAGATAAATATATCCCATATTTGCGTATCCGCCAATAGTCTTGCAAACTGTTCCAGAACGACTACCACCGCAGGGGAAATAGAGAGCCGTAGCCGCCCCTTTGCTATTAGTGCCGAGGTTGGTAAACATACCATAGAACTTGTAACCTCCACAACCTGCATACAAATCATTATCTTCGGGATTGCGTACATATCCAAAGTCCGCAACAGGATTTTGATTAACATAATGGTAATAGCCACTCGTATTATCAACCATATATCCTGCGGGGCAGGGGTCGTGGGTGGTTTTTATGACCATAGTACAACCTCTATCTGTTGTACCACTCCAAAGACGATAGAACGACTTGGTGTCATCCGTCATCGCGAAATTCCCCTCGTTATTGCTGTTATAACTTTTTAACGGTGTCTTATTCCAAGCCTTTTGACTATTGATACTGTACATATAGTAGAGATTTTTCGACGAAGCAGTTCGAGGTTGACCGTTGTCATCGACCGATACAGAACCTCCGTTAGCTGTACTTGACCATAATTGGCAGAACTGTGAAAATCCATACTGCACACCAATGCGGGTATTGATTCTGTTGGCAGTCGTTTCGTTCTCTTTAAGGTCGATATCCTTGATACGCGGGTAAGGAATCATATTTTGGTACTGATAATAGAGACCGCAGGCGTTGGTTGCATCGGTCGAAGATACCGAAGCGTTCATCATATATGTCTCTTTCCAACCATTTGCTTCTCGTTGGTCTTCGAGAGTTCCGGTAGGAGCCCAAGTTGCACCGATTACGCGATCCATAACCTTGTAGATGTTGGTGGTAGCGTTGTCTCCGTATATCGAAATATCTTCGGGGGTATCGGTACACCACAACAGCCACGACCAAACAATGGTATTTGTATCAAACGAATTCTGGGTAAGCGTGACGAGAGCATTTCCCTTCTTGCCATTAGTTTTGAACGAGATGGTATTGCTGGTAGGGTCGTAGTGGAAATCGTAGAACATTCCCGGCTCCTCTGCCCAAGCAATCTCTGCCGTTACACCGCCTTCAAGTTCGGTGCCATCGCACAACGTTGCCTTGAACGAGTACTCGCCTGCTGTCGGAGGAACGATGTAGGTGTTTGCGTAGTCGTTGTAATTCACTCCGCTGGTACCATTCAACGAGGTAGGCGCTGTTGCTATGTGGTTTGAAACATTGATTGCGCTCGATGATACGGGCTTAATCTTCGAAAGAGTCACGGTGTGTGAGTTGTTGGCATAGATTGAGGTTGCGCCATTATCGCTCGTCTCGACTACCAATGCCAAATTCGCATATGTGTTTGCCGGTACCGGAACATAAACTGCGGGCGATGTCGAAAGGTCGATGCCATTCTCGAATCGAACTCGTACGTATGCGCGAGCCGTGTTACCTGCGGCCATTGCAATTCCGGTGTCGCTACTCAAATCAACCGATGATGTCATCGAGAGCGGTTTGAATCCATTGAAAATCTCGCTCTTGACCGTAAGACCTGTCATATTGCCTTCGCCGGTAAGGGGAACTTTGATGTAGCCCATGATATTCTTGAAGGTAACATTGTCGCCATTGACAGTACCCTTCATCGGGTTCAAATCGAAGATGTCCTCCGGATTGATTACATCGCGATTCTCTGGCAACGAGAGTGTCAGAGTTGTTCCGGAGAGGCTAGTCGCATAATTTGCAGGATAGAACATATAAGCGACATTCGAAGGTACCATGGCAGTGCCGGTGGTGTGATCCACGGTATATGTATTGGTGTCGAGGTTGTAGGCTCCTTCGTTCTCCAAAATTACAGCGACTTGGTCGCCCTCGCTCCACGAGAGTTTGCCCGCATCGTCGCGCTTAACGCGCGTATCCTCGATGACAAGGCTCATCTCAACGAGTTCGCCACGGATGATTTCGTTCTTTTCGATATCGGTGTTGATATCCTTCGTACAGCCAACAAACATTGCTACGGCTGCAAGTGCAAAAATTGAAAATCTTTTCATAATCGTACAAATGTTTTGTTGGTTAATTAGAATTCATCATCAGCCGCCTCTTCGGTAATATCTTCCAATGATGATGTAAATGGAATTGATTCTGCAAAGCCGGCTTCGACTTTGACCTCAATCTCGGTAATCGATGGCTCGATGTAACCGGACTTTTGGATGGTTAAATGTTTTTTTAGCATAAAAATAAGTTTTGTTAGTTAAATATTCATCGTTTTTTTGAGAGATGATTTTTGACTATTAAACCATTTATGCTTATAAATGTCTGTAAATAACGGTTTTAATGCCAAAAATCCCCCCCCCGATTTTCGGGAGAGGGATTCTCTGTATTTATTCTGCGAAGATACGAATTATAAATCAAATAAAAAAATCGTTTTTTTTATTCAATCTCTGCCTCGATAAATACGCGCAGAGGTCGCTCGGCTCCGGCGATGTGGAAGTTGGCAAGTTTCATCTGCCAGCCGTGCTCGCCGCGAGAGTCAAATTCAAAGCGGATTTCGCTCTCGTCGCCCACCATCAGTGGCTGATGTGTGTAGGTAATGGTAGCACAGTGACAGGTTGTTTCGTGGCGAAGAATTACCAACGGTTCGGATGACATATTTTTAATCGCAAGGCTCTTTACTGCAATCTCTCCCGAACGCATACGTCCGAAATGGAGGGTGTCGGTTACGCCCGTCGAAAGCAGTGAATCGGTAATTTCGACCACCTCTCCCGCATAATTGACCTTTGCGGGTTCGGTGCAGGCGATAGCATTCGTGATGACTGCTATAATTGCAACTATATGTGCGAAAAATCTCATTTTGTCAGTCTGAAACACGCTCCCTTTTCGCAGAGCCGATTTAGAGTAATCCGCGACCGCTCTTGTTGATTCGGCCCTCCTCGGTCAGCGACTCTACGACCTTGTCAAGCACACCGTTGATGAATGTGCTACTGGTGGGAGAGGAGTAATATTTCGAAAGCTCGATATACTCATCAAGCGACACCTTGACAGGAATCGACGAGAAGGTTACAAGTTCGGTTATCGCCACCGACATAATCAGTTTATCCATAAAGGCAAGACGCTCAACATCCCAATTATGGGTAAAGCGGTCGATGTAGAGTTGATTTTGCTCAAATTGCAGAGCCGCCTTCTCGAACAACTCTTTCGCAAAAGAGAGGTCTTCGTCGTTTTTGAATTTCGGTTGCAGGCGAAGCTCGTAATGCGACTCGCGCATATTCGAGAGGGTACGCAGGACCATAGTGAGAGCATAGCCGAGGTCGGCAGCCCAGAAAATTGATTGCTCCTCGATAGCATCTTCCAACGCCTCGTTATCTTCGAGTTCCTGAACATAGAAATCGGTTACAATCTGCAAATCCTCCTTGAAAGAGCGCGTCTCCGAGAGCATATACTTGTTGTAGAAAGTGCTCTCGATAAGGTGGTTATAGATATTTTTTATCAATTCGGGATATTGTGCCCAACCGAGCGAGTGTTTCGCAAGGAACGACTGCACTGCATCACTCTCGGCAATGCGTGCGATAACCATATTCTCGACAAATTTGCGATTGGGGTTCAAATCCTCGTATGTCGGCAGTTTCTTCTGTCGGGCAATCTCCTGACGATTCTCGGCATAACGAGCGACCTCGACAATAAGCCCCAACAATTGGATATAGAGCTCATAGGTTTTGTCAATCGAGAGTACGAGACTCTTCTCCGAAGCCTGCAAGTTATCGGACTCCGACTTGATGTGTGCGTAAAGGCTCTTAATGACCTTCAATCTCAACAATCTTCTGCTCAACATATTTCAGAACGGTTAGAAATTCTCAAATGATTTCGAGCGCAAAAGTACAAAATAAAGTCGAAATAAAAAACCTGTTGCAGAAAAATTATATTGCAATAAAACCGAATAATTGGTGCGTAATGTTTCGTTTGCAGATAGTTTTTTAGTACCTTTGTCGCAATTATGGAACAGAAGGAATACGACGTAGTAGTTATAGGCGGTGGAGCCGCAGGTCTGATGGCGGCAGGAACCGCAGCACGCATCGGTAATAGAGTGCTGTTGCTCGAAAAGATGGAGAAGCCTGCGCGCAAGGTGCGAATCACGGGTAAGGGCCGTTGTAACCTGACCAATGCACGTCCTCCCGAGGAGTTTGTCGAGCAGGTGCGTACCAATGCCGATTTCTTCTCGGTGGCATTTGCAGAGTTCAACAACAAATCGACCATTCGCTTCTTTGAACGCAATGGCGTAAAACTCGACATAGAGCGCGGAGAGCGAGTCTTCCCTCGCAGTGGCAAGGCTTCGGACATTGCGAACGCTTTGGAGTGGTACTGTCGCGATAATGAGGTCGATATCGAGTGCAATGCTCGCGTAACCGAGATTTTGGAGGTTGCGGGCAAGGTTTATGGCGTGAACTATATGAACAAACGCGGATTTATTCGCAAGGTTGAGGCTCCGAATGTGATTGTTGCCACGGGCGGCGTATCGTATCCTGCAACAGGTTCTACGGGAGATGGTTATCTCTTCGCCGATGCTGCCGGTCACGCGGTCGAGGCTGTGCGACCTTCGCTGACGCCGCTGGTAACGTCACATCCCCAAAAATCATATCTCAATGGGCTTTTGTTGCGCAATGTGGGGGCAAAGCTCTATATCGACAACGAACTCGCACGCGAGGAGTTTGGCGAAATAGGCTTTTCGGAACGAGGCGTCGAGGGTGCCGTGGCTCTGCGTTTGAGTCGTGATGCCGTCGATGCGCTGATAGACGACCGTAAGGTTAAGATTGTTCTCGATTTGAAACCCGCACTCTCGGAGGATATCCTTCGTGAGCGACTCAAACGCGAGATTGCCGAGATGCAACCCGAAGAGTTCTTTGCGGAGTTGTTGCGCAAATTGGTGCCCAAGCAGTTGGTGGTGCCGATGGCGCGTGAGTTGGATGTTCATTCGAAACTCTATATCTCGAAGGTTACCGAACCCGAATTGGAGCGACTGATTAAGGTGTTGAAGGGTTTTGTCCTTCCGATTACCGACTATGCTCCGTTCGAGTATGCTGTGGTTACAGCTGGTGGCGTATCGTGTGACGAGATTAACAAATATACTATGGAGTCGTTGAAGGTCAAAGGATTGTACTTCGCAGGCGAGGTCCTCGATATCGATGCCAATACGGGTGGATACAATCTCCAAATAGCCTTCTCGACAGGACATCTGGCAGGTCTGCTCAAAAAATAACGTGGAATATGAAGATTAGCGGTCGAACAATTCTGCAACGCCTCTATGGCTTTACACGCTGGGGTAATCGGGTGTCGCGAGCCCGTTATTTTCGGGGTCACGGAGTACATTCTCCTTATGTGTATGCGATTGTTCGTCAGGTGTTTATGAGTACAAAGCCGGTTGCCGAAGATGATTTCTACACTTCGATGATTTCTGCCGGAGTACCACGTAAGCGTGCTGTTCAGTTGCGTAATTTGGTGGCCCATTGTTCGTATTCATCTGTCGGAATCGATTGCGAATGTGCAGGTCGTGATTTTGTTGTGCTGACCACCGATTTTCCGAACGAGCGATTGTCTGCAATGGCAGATGATGCACGTCATCACGGCACGACCCTTGCGATTGTCGCACCATATTCGGGACGAGAGAGGGATTTGGCTTGTCGGGAGATTATTGCAAATCATCCATCGACCACGGTCGATAATCGAGGCTACCTGCTGGTATTCAACAATCATTTACCAAAGCAACACTTCAAGTTATGAAAGTATATACCAAATGTGGAGATGGCGGAACAACATCGCTGATAGGAGGCGAGCGAGTACCGAAGTTTGATGAGAGGGTAGAGGCTTATGGCTCTGTTGATGAACTTATGGCATTTACCGCGTTGCTGGGCGATATGATGCGCGCGGAGGATAAATTGGCGAAGTATGTCGAGTCGATTGACCGTATCAACAGCACACTGATGAGCGTGGCGTCGCTCTTGGCTGTTGGCAAGGGTGGAGCCGACAAGGTAGCGCCACTTGGTAGCGAGAAGGTTGCCGAACTCGAATTGGGAATAGACGAGATGCAGGCTTTGGTGCAACCGATAACCAAATTTACGATACCCGGAGGGTGCCGTGTGGTGTCGCAATGCCACGTTTGTCGTACGGTATGTCGCCGTGCCGAGAGGGCTGTTTTGCGTGCGGGAGCGAAGTATGAGGTGGATTGTGGAGCGCAGGTATATCTCAATCGACTGTCGGATTGGTTCTACCTTTTGGGACGTGTTTTGACCGAACATTATGCCGTCTGCGAGAGGCTTTGGATACCATAAACTAAATATTTGTTGCACAAAGAGTTGTTAGTTTGATTTTTTTATATACTTTTGCGCCCGAAACAGAGCTGTTGGATTTGACGACGGCCCTATTTTGAGAATGAAATATTAAAATTTAAGACTTTAAGACTATGTATTGGACACTTGAACTTGCATCGAAATTGGAGGACGCACCGTGGCCTGCAACCAAAGATGAGTTGATTGACTACGCTATTCGTTCGGGCGCACCGCTCGAAGTTTTGGAGAATCTCCAAGAGATCGAGGACGAGGGCGAAATTTATGAATCTATCGAGGATATCTGGCCTGACTATCCTTCGAAAGACGATTTCTTTTTCAACGAGGACGAATATTAGTCCTTCGCTGACACGATAGTTCGAAAACATAAAACAACCGGAAATTCAATATTCAAGATGAATTTCCGGTTGTTTTTTTGCATCATTATCTTCGCGTCACTCTTTTTGAGTCGAATGTAGTGTCTATTTTACCTTTAATTTCAGAGTCCAAGCATAATCACAAGGACGGTCGGCGGGCGTTGCAAGAGAACGGGGTAGTGTGATGATGGTTGCACCGTTCTGCTTGTCGTATCTCCATTTTAACGGCTCGTCGCTGCCAAGCATTGTGACTTGTGACCCCTCAATCGGGCGAACAGATTTCAACGAGATGGTGCGACCATCGAACTCTTTGACTATGGCATAGACTGTCGAGTGGTCCTTGCTGCGAGTAAAGTGCGTTGAGCCCTCGGATGTGATATTGTAGGCACGTGTAGCATATATGCCTTCGCCATTGACTTTAAGCCACTCGCCGATACTGCGCAGGCGCTCCATCTCCAATGCCGGTATTGCGCCCTGTCCGTCAAGATTGACTACGAATAGAAGATTGCCACCCTCCGAAACGATGCGTACAAACATATCGATAAACTCTTGGGTCGAGATGATATTCTCGGCAGAGTCCTCCCAATTGTAGCCGAACGATTGGCTCAAACCTCGACACTCCTCCCAAGGATGGCTCTTCTTGCTGTCGGCAAGGTCGTGGTACTCGCTGGTGTAGTAGTCGCCCAATCTGCCACGCAACCAATTCTCGGAGCGGATGGTGTCTGTTCGGAAAAGACCATATCGGTCGTTAATGGCGACGGGCTTCTTCTTTCCCACAGTATTGTAGTAGTAGGCGGCAATATGGTACGAACCGAGGTACTCGACCGGAGATACCCACTCTCCGTCGAACCAAATAAGGTCGGGCGAGAAACGGTCGATAAATTCAACAGCCTGTGGAATGATATAATCTTGTGCAAAGTTGCGTACGGGCACCTTGCCGGAGATAATACGCTCCAAAATGGGTTCGTAAGGCTCGTTATGAGAGATGAGTTTGCTGTCCCAAACGTGCTGATAAATATTATTGTGTTCATCGAGCAGCGGATATTGCCACTCATCCACGCTGAAATAAAAACCGAATTTCATCCCCTCCTTGCGGCAAGCCTCAACAAGCGGTGCCATCAGGTCGCGACCAGCTCCCATCTCTTTGGAGTTGCGGAACGTGAACGACGAATCCCAAAGACAATAGCCTGTGTGGTGTTTGGTAAAGGGTACGATATACTTCATTCCGGTTTCGGCTGCAATGCGGACAATCTCGTCGGGGTTATATCGTTCCGCCTTGAAAAGCGGGATGAAGTCGTCGCGCTCGAAATCTTCTCCCCAATACTTGTCGTGGTACTTCTCGACCGGACCATACATTCGCTTCTCGTACCAATCGGGATATGCAGCACCGTTTGCCTTGCGACCTGCCCACGCGGGTATCGACCATAATCCCCAATCGACAAACATTCCGAACTTGGCATCCTCGAACCACTCGGGGCATTGGTGCTTGGCGAGAGACTCTCTCGATGCTTTCCACTCGCCATTCTCATTTATGTAATCGACTCGTCCCATCAGGCGTGCGGCACGAACCCTGAACTCTTCGGTATAGCGGTCGCGCAACTCCGTGAGGGTGTATTTGTAGCGAAATGGAGTAAAGTTATCGGGACGTTGGCACTCCTTTGGAGGATTCTTCGTCGGCATTGTGTCGAATTTTCGGACTTTCTTTGGCTCCGATGCCAAAACACTGCCCGAAACCATCAGGACAAGCAGAAATAGGGTCAATACTTTGTTCATTGTATGTAGTGTGGTTTACTTTGAACAAAGTTAATAATTTTTTTGCTTATTAACTACGCTTTCTCTACTTTTGTTACGAGAATACCTAAATGATTACACGATGAGAAACCTTTGTATTTTTGCTTGTATGGCGATATGTTCGCTTTTGATATTCATATCAACCTCTTGTTGCCGCGAGGACGTTTCCGCCCCGAAGGTTGAAGAACCTCTGACACAGATTCCGTTCCAAGAGGTGGTGTTGGATGATAACTTTTGGTTGCCTCGACTGCAAAATCTAAAAGAGGTGCTGGTTCCATTCTCATTAGATAAGACCGAGTATGCGGTTGATAATTTGCGTCGTGTGGGAGCCTATCTGCGTGGCGAGCAAGTTACCAAGCCGTTAGAGGGCCGTTATTATGTATCGTCGGACTTGTTTAAGGTTATGGAGGGTGTAGCCTGTCTGCTTACTTTGGAGCGTGATGCCGACTTGGAGCGCAAGATGGATGAGATTATTGACGTGATAGCAGCTGCTCAAAAGGAGGATGGTTACCTCTACGAGCATCACACGATGCCCAAGCACCTGCGCAATCCGAGCAATGTCCGCTCGACAGGAGAGCGCCCCTATTCGTACGTCGCCCACAGTCACGAACTCTACAATATGGGTCATATGTATGAGGGTGCGATTGCATACTACCGCGCTACGGGCAAGCGCAAGTGGCTCGATATTGCCGAGAAGAGTGCTCAACATATCAATCGCGTATTTTTTGAGGGCGATTCCCGATACAACGGAGGCAAACCTGTGATGCAGGCTCCGGGGCATCAGGAGATTGAACTTGCGCTGATAAAGATGTATCAGGTAACGGGCAATAGGCTCTACCTCGATATGGCGCAGAAATTTGTGGATATCCGTGGAGTGACGTGGAGTGCCAAAGGAGAGGGTGTAAATAGTGGCAGTTATGCCCAGCAACATATCCCTGTACGTGAACAACGGGAAGCTGTTGGTCACGCCGTGAGAGCAACCTATCTCTACTCCGGTATGGCAGATTTGGTGGCAATCAATGGCGATAAGACATTGCTGCCGGCGCTTGATGCCGTATGGCACGATATCGTGGACAGAAAGATGCATATCACGGGTGGTCTTGGAGCTGTTGCAGGCTTCGAAGGTTTCGGTCCTGCGTACGAACTGCCCAATCTGCACACTTACGACGAAACGTGTGCGGCATTGGGTAATGTATTGTTCAACTATCGTATGTACCTAATGTCGGGCGATGCGAAGTATGTTGATGTTGCAGAGGTTTCGCTGTATAACAATGTCCTGGCAGGTGTTAATCTGGAAGGTAATCGATTCTTCTACGTCAATCCGCTTGAAGCTGATGGCCGTCGAGCGTTCAATCACGGTAGGGCGGGTCGCTCTCCGTGGTTTTCAACAGCCTGTTGCCCGTCAAATTTGGCGCGCCTGATTCCGCAAATTTCGGGTATGGTCTATTCGCATACAGACGATGATATTTTCTGCTCGTTTTATGTTGGTAGCTCGGTTGAAGTGCCACTTGGAGCCGGTGCCGTGAAATTACATCAAACGACGAAATATCCATTCGAAGGTAATATCACTATTGATGTGGAGCCGGCGACCGATGGCGAAGAATTTACACTTTGGTTGCGTATCCCGTCGTGGGTCAGCAAGCAATTTGTCCCCGGAGAACTCTACTCTTATGCAGATGGTGTAGAGCCGAAATATTCGGTTGAGGTTAATGGCAAAAGGGTATGTAGTCGCGTGGTCGATGGATTCCTGCCGTTGCATCGTAAATGGAGCGCAGGTGACAAGGTTACACTTTCGTTACCGATGGAGGTGCGTTATACAGTGGCTGACGAGCGTGTGAAGGCGGACAGCAATCGACTTTGTGTTACGCGTGGCCCGCTGGTATTCTGTGCCGAGGAGCCCGATAACGAAGCTCCGGTATCGAGGTGCTTCATCCCAACGCTCAATTCGCGCAAGGATAAGGTTTGCTGCTTCGAGGAGGGAGTGTTGAGAGGTATTCCCACTGTTACAATCGATGCAGGAGTGGCTTATGACGATGGTTGTGAGGCAACAAAGTTGAGACTTATACCATACTATGCCTGGAATAATCGTGGCGATAATATGCAGATGAATGTGTGGTTTGGTCGTGATGCGGCAACGGCGCTGGCCGGAGTTTTCCGTCTGCCCAAAAATATTGCCGATGTTAAGGCGTCATATACCAACAGTCGAGGCGATGATATTTTGGCGGTGGTGGATGGTAAATTGCCGACCCACTCGCACGATAAGAGTATTATGCGTTGGAGTTCGTGGCGACAGCAGGGGCAGAGCCAGACTATCGAGATTTTGTTCAAAAAGGCACAGCCTGTGGAGTGCGTGTCTGTCTATTGGTACGATGATAATGGTGGTGTACAGTTACCGAAGGAGTGGAGTATCGACTACTTTGCGAATGGCGAGTGGCACGAGTATAAGCCCTACATTACCGACCACTTCGGCACGGCTCGCGACCAATTTAATATGGTGCATCCTGCCGAGCCTGTGACAGCCGAGGCTCTGCGCGTGAATATGACCCCGAAGAGCAAGGATACGGCAGTAGGTATTCTCGAAATAACAATCGAATAGAAACTTGTTCTACAAATTACAAGATATAAATATGTACACACCTTCTACGAAACCCAACACACGAATTGAGGTTGCCGATATCCTGCGAGGAATAGCTATCGGAGGCATCGTGCTTATTCACTTTATCGAGCAACTCAATTTTTATCAATTTCGCGAACCGACCTCCGAATTTATGGGGTGGCTCAATTCGGCAGTGTGGGATACAACCTTCTTCCTGTTGGCAGGCAAGATGTATGCAATCTTCTCGTTGTTGTTTGGTTTGAGTTTCTTTATCCAGCACGACAATCAGGCACAGAAGGGTGTCGATTTCCGTTCTCGATTCGTGTGGCGTATGGTGCTGCTCTTCCTCTTCGGATTGTTCGACCTGCTCTTCTATAATGGCGATATTTTGACCGTTTATGCTGTTTGCGGAGTGCTGATTATCCCATTCATCAGGGCAAGCGACAAGGTGCTTGTGAGTGCAGCTCTGCTGCTGATGTTGCAGCCGATAGAGATTGTCTATATTGTCTTGGGCCTGATAAATCCCGAGACTACGTCGCTCGACCTCGGCTCTCACGATATGTTTGGTGCGATTCTGCCGGCGCAGGCAGAGGGAACGTGGCTCGATGTGGCTGTCGCAGGTATCCGCAACGGATTTCCCGTCAATTTCGCGTGGGCTATCGAGCACGGCCGTATGACGCAGACCCTCTTCTTGTTCCTTTTCGGCGTTATTCTGGGTCGCAAGCGTATGTTCTACGATGAGGGTAATAATGTGCAAATCTGGAAAAAGACTTTGGTGTGGGCCTTGGTTGCATCTGTGCTGTTGGCTCCGGCATACGAGATTTTGCCCGGTATGGTCGAAACACCCTGCATCAGCAAGAGCCTCGGCGTGATGCTCAAAATGTGGCGCAATCTGGCGATGATGTTAGTGATTGTCGGAGGTGTGGTGGTGCTCTTCTATCGCACACGGGCGCACGATACGCTGTTGAAGATTGCTCCCTACGGCAAGATGAGCCTTACGAACTACCTCGGACAGTCGATGATTGGCGGATTTATCTTCTACAATTGGGGTCTGGGACTCTTCCGCTATACGGGTCACACCGTGGCGCTGCTTATTGGTGCTGCGGTGGTTGTCGGACAGTGGTACTTCTGCCGTTGGTGGCTCGAGAATCATTCGCACGGCCCGTTTGAGACTCTGTGGCGCAAACTGACTTGGATGGGTAAGAGATAATGCTTTGCAAGAGATGAAAAAGTTCAAAAATATAATTTTTGACCTGGGCGGTGTGGTTGTTGCACGCGACCCTCGCAAGGTGTCGCAGGAGTTTGTGGAGTTTTTCTCCTTTATTTACGAAATCCCGATGCCCCATTTTTGGGAGGAGTACGACCGCGGAACATCTTCGTTGGAGGAGGTCAAGGAGTTTATCTGCAAGCGCAATGGTTGCTCGCGCGAGTTGTGTGACGAGTATATCTCGACGGCAATCAATCTGCAAGAGGAGATTTTGCCGACCAAGGCACTTATCGAGCAGTTAAAGGCGGCAGGGTATCGACTCTATGTGCTGTCGAATATGTCGCGAGAGTTTATCGACTTTATCCGTCGCCTGCCGGTCTATGCCAATTTCGATGGCGAGGTCGTGTCGTGCGAGGAGTTGGTTGTGAAGCCCGAGCCCGAGATTTTCAGGTTGTTGCTCGACCGCTATTCGCTCAATCCGGCGGATTGCTTGTTTATCGATGACCGCGAGGATAATATCGAGGCTTCGGAGCGTGAGGGTATCTGCGGCTTCCACTTCGACCGCAAAAATTCCCAAGCAAGTTGCGATTTGCTGAAGGTTATGTTGTTGTAAAAGGAAATTAAAGTGGTTAAAAGGCATTTAAAGGAGATTAAGGGGTGTTAAAGTTCTTGTAAAACAAATAACAGAATCCTTAATTGTTCTTAATATCATCCCCATGGGTATTAAAAACAATACCCGCAATACCGTTGGAACAACGTGTGATGAGGTGCGTAGTGACGCGTGGGTGTTTAGGGAATATAGTGAGGTTAGAGAATTTAGAGAATTTAGAGAATGACCACTATCTCCACTCTCTATTTTTTACCTATTTTTCCCGGTTTTTTCTATATATCCCATTACCCTCCAAAAGAACAAGGTGATTTTAGCGTCATACTCGCCCTCAAAATGCTCATTTACGCCGAGTAAACTGCGCTTTTTCGGGCTTCGCAGTCCTAAAAATCCCTCTTGTTATACAGCTTCTGTCAAAAAGAGCGTGTCCAAGAAAACTTGTTGGACACGCTCTCGGTGCTTATTTAATAGAGCGATTTTGGAGATTATCTGTGTTTTATCTCTTTGGCATACAAATAACGAAGAAAACTTCGTTCAATGATTAAATGAAACAGTCCCGCGACCCACAATGAAATAATTGTAAGTACAATCAGTTTCACAATATACCAAATATGGTGTAAAAATGTAGTACATTCTCGTTCGAGAAAGTACCAAACTACTGGACAGAAACATAATGCCAATACAAAAAAAGATAATATCCTGGCTATAATCTCCGACCTCTTTTTTGCCTTTATATAAGCATTGTAACGCTGTCTGAAGGAACTACTCATGATTAAAAGCCTTGAAGATTTGTGATAATTCGGTTATCATATCTTCGTCTGCACCCATTCCGTTACCCATTCGAATAAGACCTACAACCTTACCATTTACAAGCAATTGATGACCCTCGTAACTTGTGCCGTAGCAGTGATCGGTTTCTCCTATACTCATACTTGCTATTTCTGTAAGGGGTATAACTTTTTTACTTCTGTTTATGGTTAAAGTAGAGAAGAGTGAATCCGCTTGTAATCGACAATATACAGCCTTATCTGTAATGCATATACCTGTGCGGAAATACCCCATAAAATTCTCCTTAATTTTATTTGTGAGTAACAGGATATTTTCATCGTCAGGAATAGGGGCATACCAGCGATTAACAGCGGCACGCAAATCAGAGTCTATCTGTTCTGCGTAAATCACAGATTTGCTATGAGGTATATGTGAATTTCTTAAAGTTTCAATCGCAGATTGCAGTTTTTCAATAGTGGTTTTCATAGTTTAATAATCGTTTAATGGTTAAAATGGGTTATTTATTTCTGTAAGCGAATTTGCTTTATTTATAATTTTGTACTCATATCGTTCGCTGTCATCAAATTCTACGAGATTAACAAGAATATAGAATCCAGTACCTAATTGATATACCACATCATACGCTGTATAACTATCGCCTGTGTTTATAGGATCATATTCCCAACTAATCATTTTAACTTGCTTGTCTGCCTCATCTCGTAAATATCGTAAAAAAGCGGTAAGCAATCTGTCATAAAGGACTTTGGCTTGTTGGGGATCTTTGCGACACAGCTTTAGGGACTTTTTGTAACTCTCCTCATCCCAAATAGACACCCAATTATCTTCTAACGTATAATCAAGATTTTGCATACAATCTTCCTTAAATTTTTTTTCTCCTTTACCCGAGATGTTTACTTTGTTTTCAAATATAATCAATACCGCCTCGGCAAATGAACGTGGTTGATCCTCGTCAACGAGAGGGATATCCAGACCTTCAACGGAGATATTGCCCAAATAAATATCTCCGATAAAATCATCTTTAAGGCTTTTACCCCATTCATAGTCAATGCTATTTCTAAAAATAAAACTTTTCAAATGAGGTTCTTCGGCAGCAGTGGGGCCGTAACTGCCACAAGCAACAAGAGTGATTGCCGAGACTAAAATCATAAATAGTTTCTTCATAATAGTATTTTTTATTTTTGCTTGCCCGTCAACTCCGAACGTGCGGTTAGTGTAAAAAGAAAGTGTGGAGTTGATTCCGTTTATTTACAAGAAGGTTGTGGAAAGACCTGACCAAAACAAACGCTACAATGCCCCACACTTGGATAGTATGAGGCAGGTACGCAAAATGCGTACAGTCACATAACTATACAAGAAATGAGTGTTGCTCGTTGTCCCTTGGTCTTGAAAACTTCCACATTTTCTTGTAAGGACTGCGAAAACACTTTCTATATGTCCGCCAAATGGCAATGATGCCACTCGACACTACAAAATTAAAAAACTTTTTCGAAACGAACAACACTCGTGCGGGGCATTAGGCATAAAATAAAAGCCTGCCCAACATTCGCAAGTTGAGCAGGTAGAAAGACCCCTTCGGCTTTCAGCCACTCCCCCTAAGACAGGGGGAGAGTTTTTGTTTTTTTTTATTCCTCCCCTGTTTTAGGGGAGGTGCCCGGCGGGCGGAGGGGTCCGGTAATTATCAATTTTCAACTATCAATTCTCAATTTTAGGAATAAGGGTTGTGCTAAAACACAACCCTTATTCCTAACTGCATATGCCAGCGTGAGAGGATATCGTCCTTGGCGATTTGCGCGCCCGTGAATTGATATACAGGCGTTTTATTGCCGTTGCCGTCGTCCGTGAGTGCCGTGATGCGCACGGGTTGCAGGCGGGCATTCTTGACCGAGTAGTATGCACCCCAATCACGACAGAGCAGGTTGCCGAAATTG
Organism: uncultured Alistipes sp.; assembly: GCA_964536825.1. Taxonomy (GTDB): domain Bacteria; phylum Bacteroidota; class Bacteroidia; order Bacteroidales; family Rikenellaceae; genus Alistipes. The sequence goes on along the minus strand of CAZIAS010000002.1, from coordinate 24,373 downwards.
ACCACATCGAGCGTAATCTGCAACTTGCGACGGCTCTCGGCTCCGAAGTAGAAATCCTGCGCGACGTGGAGGTCAAGGCGGTGCTCCATCGGGGTTTGCAGAGCGTTGCGCTCCGAGAATTGGCCGCGATGTGTGCGCAGGTAGGGGTCGCTCTCGATAAAGGCATTCCAACGCTCGGCAGAGGTGGCATCGGCAAAGCTCATCTTGCTCAAATCACTCTCGGTAGGGATATAGACGAGAGTGTTGCCCGTCATCAAATCTCCGTTGAGGTCCACGCTCTCGGCATAGCAGAGTGAGTAACGCTGTCCCGAGTACATCTGATATACAAGAGATACGCTCGTGCCGAAATATTTGGCGTAGCGGCGCGAGTAGGATACTTGTGCCGTCAGTCGGTGCGGAGAATCGTAGATTGACCACGAAAGTACGGGCGAGTTGGAATCGACGGAGTAGGTGCGGCTCCAATTGTTCGCCTGCGATGACGAAGCGGCATCGTAGAGCGAGCGCGACTGCGAGTAGGTGTATGCAGCGTAGAGGTCGAGTCCGAAGCGGAATGTACGACGTACCGAGGCGGTTGCCGACCACGAGTGGCCCTTGTTGGTGTTGGTGGTGTAGTAGATTGCCGAGTACTTCGGATCCACGGAGTAGAGAGTCGAGGTGTTTGCCGAAGTGGCATCAGCAGAGCCGACGGCAAAGATTTTCGAATTGCTCTCCGTGAGACTCAAATTGCTGAATGCGACGTTGTTGAGGGTCTTGGTATAAAGTCCTTCGAGCATTAGTAACCATCCATTGCCCAGCTTCTGCTCGATAGCGAGATTTGCACGGAAGACCTGTGGATAGCGGAACTTGCGGTCGAGTGCCTGAATCGAGGGGTTGAGGGTCGAGAGCGAGGTCGAGACGGGGTTCTTCGAGAAGGATTGTGCCGACTCGATGATGTTGCCCGCGCTGTCGCTCTTGCCTTTGAGGGTCACGCCCTTCTGCTCGATGCCGGTGTTAGAGTAGTTGTTCACAATCCAGACAAAGGGAACTCGGCCCGTAAACAGACCCGCGCCACCGCGAATAAGTGTGCGCTGGCGGCTGTCGGCATACCAGCGGAATCCGATGCGGGGCGAGAAGAGAATTTGCGCACGCGGGTAGTCACCGATGCGGACATTGTGTCGCTCGGCTATCGTTCCGGCATTGAACTCCTCGTTCACGGTCGGCCCTCCGAAGATTAGCGGAATGTCGGCTCGCACTCCATACGTCAGCGAGAATTGCTCCGATGGCTTCCATTGGTCTTGAACGTAGAAGCCGAGTTGCAGAGCGTTGAACTTCGGACCCCAGGTTTTGGTGCCCGTAACCTTCTGGTCGGTGTAGTTGTATTGGTATTTTGCTGCCAGATCGTTCTCGAAATCGGCAATCGAGTTGTATGTGTAGGCTCCGAGCGAGTTGGCTACATAGACAACGTGCGAGTGGTAGAACTCGTTGTGCGTGCCGAAGGTAAGTGTATGGCGACCCTTATACCACGTCAGGTTGTCGGTCAGCGTGAGGGTGTGCTGGTCGAGAGAGTTGGCATTGGCAAAGCGGTCGGTGCCGATGTTGGCCGTGCCACCTCCGTTTGTGCCCAATCCCTGAATCTCGACATAGGGAAGATTTTTGTCTGTGTCGCGACCATCGACCACGTTGGAGTAGCCGATGCGCACCTCGTTGTGTAGCAGGTTGCTTATGCGTGAGTTGAGTTCTACGCTGACCGAGTGCGAGCGGCTGACCGAGGTGTAGCCGGCACCCTCAAAGAGGAACAGACTCGGCGAGTTGGCATACTCGTCTTTGCGACCGTCGATAAAGTTGTAGCGAGCCGAGAGGGTATTGCGTGAGTCGATATTCCAATCCAAGCGTGCGATTAGCGACCCCGATGTGCGGTCGATGCTGCGACGGTCATAGCCACCGCCATCGTAGCCTGTCAGTGCCTTGTAGCGTGCTGCTATGCGCTTTGCCTCCTCGGCCGTGAGGGCTGCACCTTCGTATCCGGGATAGTAGGTTGAGGGGTAGGAGTCGAGCCCGAACTCTCCGTTTACGAAGAGGAAGAGTCGGTCTTTGACGATTGCACCTCCGATATTTGCACCATATATCTGGGTCGATTGGCGCGATAGTTTTGTACGATTTTCGATGTCCTTGCCCGGGGTTGTACCGTAGAAGTTGTGGTCGTTGTAGTAGGCGTATGCCGAGCCTGCAAAGATGTTGGTGCCCTGCTTGGTCACGGCATTGATACCTCCGCCTGTGAAACCGCCCTGACGAACATCGAAGGGGGCTACCACGACCTGTATCTGCTCGATGGCATCGAGCGGTATGGGGTTGGCATTCGTAAGACCTGCATTTGTGCCGTTCGAGGTAAGACCATACATATCGTTGTTGGCCACGCCGTCAATCAGGAATGTGTTGTAGCGGGTGTTGCTTCCGCTGAACGACATCCCTCCCGACTTGGCCGAGAGGGCCGAGGGCGAGAGTCGGGCGATGTCGTAGATGCTGCGGCTCACGGTCGGCAGAGCGGCGATGTCGGCAGCCGTAAAGTTGTCGGCTGCGCCCGTCTTGGCGGCATTAAAGCGGTCGTCGGCGGTGCTGATCACGGTAAGAGCTTCGAGGGTGGTATCGCCCGAGAGAGAAATCTTAAACTCCGAGGTGTTGCCTAACGAGAGGTTTATCCCCTCGACTCGGGCCGTGCGGTAGCCGATAAACGAGACTTCGAGGGTGTAGGGACCTCCCGGGCGCATTCCCTGTATGCGGAAGGCTCCATTGCGGTCGCTGGCAACGCCATATTCGCTACCCGAGGGGTTGTGCTTGGCGATGACCGAAGCTCCCTGCAAGGGCTTGCCGTCGGAGTCGGTAACTATGCCGTCGATAGCCGAAGTTGTAATCTGTGCAGTGGCGGTAAATACTGCAACTGCCGCGAAAATCAGAGATAAAATAGACTTTCTCATATATAAAGTATAAAAAAATTAAGCCTCGTGAACTCTATCTTCACGGGCTTTCAACATAGAATAATGCGGAACAACCGCACACGCGGATGTAACCATCGGCACGAATCGAAATCTGCAATCGCCAAACAACTCTGCACAGACACCTGCTGTATCACAGGTCGCTATGCATCAATCAATGCTTTGCCTCTCGGTAAGGCCTGCCTATGTATCTTCTTCCATCCGGACTTTCTGAAACAGACCGTAGCCGCTTCAACCGTCGGTATCGGAATTTCACCGATTCAGTCCCTTTCGATGTTGTTGCTCAATCTCTACTACTTTATTTAGTAGCCGATCTCGCAAACCGCCCTGATTGGGAGTCGTGGACTGTAACCACCGGTGGGGAATCACACCCCGCCCTGAAAATAACACGACAAATGTAGTGATAATTTTTCGTTATTTCATCGAAAATCGTATATTTGTTATATCGTTTATAACCGATATGAGAATTAAGATACGCAAAATCACAGAAAACGGAGTGTCGCACAGCAGGATATTCGGCTCGGCGGCATTTACCGACTCTATATTCAAACGTACGCGCGCACGCGCGAAGGTGTGCGGCAAGGGGCGCAGAAAGTGCAGTGGGACACATCCTTCGACCGGAGAGATTATTCTCGAGGTATATGCAGCCGATGTGCGACCCGATGAGGTGCTGTGCATTGTGGGTGAGTGCGAATCGCTCGGAGCGTGGCGACCCGAACAGAGCCTGCCACTCGATGATAGCGACTTCCCGATGTGGCGCGTAGTGTTGTCGGCCGGAGAGTTGCCCGACCGCTTTGAGTACAAGTTTATCGTTCGCAAGCGTGAGGACGACGGCTCGATAATCTGGGAGGAGGGCTACAACCGCATATTCGACTACTTTAAGCCCGCCAAAGATGAGGCGTTGCAGGTCGAGGTACGCTCGTTTGCCAATCCCGACCGCTGGCGTGGTTCGGGCGTTGCAGTGCCGATATTCTCACTGCGCTCGGAGCGAAGTTTCGGTATCGGAGATTTCTCGGATTTGAAACTTATGGCGGATTGGGCCGCAGCGACGGGACAGAGCGTGATACAGATTTTGCCGATAAACGACACCACCGACGATGGCTCGTGGCACGATTCGTACCCCTACCGTGCCAACTCGATATTTGCTCTCAACCCCCTCTATCTCGATTTGCGAGAGGTGGGAGAACTCGGCAACAAGCGCGAACAGGAACGTTTCGACCGCATAGGTCGCAAACTCAATGCCCTTGCCGAGGTGGACTATCCGCGCGTGGCAGAGGCGAAGTACGACTATCTGCACAAAATCTATAAACGCAAGGGTAGGGCCGACTTGGCATCTGCGGAGTTTGGACTCTTCTATGAGCGCAATCGCGAGTGGTTGGAGCCTTATGCCGTATTCAGCGTTCTGCGTGAGCGGTTTGCCACGAGTGATTTTTCGGAGTGGGGAGAGTGGGCGACATTCGACCCCGAGCGTGTGGCCGGATTTGCTCTCGAAAATAAGATAGAGGTAGGATTCTGGTACTTTGTGCAGTTCCACCTCGACCGCCAACTGCGCTCGGCGCGTGACCACGCCCATACACGCGGAGTGATTCTCAAAGGAGATATCCCTATTGGTATTGGTCGCCACAGTGTCGATGCGTGGACTTCGCCCGAATTCTTCAATATGGATTCGTCGGCAGGTGCGCCTCCCGATGACTTCTCGATTAAGGGGCAGAATTGGGGATTTCCGACCTATAATTGGGTGCGAATGGCGCAGGATGGCTACGCTTGGTGGCGGGCACGTTTTGCGAAGATGGCTGACTACTTCGATGCCTATCGCATAGACCACATCCTCGGATTCTTCCGCATCTGGGAGATTCCGCTCGATGCTGTGAGTGCACTGCTCGGTCACTTCTCGCCGGCGATGCCGCTCGATGCCGCGGAGATTGCGGAGTATGGATTCCGATTTGACAAAGCACTGCATACCGCCCCCGTCAGCCGGAGCGAGGATGTACTCTTTGTCGAAGACCCCGTGTGGGCAGGGATGTTCCACCCCCGCATCTCGGCTCAATCGACCGAGATTTACGCTTCGCTGTCCGAACAGCAGAAATATGCCTACAATCGCCTTTATGACGACTTTTTCTACTCGCGACACAACGACTTCTGGCGAGCAGAGGCTATGCGCAAACTGCTGCCGCTGGTCGATAGTACGCGAATGCTTGTCTGTGGCGAGGATTTGGGAATGATACCTGCCTGTGTGCCCGATGTGATGCGAGAGTTGGAGATTCTTTCGCTCGAGGTGGAGCGTATGCCGAAGGCCTATGGTGTGGAGTTCGGCAATACGGCCGACTATCCCTACGCCTCGATTGCGACTCCTGCCACACACGATATGTCGAATATCCGCCTCTGGTGGCGTGAGGACCGCAAGCGTACCCAGCGTTACTATAATGATATCCTCGGGTTGGATGGTGTGGCACCTGCGGATTGCAGTGCCGAATTGTGCGAGCAGATTATGCGCCGACAGCTATCGGCACGCTCGATTTTGATGATTGCTCCATTGCAGGATTGGCTCTCGATAGACGATTCGTTGCGTCGCAAAGATATTGTGGCCGAGCAAATTAACGACCCTTCGAATCCCGACCGGCATTGGTGTTATCGTATGCACCTCACGCTCGAAGAGTTGCTGTCGGCAAAAGTGCTTAATGCTAAAATACGGCAGATGCAAAAAAGATAGGAGTGGCAAAACCACTCCTATCTTTTTTGTAGCGGGAGAGGGACTTATCTGCGCTTCGCTTGATGAGCCTTTACCTCTTGAAACAGCCCAGACCAATACTTCGCATCTGTTTTAGGGATTACCTGTAAAAGTCGGTGGGACGATACAAAATTACTCAAAAACAGGGCTTTCTCGTAAAAACTATCATCTGCTTTCCCGACCAAATCTTCGAGGAGAGATTTGGTGTGTTGCTAATCGAGAGTGAGGATATAAACGAAGATATTGCATAAATGCCCCCAGGTTGTAGATAACAAAGTTTTGTTTCAATATTGTTTTTTAGGAGAGTTTCGCTGAAATTTGCAGTCGAAAAATCGTTCTTTTTACCTTTAATTTATGGAGCAACAGCAGAAAATGTCGGCAAAACTGCACACTTTGCGAAAAGTTTGCTAACTTTGGGGCAACATATTACGCGGAAAGTGTAAGTTTATTCTCGTTAAGTGAACGTAGGAAATTCAATTAGACAAGAGAATGGGCAGACATTTTGTCGCGTCATACCTTCGGGTATGGCGTGGGCTGTTGCTTATTTTATTGTCAAGGTTTCCTACGACCAACTTAACTAAAATAAGTTTTCAGTACCACGCTTTCTGTTTTTTATAACCCTAATTTTATCAATCGTCGGATGGGTACTGATACGACAATATGAATCTTAAAAGTTATTATGTTAGCTTCTGAACAATTATCTAAACTTAAAGACAAAACTTGTTTAATGAATTAAAAATCAGTTATTATGAAAGGTTGTTTGAATATTTTTTGGTATTTTCCGTTATTCGGATTTTTTCATGCATTGATCTATGTGATAATGGGTGCTATACTTTGTTGTACCATTATTCTGTATCCTATTGGGTTGGGCTATTTTCAAATAGCAAGATATTTACTCTCGCCATTTTCATCAGCACTTGTGTCGCGAGCCGATTTATTGTTGGTGCGTCCTCTGGATGCAACCGACGAGAAGAGTTTCTCTGATACATATACCAAAATTATCGGTGTTTTGTTTATTCCTTTTGGGTTAATCGCCTCTGCATACGCTGTTTTGGGTATTATAAATTGTTGTTTATACATTGTTACCATACCGTGTGCTTATGTATGGACACGAGCATTACCTGCTATTTTTAACCCTACGGGCAAAGTTTGTGTTCCCATAGCAATTGCGGATGAGATTACGCGAATCAAGAATGGGCAGACGGTGGCAAAATTCAAAGGTGACAGCCCTACTGTTGCCGAAGAATCGATGGCAATGAATACGGACACTGCCAATACATACGGTTGGAGTAAAACTACACAAAACTCGACAGAAAATACAGTGCGAGATTATGATGAGTCTCAATTGCAGGATGTTGTCAACAATCCAGCAATGTACAATGCTCAAATGGTTGAGTCCTGCCGTAAGGAGATCGCCATACGAGAGGAAAGTAAAGCTTTTGAAGATCAGATAAAGGGATTAGATAATGATAGGTTGAACGAGATATTAAAAAATCGTGAGCTTTATTCCGAGGCTATGATCTATGTTTCAGAGCGTGAATTGGCAGAACGGACAAGGTTGAGAAATGAGCAATTGGAGCGAGAGGCTGCGGAAGCTCGTGCTATACGCGAACAAGCAGCTGCCGCCAAACGGGAGCAGCAACGATTGTGGTTGAAGAAGAACTTGAAATGGATTATATTGGTTACCACAATTGTTTTCGTTTTGCTCATCAGTTTGGGATGTTATAAAATAGCCGATAATAGAAGACGGCAACAGATTGCCAGGGAAAACATTAAAGTCCATTTGCTAAAAGTATTTAACGCAAGAACCCAAATATATGATTATCATCAAAAAATCACAGATTTACTGCCTGCGGTAAATGTACAAGATCGAAAATCGTTTCGAGACGTGGCAAAAGCTGTGATTGATGTTACCGATCAAGTGACCGAAGATGCCTATACAATTGCGAGAGATACGCAGTACCTTCGCAATGTGGCAGGTTTTGAGAAGATAGCAGCTGATATTCAAGAGCAAAGTGGAATTATTGAGCCTGAAATTGAAAAAATACAGAAGGCTTATGAGCATATAACGGAGCGTGCCGCAGTAGAAAAAGTAGCAAGGGCTAAACGGGAAGAGGAAGCACGCATTGCGGCTGAAAAGCGAGCGGAAGAGGCTCGTATTGTAGCTGAAAAGCGAGCGAAAGAGGCACGTGTCGCAGCTGAAAAGCAAGCGAAAGAGGCACGTATCGCAGCTGAAAAGCGGGCAGAAGAGGCACGGACTGCTCGGATGCTCAAAGCAGGCAAGGGTAGAGATGGCGTATATCAAGTTGGAGACTATTATAACCAAGGCGGAAAAGAGGGAATTGTTTTTGAAGTGAATAATGGTGGACGGCATGGTAAGATTGTGAGTTTTGTTTACACATCCGGAACATGGAGCCAGGTTAATAATTGGTGTCAATCGTTAGGGCCTGATTGGCGGTTACCTTCGCTTATAGAACTGCAAAATATATATTATGTTAGAAATAATAAAGTTAAGACAGTGAGAGGTGCCTTATGGAGTTCAACGAGTGCGGGGGATGATCAAGCGAAAGTTTTAGCGATACAACAAGTAGGTGCTGCCAAAATTCTCACAATGAAGAAGACTAAGTATACTCTAGCTCGTGCTGTCTGCGAATTTTAGTTAGCATATGAAATATTTATTTTAGGGAGGCAACAGAAGTGTCACTAAAAGTTTTTTGTCCACACTTTTGGGGTCACTACACTCTTTGAATTCCTTATATTTTTATTAAACAAGCAAAACAAGAAGATGTCGAATGTCATCTTCTTGTTTTTTATAGCAAATAGAGAGGTTTTCTGCGCTTGCTCCGCAACGAAGTATAAACAGCGGTTGATGCCCTCGTTGGGGCATAGTAGCAATCAATACCCCTAACCGTATCGGATGCCCCGCCTCGGTATGACGGTTTTATTTATGCACTACCACAATAAAACAAAAGACACCGAAAATCGGTGTCCTCTTTAATCTTTGTAGCGGGAGAGAGACTTGAACTCTCGACCTCATGATTATGAATCATGCGCTCTAACCAGCTGAGCTATCCCGCCATTGCTAAAAGCGAGTGCAAAGATAAGCGAAATTTTCTATCGTGCAAAATCTTTTTGACTTTTTTTCAAAATTATTGCGTCCTCGCAGGGCAAACCCTCCGAAAATGGCACTGCTTTTGACCCCGAAGGCACCGAAACCATCTAAATGCCGTTCAGATGCAGCCACACTCCGACTTCAACCGCTTTGTCGCCGCCTTTGTCGGGACAGCAACTCTTATTGCTGCTGTGGCTCTGCCGGTTGCGCTGTCGTATGAGATTCTGCACGGCGACCGCACCCACTTCTCTGCGTGGTATCTCGACCTGCAACTTGTTGTCTGCGCTATCTTTACGCTCGATTTTGTTGTTCGCATTGCTGCCGAGCAGCACCGATGGCGTTTCCTGCGTAGGAATTTCATCTTTCTGCTGCTTTCGGTGCCCTATCTCAATATTATCGAGTGGCTCGGGTTTGTCCCTCCGCGCGAGTGGGCTCTCGGAATCACGACCATCCCTATTCTGCGTATGTTGCTGGCGGTCTATCTGTTGGCGATGTGGGTGGTCAAAGACGGCATACGTCGCCTCTTTACGGCCTATGCGCTGACGCTGCTGCTGTTTACTTACCTCTCGGCTCTGATATTCTACGACTTCGAACTCGGCGTAAATCAGGGCCTGCATAACTTCGGCGATGCGCTCTGGTGGGCGTTTATGAATATGACGACCGTCGGCTCGGCAATACTGCCGATAACCGCCGTGGGCAAAATCCTTGCTGTGCTGTTGCCCCTTTTCGGGATGTTGGTGCTGCCACTCTTTACGGTCTATATCTCCAATATCTTCCAACGACAGACAAAAGACGGTGCCTGATTGCTCGGGCACCGTCCTTTGAATTACAATTTGTTTTGTGTGATTTACTTCTTCTCTTTGAGCAGGTCGCGGATTTCGGTCAGCAGAACCTCCTCCTTCGAAGGTGCGGGTGCCGGAGCGGGTGCTGCGGGCTTCGCCTCCTCCTTCTTCATCAACTTGTTCATCATCTTTACCATCAGGAATACACACAAGGCGAGAATCAGAAAGTCGATGCACTGCTGGATAAATGCGCCATAGTTCCAATAGATAGGAGCAACCTCCTTTGCTGCCGCCTCGACAACCTCGGTGCCGGTCACGGAGTGTACCGTATTGACCACGGCATCACTTGCCGTCGAGATGGCGTTGCGGATGGCCGACAAATCGACCTTCAAATCCGAAAAGTCTGTATTGCCCATAAGTGCACTGATGGGCGGCATCAGGATGTCGTTTACCAACGAAGTCACAATCTTACCAAATGCACCGCCGATGATTACACCGACAGCCATATCCATTACGTTGCCTTTGAGTGCAAAGGCCTTAAATTCTTTAATAAATCCCATTTTCTCTCTATTTAAGTTAAGTTAATAATTCGTTATTACTGAACGACAACCATCGGGGCTTCGCTCTGGACGTTGTCGCCCTCCTTGACCAGAATCTCGACAACCGTACCTGCGTAGTCGGTGCTAATCGAGTTCTCCATCTTCATTGCTTCGAGTACGAGAACCTCCTGACCTGCCGATACCGTATCGCCAACCTTGACATTAACCGAGATTACACGACCCGGAAGCGGAGCGGTAACCGTATTCTTCGGACCCGATGCCGCGGGAGTCGCAGCAGCCTCTGCCGGAGCAGGTGCAGCCTTCGGAGCTTCGGACTCGGCAACAATCTCAATCATCGCGGTATCGCTCTGGACATTGTCGCCCTCCTTAACCAAAATCTGCTTAACCACACCCGAGAAGTCCGAGGTAATCGAGTTCTCCATCTTCATCGCTTCGAGAATCATAACCTCCTGACCGGCAGCAACTACGTCGCCAACCTTAACCTTAATCGAGATTACGCGACCCGGAAGCGGAGCGTTAATCGTATTGCCCGTAACGGCAACCTTTTCCTCAACCTTTGCCTCTGCCTTCGGGGCTTCAACAGGAGCCTCTGCGGGCTTCTGCGCCTCGTAAGCTTTGACTTTCGAGTTGGTAAGATATGTCTTGGCAACCATCGGGAACAATTCGAGCAGCAGCACCTCCTTCTCGTTGGCAGCGAGTTTTACTCCGCCTGCTTCGGGAAGTTCGGGATTGGGCTGCATCTGGTATTTTGAAGTATCGTAGGGAGTCTCCTCGCGCACACCGCAAATCTTGAAGCGGAATTCGGGGTCAATCTTGACGGGGGTATGTCCGTACTCTCCCTTCACGAGGCTCACGAACTGTGCGCTCTTGGTGGTGTACATTGCACGACCTGCCTTCTCGTCCATTGCGCAACTAACAGCCTGTGCTCCGACAATCTGCGATGTCGGGGTTACGAGCGGTGGCAGACCTGCGCTTAAACGTACCGAAGGAATCAACTCCATCGCGCGGGGGAGAATGTCCTCGGCTTTGAGTTGTTGAAGTTGGGCAACCATATTAGAGTACATACCGCCCGGAATCTCTGCCTTCTGAACAAGTTCGTTGGGAGCGGGGAATCCGAAGTACGCCTCAATCTTTTGTGCTGCATCGAGCAGAGTCTCGAAGTCCTCCTTCTCGGCAGCCTTCACTGCGCGGTCGAGTTGAGCCTCAACCTCGGCGGGGGTAGCATCCACAAGCGGATTGAACGCCTTGGGTGCCGGCTTGTCGGCGCCAAATACCGAAACATTGAGTTCGGTGCGGATGCCTTTCAACTGCTCGTTAATCTTCGCCACAGCCTCCATATTAACACCGATATCGATGCCGAGCTTTTGGCAGAAGAGATATACAAGTTCCAATGCGGGAGCACCTGTGCCACCACCAAACCACCAGCAGTTGGTATCGACAACATCAACGCCGGCAGCGATAGCTGCATAGACCGATGCCAAACCGTAACCAGGAGTACAGTGGGTGTGGAAATCTACGGGGATGCCTGTGGCGGTCTTCAATTTCTTCACGAGAGCACTCACGCGCTGCGGCGGGATAAGTCCCGACATATCCTTGATGGTAATCATATCTGCGCCGAGCGAAGCCAACTCCTTTGCCTTCGATACGAAGTAGTTGTCGGTAAATACCTGCTCGGGATTCTTCTTGCCGCGGAGCTTGTCGAAGAACGACAATTTCGGATATTTCGGATCGACGGTGTAGCAGACTGCGCAGTCGGCGATACCGCCATACTTCTTTACATATTTGATGGTCGATTTTACGTTATCGACGTCATTCAGACAGTCGAAGATACGCATAATGCCCAGACCGCTCTCGATGGAGTTGCGACAGAATCCGTCGATAATCTCGTCGGTATAGGGGGCATAGCCAAAGAGGTTTCGACCGCGCGAAAGAGCTGTCAATTTCGAGACATTACCCACTGCCTTATGAATGGTTTCGAGTCGAGTCCAAGGGTTCTCGCCGAGGTAGCGCATTACCGAGTCGGGCACAGCACCACCCCAAACCTCCATAGCGAAGAAGCCGGCATCTTTGTAGTAGGGCAGACACTTGTCAATCTGCTCTTGATTCATTCGGGTTGCGAATGAGGACTGCTGTCCGTCACGCAGAGTGAGATCTCTGATTTTTAGAGTTTTTGCCATATGTCAATTTTTTAAGGTGTTAGCATAATAACAAACGCAATAACAAATATAATAAACAAAATCGAATAATTGTCAAATTGACCACTTTTTTTTCTATCTTTGCTTGAAAGATTGCTATTTTTATCGCATCTCTTGGCTTTTGAACTCTTTTGATGCAGAAAGAGTGTAGCCAAGGTGGTTTTAAGAAGTTTTTTGCTAAATATGACACTCCTTCACAATATGCGTACCGTGGCTATGCCGATGGGAATGATTGTCGGAGCGCTGCTCTGCCGGCAAATCACTATGCTCGAAGAGTGGTCGCGCGGGATGATTACTCCGGTGCTGATTTTTATGATGCTCTTCCTGACCTATTGCAAGGTCGATATACGTCGTATGCGCCTCTCGTGGTTGCATCTATGGCTGCTGCTCTTTCAGTTCGTAGGGAGCGTCGGGGTGTTTTTTCTGCTTGCTCCGCTCAATACGATTGTGGCGCAGGGAGCAATGATATGTATGCTTGCACCGATAGCTATGGCTGCTGTGGTTATTGGGGGTATGCTCGGTGCCGATACCGACTCTATGGCGGCATTCTCTCTTCTCTGTAACCTCTCTACGGCTTTGGCGGCACCTGTGATTCTCCACTTCGCAGGTGGCGAAGGGTGTACCTTTGCAGAGATTCTTTCGAGGGTCGCACCGCTGCTTATTGTTCCGTTTGTCGCGGGGCAGTTGTGTAGGCTGTTCGTAAAACCTGTGGCGCGATGGGCTGCGGAGCATAAAAACGCCACATTTTACATCTGGCTCGTGTCGTTGATTATCATTATCGGCCGTACAACCTCGTTTATTATCGACAATACGGCACAAAACGGAGAGCTCGAAATCGTTATGGCGGCAGTGTCGGCAGTGTTGTGTCTGTGTCAGTTCGGAGTAGGGCGATGGCTGGGTCGCAAGTACGGCGATGCCGTTGCCGGAGGGCAGTCACTCGGTCAGAAGAATACTGTGCTGGCAATCTGGATGGCACAGTCGTTCCTTCATCCGCTCTCGTCGGTTGCTCCAACCGCCTATATTGTTTGGCAGAATATGGTCAATTCGTGGCAACTATATAAAAACAATAGTCGATAATTTTATCTTCACAAGATGGCTACTTTTTGAAGATAAAGAATACCGCCAGAACAAGGCAGACAAATCCTGCCAGGTGGTTCCAGCGGAGCGGCTCGCTCTTCATAAAGATAGTTACAAGGATTGTGAACACCAGCAGCGATATAACCTCCTGAATGACTTTGAGCTCCCAAATATTGAACGGACCGCCGAAATTGACACTGCCGAGGCGGTTGGCGGGAACTTGCAGGCAATACTCAAAAAAGGCGATAAGCCAACTGAAAACCACGATGGCATAGACTCCGAATCGCTCCAAGCGCGATTTGAACATAATCTGTCCGTACCACGCCAACGTCATAAAGGCGTTGGAGCAGATTAAAAGTAGTATCGAGCCGATTCCGCGTAACATCATAAGTCGTCAAAATTTATCAATTAGGCCGCAAATGTAATCATATTTGATTATTATATCACACAGGTGTAACAAGAAAATTTGAACTTTGGCAATAATTCCCAATGTGTGAAAAGGGATTTTGCCAAAGTTCAAATTTCTCAACTTACCTATTTATAGGAGAATATTTTTAGAGGTTATCCTCCAAGAACTTCTTACCCTCCGCGTAGGCTTCGATAGCGATATCTTGGGCAAGTGAATACTGTTCCTCTGTGCCTTCTACGACACCTGTGCCGAGATTTGCTCCGGGTACTTTAATCGTGTTATAGATATCGGTGGTCATACGCATTGTGTTTCCTTTGACGGTTGCATCTATGTTAAATTTGTCAAATATCCACTCCAATGCCACATAGGTCTGCAACAAGCAAGGCAATCCCTCCTGGGTATGAGTTCCATCCGGAGTCAATTGTCCCAAATCGCCAAGAGTATTCAAGTCGGTATCTAATGCATTATAGACAGCGATACCAAAAGGCATAATATCCTCGGAAACGGTGTTTTTAAGAATCAGAGCATTGCCGGCTTTGGTTCTCTCGTACACCTCGTGTACATCATAACCATCCTTTCTCAACGGGGCGTGGAACAGGCTCATAAATTTGAGTTCATTGCCACCCTTGTAGTAGGTCGAGATATAGTTCTTACAATTATTCCAATCGGTGCAGTCCGTATAAGAGGTCTTGTAATTAAAGTACTCTTGCAGACAAACGATGTCAAATTTGTAGTTAGACAACACGTTTGCCATAGTCATCGACTTGGAGTAGTTGGTCCACGATGCACTATTCTCGGCAACGGAGAATATGTCTGCTACGCCTGAACTTGTGAAGGTAGAGTAGTGGTTTCCCATTGTCTTACCGCCCATATACCACATATAAATATTGAAGGTTACATCCGGATAGTAGTTCTTCAACATATACGGCAAGTAGGCGATACCGTCCTGCGTAAGCGAGTTGCCAACGAAAAGGATGGAGAGTGCAGGTTCCTCCTCCGGCTCTGCGGGGGTACTCTGTAAATCCGTACGGTCCTGAACGCGGCAACGAACATTGAAGCCCCAACCAAGAGTATTGACTCCTGATGTAGTAATGGCTGTTTGTGCATCAGTGGTATTAGGAGTAAACCAACGAATAGCGTACAGGTAATTGTAACCACTGCCGAATCCTCTCTGTGACCACAGATTGGCGATATATCCAACCGAGCTATATATTCCAAACTGGGTACGGAATCCATTAGCAGGGAACCAGGCTACCTCTTTGGTTGTCGGACACTGGTAATAGTAACCATAAGTTTTGTTTGATGTTGCATCTCCTTGGCTTACACGGTTTTGCTTAATATTATACAAAGCCGACTTAAAAGTGTCAAACTCATCAATGCAATACCCCGGAGGACAGGGGTCTGTGTTGCCCTTTAATGTGATTTTATCCACATTTTCAGTGTGCCAAGTGGACAAACTTTGAGTACCGGGATTTGGGAATCCCGCGCAGCACGCGTGGTAGTTGGTCGCTGTGGATGAGTACGTATTGCCATATCTATCAGAAGAATAGGCTATATCAAAGATATTCGGATGGGTCAATACTGTATTGAATGAGTTGCTGGAATTTGTGTGTAAGAAACTCTGCAAATTATATTTGAAACCATACATCACTTCGCACTGTGTTTTTGTGCCAAACGCGTTTTCTACGCCAGCTGCATCGTTAGTGGATTCTGCTGTGGTGTTTGTGATGCTTGTCGGTCCCGGGAATGGAATCGGGCGACCGTACTGGTAGTAGAGACCCAGTGTCGCTGTTGCATCCGTTGCCGAGATATTTGTAGCTTCGGTGGTTGTTGTCGGGGCATAAGTTGCGCCAAGGTTACGGTCCATTATGCCGTGATATTTGTCAGTGGTATTTTGGGCGTTCTTAATCTTTACAGTCTTGGGCTGGTCGGTGCACCAGATATGCCAAGTCCAGAGTGAGTTGTGGTTGGTATCAAAGGCCGAAACCATTACATTGCCCTCTTTATTACCACCTGCATACTTGAACGAAACGGTGCCGGTTGCAGAGTCGTAATTTACGTTGGTGATGAGTTGTGCGCGGTCGCTCCACAAGACGTGAGCATAGGCTACGTTTGCAAGTTTCTCGACTTCGTTTAGTTTCTGTGCAGGGAACGAGTAGTACTTCGCATCCGAACTTTGCGGAACGATGTAGCAGTTCGCCAAGCCATTTGCGCTCAAATCGGTAGCCGATGTGGGGGTCAAAGCATCAAGATTGATAGCCGAAATCGGGCGAATATTTGCTCGATTAACCTCGATAGCGTTCTTTGCCGTAATTGCATACGAGCCCTTGTCGGTTTGAACGCAGATGCTCAAATTCTCGTAAGTGCGGGGAGGAACAACAAAGTAGAACGAAGTGGCCTCGCTGGTGCTCAACTCAACATTATTGCAGGTTGCGTAAATCCAGTTAAAAGCAACTTTATAACCCGGAGAAAAATTAAGTTTAGGGTTGGAAAGATCATTGCTCAATGGAATATATGCAAGACCCGAAAGCGCATCCCATTTACGGGTGTTATCGCGCAAAGCGATGTGCTTAACCGTACCGGTACCCTTCAACTTAACCTCGATATAACCGCAAAGGTGCTTGAACGAGAGGTTGTTATCTGCGAGTGGCGCAATCATAACATCCACATTGTCGCTAAACACCTTCTTCGAGCCGTCAAGAGTGATATTCGAAGCCAATCGATGACCAAAACTATTGGCACTTGTGTATCTGAAATCAGCGGTATAAGGGTATATCGCATATTTGGTGTTTTCCGGCACCGAGAAGGTTGCTTTCGTTCCGTTAATCGATGTTATAGGGCACTCGACAACAGTTAAATCATCGGGATTAATTGCACCGATGCTGTCGCCCTCGCTCCACGAAACTTTTCCTCCGTTGCCGCCATCGATAAGCGTGGTACGCGACTCCTCGTTTATTTCGAGGTCAGCGGTAACCTCGATAAACTCTACATCGTTCAAGCCCTCGTTCGAGAGGCCGTTGTCGGCTGTGATATCCTCTGTACAACCAACCATAGCACCTGCTGCAACGAGCAACGATGCTACATAGCAATAAAACTTTTTCATAGTCTTCATCTCGTTTTAAGGGTTAAAAATCAACTTCGTCGTCCTTGCCGACCTCTTCGATTTCGCCAGTCACGGCAAAACCCATCTCTACGGGAATCTCAACAAACTCCGCTTCGGGAGCTGCGTAAATTCCTCTCGTTTGAGTAAAATTTTGTTCGATTCTCATCTTTTTATGATTTAGTTTTGTGTTGTTTTTTTGTCTGGTACAATCTGCCTAATGCAGTAATTTTCACAAATTTAATAAATAAAATTTCAAATTACAAAATACAAAATTCGGATAAATACCCCCCCCCTGACGAGCCATTTGTCTGTGTATCAGCTCTTTATGCGTTTGTGTTTTTTTGTTTTTCTTTCATAGAGCTAACCGGATTAAACGAACTTGTTATTTTGCTTGGAATATGGCGTCAGAATCCGGGGTGTAACAAGAAAAATTGGAATTTGATAAGAATTACCGATGTGTAAAAAGTGTTTTTCGCCATTTTTTCGTAATATTGCACTATGGATTATGCACTTATTACAGGCGCATCGTCGGGCATAGGGCTCGAATATGCGCGCCAACTCGCTGCCAAAGGGTATAATGTCGTCATCGTAAGTAATCGCGACGAGGAGAATCAGCGTGTTGCTGCGGAGGTTGCCGCACAATACGGAGTTGAGGCTCTGCCCCTCTATGCCGACCTCTCGAAGGCGGACTCGGCACAATATATACATAATTGGTGTCGTGAGCAAAATCTCGAAATCGAGATTTTGATAAACAACGCCGGTATGCTGCTCTTCTCGACACTCGAACATACCGACCCTGCACGAATTGATGTGTTGCTCGGCCTGCACTGCACGACCCCGACACACCTCTGCCGTCTGTTCGGTGCCGATATGAAGGCGCGAGGCAAGGGCTACATTCTGATTATGTCGTCAATTACGGCGTGGACTCCCTATCCGACAATCTCTCACTACGGAGCGTCGAAAGCCTACCTGCGCAGTTTTGCACAGTCACTATGGTATGAGATGCGCGACAGTGGGGTAGGCGTGACCGTGGTCTTCCCCTCGGCAGTGGATACTCCGCTATACAATCTCGATGAGAAGTCTCGACGTTGGCTGCTGCGTTTTGGAGTGATGATGACGGCCGAGAGCCTCGCGCGTAAGGCTCTGCGTGCAATGTTCCGCCATCGCAGAAGATCTATTCCCGGATTCCTGACAAAGGTAGAGTACGCAATATGCGCCACATTGCCGGCTCACGCGCTTATACCGATACTCAAATTACCGATAGTAAAGCGCCTGCTGGCAAAGCTATAAACTTACAGAGTGCAAAGTCTTTCGTAATTAACCTCGTCAAAGGAGTCGATTACAAGGTCGGCACCCGCAGCTTCGAGGCGCTCGCGAGGCAGGGTGGTCGTGAGGGTAACAACCTTCATACCCGCAGCCTTGGCAGCCTCCACACCCGACAGGGCATCTTCGACGACGATACACTCCTCCGGTTGCAGTCCGAGTCGCTTGGCTGCCGTGAGGAATATCTCGGGCGAGGGCTTGCAGTGCGTGACATCATTGGCACAGACCGAAGCCTCGAACCAACGCTCCAAGTTGCACTTCTCCCACGTCATCGCGACATTTTCGTAACACCCCGACGAGCCGACCGAACACTTCACTCCGTGTCTCTTCACGCCATCGAGAAACTCTTTCAATCGAGGCATAAGCACCGCTTTGGGGGCAAATATTTTGCGAAAAATAGCCTCTGCTTCCTCGTTTAGAGCCTCTGCTCCTCTTCGGGCAAGTTCTTCGGGAAGCAATATCTCAAATATGTGCTCGGGTCCACAACCTGCGAACTGTCCTATATCGCCTTTCCAATTCGGAGAGTCGTAACGCTCACATATTATCTTCATTGCCTCGGCGTGCGCAGCCATACTGTCAATCAGCACACCGTCCATATCGAAAATTATACCTTTGAACATATCTCTAATTTATCGTCTGTTGTACATTTCGTCGTAATATTTCATATAGTCGCCCGATGTGACGTTGTCGAGCCACTCTCCATTATCGAGATACCAGCGAATGGTCTGCTCGATGCCCTCCTCGAATCGGAAAGAGGGTGCCCAACCGAGTTCGTGCTGCAATTTCGAGGAGTCGATGGCGTATCGCAGGTCGTGCCCTGCACGGTCGGTAACAAATGTTATCAATTCGTCGGAATGGCCTGTGGGGTTGCCTAAAAGGCGGTCAGTAACTCTGATAATCAGCCGTACGAGGTCGATATTTCTCCACTCGTTACCTCCTCCGATGTTGTAACTCTCGCCAACCTTGCCCTTGTGGAAAATCAGGTCGATGGCGGAGGCGTGGTCCTCGACGTGAAGCCAATCGCGAACATTTTCGCCTTTGCCATATATAGGGATTGGCTTGTGATTGCGGATGTTGTTGATGACGAGCGGAATCAACTTCTCCGGGAACTGATAGGGACCGTAGTTGTTCGAACAGTTGGTTACGATGGTCGGCATCCCGTAGGTGTCGTGGAATGCTCGCACAAAGTGGTCGGACGACGCCTTCGAAGCCGAGTATGGCGAGTGGGGATTGTAGGGCGTGCTCTCCGTGAAGAGTGTATCTCCATCGGGCAGTGCGCCATAGACCTCGTCGGTCGAGATGTGATAGAATATCTTCTCCTCCCACGCTCCCTGCCAATGCTCTTTTGCCACCTGCAAGAGAGTGAGCGTACCCAAAATATTTGTCCGTGCAAATGCAAACGGTTCCTTGATTGAACGATCTACGTGACTCTCGGCGGCGAGATGAATCACGCTGTCGATACCGTATTTGTCGAAAATCTCGCGTATGGCATCATAATCACAGATGTCGCACCTCTCGAACACGTAGTTGGGAGCATCCTCGATATCGCGCAGGTTTTCGAGGTTGCCGGCATAGGTCAGCGCATCGAGATTAACTATCCGGTAGTCGGGGTATTTGCGCACAAAAAGCTTTACGACGTGCGAGCCGATAAATCCGGCGCCGCCTGTGATGAGGATGTTGCGTTTCATAATTATCTCGTTTTAAGTGCGTTCAGACGTTTGAGGCAATAGAGCATCGATTCCCTCCAATGTGGTATGTCGATGCCGAATGTTGCCTTGAATTTGCTTTTGTCGAGAACCGAGTAGGGTGGTCGTGTAACCTTCGACGGGAACTCGGCGGAGTGGCACGGTACGATTTTGCACTCGTGACCTGCGGCAGAGGCAATCTCGGTGGCGAAGTCGAACCACGAGCAGACACCCTCATTGGCGAAGTGGTATGTTCCTTCGCGCCCCTCGTAGATGTTGCCGTCGATTATCGAGAATATTGCCAATGCTAGGTCGCCGGCATAGGTCGGCGTGCCGACTTGGTCGAAGACAACTTTCAACGCCTCGTTTTCGGCGGTCAGTCGCAACATCGTTTTCAGGAAGTTATTGCCAAATTCGGAGTAGAGCCACGCCGTGCGTAGGATTATAGCCTTACATCCTGATGCCGCAATTGCTTGCTCGCCCGCGAGTTTCGAACGTCCATAGGCTCCGAGTGGCGATGTCGGCATCTCCTCTGTTCGTGGGATGCAGCCATCACAGCCGAATACGTAATCTGTCGAGATGTGAATCAGCAGTGCGTCTGTTTTTTTAGCCGCAGCGGCAAGATTTTCGACAGCCTCGGCGTTAATCTTCATCGCAAGGCTCTCCTCGCATTCGGCACGCTCGACATTGGTGTATGCAGCACAATTGACAATGACGTCGATGCCGTTCTCGGCAACGAACTGCTCGACGGCTGCTCGGTCCGTAATATCCAACTCATTTACGTCGGTGGGGATATATTTGTTCGGCGAGAGCGCTCCCAAGCGACTCAATTCGCATCCCAATTGCCCATTGGCACCTGTTATCAATATCTGTTTGCTCTGCATTGTTAAAATTTTAATATTCAAAAAGCTCCTCTGCCTCGGCAAGCACAGGGTTCTGCATATCCTTCGCCGAGAGGATGACCTTGTCGGCGGGTATGCCCCAATCGATTCCGAGCGCAGGGTCGTTCCAAGCGATTCCCCGCTCCTCGCTCGGGGCGTAGGGGTTGTCGCACTTGTAGCGGAATACGGCTTCGTCGCTCACGACAGCAAATCCGTGAGCAAGTCCGCGCGGGATAAATACCTGCCGCTTATTCTGCTCCGAGAGCTCTATGGCGGTGTGCTTGCCGAATGAGGGCGAGCCCTTGCGGATGTCGAGTACCACGTCAATTACACGTCCGCTTGCAACGCTTACCAATTTCGCCTGTGCTGCCTCGCCGCGCTGGTAGTGCAGACCTCGCACGACGCCATACCGCGACTTCGACTCGTTCTCCTGTATGAACCTCACGGGGCTTACCTCGCTGTCGAAACGCTGCTGCGAGTAGCACTCGAAGAAGTACCCGCGCTCGTCGCAGTGGATGTCGGGCTCGATTATTACGACACCCTCTATCTCGGTTTTTATAACTTTCATAGTGCGTTTACTTTTTCTCTGCAAGTTTGAGCAGATACCTGCCGTATTGATTTTTAGCCATCGGAGCAGCAGTTTCGCGCAGTTCATCCGCCGAAATCCACCCCTTTTCGAAGGCAATACCCTCCAAGCAGGCGATTTTGACACCTTGACGTTTCTCGATTACCTCGACAAATATCGATGCCTCGGCGAGCGACTCGAAGGTGCCTGTGTCGAGCCACGCAAACCCCTGCTCTAATCGCTGCACGTGCAATCTCTCTTCACGAAGGTAGTGGCTGTTTACATCCGAAATCTCCAACTCTCCACGAGCCGACGGCGAGATTCCTTTGGCGACCTTGACGACGTCATTCGGGAAGAAATACAAACCCACAACGGCGTAGTCCGACTTCGGGTTGGCGGGTTTCTCCTCGATTGAAAGACATCTGCCCTCGGCGTCAAACTCGGCGACGCCGTATCGTTCGGGGTCATCCACACGATATCCGAATATTGAGGCTTTGTTCTCCTGCTCGGCGGCAACGACGGCATCGGCAAGTTTTGCTTCAAGTCCGGCACCGTGGAAAATATTGTCGCCCAAGACCAAACACACACTATCGTCGCCGATAAACTCCTCTCCTATGATGAATGCCTGTGCCAATCCGTCGGGCGAAGGCTGCACTGCATATTCGAGCCTTACGCCGAACTCCTTGCCATCTCCGAGCAGTCGCCGGAAGAGGGGTAGGTCTTCGGGGGTCGAGATTACGAGTATATCGCGTATTCCGGCGAGCATCAGTACCGATAGCGGATAATAGACCATCGGCTTGTCGTATATCGGCAACAACTGCTTGCTGACGCCCTTGGTAATCGGATAGAGGCGCGTTCCGCTGCCTCCGGCTAATACGATGCCTTTCATATTTTTAACCTTTATATCTGTTTTGCTTACGAGGATTAACGATGTCGCAGGGCAAAATCGTATCTCTCGAAGCGTTACAAAGTGCTAAATTAAGCAAAATATCGCTGACTGCAAAGTTTAACCGCGATTTTTCTTTGATTGGGGGTCGGGCGGGGAGGACTGGGTTAGATGGGTTTGCACAGTCGGCACGGTCGGGTAAGGGCAGGAAGTGCGGGGGGGGGAGTTGGGGCGCAGTCGCAGGTAGCGACTGCTTATGGGGAGAATGGGGGCGCGACCGCTGTTCGCGGTCGCTTATGGGGAGCAGTGATGCTTTTTTTTGTCGAGTAGCCCCCATAACCCTCATAATCCCCATACTCCCCACCCCTTTCTTCAAAAAATAAATTTTTTATAATTTTATTTTATTATTTAATTATTGACCTGCTCTTGTGAAGAGTTCTTACGGATTGTAAGATTTTTTGAGTTTTTAGTTTTGAATTGTAATGCGCAAACTCCTCTGTTTCGGGGTTTTCGCTTTTGATAAATTTTGCAGTTTGAAAATTTATACTTACCTTTCGGTTCGAATTCGATGAAAATGGCGCGTTTTAGAGCCGAAAATTCGAAAAACAGAACAAACAACACTTTTATATTTATTAACTAAAAATTCAGTATTATGAAAAAATTTAGATTTTTGCTGATGATGTTGCTTGCAGCTGCTGTATCGTTCACAGCCTGCGAGAACGGTGGTAACGGTGGTAACGGTGATGATCCGGATGCACCTACCGTAACCTTGACTCTCAATGCAGACGAGGTTTATCCCGATGCATTTATGGCATTTGCTGCTACTACCGATGCAGAGAGGGCCGCTTGGAAGTGCCTTGTAGTAGGCGAGAGCACAACTGCTGCTACTGTTTTGAGTGAGGGCGTTTCTATTCCGGTTGAAGAACTTAATGGCGAGGAGCCTGCGATGATTCTCGTTGAGGACTTGCAGCCCGCAACCGATTACATCCTCTACGTTGCAGTTGAGGGTAATGGCGTTCAGGTATTGAGCGATCCTTTGGTTGTAACTACCGGAGAGCCGGAGGCTCCGGTTATCGAGGTTTATCCTACTGTCCTTTCAGAGATGACGATGAGCTTGACGGGTTATGGCGCTCCGGGTCATTGGTTGCGACTTACCAATGACGATTACTCGGTAAATATCGACATTATGATTGTTGATCGTAGCGTTGATGCAGCAAGCTATTCGTACCTTGCAAATGGAGATTATCCCGCTGTCGAGTGTGCTGCTTCAACTGAAATGGAGACTATGGGTATGCCCGTATGGCCCACAGTTTCGGGTGTAGTTTGCAACCCCTCGGCAGGTTTTGGTGCGTGTTTCTTGTATGATGAGGCTACTGATACATCGTCGGAGTACTTCTTCGTACCCAGCGAATCGGAGGATGGTTTCTCGGGTGTAAGCATTACGACTTTAATGCCCGATCAAGATTTGAATATGGTTATCTTCTGTCTCGATGCAGTAGATGCAGAGGGTAATAAGGTTGTTATCCAGGGTAACTATACCGGTCCGCTCGGTTACCAGGTTGGTGGCACTTCGAAGAAGACTTATGATTTCTACTTGGATGACTGGGGCTTCACTAACTTCACACGCACAAATTTGGCTGGTGGTTACGTACAGTTGAAGAGCACATCTATGAGCGGTGACTTTGTTCTGAATTTGGACCCCAAGGGTGGCGAAATTGCAACCGAGGAAGGTGTTGTGTATAAGGTTGATAATGGTACTCTCGCAGGTTATTTCAAGGAGTATGTAGAGGGTACAGAAACTACGTACAGCTTTGTAAGTGGTCAGATTGCACTCTGCTATGTTGATGGTGAGTATATCCTTGTGAACAGCCGCCAGAACCCGCTGACTATGGAGGGACCTGACTACAATCAGCAGCTTCCTACCGACGAGGCTTACTTGCAGACCGTGATTACCATTACCGAAGCAGCAGAGTAAGTAGTGTTGCTATCGAGATAGTAAAATCTTAATGAAAGCGCAGACTTTAATGTCTGCGCTTTTTTTTGTTATGGGGCTTATGGGGCTTATGGGGCTTATGGGGCTTATGGGGCTTATGGGGCT
>CAZIAS010000001.1:0-128352 GCA_964536825.1 uncultured Alistipes sp. | reverse complement strand
TAAATTATAGTGTCAAAGTAATAAACAAAATACCTTTAATTATCAATTATCAATTATCAATTATCAATTGTCAATTATCAATTATCAATTATCAATTATCAATTGTCAATTCTCAATTCTCAATTTGATTCGCAGTGCGTCGCCGCGAGCAACTACATAAATCAACGGTAAAAGGTTGATGCAGTGTAACTACATTCTTAATTCTTAATTCCCTCCCCATCTCACTCAAAAATAATTGTCAATTAAGAATTGTCAATTGTCAATTGTTTTGTATCTTTGTCCGATTAACAGATAAAGCATAAATATAAAGTATGGCAGACGAAAAGATTATATTCTCGATGGTCGGTGTCTCGAAGACTTTTACCAACCAGAAAAAAGTACTCAACAACATCTACCTTTCGTTCTTCTACGGAGCGAAAATTGGTATTATCGGTCTTAACGGTTCGGGTAAATCTACCCTGATGAAGATTATTGCAGGTATCGACAAGAATTACCAGGGAGAGGTTGTTTTCTCGCCCGGATACTCGGTCGGTTATCTCGAACAGGAGCCACAACTCGACGATACGAAGACCGTGAAGGAGGTTGTCGAGGAGGGCTGTGCCGCTACGGTGGCTCTCTTGAAGGAGTACGAGGATATCAATATGAAGCTCTGCGAGCCTATGGATGATGACGAGATGGCTCGTCTGATTGAGCGTCAGGGCGAACTCTACGAGCAGATTGACCACGTGAATGGCTGGGAGTTGGATAGTGTCTTGGAGCGTGCGATGGATGCATTGCGCTGTCCCGATCCCGACCAAAGTGTGAAGGTGCTCTCGGGTGGAGAACGCCGTCGTGTGGCTCTCTGTCGTCTGCTGTTGCAGCAGCCTGATGTGCTGTTGCTCGACGAGCCGACCAACCACCTCGATGCCGAGTCTATCGATTGGCTCGAACAGCACTTGCAGCAGTATAAGGGTACGGTTATCGCTGTAACTCACGACCGCTATTTCCTTGATAATGTGGCAGGTTGGATTCTCGAACTCGACCGTGGCGAGGGTATTCCGTGGAAGGGTAACTACTCCGGATGGCTCGACCAGAAGTCGAAGCGTCTGGCTCTCGAAGAGAAGCAGGAGTCGAAGCGTCGCAAGACTTTGGAGCGCGAGTTGGAGTGGGTCCGAATGTCGCCGTCGGGTCGTCGTGCCAAGAGCAAGGCTCGTCTGTCGGCATACGACAAGATGCTCAATGCCGACACGAAGGAGCGCGAGGAAAAACTCGAAATCTTTATCCCGAACGGACCTCGTTTGGGCGATGTGGTTATCGAGGCTAATGGTGTATCGAAGGTGTTCGGCGACAGAGTGTTGTACGAGGGCTTGGACTTCAAGTTGCCACCCGCAGGTATCGTTGGCGTGATAGGTCCCAACGGAACGGGAAAGACGACGCTCTTCCGTATGATTATGGGATTGGAGGAGCCGACAAGCGGAACCTTTACCGTAGGTCAGACCGTGAAGCTCGCATATGTCGATCAGCAGCATAAGTCCATCGACCCCGAGAAGACGGTCTATGAGGTTATCTCGCAGAATTCGGACCTTATCACGTTAGGTAATCGCCAGGTGCCCTCGCGTGCGTATGTTGCGCGCTTTAATTTCAGTGGTGCCGACCAAGAGAAGAAGTGTGGAATGTTGTCGGGTGGTGAGCGTAACCGCCTACACCTTGCCCTTGCACTCAAAGAAGAGGGTAACGTATTGTTGCTCGATGAGCCGACCAACGATATCGATGTTAATACGTTGCGAGCTTTGGAGGAGGGCTTGGAGCACTTTGCTGGCTGTGCAGTGGTTATTTCGCACGACCGCTGGTTCCTCGACCGTATTGCTACGCACATCCTCTCGTTCGAGGGCGATTCGAAGGTGGTCTTCTTTGAGGGCTCTTACTCGGAGTACGAGGAGTGGAAGAAGAATCAGGGGCTCGATACCGCTCCTCACCGTGTGAAGTATCGCAAGCTTGTTGAATAGTTATTCAAATTGAGAATTGATAATTGACAATTGAAAATTAAAGGTACTTTGTCTATTGACTTTGACTCAAAATAATTAAACATACGCCGCAGGCACCATAATTATCAATTCTCAATTTAATTAAATAAAATTTAATTATATGGCACAGAAACCATCAGTTCCAAAGGGTACGCGCGACTTCTCGCCCGTCGAGATGAGTCGCCGTCAATACATTTTCGATACCGTCAAGAGCGTATTCCGCGCCTACGGATTCTCGCCACTCGAAACCCCCGCAATGGAGAATCTATCTACCCTGCTGGGTAAGTATGGCGATGAGGGCGATAAGTTGCTCTTCAAGATACTAAATTCGGGCGACTATGCGGCTAACCTCTCGGAGGAGGAGTTGCATAATGCCTCGAAGATTTGTGAGAAGGGTCTGCGTTATGACCTTACGGTGCCGTTTGCGCGTTACGTTGTGCAGCACCAAAACGAGATATCGTTCCCCTTCAAACGTTTCCAAATTCAGCCTGTATGGCGTGCTGACCGTCCCCAAAAGGGTCGCTATCGCGAGTTCTATCAGTGCGATGTCGATGTTATCGGTTCGCGCTCGCTGCTCAACGAGGTGGAGTTGGTGCAGATTGTCGCTGCGGTCTTTGCGAAACTCGGTATCCGCACCGTATTGAAGATGAACAACCGCAAGATTCTCTATGGTATTGCCGAGTCTATCGGTCACGCCGATAAGATGATGGATATCACGGTGGCAATCGATAAGTTGGAGAAGATTGGCTTGGAGAATGTGAAGGCGGAACTTCTCGAACGAGGTCTTGACGAGGAGGCTGTCGCTCGACTTCAACCTATTCTTGAACTTTCGGGCGATAACTCGCAGAAACTCGATAAGTTGGCTGCGGTTATCGGATGCTCCGAAACGGGTATGAAAGGTATTGACGAGATGCGCACGATATTCGGTTACGTCGAGGCTTTGGGCGTTGCTTTGCCCATTGAACTCGATCTCTCGCTGGCGCGCGGACTCAACTACTATACGGGTGCCATCTTCGAGGTCAAGGCGTTGGACTATGCCATCGGCTCAATCTGTGGCGGAGGTCGCTACGACAATCTGACGGGTATCTTTGGTCTGCCCGATGTTTCGGGTGTGGGTATTTCGTTCGGAGCCGACCGTATCTACGATGTTATGACGGGATTGGAACTTTTCCCCGAGAGTGTTGATTGCACGACGCAGGTGCTCTTTGTCAATCTCGGAGCAGCCGAGGAGTTGCAGTCGCTCAAACTTATTGCCGAATTGCGTGCGGAGGGTGTTGCAGCAGAGATTTATCCCGAGAGTGCCAAGATGAAGAAGCAGATGGAGTATGCAAATCGTCGCTCGATACCCTATGTTGTGATTATCGGCTCGCAAGAGTTGGAGTTGGGTGTAGCAACGGTAAAGAATATGCGTACCGGCGAACAGCAGCAGGTGGCCTTCGAGCAGATTAGAAGTTCGATGTTTTAAGGCCGTTGGCAATTCGCAATTATTTTGGAGGAGAGATGGCATTTAATGGCAACGAATGGCATATAATGGCATTTAATGTGAAAATCAAAAATTGTTGGAGTAGATGGCATAGTGTTTGGCCGTAGCCGCTACCTTGCCATTCTCTTGCAATCCTTTGGCCATCTGGACTCCCAACTCGCCCACCAAGAAGGGGTCTTCGCCGTAAATCTCCTCGTAGCGACCCCAACGCTATCCATTTTGCCGTTTTTGTTGAAATCGATCCAACCCTTATGGTAGATTTTGGGCGATGCGCTCGCGATACTCGACACGAGGGTCAGTAACACGATAGAGAGAGTTAATCTGTTCATTGTGTGGAATGGTGTTTGTGGTTAAAACTTTACAAGTATAGTTAAAAAAAAAGTGTATATTTGCATCGTTCCACAACAAATTAAAAGACCGAATAGTTTTGAAACATACGCTTAAAATAATATTGTCGGTATTGGCAATTGCCGCCCCTTTTGTGCTCGATGCGCAGTCGCGTGTTGATAGTGAGGCGGTAAAACAATTATCGAAGCTTAATAAGTTTTATGGTTATCTCTCCGGCTTGTATGTCGATGAGGTCGATATGCAACCGCTGGTCGAGAAGGCAATCGAGAGTATGCTCTCGGAGCTCGACCCTCACTCTTCGTACATCAGCGCCAAGGAGATGCAGCGCGTGCAGGAGCAGTTGGATGGCGAGTTTAGCGGTATCGGCGTCGAATTTAATGTGCTGCGCGATACGATTTTGGTGGTCAATACGATTGCAGGTGCGCCTGCCGAGAGTGTCGGAGTGCGACCCAACGACCGTATCGTAACTATTGACGGAGAGAGTGCTGTCGGAATGAAACGCAGCGACGTGCCCTCGAAGTTGCGTGGCAAAACCGGAACGAAGGTGCGTATTGGTGTCGTTCGCCACGGGACAGAGGGTGTGATGGAGTTTGAAATTACGCGTAACAAGATACCTCTCAATACCGTGGATGCGGCTTATGAGATTGCGGACAGAGTCGGTTATGTGAAGATTAACCGATTTGGTCGAACGACGGTCGATGAGTTTCAGCGAGCAACAACTGCTCTCGGACGTTTGGATGGAGTGATTCTCGACTTGCGAGGTAATGGAGGAGGACTTCTCGACCAAGCGATAGGTTTGGCAAGCCACTTCCTGCCTATGGGGGCGGCTATTGTATCGACCGAAGGGCGTGCCATATCTCCGCAGGTCTATCGTGCCGTGAAGGGCGGATATTTTACCAATACCCCCGTAGTGGTGCTTGTGGATGAGGTGTCTGCCTCGGCAAGTGAAATTGTTGCAGGAGCGTTGCAGGATTGGGATCGAGGAGTTGTCGTCGGACGTCCAAGTTTTGGTAAGGGGCTGGTTCAGCGTCAGGTGGTGCTCAACGATGGTTCGGCTGTACGTTTGACTATCGCCCGCTACCATACTCCGACAGGGAGGGTTATTCAGCGACCATACGAAAACGGCAAGAGGGATGACTACTATCGGACACAGCATAGTCGATTGATGGCAAGCGAGGCTGCCGCAGATACGATTGGGATTAGCGAACAGCCTGTTTATAAAACCCTGCTGAACGGGCGAGAAGTTCGTGGCGGAGGTGGAATTACTCCCGATGTGATTATTGCTCCCGATACGGTCGAGGTCACGCCATATCTTGTCAAGATAACTCGCAAGGGTGTTGTTGCCGGATACCTGTACGACTATCTCGATGCTAATAGGGAGGCATTGGCACAGAAATATACCTCGTTCGAGCAGTTTCGTGATGGCTTTGAGGTTACGGATGCGATGCTTTCGGAGATAGCAACAAAGGCGTCGTCGCAGGGTGTTGCTATGAAGGTCGAAGAGTTTGAAAGGTCGAAATCGTTCATCTCTCGTCAATTTAAGGCGCTTGTGGCTCGTAACCTCTTCTCGGATTCGGCATATTACGAAGTCTTGAATTCTCGGGGCGATTCTGTTCTGAATGAGGGTGTTCGTATTATCGAAGATTGGAAGAAGAGAGGTCGCAATATTCTCGGCTATTGATGAATTGAAATTTTTTTTGTTCAAAAAGCGATAATCTATTTGGGTTGTAAGGAGTTTTTTTATACTTTTGTTAGACATTAACCCCTAAAATCAACTCTATGTATCAAAAAAACAAGTCGCAAGCAGACCGTGTCGAGGAGTATGGCGAGTATGTGCTCTCTCGTACGGTGAAGTCTGTTCATCGTACATATTTTCTTGATGTTCGTGCCACAAAAGGCGAAGATTTATTCGTGACCATTACCGAGAGTCGCAAGCGCCAAAATCCCGATGGAACGGCGCACTACGATAGGCATAAGATTGTTCTCTATAAGGAAGATGTCCTTCGTTTTAGCGAGGAATTTGGTGTTATTGCAGAGTATCTTCGCGAGCACCGTCCTCAATATTTTAAGTCGGAGAGTGGCGAGAACTTAACTCCGGAGGAGGCTGTTGCAGATGCCGAGTCGCAGTCGAATTTCGAATCGCAACCGACAATCGAGTCGGATATAAATTTTGAGGATTTGTAGCCATATTGGTTTGATATAAAATTAGGTGTTTATATACGTGATTACACAACACGAACCTTTTGCCGCTAATTCAGGTAGTTGCTCGCAGCGACACGCTGCGTTTGCAAGTCTGACCCTCCCCTAAATCCCCTCCTCGGGAGGGGACTTGGTCGCCTGCGGCTCCGAAATGTGGTACAAAATTTTATTCGTGTAATTTTGTATATAAGTACCTAAAATTAAATTCGGGATGAGATTTCATTCTCATCCCGAATTTTGTCGTGTATATATTGGATTATTTTTTTGCTTTGCGTTTAAGCCAATGCTCGGTTAGCCACTTGCGAACCGGAATGTCGTAGAGCCGTAACATCGCATAAGCTACGCCAATCGATAATATAAAGCACGACGCAGCCATCATAATATGCGTGTAAAGAGGTGTATCCGGATGGGCCCAAACCCAAGTCATTTGCATATATAGTATTGGATAGTGAGTTATGTAGAGTGGATATGATATCTCGCCGAGAAATGTGCAGATGCGAGTGCTTTTTACTCCTTTAAGTTCACTGCCGGCTCCCATCATTATTATTATAGGAAACAATATGAGAATTGCAGTAGCGTTGTATATACCATTGAGAATTGAGCCCTCTCCACCGATACAAGGCAGAGCAAGGATGATTATGAGCATTAGTGAACACCGCCAAAAACCTCCGCGAACTTTGATAAATCTGCCTACACGAGAGATGAGAAGGCCTGCAAGAAATGGATAGAATAATCGTGTTAGACCAATGTAAACTTGCTCGGATGTCAGACTCCACCCACCGATAACGGTAAATCTTTGAGCAGAGCGAGCATCTGTAAGCAATCCGAATGTGTTGATATCAAGGCAAATGTCAAGTGTGCAATATGCAGCGATGATTGCCAAAACTGCAATAGCGACCTTGGGTAAATGACGGAATACAAGCGCATAGAGAATGTTGGCAACATACTCCCAGGTAAGCGACCAATTAGGACCGTTAAAAGAGTTCATTTCGCCCCATCCGCGAATATCCATACCTAATCCGCAGGGAATCATTAGGCATCCCATAACAAATGCTACCAGAACCTTCCATCCGGGGACGTTTCCGATTAGAGGAAACCCTTCTCCCTGTTGAAACAACCAAAGTGATGCCCCGAAAAGAGTTCCCATAATAATCATTGGTTGCAGACGGACTAAACGTCGTTTGAAAAATCCCCAAGTGCTCATTTTATTCCATCTATCGTCGTAGGCATATCCGATTACGAAACCCGAAAGAGCAAAAAAGAAATCCACTGCAAGGTATCCGTGGTTGATAATTTGGTCAGCCGGTCCTTTGGAGTAGGTTTCGAGCAGATGGAATAAGACAACAATCATTGCCGCCACCCCGCGAAGTCCGTCAAGGATTTCGTAACGGGGTTTCGATTCGAGATAAGTAGTTTGTGTCATAATGATTTATAAAAGTTAAGTCAGTTGTTTTATTTTTTTTCGTTGATAATTGACGATATTCCGGATGATGCCTATTATATGTACGGCAAAAATATATGTAAATACAGATATGTTTTTATCTTATATTTAATATTATTTATCCTATATTTGCATTAGTGTAATAATTGTGACTATGAGTAAAGTGTATAATCCGCCTTATCGTAAGAGTGGAGGTTATCGCATAGACCACGTTTGTTTGCAACCAGACAAACAAATTGAGATGCATATCGGGACGACCTGGGAATTGGCATACGTCATCACAGGTTGTGGTCAAAGGCGTATAGGTAATGTTAAAGGTACGTTTAGTGAAGGTGAGGTTGTTTTAATTCCACCCGGGGTGCCTCACGAATTTATCTTTAATCCAAACTGCGTGGATGCTAATGGATGTATTGAGAATATTGCCATATTCTTTGACGATGAGTTTTTGCGAAGTTGTATGACTATGTTTGGGGAGTTATCGCAATCGGTATCGGAGTTGTTGCAACTATCCGGTGCACTACTTTTTACGGGTCAAAAGCGAGAGAGGGTGGCCGCTATTATGTTACAAATTCAACGAGTCCCGCTTCGTGAGCGCCCTGCATTATTACTCTCTTTGGTTGCGGAGATTTCGGAGTTTGTAATGTGTGAGAATATTGTACCTGATTTGTTGCAAAATCGTGATGAAGAACGAATTAAAAACGTTGAGATATACACGGTGTGCAATCTGCGTCGTCGCATAACACTCGATGAAGTGGCGAATCAGGTAGGGATGAATAGGTCGGCTTTTTGCACCTTTTTTAAGCGTGTGATGGGTAAAAGCTATTTTGAATATCTGAATGAGTGGCGCATTGAAACCGCTTGTACATTACTACGTGATAGCACTATGAACATATCGGAAGTGTGCTTTGAATCGGGGTTTAATTCGGTGCCTTATTTTAATCGTGTTTTTATGCGCTATAAAGGATGTTCTCCCGGTAGATGGAAGAGAACCACGGCGAAAGTTGTCGAAGCACATCGATGAAAAGTTGAGGTATTAAAATTATAAACATTTATGTCTGTATATTTTTGTAAAATCTAAAAAAAACATTCTTGTGTCATAAGTTGTCACAGGTCCCCTCTACTTTTGTAGTATTAAAACCCCTCAATGTGTTTAACTAATAAAAGTTTTATTGCTATGAAAGGAGAAATTCAGCAATCGCAATCGATTGTATTTACCGAACAGAGGGTGTTTACCCTCGGAGATGAGAGATTCAGACAGGCATTGCCCGTCATCGAGAGTGGCTATTCGAAAATCAAGGAGGGCTGCCGGGCTACATTTGTCGATATGAAGGAGACTGATGATTACGAAGGCGACGATAGAGCATTGCGCGAAAAAGAGCTCTTTTTCAAGAATGCCTACCGACTGTTCGAAAACCGTGATGTGATTTTGGCGGATAGCCGATTGAGTATGGCTCAACTGCCATTTTCGAGAGCATTTGAAGGAATCCCCACTCTGGGCGAATATTTGGTATGGTGGCAGAATTATCGATGCTCGCAGGTGGAAAATGAGCAGGGAGAACGCTGTTTTGTCTATAACTACTTCTTCAAGTCGTCGAACTGCCATTGTGTTGATAGACAGGGTCGTGCTTTTAGTGCAGAAATCGATGCGTCAAGTGATTTGCGGGCCTCTTTCGGTGAGGCGCGCAGTATGCTGAAATCGTGCAGTATCTATACGAGCGAGAGGGATGTCTGCTCCCTCGAACAGGTTATTGAGGTTTTGGATATTATATAGTCGATATGTGGCTTGTGGCGCTTATTACCATCTGTATCACATCATTCTCTGGTATGATAGAGGCAATTTGTACCTTTATAATTGCTTTAATTGCAATTTTTAAGGATAGAAACGAAGAATAAAGGTGTTATATAGTGTGAAAGTTGTGGAATTGTTTCTACCTTTGCGTTTGTCAAAGGTAGAAACAATGAAACATTACGGATTGATAGGATTGCCGCTTGGACACTCGGTTTCGGCTCGGTACTTTACTGCAAAGTTTGAGCGTGAAGCGATTGATGCGGAGTATTCTCTCTATGAACTTCCCGAAATCGGGGCGGTTGCTACCCTGCCGCCGGATATCTGTGGTTTCAATGTTACCATACCCTACAAGCGCGAGATTATTCCTCTGCTTGACGAGGTGTCGCCGGAGGCGCAAGCGGTCGGAGCGGTCAATTGCGTGAAGTGTGCAGAGGGGCGTCGTGTGGGCTATAACACAGACGTTGTCGGTATCCGTAAATCACTCGACCAATTGATTGGCTGTGAGTCGGATGTAAAGGCTCTGGTGCTCGGTACGGGCGGAGCATCACAAGCGGTGCAGTATGTGCTGGCAGAGCGTAATATCGAGTTTTTAATCGTGTCACGCGACCGAGGGCGAGGCAATATCTCGTATGAGGATATTACCCCTGAAATGGTTGCGGAGTATCGCCTGATAATCAACGCTACGCCCGTAGGAATGTATCCTCACGTTGAGCAGGCTCCTGCGCTACCCTACGATGCACTGACAAGCGCCAATCTGCTCTTCGATACAATCTACAATCCGGCACGGACCGAATTTCTTCGCCGCGGAGAGCTGGTAGGTGCCCACACAATCAATGGCGATGCGATGTTCGTTGCGCAAGCCGAGGCTTCGTGGCAAATCTGGAACGATAATTAAAAACTATGTGCTTATATACATAATTACACTGCATCAACCTTTTGTCGCTGATGGAGGTCGGACGCACTGCAAATCAAATTGACAATTGATAATTGATAATTGATAATTGATAATTAAAGGTACTTTGTCTATTGACTTTGACTCAAAATAATTAAACATACGCCGCAGGCACCGCAATTGTGAATTGTGAATTTTCAACTGCGCCCCCTTAACGCCCTTAATGCCCTTAAAACCCTTTTCTATTGCGCCAATGGCAATCAATGGCAAGCGTTCGCTTACGCTCACTCAATGGCATAGAATGGCATTTAATGGCAAAAACCGATAAGAGTTACCTGCTATGCCATTAAGGGTTGCAAGCCCGTATGCCATCATAAGATGCACTTTCAACTCTCCCAAGTAAACTTTATCTGTGCGTAAGCAATCCTTTTGCTTGCTCTAATTCATCTTCACAGACCATCAAACGGCACGGTACTGCCGGCGGATAGAGTGTGGACATAAACTCGTTTTCGAGTTCCGCGTAAATTCCCGCACTTGCCAACATCGACTTTGCAAGTTCCGCCTCCATTGGCGAATTATACTCCGCCAAAACTACTAATTCTCGTCGCTCCATAACAGATAGGCTTTTAGTTTTCATAAAGATACAAAATATTTTCGAAAGAGAAGAAAAATTTGTTGATAAATTTGCAATACTCTTGCCGAAAAAATCAATTTAATATAAGTATATTTGTACGGATTAAAAAAGATGATAAAAATGAGCGGTTTCGTACATCTTCACGTGCATTCGCAATACTCGATTCTTGATGGTCAGGCGAGTGTTCAAAAACTCGTCGATAAGGCTATCTCTGACGGTATGCCCGGCATTGCCATTACCGATCACGGAAATATGTTCGCCATTAAGGAGTTTACGAACTATGTTTCGTCGGTCAATGGCAAGAAAGAGAAGCGTGAAAAGTCGCTCAAAAAACTGCTCGACAAGATGCTCGAATTGCAGGCGGAGCATAGCGACCTTGCAGCATACTTGGAGCAGGTTAAGGCAGAACAGGCTGCTTTGAATGCCGATATCGCAGCCGCAGAGAAGAAGAATAAGGATTTCGAACCGAGTGAGGAGCAATCTGCTCAACTTGCAGCGCTTGCATCGATTATCGCCAGCATCGAGTCGATGAAAAAAGAGTTTGATTACGATGCGGTCAAGGCGCGAGAGATTATCGTTAAGATGGAGAATACGCCACCGTTTAAGCCTATTATCGGATGTGAGGTATATGTGGCACGTCGCGGAGAGCTCCGATTGAAAACCGAGAAAGCCGACCTCGGAGGTTATCACTTGATTCTTATTGCCAAAAATTTCAAGGGGTACAAAAACCTTATCAAGATAGTTTCGAAGGCGTGGACCGATGGATTTTACGGACGCCCTCGTACCGACCGCCACGAGATAGAGAAGTATCACGAGGGACTTATATGCTGCTCGGCGTGTCTGGGTGGAGAGATTCCGCGACTTATACTTGATGAACGTCTGGCAGAGGCGGAAGAGTCGATATTGTGGTACAAAAATCTCTTTGGCGAAGATTATTACCTCGAATTGCAGTTGCATAAGGCGACTGTCGAGCGTGCGAATCACGAGGCCTACCCGATGCAGTGCAAGGTAAATGAACATCTTGTTAAGTTTGGCCAAAAGCATAATATCGAATTGGTCTGCACCAACGATGTCCATTTTATCGACGAGAGTGATGCCGAGGCTCACGACCGTCTGATATGTTTGAGTACGGGTAAGGACCTCGATGACCCGAAACGAATGCTCTACTCGAAGCAGGAGTGGATGAAGACAACTCGCGAGATGAGCGAACTGTTTGCCTCCTATCCCGAAGCTCTCGAAAATACGGTCGCAATATGCGATAAGGTGGAGCACTACTCTATCAACCACGCTCCTATTATGCCGGTATTTCCCATTCCCGAAGATTTCGGTACCGAAGAGGAGTATCGTGCACGATTGACAGAGCAGGACCTCTTCGACGAATTTACTCGCGATGAAAATGGTAATGTCGTGCTTTCGGAGGAGCAGGCTCGTAAAAAAATCGAGAGACTCGGAGGTTACGAAAAACTCTATCGTATCAAACTCGAAGCCGATTATCTCGAAAAACTGACTATGGAGGGAGCCGCCAAGCGCTATCCGATGCCTCTCTCGGAGGAGGTTTCGGAGCGATTGCGATTCGAGTTGTACATTATGAAGACGATGGGTTTCCCGGGCTACTTCCTGATTGTGCAGGACTTTATTGCTGCGGCGCGCAAGGAGCTCGACGTGTGGGTTGGTCCGGGTCGTGGTTCTGCTGCGGGTTCGGCGGTGGCATATTGCTTGGAGATTACGCAGATTGACCCGATTAAGTATGACCTGCTTTTTGAGCGATTCCTCAATCCCGACCGTATCTCGTTGCCCGATATCGATATCGATTTCGATGATGAGGGTCGTGGCAGGGTGCTGAATTGGGTAACCAATAAGTACGGTAAGGAGAAGGTCGCACATATCATTACCTACGGAACGATGGCAACGAAGATGGCATTGAAGGATGTGGCGCGTGTGCAGAAACTTCCTCTTGCCGAGTCGGACCGCCTGTGTAAGTTGATACCTGCCCGAATTCCCGACCCGAAAGATAAGGATAAACAGCTTAAAATCAACCTCGCTAATGCAATTTCGGCAGTGCCGGAGTTGCAGGAGGCGGAGAACTCCGACGACCCGATTATGCGCGATACGATTAAGTATGCTCGCAAATTGGAGGGTAATGTGCGCGGTACGGGTACTCACGCCTGCGGTACGATTATCTGTCGTGATGATATTACCGATTGGGTACCGGTATCGACAGCCGACGATAAGGAGACGGGCGAAAAGATGCTCGTAACGCAGTACGAAGGCTCGGTTATCGAGGATACGGGTCTTATCAAGATGGACTTCCTTGGGTTGAAGAACCTGACGATTATGAAGGATGCGGTAGAGAATATCCGCCGCATCAAGGGCGTGGAGATTGATATTGACCACATCCCGATTGATGACCCTGCAACATATAAACTCTATTGCGAGGGCCGTACCGTCGGTACATTCCAATTCGAGTCGCAGGGTATGCAGAAGTATCTGCGTGAACTAAAACCCACGGTCTTTGAGGACCTTATCGCGATGAATGCGCTCTATCGACCGGGTCCGATGGATTATATTCCCGATTTTATCGACCGTAAGCACGGGCGCTCGCCTATCGTGTATGATATCCCCATTATGGATAAGTATTTGAAGGATACTTACGGAATTACGGTTTATCAGGAGCAGGTAATGTTGCTGTCGCGTCTGCTTGGAGGTTTTACCCGAGGCGAGGCTGATA
The DNA here is from genome assembly GCA_964536825.1 of uncultured Alistipes sp. Taxonomy (GTDB): domain Bacteria; phylum Bacteroidota; class Bacteroidia; order Bacteroidales; family Rikenellaceae; genus Alistipes. The sequence goes on along the minus strand of CAZIAS010000001.1, from coordinate 114,835 downwards.
CGCTACGTAAGGCGATGGGTAAGAAGATTCGCGAGAAGCTGGACGAGATGAAGCCCAAGTTTATCAAGGGAGGAACAGCAAACGGACACGACCGTAAGGTTCTGGACAAAATCTGGGCCGATTGGGAGAAGTTTGCATCCTACGCCTTCAATAAGTCGCACGCGACCTGCTACTCGTGGGTGGCATATCAAACGGCTTACCTCAAAGCTAACTACCCATCGGAATATATGGCGGCGTTGTTGAGCAGCAATGTCAATGATATCAAGACGCTTACGGAGTATATGAACGAGTGTAAGTCGATGGGTATCAATGTGCTTAATCCGGATGTCAATGAATCGATGCAGCGATTCTCTTCGAATGAGAAGGGGGATATCCGTTTCGGTCTGGCGGCAATCAAGGGCGTTGGAGAGGCCGCGGCGCTCTCGATTATCAATGAGCGTGAAAAGAATGGTCGATTCAAGGATATCTACGACTTTGTCGAGCGCGTGAATTACTCGGTAGTCAATCGCAAGAGTATGGAGAATATAGCGTATGCCGGAGGTTTTGATTCGCTTTGCGACTTCTCGCGCAGTAAATTCTTTGCACAGGATGCGTCGGGTATGACATTCCTTGAACTGCTTATGCGATACGGACAACGGTATAGTGCCGAGAAGTTGAATGCACAACAGAGCTTGTTTGGTGGCGATACAGGCTTGGTCGATTTGCAGCGCCCGACAGTGCCCGTATGCGAGGAGTGGAATGTGCTCGAAGGATTGAAAAAAGAGAAGGAGGTTATCGGCCTTTATCTTTCGTCACATCCGCTTGATGAGTATCGTATAGTTATTGACAATATGTGCAATGCCGAGCTTCCCGATTTGGATAACCTTGCACCTCTTGAAGGCAGGGATGTTGCGGTGGCAGGTATTGTGACGGGTATTGATATGCGAACCAACAAGGATGGACGTCCGTGGGGTCGAGTGAAGTTGGAGGGTTATACCGGCACGCACGAATTTACCCTATTCTCAAAGGATTTTGAGCGTTTTCGCCAATATATCTTCCCCGATTACTACCTCTGCATCCGCGGAAAGGTCCAAAAACGACCGTATGGTAAAGACCCGAACGAATTGGAGTTCCGTATCAATTCGATGACTCAATTGGGCGAGATGCGCGATGCGATAAAGGAGATAACCATCACGTTGCCTCTATCGGCCATTGATGAAGCTTTGGTCAAAGATTTGCACTCTGTGCTGAAAAAATCGAAGGGAAAGGCTATGTTGCGATTGACCGTTGTTGATGAGGTGGATAGAGTTACCCTGCGTCACTTCTCGCGCAAGATGAGGGTAAGCCTGACTAACGAATTGGTCGATTATCTGAATCGTAATCAACTGCAATACACAATATCATAAATATCAATTTAACTAAAACATTAAAACTATGGCATTAAAAATTACAAATGAGAACTATGCAGAAGTTCTCGCATCGGGAAAGCCGGTGGTTATCGATTTCTGGGCAGAGTGGTGTGGTCCCTGCCGTATGATCTCTCCGATTGTCGAGGAGTTGGCAGAGGAGTACGAAGGTAAGGTTGTTATCGGAAAGTGTGATGTTGATGACAATGACGACATCGTTGCCGAGTACAAGGTGCGCAACATTCCGACCATCGTATTTATCAAGGGTGGCGAAGTTGTTGATAAGCAGGTAGGTGCTATCAGTAAGGATGCGTTGAAGGCAAAAGTGGATGCTTTGCTGTAAAAGTTCGGTCGGTTATTTTGGCATCTGACTTCACTGAAAAGTTGCAAGGCAGATGCCGATTTTTTCAATTTACTACCTGACAGACCAATGAAGAAGAATCTGGTTGCATTATTGCTGCTCTTTGTTGCAACACTGCTTTTGTCGGCACTCCAAAAACCTGTATTTATGCTTTGGTATGGAGTCCCGGCGGCGGATTATCTCTCTGTGATGAGGCACGGCATTATGCTCGATGCGACTATTGCAGGGTATGTGTGTGCCGTTCCGGTGGTGCTGATGCTTATGGCGGTGGCACTACCCCACCGGGTCTGGGCTGTTGCTACCCGCATCTGGCTCTATGTGGCCGCAGCGCTGCTCGCGGTGACGTTCTCGGTCAATCTGGGACTGTATGAGTATTGGGGATTTCCGCTCGACGCCTCGATTCTGCAATATCTCGCAACGCCCAAGGAGGCGGCAGCGAGTGTTACACCGATGCAGTTTGTGGTGCAGAGCGCGGTGGCGATACTCTACTTTGCCATTATGGCGTATGGTTATCGACAGATTCTGCGCCTGCTCGATACGACAAGGGTCGGCATCCGTTGGCAGAGGGCTGCTTGGGCTGTGGTGCTGCTCCTTGTGGCGGGATTGGACTTCCTCGCCATCCGTGGCGGCGTGACTACGGCTGTCGCCAATGTTTCGAAGGTATATTTTAGTGATAAGGCGATACTCAACCACGCTGCGGTGCAGCCGACATTCTCCCTACTCTCGTCGATAGGCGACGATGTCGATTTTTCGCGTTATGACTATTTTGATGCGAAGACTTGCGAAGATAACTTTACCGAACTTTCCGTTGGCGAGGGCTCGGAGAGGTTGCTGACGACCCAAAAACCCAATATCGTGCTGATTATAGCCGAGAGTTTCGGCCGCTCGACGATGGACGAGGTGGTCGATGGGCAGAGCGTCGCTCCCAATATGCAACGATTGAAGGGCGAAGGTGTCTGGTTCGAAAACCTCTATGCCTCGTCGTTCCGCACCGACCGCGGAGTGTTGGCTACGTTGAGCGGATTCTGCTCGCAGCCGACGATGTCGCTGATGAAATTTCCGGCAAAGGCTGCGGCCCTGCCGTCGATAGCCTCTTCGCTCAAAGCCGAGGGCTACTCGACAGCCTACATTCACGGTGGCGACTTGAACTTTACGGATATGTCGTCGTATCTTTACGCCACGGGATTCGAGCGATTGGTCGCATTTAAGGATTTGTCGTTCGACGCGCCGACCTCGAAGTGGGGCTATGCCGATGATGTGCTGGCGGACTATTTTGTCGATTTCGTGACTGATAAGGGGCGCGAAGAAGAACCCTATTTTGCCGTTTGGCAGACCTTGTCGAGCCACGAGCCGTTTGATGTGCCGGTGACGAGTTTTGAGGATAGGATGCTCTGCTCGATGAACTTTGCCGATAGTTGCATTGCCTCGGTTGTGGAGCGACTGCGTGCAACCGAGCAGTGGGGAAATACTCTGGTGGTAATCATTGCCGACCACGCCTATCGATACCCTTATGGTGTGAAAGCAAGCGTAGCCGAGCGTCATCGGATACCGATGTTGTGGCTTGGCGGTGCAGTTGCGGAGCCGAAGGTGGTGGATAGTTTCTGCTCGCAGAGCGACTTTGCGGCAACGCTGTTGGCGCAGTTGGGGCTCGATACCTCCGCTTTTGTGTTAAGCCGCGATATCTTTGCTCCCAAAGCGACAGAGTTTGGATACTACACCTTCAATAACGGCTTCGGCGTTGTCCGTTCGGATGGCGCAACAATTTATGACTGCACCACCGAGAAGATTATCTCCACTCCCGCCGGCGACTACCCTGTTGCTGAAAACGAGAAAATCGGCAAAACGATGCTGCAAACCACCTATCGCCAAATCGAGAAGTTATAGGAGATAAAAACAGATGCTTGACCATAGCAAGTCAAGCATCTGTTTTCTTTAACGAGTCATCAAACTCTGCTCTATCTCTTTTCGCCCTCGATAAGCGAGATTGAACGCTGGATAAAGTCCGAGAGGTTTTTGCCTTTGAGCATTCCGTTCGAGAGTAGCGCGAGGTCGATAATCTGGCGTACCAGCGTATTCTCGCGGCCAATCTCTTTGAGGCGCTCGTTGCGCTCGTCGCGAAGGGTCACAACCTTCTTCGACAACTCCTCGCGCATCTGCTTCTCTTCCGAGGTCAAATCCTCCTCCTTCTTATCCTTCACAACCTCCTCGAAGCGATTCTCTTCGGCAACGGCTGCATCAATCTTCTTGGTTATACTTTTGAGTTTGTCGCCATACGCACGCTCAACATCGCCAAGAATATCGATAACTATCGGGTGGTTGCCATTTACGGCAATCGTGAAGTTGTCGGGCATCTGACCGTAGAATTGACTCATACCGCCACCGCTCATCTGCGACATCTCCTTCATACGGCGCATAAACTCGTTCTGTGTAATGACAATCGGAGCCTCCTCGGGCGACATCGCCTCGAAAGCGATGTTGTAGGAAATTTTCTCATCCTGCGGCATCTGACTCTCGAATACGGGGCGCATCAAATCTTGTTGTGCCTCGCTGAGTGACATCTTCATCGAATCCTCCTTGCGGATAAGCTTCTCGATAACGTCGCTATCTACGCGCACAAAGCGTGTCTGCTGATTCTTCGATTCGTACCAATTGATGTAGTGGTTGTCGAGCTGTCCGTCGAGAACGAGTACATCATAGCCCTTATTTTTTGCAACTTCAAGGAACGAGTGCTTCGATACGGGGTCATCGACGTAGAGGATGATAAGATTGCCATCCTTATCGGTCTGGTTACCCTTGACGAGTTCGGTATATTCTTTGGCGGTAAAGTACTTGCCGTCGGTGTTCTTCCAGAGCATAAACTCCTGCGCCTTTTCGGCAAACTTCTCGTCGGTAAGGATTCCGTATTGGATAAACACTTTCAGGTTGTCCCACTTCTCCTCGTACTCGGGACGCAGGGTCGTAAAGAGCTCGTTCAGTCGATCGGCAACCTTGCGGGTAATGTAGCTCGAAATCTTCTTGACATTCGAGTCGCTCTGCAAGTAGCTACGCGACACGTTGAGCGGAATATCGGGCGAGTCGATAACGCCGTGCAGCAACGTGAGGTACTCGGGCACAATGCCATCGACCTGATCGGTCACATAGACCTGATTCGAGTAGAGCTGAATCTTATTCTTCTGAATCTCGAAGTTGTTGTGGATGCGCGGGAAGTAGAGAATACCCGTCAAGTTGAAGGGATAGTCGATGTTCAGGTGGATATAGAACAACGGCTCGTCGCTCAATGGATAGAGTTCGCGGTAGAACTCCTTGTACTGCTCCTCCGAGATATCGTTGGGCTTGCGGGTCCAAAGAGGATTGGTGTCGTTGATAACATTATCCTTGTCGGTATCGACATACTTGCCATCTTTCCACTCTTTGACCTTGCCGAATGCAATCTCGACGGGTAGGAAGCGGCAATACTTTTTGAGCAACTCCTCGACTTTCGATTGCTCGGCGTATTCGAGGCAATCCTCGGCGACGTGGAGAATGATGGTGGTTCCGCGGTCGCGACTCTCATCCAACTCCTCCATCTCGAACTCGGGCGAGCCGTTGCAGCTCCAATGTACGGGCTTTGCGCCCTCCTGCCACGATTGAGTGAAGATTTCGACCTTGTCGGCAACCATAAACGACGAGTAGAATCCCAAGCCGAAGTGACCGATAATTGCCTGATTCTTGTACTTGTCGAGGAACTCCTCGGCACTCGAAAAGGCTATTTGGTTGATATAACGGTCCACCTCGTCGGCGGTCATTCCGATACCGCGGTCGGTAATCGTGAGGGTCTTGGCGTCCTTGTCGGCAGCGACGAGAATCGTGAGATCGCCGAGTTCCCCCTTCATTACGCCCGAAGAGGAGAGCGTTTTGAGCTTTTGGGTTGCATCAACTGCATTCGATACCAACTCGCGAAGGAAAATTTCGTGGTCGGAATAGAGAAATTTCTTGATTACGGGGAAGATGTTTTCGGTTGTTACCCCGATTTTTCCTTGTTTCATATACTATTGATTTTAATTGTTTGTTTGCTTTTTGCAACCGATACGGCAAAGTGTGTGCCACTGCGCCGCAACTGACTTTTTATGACAATATGTCAGTCGTGAAACAAAAAATCGGACAGCTATTTGTCCGATTTCAAGCCGTTGGCCATCAGCAATTCGACAAACCAATGTGGAGCGCGACAAGGCCGCATCGTCTGTTTGTTGAGAAATCCGAGCGTTGTGAGTCCCGTGTTGAGCAGTTCGCCCTTCGAGTTTAGCACTTCGTATTCGGCTGTGAATCGAGCCATTGGAATATCTTTGACCATTATGCGTACCGTAAGAATGTCGTCGTAGTATGCCGAGCGCTTGTAGTTTGATTCGACACGCAAGATGGGCATCAGAACGCCGCGTGCCTCCATATCGGCATACGAAACGCCGAGATGGCGCATAAATGCCGAGCGAGCCTCTTCGTAATATTTGATATAGTTCGAGTGATGGACAATTCCCATCTGGTCGGTATCGACATACCAAACTCTAATTTCGGTTTCAAATGATATCATACTCAAAATTCAATTATCAGATTTGTGTCGGACCCTGCTGCTACGGGAGCGTTTAGGAACAACCTGTCATCATTGGTTATGGTTAATATGTTTTTTGCCCCGTTTGCGACAACGGGATACTCCCCTGCCGGAGGTAACAGTTTGTATCTCTGTTCATCGAGAGTAACCTCTTCCGTAGCACTCTTCTCCCCCATTATAATATAAGGGTGTCCGAGCAGATTTTCAGCCTGTGCCATATCTCCCTTGGCAACCACGCCACGGATGACTGTCGAACTCACCTTGTTTTCGCTCACGCGGTGCTGATTAACCTCTATAACCTTCAATCCGGATGTACGCTTCGAATTCGAGAGATAGTCGTAATTGCCCGACTTATTGTGTCCGAAATGGTGGTTATACCCAACGACAAGAGCCTTGATGCCGACTTTGGCAATTAGCAGGTCGTCAATAAATTCCGAAGGTGTCAGCCTGCTGAATTGAGGCGTAAATGGGATAATTATGACGCAGTCGATTCCGGCAGCTTCGAGCAGGTGTAGTTTTTCGTCGGTTGTCGAGAGTAGTTGCAATCCCTCTGCCTTGCCGAGAGTGATGCGTGGATGGGGGTCGAATGTGAGGACAATGCTCTCGCCTCCTTCGCGTTTGGCGACCTCGCACACTCGGTCCAACAATACGCGGTGTCCACAATGCACGCCGTCGAACGAACCTGTCGTTGCTACGCCGTATCGAAACTCCGGCAAATTGTCAAAACCGCGAAAGACTCTCATTGTTTGTTAGTTATTGCTGCTCTCTTCGTTTTCTTTGACAAAGTAGGCGACCTTTTCGAGAATTGTCGTGATGTCGTAGTTCTCGACTACGATACCCTGCGGGAAGTTGAGTGATGCCGAAGTGAAGTTCAAAACACCTTTGATTCCTGCGTTAATAATCGGAACGACAAGTTGGGCTGCCACTTTTGTCGGAGCCGAAACGATAACTATGCTGATGTCGTCACTTGCCACGACCTCCTCCAAATCATCGAGATGATAACAAGGAATCTCGTCGATAGTGGTGCCGACCTTCGCAGGGTCGATATCGAATGCTGCCGTAATACGAAGCTTCAAACCTTTGCTGTTGAAGTATTTGGTTATCGCCTGCCCGAGGTGTCCCATACCGATAACGCCAATCTTCATCGTCTCCTCGCTATCGAGGATATTGTTGATGAACTCGATAAGAACCTTCACGTCGTAACCCTTTTTGGTGTCACTCGAAAAACCGATAAGCATCAAATCTCGACGCACTTGAACGGCGGTAATGCCGTGCATACCTGCCAAAATGTGCGAAAATACGTGGGTAATGCCTTGACGATGACACATCAGCAATGTGCGTCGATATTCGCTCAATCGTTCAATGGTCTTTTCGGGGATATTGTTTCTCAATGTTGCCATAATCGTTGGGCTACTCGGTGGTTATCGTGTAGTTGCGGTGATAGTTGATGCGCACCCACTCTCCATTTGTCTTAACATTGGTCGTGTTGCCATCCGGCATACTGTCGTATCCACGGAAGGTGTATGGTGTCATCAGCGGTGTGTATTGTTTGTTGCACATTGCCTGCCGATAATCGTCGCTGAAAATGCCGTTGCCGAAGATTACTGCTGTATCGTATCCTCGATAGGCAAAAAGCGACGGCAGCGAGCCGAACTCCGAGATAAATCGGCGGTCGAACTCGTAAATCGATTCATTATCGCGGCGTGCGTGGTACGACGAAAGCATAACCACGTTGTCTTGGAAGAGTATCGAACGGTCGATATTGTTGTAACGATTCCACTTCGTATTACCCAACACCGTGAATGGTGCCACATTGCGAGTTTTTGCCGTAAGAGATATATTCGCCGATGCAATAGCGGTCAGAATGCGATCTACTTCGGTCTCGTTGTTTGCCAAGATGATGAATGTGTTGTGTCCCTCCTGTTTTAGCAGAGGCGACATATCGCTCGGGCTTATCGGTTCGTCGGGGACCTCTATACCCTTCTCTCGCAGCTTTTGGCGCTCCTTCTCGCGTGCCTCGATAATCGAGGGGTGCTCATATTCATATTTGTGTGTAGAATAGGTGCGACCTTTGAGTTGTTCGAGGATTTCGCGTTCGAATTCGGTGTCGATGTTCTCGCTATAAATCAGGGTCACGTTGCGCTCCTCCGAAAAGAGGTCTTTGACCTTCTCGTATTTATATTTTGGCGACGGAGCCATCTGATACAATACGGGACTTGTCTGTGAATTGAGTACCGACAGAGGCGAAACGATAGGAAGATTGTGCTCCTCGGCATAGGCAACAACGGAGCCTAATTGGTTCTCATATACAGGACCGACAATCATTTGAGGCTGAAAAACACCGAATTCGTTATTGACAATTTCTGTCGCGCCCTCCGGTGTGACGTCAGTGTCGTAGAGCGTGAGTTCAACCTGACGACCGTTTCTCTTAACATCCTCCAAACCGAGCAGAAAACCTCGATAGAAGTCCGTGAAGTTGTTGCTTGCCACGCCGTTGCGTGTCATTGGCAACATCAGAGCAATCTTTAATGTCTCGTTCTGCTCCAATGGCGCAGCCACTCCTTGCGGAATGAACTGAACATATTCACTTCTAATGCTATCCCCCTGCTCTTGTGGCTCTGCATTGGCAGCACCCGCAAAGAAACTGCTTTCGGGGGTCGCTTGCGAGGAACCCTCTCTCTCTTTATCGGTCAGAGTCGCATCCAGTGTAGTTGATTGAGTGGTATTGCCGGGGATTTTGATAAGAGCTCCCGCCTTCAATCCCTCCGATAGGTCGTTGAGCGAGCGCAGGGTCTGCTCGTCGATGCCGAATCGGCGGCATAGCGAGTAGAGTGTGTCGCCACCCTGCACGATGTAATACGACGAACCGTCAGTCGATACGGCATTCAGGCTCTCCTTGTATTCGTTCCATTCGTTTTGAACCTGCTTCTCGGGAGCCTGTCCTATCTCCGAACGGCGGATATAGAGTCTTGTTCCGATGCTGACGTGTGCAGGGTCAATCTCGGAGTTGTCCTCCAAAATGGTATCAATCGAAACGGCATAAAGCCTCGAAATCGAGTATAAAGTCTCGCCTGCTGCGACCGTATGATACTCGAAATCCTTTTTCTTGCGCTTCTTCTCAACGGTAATGTTGCTCTGTTGCTTTACGGGGATTTTGAGTGTCTGGTCGAGTTTTAACCCGTCGGCAGCCGAGGGATTACAAGCCGTTATATTGTCGATATCGACGCCGTAAATCTTCGAGAGAGAATAGAGCGTATCGCCAGCCTTGACAGTATGAACGTAGTACTTCGCACCGTTGATATAGACTATCGTGTGCGAACGTGTCGTGTCAGTCGCAGCAACTCCATTGATGGCGCCTGCGGCAAACCAAACACAGAGTAGTGGTATATACAATCTCTTTATTTTCATTCTGTTATGCAATCTTTTGCGCTTTGCGAACGGTGTCCGAATAAGGCTTTGCAAAGGTCGTAAGTCGCTTTGATGACTTGCGCGATTTGTGCCTATTTGCCGTGTTTGGCGCGCTGTACTGCGATGTATATCTCGGTAAAGATTTTCTTGGTGTAAGCAGGAAAATCGCCTCTGTTCAGCCAATCGTAGTAGCTTGGTTCCGTCTCGAATACCTCGCGGACACTTCTGTCCTTATATTTTCCGAAAGCAAAGATCTCTTCTCCCTTCTCGTTGTAAGCTATGCGTCCTGCATAATCGGCAGTTTTGCCTCTCGACGAAAACTCTGCGAGAGCCTCAATGTCGTTTTGGAGGATGTCATAACGGTCGAGTTGAGCTTTCAGAACCTCGTAGGTTGCCAGCGTGTCGGCTTCTGCCGAGTGGGCCTCCGTCAAATCTTTGTCGCAGTAGAATTTGTATGCGGCAACGAGCGTGCGTTGTTCCATCTGATGAAAGATGTTCTGCACATCTACGAAATGGCGTCGCTTAAAATCGACATCAACCCCTACTCTCATAAACTCCTCGACCAGAATCGGCAAGTCGAAACGGTTGGAGTTGAAACCGCCAAAGTCGCATCCCTCCATAAATTGGTAGAGCGACTTGGCGATTTGGCGAAATGTTGGGCAATCCTTGACGTCTTCGTCGGTGATGTGATGCACCTCCGTAGCGGCAGCAGGAATCGGCATCTCGGGGTTGATTCTGCGAGTTTTGATTATCTCCTCGCCGTCGGGCATAATCTTGACTAACGAAATCTCGACAATGCGATCCTTCGATGTATCAACGCCCGTGGTTTCGAGGTCAAAGAAGATAATTGGTCGTTTGAGGTTTAGTTTCATCCTGCACTGCCACCTATGCGTTAATCATCATCGGCATCAACAACATTAGCGTCTCGCTGCTCTGCTTGTCGTCATATACAGGCTTGAATACACCTGCACGGGTTGCATCCGCCAATTCGATATTTACCGTCGGAGTCTCGATGTTCGAAAGAATCTCGACAAGGAAAGTCGATTTGAAACCAATCGACATCGGCTGGCCGTCATAGCTGCACGAGAGAGTCTCGTTTGCCGAAACCGAGAAGTCGATATCCTGCGCCAGAAGGCTTACCTTATTGTCGGCGATATCCAAACGGATAAGGTTCGTGGTCTGGTTCGAGCAGACTGCCACACGACGGATGCAGTTCATCAACTCCACGCGATCGACGAGCAGTTTGTTGCTGTTGCTTGTCGGGATTACCGCATTGTAGTTCGGGTAGTTACCCTCAATAAGACGGCATACGAGAGTGTGGTTCGAGAGCTGGAACATTACGTTCTTCGCATCAAAGCTTACCTTGATGTCGTCGTCCTCTTTGAGCAAAACATTTTTCAGCAGGTTTGCCGGCTTCTTGGGGAGAATAAAGGCCGACTGTGCGCCGCATTGGCTCTCGGTTGTGTGCTTAACGAGCTTGTGAGCATCGGTTGCAACAAACGTTACAGCCTCGCTGTCGAGGTTGATGTAGATACCGTTCATCACGGGACGCAACTCGTCGTCTGCTGTTGCGAAGATGGTCTTGTTGATGCCGTTTACGAGAGTATCGACATCGAGAGTTACCTCGATACGCTCCTCGGCGAGGGTCGGTACCGCGGGGTAACTGATGGGATTAGCGCCCGGAATCGAGAGCGAACCGCTCTTCCAGCTCATCTTAATCTCCCAGGTTTGCTCGCTTACTTCAATAGTCAAAGGAATCTCCGAGAACTCTTTGAGTGAGTCGAGCATAAGGTTTTTGGGTGCTGCAATAGCACCTTCGCTCTCGACATTATCAACTTTAAGCGAGCCGACAAGCGTGGTTTCGAGGTCGGAGGTGGTAACCTTCAACTCGCCATCTTTGAGCTCCATATGAATATAGTCGAGAATGGGCAACGTGTTTTTGTTGCTGACAACCTTGCCATTAACCGAGAGCAAGGCAAAAAGTGCTGAACTTGATACTGTAAATTTCATAGGTTTATTCTTTTATTTTGTTATGTTATATTGTCGCAAGTTTGTCTAATGCCATCTTAATCATTTGTTTAACGAAAGGTTTGTAGTCTGTGCAGGCATCTTTGGCTATGCGCTGGGCTATTATCGTGCAGATGGTAGTTGCGCGGTGTCCCATCAGTGCTGCAAGACCGGCAAGCGCCGAGCCTTCCATCTCGAAATTGGTAATACGGCGCCCTCCGAAGTCGAATGATTCGATTTTCTCGTTGAGATGAATATCTGCGGGTTCAAGTCGTACCCAACGACCCTGCGGAGCGTAGAATCCGGGGGCGGCGATGGTAATGCCCTCGACGGTCGAATCCTTGAATAACTCCCACAGCCCCTTGTCGGCATCGATAAAATAGGGCTTCGGGAGCAATTCGCTCCAACCTGTATGAGCCATAAATGCCTTCTCGATTTCGAGGTCGCAGACGTCGTTACGCCCCTTGTAGTAGTTGAGCAGGCCGTCAAATCCGAGTGATGTGCGCGAGAATACGAAATCGCCTACGCTGATATCCTTTTGGATTGCTCCCGAAGTGCCGAGGCGAACGAGTGTCAGCTGACGGAACTCCGGCTTGACCTGACGTGTCGCAAAATCGATATTTGCCAGCGCGTCCAACTCGGTAACCGAGATGTCGATATTTCCGATTCCGATACCTGTGGACATTACGGTCATACGCTTGCCGTTGTAGGTGCCCGTAACGGTTTTGAACTCGCGATTCGCCACCTCGCACTCAATCTTCTCGAAGAATGAAGATACAAGCGCGACGCGACCGGGATCGCCCACAAGAATAACGATGTCTGCAATCTGTTCGGGAAGTAAATGAAGGTGGAAAATGGTACCGTCGTCGTTGAGTATCAACTCCGAAGCCGGTATGATTCGCGAATTTTTCATCTTAACTGTTTTTATAATTGGCATAAAAGTAATATATTTACATCGAATTTCAAAGAAAACGAGCAAATTTTTATTTAATATAGGTACAATTCAATAATTATTCATCAATATCAATAATTCTGCCAATGACACTTATTAAATCAATTTCGGGTATTCGAGGTACTATCGGTGGCGCACAAGGCGATAATTTGACGCCTATCGATGTGGTAAAATTTACCACCGCTTATGCACGTTTTATGAACGAAAAACAGAACGGCAAACCTCTTACAATTGTTGTGGGGCGCGACGCCCGTATATCGGGAGAGATGGTCAATGACTTGATTGAGGGAACACTGCTCGGGTGTGGCGTAAATGTGATAAACGTCGGACTTTGCACGACGCCCGGAACCGAGATGGCTGTAATCTCCCATAAGGCGGATGGCGGTATCATTATAACCGCATCGCATAATCCCAAGCAGTGGAATGCTTTGAAACTGCTTAACGAGCGTGGCGAGTTCTTGAACGATGCCGAGGGTAAGAGAGTTTTGGCACTTGCCGAGGATGTGGATTTTAGTTATCCGCAGGTCGATGAAATCGGAAAAGTTGTCTTGCGTGAAGAGTTTAATAATCAGCATATCGATAGTGTGTTATCTCTACCTTTGGTTGATGTCGAAGCGGTGCGTGCCAAGGGCTTCAAGGTTGTGGTCGATGCAGTCAATTCGGTGGGTGGTGTGGTTATCCCGCAACTGCTCCGAGAGTTAGGCTGTGAGGTGGTGGAACTTAACTGCGAGCCGACCGGACATTTTGCTCACAATCCCGAGCCGCTGCCCGAGAATCTTACCGAGATTTCGGCTGCCGTAGTGCGCGAAAAAGCAGATTTGGGAGTTGTTGTGGATCCTGATGTCGATAGACTATGTTTTGTGAACGAAGACGGCACGATGTTTGGCGAGGAATATACGCTCGTGGCAGTTGCGGATTATATCCTTTCGAAGGGTGTTGGCAATACCGCTTCCAATCTCTCGTCATCGCGCGCACTGCGTGATGTAACCGAAAGACACGGAGGTGCTTACGCGGCGTCAGCCGTCGGCGAAGTGAATGTTGTGGCAAAGATGAAAGAGGTCGGTGCCGTAATCGGTGGCGAGGGCAATGGCGGAGTAATCTATCCGGAGTTGCACTACGGCCGTGATGCGTTGGTCGGCGTGGCTCTCTTCCTCACGTGGTTGGCACAGCGAAATATGACGATGACCCAGCTGCGTGCGACCTATCCGTCGTACTTTGCATCGAAGAATAAAATCGAGCTTACTCCCGCTATTGACGTGGATAAAGTATTGCTTGAAGTGAAGAGTCGTTATAGCAATGAAAATGTGAATGATATCGACGGTGTTAAAATTGATTTTCCTGAAAATTGGGTGCATCTTCGCAAGTCGAATACCGAGCCTATCATTCGTGTGTATGCCGAGGCTAAATCGGCAGCCGAGGCAGATGCTTTGGCGCAGAAATTCATTGCCGAAATCAAGGATATTTGTAATAAGTAACTGACGAGAAATATGAAAAAAGCATTGGCTTATATTGACGCTCATAAGGAGCGTTTTGTAGAGGAGTTGTTTGAACTTCTACGTATCCCTTCAATCAGCGCGCAACCATCTCTGCATAAAGAGGATATGGTGCGTTGCGCCGAGTGGCTGGCAGCTTCGCTTGTTAAGGCTGGTGCCGACCGCGCAGAGGTAATGCCCACCAATGGCAATCCGGTGGTCTATGCCGAGAAGATTGTCAATCCCGAGGCTCGCACTGTGTTGGTCTATGGTCATTATGACGTTATGCCCGTCGATCCGCGAGAGGAGTGGCAGACCGAGCCGTTCGAGCCGGTTATCAAGGATGGCAGAATCTGGGGCCGTGGTGCGGATGATGATAAAGGTCAGCTCTTTATGCACGCCAAGGCATTCGAGGCGATGTGCGAGACCGATACTCTGCCGTGCAACGTGAAATTTATGCTTGAAGGCGAAGAGGAGATAGGTTCTGCCAACCTTTACGATTTTTGTCGCGAGAATAAGGAGTTGCTTTCGGCAGACATTATCCTCGTGTCGGATACCTCGATGATTTCGATGGATACGCCCTCAATTACCTGCGGCTTGCGCGGTTTGACCTATATGGAGGTCGAGGTTACAGGTCCTAACAAAGACCTTCATTCGGGCCTTTTTGGAGGAGCAGTAGCTAATCCTGCAAATGTGCTCACGCGTCTGGTGTCGTCATTGGTCGATGAGAATGGTCGTGTGACGATTCCGCACTTCTACGATGATGTTCGCGAATTGACTCCTGCCGAGCGTGAGGCGTTCAATCAGGCGCCGTTCAATATGGATGACTACAAGCGTGCGCTCGATATCGACGAGGTCGAGGGAGAGGCAGGCTATACAACAATCGAGCGTACCGGCGTGCGCCCCTCGCTCGATGTGAACGGCATCTGGGGTGGTTATACGGGCGAGGGTACCAAGACTGTTATCCCTTCGAAGGCGTCGGCAAAAATTTCGATGCGACTCGTGCCGAATCAGGATTTCAATAAGATTGGCGAACTCTTCAAAGCGCACTTTGAGGCTATTGCACCCAAGAGCGTAAAGGTTGATGTGCGCTTCCTGCACGGTGGTGCTCCCTACGTGGCTCCGACCGATATGGCGGCATACAAGGCAGCCGAAAAGGCTATTGTCGATACGTTTGGCAAGAAGCCGCTACCCTTCTACTCGGGAGGTTCGATTCCGATTATCAGCGGATTCGAGCAGATTCTGGGCATCAAGTCGTTGCTTATCGGCTTCGGCTTGGCGGAGGATGCTATCCACTCGCCTAACGAGAGCTACGGTCTGAATCAGTTCTACAAGGGTATCGAAACTATTCCGTTGTTCTACAAATACTTCGCAGAGCACGAATAGAGTGGCTCTCGTGTCGAGAAGTATCATAAAACAGAGGGTGTCCAATTGCATTTTGGACACCCTCTGTTTCTTTTGTTATTCTTCTCTAAAACTCCAATCCTACACCGATTCGGAATGTGTTGCGCCAAGGACAGTTCGCGCCCGCAGCCCAATAAGAGGCATCAATCTGAACGTGCATAAAGCGTACTCCGATACCCATAGTCGCATAATCGTAGATGTTGTGTGCATATCCTGCGCGGAACTTCAACAGCTGCATCAGCGAGTACTCGACACCGAGATTTGCCATAAAGCCCTGTTTTGCGGTTGCGGCAGTTGTCAAATATCCGAGGTCTGCCGTACCGAGCAACGAGTGAGAATCGCTGAACGGAACGTAAATAGAGGCTCCGATTTTAGCGGTAAGAGGTTGGCGGAAACCATCTTTGCTGACCGAAAAGCCGGCATTTGAGAGTCGTACACCTATATTTACATTGGCTCCTTCGCGGAATTTAAGAGGCATTTGCGAATAGAGAGCAAGGTCGAAATTTATTGCGGAATACTTATCTCCCAAGCCGTTGGCATAATGCAGATAGTGTGCCGTGAGAGCCAAGGCTACCCTATCACATACCTTCAATCCGTAAGCGAGTTCGATACTCTTGCCATTAGGACGCGAAAGTTCGAGTTTGATGGGTTTGCCGTTCGGGTCGGTCGGTATAAAGGGGTAATCTCCTTCGGCAGAGAGCTTGGGTTCGCGGAACATACGACCTCCGATAGCCAGCGAGTGGCGCTGTCCGAGTTTCACGTATCCTGCCAACGCCATAAGGTCACTGCCCTTCGTCTTGCTCGGTTGCCAAGGTGTATAGGTATAGCCTACCTGTGCTGTTTGGTACTCGAACAGAGGTGCAGCCGCATTGGCGTAGATTGAGTAGGCGTCAGCTGTTGCTGCGGTGGTTGCATCGCCCATAGCCGCTGTGCGGGCATTCGGGTTGATTGTTACAAAATCCTGTGCCGAGACGCTTAAAGCGACTATTAAGGTCAGGAGGGTTAATATTATCTTTTTCATACGCATATAATCTTTATTATCTCTTGACTACGGTCTGCTTTACTGTTTGACTATAATCTCCGAACGTAACATCAACTTCGACAAAATACAGACCGGGATTGAGATTGCCGACGGGCACCTCGACCGCTTTGTTTCCGTTAAATGTGGTGTATCGGTCAATGACGGTTGCTCCCAATGAATTATTGATACGTATTCTCGCATCGCAGTTCTTATACTCGTTCTTAATCTTGTCGAGTTGAATGTTGAGAACCTCATCACAAGGGTTAGGATAGAATTTTGCGAGGATTCCTTCGACTGTGACGTTAATCGTAAAGCTCGTTTCGGACTCGTTGTTGCACCCCTTGATAACAAACTTGTGTATGCCTTCGCCGAGGAGAGATGCATCGACGGTAAGTGTCAGTCTGTCCTCTGTGCGGTTGCTCTTGATTCGAGAGTCACTTACCTCGATGGTATCGCAATTGGTAAGCGAGAAGACGAGAGTGCTCTTCTCTGTCGGTAGAAGATAGAGGTTTGACGAGCCCTCCAAGAGTGTGATGTTTGCGTGAGATACGGGGGTGTATATCGAACCGGGGCCTCCCGCCTCCAATGCGGCCGAGATATCGATAAGTTTTCCGACCTTGCCTTTATGGGCTGCTTTTTGGTATGAATCTACATCTTTGGCCGTAGAGAGTAACAACTCCGTAAGGCGTGTATTCGTGAAGCCTTCGCCACCGCAGTACGAAACAATCAGCGCAGCAGCGCCGGATACGTGCGGGCACGCCATCGAGGTTCCGCACATATATCCATAACCCGATTTGCGGACATAATCAACAATGTATGTTTTGCCATCAACCTCGTAGGTGTCGCCATTCTTGACAGATGTTGGCAGTGTACTCAAATTCCACGCAGGCATATCGAGCGAACTGGTGGGACCTCCACCGCCGGGGGCGAGCAAATCGACAGCCGACGAGTATGTCGAATACCACGTAGCCTTATAGTTACCCGACATTGCTGCAACACTCAAACACTTCTCGTATGATGCAGGGTATTCGTTCTGCTCCAAGCCGTCGTTACCGGCGGCAAAGATAACGACACCTCCTGCCATTGGTCCGACTTGTGTCTTGCCATCCTCGCTCATACCGGCATAATCGACAAAGTAGTCGATGGCGTTCTTGATGACGCCAAGGCGTGTGGCAAAATTGTCACTTGTTGCGTAATCAATCGGATAGCCCCAACTATTCTGGCTGATTACCGCTCCGTTGTCGGCACCCTCGGCTATTGCTCTTGCGCAATCGCTGTCGTAAGCAGAGTCATCCTCGGTAAATATCTGACACGAAATGAGTTTTACTCCATCTCCGCGACCTAATCCGCCTGCAATACCCGCAATGCCAACTCCGTTGTTGGTAACTGCGGCTATGGTTCCGGCAACGTGTGTACCGTGCTCTTCGGCAGAGATTTTGGTGTTGTTGAGAACGTAGTTGTAACCTATGCCACTCCACATATTGGCAGCGATGTCGGGGTGGGTATATTCGATACCGCCATCCACAATCGCTACAATCACATCATTATTTCCGCCACATTTTGCCCACGCGCTCTCGACATTAACGTCAGCACCTGCCACGAAATTGTAAGCGCCGTAGTAATCCGACTCCGAGGCTATGTTTTTGAGCATCCACTGCTCGGGCAGTAACGGGTCGTCAAAACCTCCGGCTGCGCCGCTGCGGGTCTGGGATGTAAGGCGGGATACCTCCTCTTCGGAGAGGTATCGGGCCGTGCCGTGTCCGAGTCGCTTTACCTTAATCTTCGGAGAGACTTCGAGTATGCCATCCATCTTGCGCAGACGTACTGCTGTCTCGCCTGCCGTGCGACCTCCTCCGACACGTACCGTGTACCATAGGTCAAGACCGGCAGCGCGCTTGCGCGGCTCGAATCGGTCGGCAGGGAAGATGCGCTCGATGGAGATAACCTCATATTCGCGGCATATCTCGTCGAGTGTAATGTTTCCCGTGGAGAGTTCTCCCGAACGTGTAGCCGAAATCGACAACGCATCGGCCGTTTCACGAGAAAATTTTACGTTCAAGACACCCTGGGCAGCGTCGCGACGAGCAAACATCTCGCGCGTTTCGCGCTCGGCAATCTGCTCCACGCTCTCGAAATCGGTCGTACAGCTTGTTACTGCAAGCAGGAAAATGACCGGTAGCAATCTCTTTATAGTCATCATATTACGATAAGTTTTCAGCTTTTGTTCCTAAAATGTGAATAAATATCGCCCAAAGGTAATAATTTCTCGCGACAAATTGTTACTTTTGTTCGGCTTTTGACAAAATATCATAATAATTACAATATGGAGAGAGATAACAGAATTTTTGAACTTATCGACGAGGAGCGCGGTCGTCAGATGCGTGGTATCGAACTTATTGCTTCCGAGAACTTCGTAAGTGAGCAGGTAATGCAGGCTATGGGTTCTGTGCTGACCAACAAGTATGCCGAGGGTTACCCCGGTGCTCGCTACTATGGCGGTTGCGAGGTTGTGGATAAGGTTGAGTCACTCGCTCGCGAGCGTCTGTGTAAGCTTTATGGCGCAGAGTATGCCAACGTGCAACCCCACTCCGGTGCACAGGCAAATATGGCGGTATTTTTCGCAATCTTGAAGCCCGGAGATACATTTATGGGTCTTGACCTCTCGCACGGCGGCCATCTTTCGCACGGTTCGCCGGTAAATATGTCCGGTAAGTTTTTTAATGCCGTGGGCTATCAACTCGACCCCGAAACGGGTCTGATTGACTACGATGCAATGGAGCAGAAGGCTCTCGAATGTAAGCCGAAACTTATCGTTGGAGGAGCTTCGGCGTACTCGCGTGAGTGGGACTACAAGCGTATGCGCGAGATTGCCGACAAGGTCGGAGCATTGCTGCTTGTTGATATGGCACATACCGCAGGTCTTATTGCTGCAGGTCTGCTCGATAACCCTGTGAAATATGCACACGTCGTAACCTCGACAACCCACAAGACTCTGCGTGGACCTCGTGGCGGTATTATCCTGATGGGTAAGGATTTCGAGAATCCGTGGGGTTTGACCACTCCGAAGGGTGTGGTGAAGATGATGTCGCAGATTTTCGACTCGGCAGTATTCCCCGGTATTCAGGGCGGTCCGCTCGAACACGTCATTGCAGCCAAAGCTGTTGCCTTCGGAGAGGCTCTCGATCCGAGCTATAAGGAGTATCAGCAGCAGGTGCAGAAGAATGCCAAGGCTATGGCCGAGGCGTTTGTTAAGCGAGGTTACAAGATTGTTTCGGGTGGTACGGACAACCATCTGATTCTGGTAGATTTGCGTACGAAGTTCCCCGAATTGACAGGAAAGCTTGCAGAGCGTTGTCTTGTGGCGGCCGATATCACGACCAATAAGAATATGGTGCCGTTCGATTCGCGTTCTCCGTTCCAGACTTCGGGTTTGCGTTTTGGTACGCCCGCAATTACCACTCGCGGATTGAAAGAAAACGATATGGATGCGGTTGTGGCTCTTATCGACCGCGTGCTGCACGATCCCGAAAATGAGGAGAATATCGCAGCAGTTCGCAAGGAGGTAAATGCGATGATGGAACACCGTCCGCTCTTTGCGTGGTAATAGGTCGGTACAATACGACTCCTAACGACAAGAGCGTGTCCAACCTGCGGGTTAGACAGGCTCTTGTTTGATATATGGGTTGCTATCGAATGGAATTTAATAGATTGCTGCAACCCTCTTCGAGCATATCGAGGACCAATTCAAAACCTTCGGCACCTTCATAGTAGGGGTCGGGAACGTGTGACCAACGCTCGGCAAAGGTCGTAAAGAATTCGCTCATACGATATATCTTCTCGGCATACTCACGTGAGGGCGCCAGACGATGGACACTCTCGTAATTGTAGTCGTCCATTACGATTATGCGGTCAAAATCATAGAAGTCATCTTCGCGGATTTGGCGTGCGCGGTGTGTTAGGTTGTAGCCCCTTCGTGCCGCAGCCGCACGCATACGACTGTCGGGCAGTTCGCCCGTATGTCCGGCATAAGTTCCTGCCGAATCGATGTATATGTGCTCTTCGGCACCGGCCTTGCGCACAAGATGTTGCATAATGCCGTCTGCTGCCGGCGAACGACAGATATTTCCCAGGCAGACAAAGAGTATTCGTTGTTTCATAGCGCAAAAATAGGGAATTTAATTGAGAATTGATAATTTTTGCAGAGGGGTTTATGGCGCGGAATGGTTTTTGATTGGCAAGGAGTATGACACGCAAGAGTACAACCTTAATCAGAGCGCAAGGGCGCAGAATCGATATCGCACTACTCTACCTGCGATTGTTTGTGGGTGGTGTGGTACTGCTGCATAACATCGGCAAAATGCAGACCTATAACGAGATAATCGAGGGCTACCCCGCGCTCTTGTTTGGTAGTCCGACCTTCACGTTTGGCGTCTTTACGATTACCGAAGTGGCGTTTGCGATGATGTTGATGTGTGGGTTATGGGTACGGTTTGCTGCATTCCTGATGGCGTTGGGGATGTTCTTATCGATATTTGTGGTGGTGCCGACAGCGGGAATGACCGCAGGTACTCTGCAATTCATATATATGGGTATATATATATTCTTCGTCATTGCGGGAGGCGGTCGCTATGCGATGGATTCGATGCTGTGGGGACGACGTGTCGTCGAATAGCATAAAATTGTTTGAATAGGGCTAATTTTGAACGCGAAAGGCTCTTTTGAAACAGAATGGGCGGAGTTTGCGAAAAAATTTCTAAATTTGCCTCGATAATTGAATATAAAACCTAATTCAAATAAGAAGTATGAGAAAGTTTGTTTTGATGATTGTTTGTGCGTTCGTTGCAGGCGTTTGGAGTGCAAGTGCAGGGGATTCGCTCCCTCGTAAGGTCGATAATCCGACCATTCACGATATGTCGGGCAATGCGGTTGAGCTTCCTCATTGGGGTGAGAAGAATCTGTTGATTTTCTATGTGGACCCCGATAGTTATGTAGGCAGAAATGCCAACAAAGATTTCTCTTCGGAGATTGAGGAGAATCAGCGCGCTTCGGGTCCCAATATCTACGGTTTCGGTGTCGTTAATACGGCTGTAACCAAACTCCCGAAGGGAATGATACGCAGCTTGGCTCGCAAGCGTTGCGAG
Source organism: uncultured Alistipes sp. (assembly GCA_964536825.1). Taxonomy (GTDB): domain Bacteria; phylum Bacteroidota; class Bacteroidia; order Bacteroidales; family Rikenellaceae; genus Alistipes. Next base: position 93,102 of record CAZIAS010000001.1, on the reverse strand, counting down.
AAGAGCGGAGCGCTCTCGCTCGACGACCAAGGAAATGTTCTTGCCGAGCAGTGGGGACTTGGCGATTGTAACGGTAAGTTTGCCATCATCGTCATTAGCAAGGAGGGCGAGTTGGTATATGTCCAGAAGGAGGAACTCACCGACGAAGGCAAACAGAAATTTTACGATTTTATTCAGGCTTATCGTTAGAGCTAACACTCTTGCAAACAGATTGTTGTGAATCGTACGTTCGCCATATTGCTGACTCTGTTGGTGCTTGTCCCCTTCGGGATGATGGCGCAGGAGCAGACCTACGTGAGCCGTGGCGATACGATTAGATACAACTACACTCCATTGGCGCACACCTCTGCTCCGGCAGAGGGTGCGTCTGTTGTAAAGAGCGATTCGACAGAGCGCAAGCGCAGTCGTTTTGTGCAGCGTTTTATCGACTTCGCAACCAAGTCGGCAATTGACCGAACTTTCGAGAAGAAAATCGACTTCTCGGTGGTCGCAGGTCCGACCTATACAAGCAAAACTCATATTTCATTAGGAGTAATAGCGGCGGGGGCATATCGAGTTAATAGACGAGATTCGATAACGTCGCCATCAAACGTGACCCTCTTTGGAACGGTCTCCGTCATCGGCTATTATTATGTCGGAGTGGCGGGCAACACCTTCTTCCGTCACGACCGTCACCGTCTGGACTATGATGTGGGATTCAAATCGATGCCTACCGACTTCTGGGGCTTCGGTTACAAGGCTGCCACTACTAATCCGAAACGTGACTATGTCGGCAAAAAGACATTTGCCGATGTGAAATATCTCTATCAAATCTTCCGAAATACCAACATCGGAGCAAATCTTAATTTCGACTACACCAAGGCGAAGCGTATAGACGAAGAGGCACTCGCCTACTTTGGCAATCAACGCAGGTCGTATTGGTCTCTTGGTGTCGGCGCAATCGTCGAGTACGATTCGCGCGATGTCGTAACTAACCCGACACGAGGAGTTTATGTCGGTGCGAACTTTCTGATTCGACCCAAGGCTTTGGGTGATGCGGGTCATACGCTTTGGCGCGCGAGAGCTACGGTTGATTTCTATCAACGCTTGTGGCGTGATGCGGTGCTTGCGTTCGATTTGCACGGAGAGTTCAATTCGCAATATACTCCTTGGACAATGTATGCCCTTCTCGGTAGTAACCAGCGTATGCGCGGATACTACGAGGGGCGATTCAGCGACCTTAATATGGTTGCCTTTCAGGTTGAACTCCGCCAGCGTGTATGGCAACGCTTGGGCGTGGTAGTTTGGGGTGGAGCCGGCAATGTGTTCCACTCGTTCGACACCTACGCTTGGCGTCAAACGCTGCCCAACTATGGTTTGGGTCTGCGCTGGGAGTTGAAGAAAGGAATCAATGCACGCATCGACTACGGATTCGGTGGTGTGGTTAAGGGTTGCTTAATTAACGGGTTAGTTATGTCTATCAATGAAGCGTTTTAATCATTTCTGTCGTTACTGTCGGGAGCGATTTACTCGTCGAGGGGCGTTGAACCTTCGCCGATTTCGCATATCGCCCGACAATCGAGCGTTGTGGCTGCTTGTGTGGCTTATGCTGGCGTTGATGTTGCCTAATCTGGTATTGGCGTTTACCGAGGGCTATAATGGATGGTCTGCCGTGGCGGGCGTTGTGCTGCCTCTCGGATTATACCTGCTGACAACCCTGCTGACACGCAGAGTAAGCCTTATAGGATTGGCAATGCTGCCGGTGTTGGGATTATGCGTTGTGCAGGTTGTCTTGTTGTATCTGTATGGAGGTTCGATTATAGCGGTCGATATGTTTACCAACATTATGACTACCAACTCGACCGAGAGCAGAGAACTTCTGCGGGGACTGACACCGATAATCGTGTTGGTATTGCTACTCTACCTGCCGTTGATATATGCTATTGTTCGACAATCGGGCTCACATCGTTATCGTCTAACGGAGAAGGTTCGTTTTCGAGCGGCATTTACGGGGGCTGTGCTGACCATTATCGGGGTGCAACTCATCTACCCTGCCGAAAGAGTTGCCGACGATAATATTTTGCGTAGCGAACTCTTTCCCGTGAATGTGTTGTACAACTTTCGTATCGCGCTTGGAAATCGGATTGCTGCCGGTCGTTATCATCGCACTTCGGCAGCGTTCGATTATGATGCAGTACGCTCCGAAGCTACCTCACAGCGCGAAATCTACATCTACGTCATCGGAGAGTCATCACGTGCAGCAAATTGGAGTCTGTATGGTTATGACAGGATTACGACGCCTCGACTTGCCGAGCGTGAGGATATATGCATATTCAAGAGCGTGACCACTCAAAGTAATACGACCCACAAGAGCGTTCCGCTGATGTTGTCGTCGGTTGATGCCGCAGAGTATGAGGAGATGTTTTGTCGTAAAGGACTGGCTGCGCTATTCGACGAGGTGGGATTCCGGAGTTGCTTTATCTCGACGCAGTCGCCACAGGGTGCAATGGTCGATAATTTTGCCTCGGAGTGTGATACCGTAATCTATATGGGAACTTCCGGTTATGATTGTCGCCTTGTGCAGGAGGTTCGGCGAGAGGTCGAAAGTTCGACCGATAATCTGTTGTTTATCTTGCATTGTTACGGCTCGCATTACTGCTATAACCAGCGTTATCCTGCCGATTTTGCACTATTTCAACCCGCAGACGAGGTAGCGGTCAATGCTCGAAATATAGAGGTCTTGCGCAACTCGTACGATAACACGATTCTCTATACGGACTATCTCCTCGATTCGATTGCAGAGTATCTCTCTTCGCTCGATGCGTGTGCGGCTATGCTCTATTGTTCCGACCACGGGGAGGCTCTTTATGATGATGAACGGGGCAGATTTCTGCACGCATCAACAATGGTTACTTACTACCACCTGCACGTGCCGGCTTTGATATGGTTTTCGGAGGAGTATCGGGCGTTGCGACCGGAGAAGGCCGCTATGGCAGCACGGCATCGCTGGTCGCCCGCAACGACACGTGCGATGTTTCACACCTTGGCAGATGTGGCGGCGATAGAGAGTCGTTATGTCGATTCTCGACGCTCGTTGGTCAGTGCCGAGTACAATGAGCAGGCTCCGCGTCTCTATCTCGATGATCGCAATCGGGCAGTCAGACTCGATCGTCGCATCGGTATTACGGATCTCGACCGCAGGATGTTTTTATTGCACGGTGTGAAGTTGGAATAAAAAAACTGCTCTCTTTGCGAGAACAGTTTTGCACAAAAGAATAATTCCTAAAATTATTTCTTTGCCTCTTCAACCGAAACCTTGCGGAACTCTTTGAGGAGCTTGCCAAGTTCGAGAGCAGCCTTGCGAGCACGAGTGCCGGCAGCCTTGTTACCCTTCTCTACCTGTGCAGCAGCGTTTGCCTGAAAAGCCTCGATCTGTGCGTTGATGTTTTCTACTAAATTTTTCATAATCTTAACTATTAAAAGGTTGTTTCTTCGAACAAAGTTATAAAAAGATTGTTTTACTGCAAACTTTTTCGCAAAAAAAACGCATAAATCTCTAAAAATTTTGATTTTGCGTCGTTTTACTTCTCGGAAATCGTGCTGTCGGTATGTTTTTTGTCCCTCTTTGCCGAAAATGAGACAGTGATTATGCAAACTATCAAGTTGTTATTTTATGTTATCCCGCTTCTATCTATTTGTGCCTGTGATAAATCAGCTGCTTCTCGTGCCGACGCACCTCCCCTCTCTGTCGAGGTCGTAGCGGCAACTTGCGAGTCGATAGCCGACCGAAGAAGTTTTGTCGGCCGCATATCGGGCAATTACGAGGCGGTAATCCAACCTCGCGTGAGTGGCTATCTCCTCTCCCGACACTTCGAGTCGGGGATGCCGGTTCGTCGCGGAGCTCTGCTCTTTGTGATTGATGCGGGGCTGCTGACGACGACCGAACTCTCGGCGAAAGCAACGCTCGAATCTGCTCGTGCGCAGGCCTTGGAGGCGAAGAATAACTACGAGCGGGCCATCCCTCTTGCGCAGATAAACGCGATAAGTCAGGCTCAACTCGACCAATATACGGCGCAGTATCGCGCGGCCGAGGCGGCTGTTCGCAGTGCCGAGCAGTCCCTGCGCAACGCTTCACTCGAAGTGGGATACACTCGCATATACTCGCCTATTGACGGATTCGTCGAGGCGCCCAAGGCTCACGTTGGCGATTACGTCGGAGTGGGCACCGCATTTTCGACACTGACAAAGGTTGTAAACGTCGATACCGTGTCGGTCGATGTGACTCTTCCGATGTCGCAGTATCTGCGCTATATCGAGCCGGATACCCCGATTTACGACAATGACTCGCTGCTCTCGGATATCACGCTTCGACGCAGTAACGGTGAGGTGTATCCGCTGAAAGGAGTTTATGATTATACACGTACCGAGGTTACCGATGCGGTAGGGACTCTCTCGTTGGTGGTCGATTTTCCGAACCCCGAATATCAACTTAAAGCGGGCCAGTTTGCCCGAATCGAAGCTACGGTGGGTATGGCACGACACCGTGTGGTTGTGCCGCAACAATGTATCGTGCAGATGCAGGGGCAGACTTCGCTGTGGGTGGTGCGCCCCGATAGCACGGCAGAGTACCGTAAAGTCGTTGTCGGAGCTACCGTAGGCGGCGATTGGATTGTCGAAGAGGGACTCTCTGTTGGCGAGTGGGTTGTCAGCGAGGGCCAGCAGAAGATTCGTAGCGGAATGAAGGTTGCACCCCGTAAAACAGAGTGATGATATATGGGACGCTTTTTTATCGAACGACCTGTCTTTGCCATTGCGCTTGCCGTGGCAACGGTGCTGTTGGGTGTGATATCCATCAAGGCTCTCTCCATTGAGCAGTACCCCGATATTACACCCCCTGTGGTCGAGGTTTCGGCAACCTATCCGGGAGCCGATGCCGAGACGGTAAATGATGCCGTGGCAACGCCGATAGCGCAGAGCGTTATGGGTGTGAGTGATATGCTCTATATGCAGACCACGAGTGCCAATGACGGCTCGATGAGCCTGCAAGTGACCTTTGATGTCGGTTCCGACCCCGACCTTGATGCCATATTTACCCAAAATAATGTGGCTACTTCGACCTCCCAACTGCCGGAGGCTGTGGTGCGTCAGGGTGTAGTTACACGTAAGACTATGACGGGCTTCCTGATGGTCTATGCTCTTCATAGCGACGGCCGGTATGACGACGAGTTCCTCTCGAACTATACCTATATAAATATAGAGAACGAATTGCTGAAAATCGACGGCGTCGGCAAGGTGTCTATTATGGGTGCCGGCGAGTACGCTATGCGTATCTGGCTGCGTCCCGATGTATTGGCATACTACAACCTCTCGGTTGCGGATGTAGAGAGTGCTGTGGCGACACAGTCGGGCATCTACCCTGCCGGTAAGTTCGGTGCGGAACCCTCGCCCGAAGGCACGGCATTTACCTATACGGTACGTCTGCCGGCCCAGATTTCGACCGCCGAAGAGTTTGGCGATATAGTTCTTAAAACTGCCGCAGACGGCTCGCTGGTACGGTTGCGGGACGTTGCGGATGTAGAACTTGGCAGCGAGAGCTATGGTTCCACCTCTTCTTTTGGCGGGCAGCCGACAACGGTTATTGTAGTCTATCAATCCCCCGGGAGTAATGCCGTCGAGGTAGGCGGGCGAGTGAAGAGTGCGATGGCAAGCCTTTCGGAACGCTTTCCTGACGGAATCGAGGCTACGGCAATAGTTGATACCACTCGTAGTATCGATGCCGGCATAGCCGATATTTTTCGCACGTTGCTGATTGCGTTGGTATTGGTTATAGTTATCATATATCTGTTTTTGCAAGATTGGAGAGCAACGCTTATTCCGTTGGCGGCGATACCCGTTTCGTTGGTCGGCACCTTTATATTCTTCCCGCTGCTGGGCTTCTCGATAAATATCATCTCGCTACTTGGCTTGGTCTTGGCTATCGGTTTGGTGGTCGATGATGCTATCGTTGTGGTCGAGGCTGTGCAGGTCAATATCGAGCGAGGAATGTCGTCACGCAAGGCTGCAATTGAGGCTATGCGCAATGTCGCCTCGCCGATTATCGCAACGACAGTGGTACTGTTGGCTGTGTTTGTGCCGATATCCTTTACGAGTGGCATCTCGGGTTTGCTGTTTCGGCAATTCTCGGTAACGATAGCCGTGGCGGTGGTGTTCTCGGCATTTAATGCGCTGACCCTCTCGCCCGCACTCTCGGCAATGCTCCTCAAATATCGGGAACGACCCCAAAAGGGCCCGTTTGCCGCCTTCAATCGTTGGTTTGACGGCCGTATGGAGCGATATGGTCGCTTTACCGATACGTTTATGCGTCATACAGCCCGTACAATTCTGTTGGTTGCCGTGACCGTTGTGGCGATAATCCCGATTTGGAAGATGCTCCCTTCGGGATTCCTGCCGGAGGAGGACCAAGGTTATGTTATGGTCTTTGTGAAGGCTCCCGATGCCGCCTCATTGCAACGTACACGTGCGCTTATGGCGCAGGTGGATGGCGTTGTGGGCAACTTCGAGGGGGTGGAATCGACTGCAACGGTGGCGGGATTCAATATGTTGGCAGGTATCGCATCGACAGATTGCGGTGTTATCTTTGCTGCATTAAAGGACTATTCCGAGCGAAATTTGTCGGCAATCGAGATTGCCGACCGTCTTACGGGAGAGCTGTACGAGGCCGTGGCGGGAGCCGAGTGCTTCGCCTTTATCCCGCCGGCAATTCCGGGGTTGGGTGTAAGGTCGGGCATTACGCTTGAAGTTCAGGACCTCGAAGGGCGCGGTACTGCATATCTTGCCGAACAGAGTCTGCGGCTTATGGATTCGCTGAAAGCGCAACCCGAGATTGCGTCGGTAACGACACAGTTCAATGCGGATGTACCACAGCGCAAGCTTAAAATAGACCGTCTGCACGCCCTGAATTATGGGGTGTCGCTCGATGAATTATACTCCGAGATTTCGGCTCTGCTCGGAGGTTCTTATATCAACAATTTCAGCAAGTTCGGTAAGTTATATCAAACATATATTCAAGCAGCTCCCGACTATCGTGCCGGTCGTAAATCGCTCGACGGATACTTCGTCGAAAACGGCAATGGCGAGAGCGTTCCGCTGTCGGTATTTGCGGAGATTGTCGATACCGTCGGAGTCGAATATGTATCGCAATTTAACCTCTATCGCTCTATTGAACTGAATGCTGCGCCTGCGCCCAAAGTCTCGACCGGAAAGGCTATGAGTGTTATCGAGCAGACGGCAGAGAGAGTCTTACCCGATAATATCTCGATGGCGTGGAGTGGTCTGTCGTATCAGGAGAATGAGGCGTCGCGTTCTGGGTTTATGGTCTATGCCGTGGCGCTTGTCCTTGTCTTTTTGGCTTTGGCGTCGCTCTATAATAGTTGGGAATTGCCTGTGGCGATACTTTTATCGGTGCCGTTGGCGGTGTTGGGAGCTGTGGCAGCTGTTGGAATTATGCATCTTTTCGATGCGGTCTATGTGAATGATATCTATATGCAGATTTCGCTCGTGATGCTGATAGGTCTGGCTGCCAAGAATGCGATTTTAGTTGTCGAGTATGCCGATAAACTCTTCTTCGAGCAGGGGCTCTCCCTTGCCGAAGCGGCACTCGGAGCTGCGAAGATGCGTGTGCGACCGATTTTGATGACCGCCTTTGCCTTTGTGTTGGGAGTTATGCCGTTGGTCTTTGCCGACGGAGTCTATGCCACGGCTCGCAATATTATTGGAGTGGCGTTGGTTGGCGGTATGATTCTCGCAACGCTGCTGGGTATATTTCTCTACCCTGCACTCTACTATTTGGTGGCGAGGGTTGCCGGTTTTGAACATAAACGAGAATTGAGGAGGATTGCAGATGAAACGTAGTCTAAAATTAACCTTATCCTTTGTAGTTGTCGTGCTTCTTACGGCTGTGGCGTGCAATCCTCGACTTGCGCGTCCGACGCTCGATATCCCTGCACGATACCTCTACGGAGATGATTTTTCACAAGATACACTCTCTATCGATAGAGCGTGGTGGCGAATATTCAATGACGAACGTCTCAATAACCTCGAAGCAACTGCGCTGGCGAATAACAACAATGTCGAAATCGCACTTTCGAGGGTCGAGCAGTCGCGTATGCAACTCATCTCTACGCGAGCGCAACTCCTTCCTTCGTTTGCCGTAGGAGTGTCGGTAAGCGGCGAGTACGACAACGTCGAAAAATATACGGTAAATTATAAACTCGGGCCCTCATTGACTTGGGAGTTCGGTATGGGCGGGCGATTGAAGCATACTCTCGGAGCCGCACGTGCTGCGATTCTTGGTAGCGAATGGGCTTGTCGAGGTGTGATACTCTCGCTGACGGCAGAGGTCGCAACGACCTACTTTACACTCTTGCAATATGAACGCAATCTCGCTATTGCCCGACAGACCTATGCCCTGCGACGAGAGTCTGTTGCCTTAACAGATTCGTTGTTTCGGTACGGAATGTCGTCGGGCTCCGATTTGGAGCAGGCTAAAAGTCTGATGTTTACGGCTGCGGCAGATATCTCCCAATACGAACGGGCTGTAAGGCAAACACAGCTGTCGCTCAATACGTTACTCGGCGAACCTCCACTCGAAACTGATGATGAGGGTGTCGGAATGAATCTGCTGACCGATTTTATGCCGGTAGATATCCCGATAGGCCTGCCCTCCGACCTGCTTCATCGTCGCCCCGACGTTATGGAGGCGTATTACGCGTTGGTCGAGAGTGGCGAGAGGGTCGGCATTGCTCGTGCCGAGCGTTTCCCGTCGGTATCGATGACCCTTTCGGGCGGTATCGCCTCCGACAGATTGAAGGGGTTGGTTACGGGGATGCCGTTTGTGTGGGATGGCGTGCGCACCCTTACACAACCGCTGTTTGCATTCGGGCAACTTAAACGTAACGAGGATATTGCTCGCGAAAGTTATCTGCAAAGCGTTGCAACCTACCGCCAAACAATGCTCGAAGCGCTTGCGGATGTCGAAAAGGTGTTGGTTGCGATTTCGACACTCAACGTGCAGACCGAGCGCTACGCTGAACTTGTGCTTGCGAATGGTAATGTGGCGCGGATGACTCGTGCACTGTACAATAGCGGAATGTTAAACTATTTCGATCTGCTCGATTCCGAAAGGGCCCTCTATGAGTCGCAGTTGCAACTTATAGACCTTGTGGCGCAGCAGTATATCAACTATGTTACACTCTTCAAGGCGTTGGGCGGAGGGTGGTAAATTGCAGTGCAACTGCAATTTATAATTCACAATTATTGGGGCTAATAGCTATTGCCCCCCCTACCCCTTCGGGTACTCCTCCTAAAACAGAGGGAGAAATTTTTTTTGAAAGGAGATTAAGGGCGTTAAAGGTGTTAAGGGCAATTAAGGGAGAGTGTGGGGAGTATGGGGAGTCTGGGGAAAATCATTTTGAATTTTGAATTCTGCATTTTGAATTTCAAGAACTCCTCCCCTGTTTTAGGGGAGGTGGCTGTAAGCCGGAGGGATCACTCATTTTGAATTTTGAATTTAGCCAGCGGCCAATGGCTAATAGCAAATAGCAAATAGCCCCCAAATAGAGAGTCTGCCACAAAACTAAAAAGTAGATAATTCCAAAAATAATTGAGAATTGTGAATTGAGAATTGTGAATTTCATTATCTTTGCAAGCAAAGATATTGATTTATGCGACTATCGGAGTTGAATAGCGGCGAATCTGCTGTGATTCTGAAAGTTAGAGGTTACGGAGGATTTCGTCGTCGTATAATGGAGATGGGATTCGTACGCGGAAAGCGTGTCGAGGTGGTGCTTAATGCGCCTTTGCAAGACCCTATCGAGTATAAGATTATGGGTTATGCCATCTCTTTGCGTCGCAGCGAGGCTAATATGGTCGAGGTTATCTCCGAGGAGGAGGCTCACCAACTTATGCGTGATGAGAATTTCGGTAATACCGAGTGTGATTATCTCGAAGAGGCATATTTTCGTAAATCAAAGCATATAAACATCGCGCTGGTCGGCAATCCCAATAGCGGCAAAACATCGATATTCAACGTTATTTCGGGCAGTCACGAACACGTAGGCAATTACAGCGGAGTTACCGTGGATGCCAAGCGCGGGTACTGTACGTATCGCGGCTATCGATTCGAGATTACCGACCTGCCCGGAACCTACGCCCTCTCGGCATATACGCCGGAGGAACTTTATGTGCGTCATCATCTCGAAGAATATACGCCCGACGTTGTAGTTAATGCCGTGGTGGCATCGAATCTCGAACGTAACCTTTTCCTAACTACCGAACTGATTGATATGAACCCGCGTATGATTGTGGCTCTCAATATGTTCGACGAGTTGGAAAATAAGGGCGCTACGCTCGATTACGATAATCTTGGTCGTATGATGGGCGTGCCGATGGTGCCTGTGGTGGCGCGAACCGGCCGCGGAATCGAGACTCTGCTCGACACGATTATTGCGGTCTATGAGAACGATGATGACCGTGTGCGTCATATTCATATCAATCAGGGACACGTTATCGAGGAGGCTCTCGGGGTGTTGAACGAGGAGTTGAATCATCATCGCGACCGACTGCCGAGTGTCTATCCGCCACGCTACCTCTCGATGAAACTGCTCGAACGAGATAAGGATATCGAACAGATTCTCGAAAAGTATCCCGAATATGCGGTGTGGTCGGAGTTGCGTGATGTCGAAGCAAAGCGGGTGGAAGAGTTGCTCGGTGTGGATATCGAGACTGCCTTTGCCGAGCGTAAATACGGATTTATCTCCGGTGCGCTCAAAGAGACCTATACTCCGGGCGAGAACGAAGAGGAGAAGGTCGTGACGGCGATAGATACCATCGTGACTCATAGAGTGTGGGGATATCCGATATTCCTTTTCTTGATGTGGTTGATGTTCTATTGCACGTTCAGCCTCGGTGCTTATCCGCAGGAGTGGATTGAGAACGGAGTCGAGTGGTTAAGCCGTATTGTCAGCGACATTATGCCTGGCGGAACGCTCAAAGACCTTATTGTCGATGGTGTTATCGGAGGTGTTGGCAGCGTGATAGTCTTTCTGCCTAATATTATGATTCTCTACCTCTTTATCTCGTTTATGGAGGATTCGGGATATCTGGCGCGTGCAGCATTTATTATGGATAAGGTTATGCACCGCATCGGTCTGCACGGAAAGTCGTTTATTCCGCTCGTGATGGGCTTCGGATGTAATGTGCCGGCAATTATGTCGAGCCGAACCATCGAGAGTCGTAGCAGTCGTCTGATAACGGTGTTGATTACGCCGTTTATGTCGTGTAGCGCACGACTGCCGATATATATAATTTTTGCCGGAGCCGTCTTCCCGAAGTGTGCGGGATTGGTACTTCTGATACTCTATCTTGCGGGGATTCTGATGGCTGTGATTACGGCAAAGTTGATGCGCAGGTTTATGTTCAGAGTCGATGAAACTCCGTTTGTTATGGAGTTGCCGCCCTACCGCGTGCCGACGCTCAAAACGACCCTTATCCATATGTGGGACAAGTGCGCTCAATATCTGCGTAAAATGGGAGGCCTGATACTTATCGCTTCGGTGGTGATATGGTTTTTGAGTTACTACCCAAAGAGCGAAACCTGCACGTCAAAGTCAGAACACTACGAAAATTCATATCTGGGTACTATCGGCAAAGTTTGTGAGCCGGTGTTTGCACCTCTCGGATTTAATTGGAAGTCGAGCGTGGCTCTGTTGTCGGGAGTGGCCGCCAAAGAGATTGTGATTAGTACGTTGGGTGTCCTCTATACCGATGGAGATAGCGACGAGACAGGCGAAGAAGAGATTGCGCTGCGTCATCGTCTGACTGCAAGTGGCGACTTCGACACAGCCTCGGCAATGGCATTCCTGCTCTTTATACTTATCTATTTCCCCTGCATTGCGACAGTTATGGCAATATCCTCGGAGTTGGGCTGGAAGTGGGCAGTGGGCTCTATTCTGTATAGCACCTCGTTGGCGTGGCTTATAGCCTATGCGGTCTATAATCTGCTAAATCTGCTGTTATGACGTGGCAGGATTGGGCAGTGGCGGTTATCGGTGTGGCGATAGTCGCGTGGGGTGTGACAAGGTTGGTCATAGCAATAAAAAAGCGCAAGGGCTTTGACCCGTGCGCTTCTTGTTCCGACGAGAGTTGTCCCTCGCGTGGCAGCAAATCATCAGATTGCGAACATAATCAGTAGTTGCGCCATCAGCACGCGCAGAAACATCGTGACCGGATAGACCGTTGCGTAGCTCACTGCGGGCATATCGTTTCCGGCTGTGGTGTTCGCAAAGGCGAGGGCTATCGGGTCTGTCATACTTCCCGAGAGCATACCCATAACCGTGTAGAAATTCATCTTCAATACCAAACGAGCGAAGAGTCCGACCAGCAATACCGGAATTATCGTAATCAGCGCACCATAGCCGACCCAGACATAACCGCCGTTGATGACCGTTTCGATAAATCCGTCTCCGGCACCCAAGCCGACACAGGCAAGGAAGAGCGAGATGCCTATCTCGCGCAACATCAGGTTGGCACTCATAGTCGTATAGGTTATCAAGTGCATATGAGTACCGAATCGTGCTATCAGCAGAGCCACGATAAGCGGACCTCCCGCCAAACCGAGTTTTACGGGTTGTGGGATGCTGACGATGGGTATCGAGCCGATAATCACGCCCAATGCAATGCCGAGGAAGATGGTAATAATGTGGGGCTGGTGTAACTTTTTGAGAGAGTTGCCGAGCAACGCTGCAACCTGCTCTACCGCCTTCTCGGTGCCGACAACCATAACCTTGTCGCCCACCTGCAACTCCATACCCTGATAGGGAATCAAATCGACACCGGCACGATTGACACGAGTGATGTTGATGCCATACTTGGTGCGTAAGCGAAGGTCAGCAAAGCGTTTACCGTTGATTTCGTTGCGAGTGATGACGATGCGGCGCGAGACGAGCTGGCTGTCAAATGCCTTCCACTCCTTTTCCTCCATCTTTATCTCGTGACCGATGAAGGTGGCTATCGCTTCGCTGTCTTCGGCTGCACAAACTACCAACAAGCGGTCGCCCAAAGTGAGCGTCGAAGAGGCGTCTGCAATAGCTATTGTGTTGTCTTTGTGAGCAATACGCGAAACGACAAATTGGCGGTTGATTAACTCTTTGATATGTCCGACACTCTGACCGTTCATCATTTCGTTGGTAACTTCGAGCGAGAGCTGTGTTGCAAATTTATTCTCGTTCGAGAGTGCCTTCAAACCTTCGTCTTCCTTCTTGAAATCGATGCGTAAAGCGTATCGCAGGGCGATAATGGTAATTATGACACCTACCACACCGAGAGGATAAGTCACAGCATAAGCCATAGCAATGCTGGGGTCCTCGATGCCCGCAGAGTCGGTGAATGCCTGTTGCGCAGCACCCAATCCTGGGGTGTTGGTTACGGCTCCCGACATAACTCCGACCATCGTCGAGAGGGGTGTGCCCGATATGAGGTGGATGATGTAGGTGGTTGCTACTCCGAGGATTACAACCAGCGTGGCAAGCGTGATGACCTTTACTCCGCCCTGTTTGAGTGATGCAAAGAAACTCGGTCCTACCTGCAATCCGATGGAGAATACAAAGAGGATAAGTCCGAACTCCTTAATGAAATGCAGGACCTCGGGGTCGATATTCATCCCGAAATGGCTTGCGGCGATACCAACGAAGAGAATCCACGTGGCGCCGAGCGATATGCCCTTGATCTTGAACTTGCTCAATGCGGTGCCGATAGTGATGACCAATGCCAAAACCAGTACCGAATGGGCGATGCCTTTACCGAAAAATAGAGAATATAACCACTCCATAAGTATATAAGTGTAACCTAATCGGGGGCAAAGATAGGAAAATTCACAATTCACAATTCACAATTCACATTTTTTTTATACCTTTGTCAAGCAAAATCGAACATATTGCATCAAAACAAACGAAATAAAATGAGTAACGGAGTAAATATCGAACGCGCACACCGTATGGATGGTACGGGCGAGTACTATTTTTCGCGTCGTCTGCGCGAGATTGCCGAGATTGAGGCATCAACAGGTCGTCAGATTATTAAACTTGCAATGGGTAGCCCCGATCTTCCGCCACACCCCTCGGTTGTGGAGCGTCTGTCGCAGGAAGCTCTCCGTCCTGATGTGCATAAATATATGTCATTCAAGGGCGAGCCTGTATTGCGTAAGGCTTTTGCCGATTGGTACAAGCGCTGGTACAACGTAGAGGTTGATTACAATTCGGAGGTGTTGCCCCTTATCGGTTCAAAGGAGGGCATTATGCATATCTGCCAGACCTTTATCAATCCGGGCGACAAGGTGCTCGTGCCGAATCCCGGATACGCTGCCTACAAATCAGCCGTAAGTATGACCGGTGGTGTGATGTTGCCCTACTCGCTCAATAAGGAGAATGATTTTACTCCCGATTTCGAGGCTATCGAGGCTGCGGGTGTCGAGGGTGTGAAGATTATGTTCGCCAACTTCCCCGGAATGCCGACGGGTCAGACCCCGACGCGCGAGCTCTTCGAGAAGATTATCGCATTTGGTCGCAAGCATAACATCCTGATTATCCACGATAACCCCTATTCGTTTATCCGCAACGCCGAGGCTCCGATGAGTATTCTCTCGGTGGAGGGTGCAATGGATGTCGCTATGGAGATGAACTCGCTCTCGAAAGGTCACTCGATGGCAGGCTGGCGTGTGGGCGTAATTATAGGTAAGAAGGAGTGGATTGACTCGATTCTGACCTTCAAGTCGAATATGGACTCGGGTATGTTCTACCCTATTCAGGCTGCTGCCGAGACGGCTCTGTCGCTTGGCGAGGAGTGGTTCAAGGAGTTGAACGCAATCTACTACGAGCGCGAAAAACAGGGATATGCACTGCTCGATGCTCTCGGATGTAAGTACCGCCCCAACCAGGCAGGTCTGTTTATCTGGGCAGAGATTCCCGAGGATTATGAGGGCGACTGCTATGACTTCTCGGACGAGGTTATGGAGAAGTGCGACGTCTTCCTCACTCCGGGTGGAATCTTCGGTACGGAGGGTAAGCGTTATGTTCGTATTACGCTTTGCTGCCCTGCCGAACTGCTCGAAAAAGCGGCGAATAATGTTAAAGCAAGATTTTAATACAGCCTCGCTGGTAATTTAGAGAGTCGAGTAATCGGCTCTCTTTTTTTGCGTCATTACCAATAATTTTGAGTTCGAAATTATAACCGACGAAAGTCGATTACAGCAGCCCCGCCTCGTAGTAGAGAACTATCTGTTCGAGCATCTTGTCTTCGCCGTCGCGCTCGTATTCGAGTTTGAGATTGTTGCCGAATATGCGGGCTAATCCTTGCCAAAATCCGGCAACGAAACCTCCGCGAAAATCTTTGATTATCTGATATGCCGTAAATTCTGTCTCACGGTCGATAAGCTTCACGAGAATCTTGCCTTCATAGCGAGTCATTCGCTTGATAAGAGGTGTGTATTGTGCGGTTATGCGCTTCTCGATACCCTTGACGAAGGCGTGTTGCTCTTTTTTGGTAGGCAGACGACGCAATTCATCCTCCATATCTGCCATCTCTTGGCGGGCAATCTGCGCTAACGGATAGACTTTTTTTACGGTGCGAATAAGTTTGTAGTAACGACGGGCGTCGATGCCTCGGTTGAATTTGTATATTGGCATCATATGAATCGTTGCTATTGAGTCGCCCGTCTTGCGGTCGATAGTCCACTCCTGATGCCAATACCCGCGACCGCGTCGAATTATGGCACGACCCTGCGCATCGCTACTCTCTATGCAGCACAGAGCCGCCAGAGTGAAAAAAATCGTTATGAGCAGATGCCGTTTCATCGGTGCAAGGTTGTTAATATCGACAAAAATAACTATTTTTGTGGAATAAACGGATAAAATTAAAATTTATGATGCAGGAGGGATTATCTTATACGAGCCGAGTCGAGGTGTCGCTCGCTAATTGTGCCGTGACCGTAGGGTCGGGCGATTTGGAGGTGTTTGCAACGCCGGCGATGGTTGCGCTTATGGAGAATGCCGCGATGTTGGCGGTTGCCGATGCACTGCCCGAAGGTTCAACGACGGTTGGCTCCGAGATGAATACCACGCACTTGAAGCCTTCGGGTGTAGGCTCTGTTATAGAGGCTACGGCGGTGCTGACGGCGGTCGAGGGACGTAAATTGACATTCCGTGTCAGCGCATCGGATGCAAATGGCGTAATCGGCGAGGGTCAGCACGTTCGCTACGTTGTGGATAGAGAGAAATTTATGGCAAAAATTCACAATTCATAATTATTTAATTACCTTTGTTGCCCGTTATTGAAGAATAAAATTTGATAATAAATATGTTTGAAAATTTAACAGATAAACTTGAACGCTCGTTCAAAATCCTCAAAGGCGAGGGTCGTATTACCGAAATTAACGTAGCCGAAACTCTCAAGGAGATTCGCCGTGCGCTTATTGATGCCGATGTGAACTACAAGGTTGCCAAGTCGTTTACCGATGAGGTTAAGCAGAAGGCACTCGGTCAGGATGTGCTGAAATCCGTGAAACCGGGTCAGATGATGACCAAGATTGTGCGCGATGAACTCGCTGCGCTGATGGGCGGAACGGCTACCGATATCAAGTTGGAGGGTACGCCTGCCGTGATTCTGATTGCGGGTCTGCAAGGTTCGGGTAAGACCACCTTCTCGGGCAAGTTGGCGTCGTTCATCAAGAGCAAGAAGGGTCGTCAGGTACTGCTTGTGGCGGGCGACGTCTATCGTCCTGCGGCTATCGACCAGTTGAAGATTCTCGGCGAGCAGGTTGGTGTTCCGGTCTATACCGAAGAGGGAAATCAGAACCCTGTGCAGATTGCCGAGAATGCCATAAAGTATGCACGTCAGAACTCATATAACGTCGTTATTGTCGATACGGCAGGTCGTCTGGCGGTCGATGAGGCGATGATGCAGGAGATTGCTGCCATCAAGGCTGCGGTCAATCCGAGCGAGACCCTCTTTGTGGTCGATTCAATGACGGGTCAGGATGCTGTGAATACGGCAAAGGAGTTCAATGAACGACTTGACTTTGACGGAGTTGTGCTGACGAAGCTCGATGGCGATACGCGTGGTGGTGCTGCGATTTCGATTCGTTCGGTTGTCAATAAGCCGTTGAAATTTATTTCGAGTGGCGAGAAGATGGATGCTTTGCAGGTGTTCCACCCCGAACGTATGGCAGACCGTATCCTCGGTATGGGCGATGTCGTGTCGCTTGTTGAGCGTGCGCAGGAGCAGTACGACGAAGAGGAGGCTCGCCGACTCAAAAAGAAGATTGTCAAGAATCAGTTTAACTTCAACGACTTTATCTCACAAATTCAACAGATTAAGAAGATGGGCGGTCTGAAAGATCTCGCATCGATGATTCCGGGTATGGGCAAGGCATTGAAGGATGTTGAGATTGGCGACGACGTCTTCAAGCAGACCGAGGCTATCATCGGCTCGATGACCCCCGAGGAGCGTGAGCGTCCCGAGATTATCAATGCTCGCCGTCGTGAACGTATTGCGAAGGGTTCGGGTACCACGATGGCTGACGTGAATCGACTGATGAAGCAGTTTGAGGATACTCGCAAGATGATGAAGATGGCAGCCGGCGGTATGGGTAAGATGCCCAAGATGCCGGGCGGTATGCCCTTCCGCAGACGATAACAAAGCCTAACTCTAAATGTAATAAAATATGAAAATGATGAAAATGATGAAAACTGCTCTGTTGGCTGTAATGGTTCTCTTTGGTATGTCCGAGGCTATGGCACAGCAAAAATGGAGCGCATCGGACAAGGGCGACTTTGTCGAGGTGCGAAACGAAGGTGGCCGTACGCTTGGCTACAACGTAGATTCGGGTGTGAAGATTCTCGAAGTAGATGGTTTCGCCTTCAAGGATTTGAACCGTAACGGAAAACTCGATGCTTACGAGGATTGGCGACTTCCCTCGAAGCAGCGTGCCGAGAATCTTGCGTCGCAGCTTGCGCTCGATGAGATTGCGGGCCTGATGCTTTACAGCTCGTCGCTCTCACTCCCTGGTGCAGAATCGGGCACGAGAAAAGCGACCTACAATGGCGAGGTGTTTAGCAAGGCGGGAGTATCGCCTTCGGATCTTACCGACCAGCAGAAAGTACTTATCGTGGATGATAAAGTGCGTCACATACTGATTAAGGAGGTGCGCAGTCCTTATGTTGCAGCTGTGTGGAACAATAAGTTGCAGGCTCTCTGTGAGGGTATCGAGCACGGTATCCCTGCCAATAACAGTTCGGACCCGCGTCACGGTTTAGTTTCGGATGAGGAGTATGCGGCGAGTGGTGGCGGTATCTCGGTTTGGCCCGGTCTGCTCGGTATGGCGGCAACATTCGACCCTGCTGTGGCTCGTCAGTTTGGCGATGTGGCATCTGTGGAGTATCGTAACCTCGGAATTGTTACGGCTCTCTCGCCTCAAATCGACCTTTCGACCGAACCTCGTTGGCGTCGCGTGATGCACACCTTTGGCGAGGGTTCGAAACTCGCTACCGATATCACACGTGCATACACCGACGGATTCCAGACTTCGACGGGAGAGTCGGTCTTGGAGGGTGCTTGGGGAACGAATAGCGTAAATGCGATGGCGAAGCATTGGCCCGGAGGTGGTACGGGCGAGGCGGGTCGCGATGCTCACTTCTCGTTCGGAAAGTTTGCGGTTTATCCCGGCAATAACTTCGAGGAACATCTTTTGCCATTTACCGAGGGTGCGTTCAAACTCGAAGGCGGTACAGGTATGGCGTCTGCGATAATGCCTTATTACACAATTTCTTACGGTCAGGACCCGTCGGGCGATAATGTTGCAAACGGATACAGCAAATATATCATCCGCGACCTGCTTCGCGAGAAGTATAAGTATGATGGTGTTGTGTGTACGGATTGGGGAATTGTTAATGAGTACAAGAATCTCTTCCGTAACACGGGTAAGCCTTGGGGTTTGGAGACAATGCCGGTGGCAGAGCGCTACTTGCAGGTGTTGATGGTCGGCGTCGATCAGTTTGGTGGTGTTAATACCAAGAAGCATATCATCGAGGCGTATGAGCTTGGCAAGGAGAAGTTTGGCGAGGCTGCCATCCGTGCTCGTTTCGAGCAGTCGGCGGTGCGCTTGTTGATGAATATCTTCCGTACGGGTCTTTTTGAGAATGCCTATCTCGAACCGCACGTCAGCCAGCAGATTGTGGGTTGCGATGAGTTTACAAAGAAGGGTTTTGAGGCGCAGTTGAAGTCGATTGTGATGGTCAAGAATCACGAGAAGACCCTGCCGCTCGAAGGTCGCAAGAAGGTTTATGTTCCGTTGCATCACTACCCTCCCACCATCAGCTATTGGACCGAGCGTGTGAAGGGCGAGCCTTATGATGGTTATGGTGTCAGCTTGAAGTTGGTAGAGAAATATTTTGACGTTGTGTCGAATCCCGCGGAGGCAGATTGCGCTCTTGTCTTTATCAAGGCTCCGCAAGTTGGTCGCGGTCACTCGACCGAGGATGCCAAGTCGGGCGGCAATGGCTATATTCCCATCTCGTTGCAGTATGGCGACTACACGGCTAAATATGCTCGCAAACAGAGTCTTGCAGCCGGCGACCCGAAGGAGAACTTTAACAACCGTACATACCGTGGCAAGACGGTCAAGACTCATAACAAGTGCGAGATGGATGTTGTTCTCGAAACGCGCAAGGTTATGGGCGACAAGCCTGTGATTTTGATGGTGTCAGCCGAGCGTCCGATGGTGTTCTCGGAGATTGAGGGTTCGGCGGATGCTATTCTTGTCGGTTTTGAGGTGCAGAATCAGGCATTCCTCGAACTCGTAGCGGGCAAGGCGGAGCCGCAGGGATTGCTGCCTGTGCAGATGCCGGCGGATATGAAGACCGTCGAGTTGCAGCGCGAGGATTTGCCCTTCGATATGAAGTGCTATAAGGATGCCGACGGTAACGTATATGATTACGGTTACGGACTCAATTGGAGCGGAGTTATCAACGATTGGCGTACCGAGAAGTATAAGCCGGCAAAATAGTCGGGATTGTGAGGTATTTGAGAGTGTCGAAGAGATTCGGCACTCTTTTTTTTGATAAAGGGCCATTAGTTATTGGCTATTAGCTATTAGCTGTTGGCTTTTTTTGGACCCCTCCGCCCTTCGGGCACCTCCCCTAAAACAAGGGAGGAGTTGTTATTTTTTTTGATAAGGGACCATTAGTTATTAGCTATTAGCTATTAGCTGTTGGCTTTTTTTTGGACCCCTCTGCCCTTCGGGCACCTCCCCTAAAACAGGGGAGGAGTTGTTATTTTTTTTGTAAGGGGTTTAAGGGCAGTTAAGGGTGTTAAAGATGTTAAGGGATTATGAGGTGTATAGGGGATATAGGGAATATGGGGAAATCATTTTGCATTTTGCATTTTGAATTTCAGGAACTCCTCCCCTGTTTTAGGGGAGGTGGCCGGAGGCCGGAGGGGTCTAAAATTATCAATTATCAATTATCAATTATCAATTGACAATTGACAATGTTCCTCAAAAATAGGCGGAGGAGTTGGTGCTTTTAAGGTGGGTGCGACATCAAAGTGGATTTTCTCCGAAAAAAGTTTCCGTAAAATTTGGTTATATATATATATATATATATCTTTGTGTGTCTGTGCGCATTGTGAGTGTGGCATAGTATTGGTTTAAGAATTGGAGATATTTGAACCAAAAACTTATAAATACTAAACATTTTACAAACTTTATTTATTAAACTTATTAAAGGCTTATGAAAAAGATTTTCAAATCGCTTCTGATGTCGGCTCTCGTGCTGACCGCAGGTGCGTTCGTCGCTTGTACCGACAACGGCGAAGAAGAGACGAAGTTTGAGGGTATGCCCGAGATTACGGCAGTAGCTGACGCAGAAGGTGTGACTCTCGATGGAGGTGTGGTAACTGTAACCGTAACCTCGAATGCTCCTTGGAGTGCTGTGGCTGAACCCGCAGACGTAAAACTCTCGAAGGCGAAGGGCAATGGTAACGCTACCGTTAATGTAACCGTTCCCGCATCGACCGCTGCTCGTGATATTAAGGTAACTTTCACTGCTGTTGGTTATATGATGGACCAGAAGATCGAGGTTCCCGCAGAGGTTAATTTCGTTCAGAATGCTACCGGTAAGGCAACTATTTCGAGCATCACTCCCGAGGCTGTTGGCGATGGTGCAAACTATGAGTTGGAGAATGTATTGGTTGTGGCTACCGGCTCGCAGGCTTATGTTATCGCTGATGAGACCGGTGCAATGTTGGTTTACAAATCGAACCACGGTCGTACCGTAGGAGAGAAGATTAACATCTCGGGTAAGGTTACCGTTTATATAAGCAATAGCGGTTCGGTAGGTACTCCGCAGTTTGGTTCGGATGCAACCGTAGAGGATGTTTCGACCGATAACGAGGTTACTTACAATCCCCAGGTTGTTGCAGGTGCAGAGTTTGACGCTTTGCTTGATGAGCCTATGATGAAGGAGGTTGAGTTCGCTGCAACGTGGAAAGTTTCGGGAAGCTATGTAAACCTCATTGTTGAAGGTGCTTCGCTCCAGGGCTCGACTAAATATATTGACAATGCAGCCTATGCAGATTATGCAGATATGCCGGTAGTAATTAAGGGTTATACTTGTGGTTTCACGAAGTCGGGCAGCAGTTACTATGTAAACGTAATGCCCTACTCGGTAGAACTCGATCCGAATGCTCCGTGGCTCACTGTTAATAAGACTGAAATTAACTTCGACGCTGATGGTACATCGCCTAATACGGGTAGCAGCAAAGAAACATTTACTGTTGTCACTAGTGGTTTGGCTGATTACGAGCTTACTTATTCTATCGACAATGAAACAGACTTTTCTTTCGGTAAGCAGCTCGGCAATCCTGCCAGACCTTCGTTCTATGTAGAGACAAAGGGTGCTAACACCGGCGCTACAAAGACTGCAACCATTACACTTACTTACAGCAATGGCACCAACACCTTGACCAAGACCGTAAATGTGTCACAGAAAGGTGCAGGTGAGGCTGTCGCAGAGTTTGACTTCGCAACAATCTATGGCGATCTTGCTCGTGGTACAGAGGTAGGCACAAAGACCGTAGATGGTATCACTCTCGCTTGGGCCAAGGGCGAAAATGGCAATGCTTCCAAGTGGTACGAGGATTGTGTTCGTGCTTACGCAACCAACACATTCACAGTTTCGGGTGCAACGATTACCAAGGTGGACGTAACTTACATTTCGTACACAGACCCCAACACCGTATCGGCAAATGTTGGTACTTATGTTGATGGCGTTCCTACGGGTGTTTGGACCGGTTCAGCGTCGGAGGTGGTATTTACTATCGACAAGAAAGATGGAACTGCTGTTTCGGGCCAGCGCCGTATCACAAAGGTAGTTGTTACTTACGCAGTAGCAGAGTAATTTAACCAATAAAATCATTTGACCATCACTCTTGGCAGGGCTTCGTGCCTTGTCAAGAGTATGGTTTTCTAAAAGGGGTGGCAACAACCCCGAAAATGTTGTACCGAAAATACATAATAAATTAACATTCGGATATTGCAATATTGAGATGTTTTATTGTATTTTCGCACTATGAGAATGAAGAGATTTTTGGACGATATTTTTAGATGTATGGGAGGCTTTTTGGGGACTCTCGCACTTCTCGTTTCGATGACCGCCTGCATCGAAGACGATGGTGGAATGCCTTTGTACGAAACAAAGGCTTGGCTTAACAATGGCGTGATAAACTACAACGAAGTCAAACTTTCGGGCGGCTTGCAGGGCGATCCTGCCACTATGTACCGTATAACAATTCCTGCCGAAGCGTCGTGGGCTTCGCTCTCGCAGACGGCAGATGTGAAGGAGCTGACAGGAAAGGTGGGAGAATTCGGAACATCGTTCTACATCTATGTCAGCCGTAACGAAACAACCTCGGCGCGTCAGAGCGAGGTTTTGGTAAAGTTCTCTGACGGTAAAAATTTCTCGCTCCCCTTCTCGCAATGGGGAGTGTCGGACACGTCGGACTACAACCGCGCGTGGGGCGAACAGCCCGCATATAATCCTAACGAAAATTATATTCACAAAACATATTACACCACTTTGAGTGGTCAATCGGTGCCCGTGCGTAACTACTCGATATGCTACGACCTCGACAAGTTGGTGTCGCAGTGGGTGGCATACCCTATCCACTCCTCTTATACCGGAGGCTCGTTTAAGACCCGCACCAATGCGTGGGCATTTGACGATGCGGTATCGTCACAGCCCGTGTCGGGTGGCAGTTACAAGGATAATCTGCGTTATGTGATTACCTATCCCGAAATTCCGCAGAGCAAGCAGCAGAATATTATCAAGGGCTCGTATGGCGATGCCGACCGTTCGCTCAATCGCGGACATATGCTCCCCTCGGCTACGCGATACAATACTTGGATGACCAATGCGCAGACATTCTACGCAACCAATATGTTCCCGCAGAATGGTACGCTCAACAGCGGCAAGTGGGGCTCGCTCGAAATCAGTGCCCGAAATGCCGTTTGCCGCGATACGCTCTTCTGTGTGGTCGGAACTCTCTACGAGGAGGGTGCACGCCAAATTTATAGTCGTTCACGCTCGATAACCGTGCCGTCGCACTGCTATAAACTGCTGTTGCGTACCAAGTCGGGCAATACCGGCAAGCGTATCTCGGAGATTACCAACCCGGATGATATTATCGCCATAGGCTTCGTGTGGGAGAATACGGCCGATGGAAACAAGACCTCCATCGAGCAGGCTGCGGTGTCGATTGCAGAGATTGAGGAGCGTAGCGGATTTGAGTTCTTCCGCGAGTTGAATCCTGCGATTGCTGCCGAAGTGAAGGCGCAGAATAACTACGATGATTGGGAGAAAGTGTTTTGACAAGACTGAATAGACAATATTAAAACTATTATTTATGAAGAGATTACTCTTTACAACCCTATTTGTGGCGGCATTTATCGCCTGCTTTGCGCAGGTGCCGCATAAGGTGGTTTTCTACAACCTCGAAAACCTCTTTGACACAATCAACGACCCCGAAACTCACGACGAGGAGTTCCTGCCCGATGGTGCGAAGAAGTGGAATACTTACAAGTATCAGGCTAAACTCTCGAATATGGAGCGTGTGCTCTTCGACATCGCGCGTCAGGATAAGGCGTTCCCCGTGGTTATCGGCGTGTCCGAGGTCGAGAATCGTCTGGTGCTCGAAGACCTTGCATCGCAACCTAAACTCAAACACGGAAACTACCGCATCGTACACTTCGATTCGCCCGATGCGCGTGGTGTCGATTGCGCTTTCTTCTATCGCCCCGATGTCTTCAAATTGGAGGGCAGCAAGGCCGAGAAGTTCAACCTGCCGAGTATGCCCAATTTTCGCACCCGCGACCTTGTGACGATGTGGGGAACCATCGAGGGCGAGCCTTTCTTCTTCCTCGTGTCGCACTGGCCTTCGCGCCTGGGTGGCAAGGAGGCTTCGGCTTTCAAGCGCGAGGCTGCGGCAGCACAGTGTCGTGCTATTGCAGACTCGGTGCGCAAGATTAACCCCGCGACCAAGGTCGTGATTATGGGCGACTTTAACGACGATGCAACCGATAAGAGCGTGACCGAGGTTATGGGTGCAAAGTCCAATATCAAGAAGTTGGAGCAGGGCGACCTCTTCTGTCCGTTTATCGATATGTTGAAGGCGGGTTACGGAACGCTGGCATATCAGGATTCGTGGAACTTGTTCGACATTATGGTCGTGTCGGAGAACCTGGCCACAGGCTCGACCGGCTTGCTCAAACTCAAAAAGGCCGAGGGCTCGAAGTTCTACGGCAACATCTTCCGCAGAGATTATATGATTCAGAAGGAGGGCCAATATAAGGGCTATCCGTTGCGCTCGTTTGTGGGCAATAACTTCCAAAATGGATTTGCGGACCACTTCCCCGTATATATCTACATCACGAAATAACACAATAACCAAATTATATGAAAAAAACTCTACTAATTTTAATCTGTACCCTCATCTCGCTCGCGACATATGCGCAGCAGGGCGGAATTAAGGGTAAGATTGTGTCGCGTGCCGACCGTGTGGCGGTAGGTAACGTCGAAATCACAATCGATGGCACCGGTCAGAGTGTGAAGAGCGACCAAGAGGGAAACTTCTCGCTCGGCAATCTGCCCAAGGGCGACTACAAACTAACTTTCACGAATCCCGACTTCGAGACTTTGGACCTTGTGGTGCGTGTGGGTGATGTGGTGAAGAATCTCAACTCGGTAATTATGACTCCTGCGGCACAAGGCGAAGCACAGGATGATTCGATTTTTGCGGAGTTCGACAACGACTCTTCTGCCTCGGATACGTCTGCACTACCCTCCTCGCTCTCGGCATCGAAGGATATTTTCAACAACATCGCTTCGTACCGATTCTCGGAGATGCGCTTCAATGTGCGCGGTTACGACTCGCAGTACACCGATGTCTATCTGAACGGTATCCGCTTTAACGATGCGATGACCGGCTATGGCCCGTGGTCGTTGTGGAGCGGTATGAACGATGCTACACGCAACCAGGAGAATACGGCAGGCTTGGAGATGACGGAGTATGGCATCGGAGGCTTCGGCGGTACGACCAACATCAACGCCCGCGCTTCGCAGATGCGTAAGGGCTTCCGTGTGAGCGTGTCGAATGGTAACCAGATGTATCGTTTCCGTGCTATCGTGTCGTATGCTTCGGGTGCGCTCGATAACGGTTGGTCGTATGGTTTCTCGGTATCGACCCGTCAGGGAGGTAACGGATACGTTGATGGCGTCTATTACAACTCTTACGGCTACTTCGCATCGGTTGAGAAACTCTTTGGTAATCAGCACCGCTTGTCGTTGATGGTGCTTGGAACTCCGCAACAGCGTGGAGCACAGCAGGCATCGACCCAGGAGGCTTACGATATGTTCGGCAGCAACTACTACAACCCCAATGTCGGTTATCAGAATGGTAAGTTGCGCAATACCCGTGTGCGCCGTACCCACGAGCCTATCGTGATGCTCAACTACTACTACGATATCTCGGAGAAGACTCGCTTGACCGCTGCAACTTCGGTACGCTTTGGCTTCAACGGCTATTCGGCTCTGACTTGGAAGGATGGTGCAGATCCGCGCCCCGACTACTATCGTTACCTGCCCTCGTACTATACGAGCCAGATTACGGCAGCCGTTCCGGGAATTATGGATGCGTCGTCGGATAACAACGGTTTGTCGATTACGAATAACCAGTTGATGGAGTATCTTATGGGAGCAGCGAGCCTGAAATCAGATTGGAATGGTCGCATCAACTTCGGCCGTATGTTCGAGGCGAACAGCTATGAGGACCCCTCGACTGCAGGCTATGCAAAGGGTAAGCGCGCAAACTATATGATCGAGGAGCGCCATACCGACCAGATTGACTACAACTTTGTGGCAAATATCTCGCATCAATTTAACCAGAATCACCGCCTTATCGGTGGTGTGAAGGCTCGTGTGAACCGCACGGAGTACTATACGACGGTTAAGGATTTGCTCGGTGGCGACTATTGGGTCGATATCGACAAGTTTGCCGAGCGTGATTTGGGTAGTGATGTTATCGCTTACCAGAACGATGTAGATTACTATAATAAACACGGGCACGCGCGCGTAGTGAAGGAGGGCGATAAGTATTCGTATGACTACTACGCACACAGCCGTCAGGCGCAATTGTGGGCTATGTATGGTCTTTCGCTTGGAGGCTTTACGATGGAGATTGGCGGCGAGGTCGGCTATGCAGGTCTGTGGCGTCAGGGTCTGTGGCGTAAGGGCCTCTTTGCGGTAGATGACGGTATCTCCGGAGGCTCGTATGGCGACTCGAAGCACCTCGACTATATGACCTACAAGGCAAAGGCGAGCTTCTCGTACCGCTTCTCGGGTGCGCATCAATTGGCTGCAAATGTGATGATGATGCAGGATGCACCTACGTTTAATACGGCATTTGTTTCGGCTCGTACCCGTAACCAGGTAACTCCGGGCTTGAAGGCGTATAACGTGTTCAGTGCCGACCTTACCTATAATCTTAATCTGCCCTATATCAAGGCTCGTGTATCGGCTTACTATACGAAGATGAACGACTTGGCGAAGGTTATCTCGTTCTACGATGATACTCAATCGTCGTTTACCAACTTTGCGATGAGCGATATCGACAAGCAGTATTATGGCGTTGAGTTGGGCTTGAAGGTGCCGATTCAGTGGGGCTTGTCGTTCCAGGGTGCAGTGAGCTGGGGCGATTATCGCTACACGTCTAATCCCAACTTTGTACAGATTGTCGATAACAGCGCAGATGTGAAACTTATCGATAAGGTGTATTGGAAGAATTACTTTGTCGAGAGCACTCCGCAGTTTGCCGTGAATGTAGGTCTTGATTTCCGCGGACCGAAGAATTGGTTTGCATCTGTGAACTTCAACTATTACGACAAACTCTATCTCTCGATGAACCCTGCATATCGTACAGAGAATGCAGTGAAGAGCTATAAGAGCGTCTTCAACAATATCAAAATCGACCCGAATGTCCCCATTTCGGCGCAGAGCGACAAGTTGAGAACCAAAGCGTGGGCAAAGCAGAATATTGAGGAGATTCAGGCACAGGAGGATTTGGGAAATGCCTATACCCTCTCGGCAAGCATCGGCAAGAACTTCTACATCGCGCGTAAATATACGCTCGGATTCAGCCTCGAAGTCAAGAATATCCTGAACAATCAGAATATCAAGACCGGAGGTTATGAGCAGATGCGTATGCGTAAGTTCCGTGGTATGACTATCGATAAGGAGGGCAATAGCGTCAATCCTTCGACTTCGTACTACTCGCGTTTCGATTCGAAGTACTTCTATATGCTCGGAACGACATACTTCCTGAATGTATATTTCCGCTTCTAATATGTTGAACCGCTTAAAACAGAAGGACTATGAAAATGTTTAAGATATTTCTGATTATGGTTGTAGGCTCGATTATGACGAGCTGCTACAACGATTTCGAGACTCCGAAACCTACGCCGACCTATAACGACCAATTTATGCAGGCTATTGGATTGGAGCATATCTCGATTTATGACCTGAAAAAGAAGTTTGGACCCATCAGCGAAACGGGAAGCACTAACGTGGGTGATGGATTGGAGAAGACGATGTACAAGCGTTTTGTGACCAACAAGGCGCTGGCTACCAAATGGGAGCAGGAGACCGACCGCTATATCGTTGGTAATTACTACATCAAGGGTAAGGTTATCAGCAACGATAAGGAGGGTAATGTCTATAAGTCGCTCTATATCTATGACGGAACGGCTGCCATCGAGCTCAAACTTACCAACGGACTCTATCTCGACTATCCTTTCAATATGGATACTCTCGAATCGCAGTGGGTCTATGTGAAGTTGAATGGACTCTATATGGGTAACTTCCGTATGATGCTCTCGATTGGCGATATCCCGACCGAGGGAATGAACTCGTATGGACGTCCGAAGTTCTACCCCAACTCCAACATCGTAAGCCCCGAGAAGGTTGCAAAGCACGTCTTCAAAGGCGAAAAAGTACTGCTTACGAAGGGTCGTTTGGCAAATGACGGTAGCAATAAGAATGCTTACGATATCCTTGAAATTGATGAGCAGAACTGTGATCAAATTCTTTACAAGAACAGCGATGCGGGTATCAACTACTTCGGCCGTCTGATGGTCTTCAAGAATGTGGAGGTTATGTATAAGGGTGTTGAGAACCAGGAAGGCGAGATTTCTCCCAAGTTTGCAGGTGACCAGGATTCCGATACGGGCTACTACCCTGCTTGGATTTGCACCAGCGGAACAATGAAAGATGCTGATGGCACACCGCTCGTCTCGGAGTTTATCGATGGTCCGTGGGGCAAGTTGGCTTATAGCGAGAATAATGTAGCGCTTTATGGCCAGATTGTCGTAGGTTACGACCGCGAGGCTACCGACAAGAAGTATGCCGGTGTCTATGTTGTTCGCACCAGCGGTTACTCGCGCTATGCAGGTAAATATGTGCCGATGGATGGAGCAAAGGGTTCGATTATGGCTATCTACTCTATCTACTCGAAGTATGTGAATGCTACCGGTTCGAGCTACGAGACCTATCAGCTTACTCCCTGCCGCTTTCAGGACCTTCTCCCCGAGTATTACGGAGCAGAGGACTATCCTATAAAGGAGGCAAAGGTTGCCGAGTGGGCAAAGCCGGTAAGTGAGGGTGGTGTGATTCCCGACTCCTCGTATGATCGTCCGCAGACAATCAATGAGGATGATGAGGCAGAGTAATTGACCTTTATTATATAGAAATCCGTCACAGCACAAACGCTGTGGCGGATTTTTTTACCATTGGTTATAGTTGTCTGCGGTGTTGCTTTCGATAGACTGCGGGCGAGATGCCGACTACTCGACAGAAATACTTACCAAAGAATGATTGCGATGGGAAATTGAGGTCGTAGGCAATCTCCTTAATCGTGCGGTCGGTCGAGACAAGTTGCACTGTGGCATCGAGGATGACATAACGCTCAATCCATTCAGTGGCGCTCTTTCCACTCGATTGCTTTACGACTGTGGATATGTGCTTTTGGGTAAGCCCGAGCACATCTGCATAGAATCGCAGGTCACGATGCTTGCGGTAGTTCTTTTCGACCAGCGCGATAAACTCCGAGGTGAGTTCGCTTTTGCGACCCTGCGGTGCTTCGGAAGTGTGCATCTGGTGGATAAAGTAGCCGAGTCCGAGAAAGAATGCCCGAGTGAGAAGTCTTACAATCTCCAAACGGTGGGGATTCTGCTCTTCGGGTAGCAGGTTGCGGCACATATTGAGGTAATCTTCAAGTGCCTGACGAGCCCGCCCCTCCAATCGATTATAGGGGCTATTGGTTATGAACGAACTCAAATCGAAGGTGTTGCTGATGCCGAGGCTTTCGACAAATGATTGTGTCATAAGTATATATATAGCACGAAAATCAGCGCTGATATTTATGAGTTCGGTAATATGCCCCTGCTGAACGATAAAAAAAGCACCCTCCTCGATATCGTAAATCTTGGTATTCAGCCGACCCGAGGCGTGTCCGCAAGTACAGAATATCGCGACCGCCAACGGAGAGCGATATGGGTGGTTGGGGAGGATGTCGAATGAGGGATTCTCGATAATGCCAAATTCGTCGCCGAGGCTGTATATGGTGCCCGAATTTCCGTTATCAAGATAGGTTTCGAGCGTTTCGGATAGTGTTTTACTCATTGGTCTAAAATTCGTATCTGTTGGTCTAAAACTCCTTTTGCTCCACAAAAGTATTATATTGGGGCGTATTTGGCAATATTTATGCGAAAAATAGTCCAAACAATGCGAATATCTAACCTTTTTTGGCAGGTCTTGATGCCGTACCTTTGCACTCGAAAGTAAAAACTAATCAAAATACGAGATTATGACAAAGAAGAGTGTAAAGCAGGCGACGGTAAAGACCTATGTCGCAATCGAAAATGCAGTGGTTGATGGTTATAAGGCTCTCGAAGAGGGTGTGGTTGCAGGTTACAAGAATATCGAGGATAGCGTAGTGGGAGCCTACAAGGCTGTCGAGAACTCGGCTGTGAAGTTGGGTAAGAGTTTGGTCGAGGAGTATGATCGTCAGAAGGCGGATAAGAAGTAGCAGGATGACGAAACAAAATAAGAGGTGTTGAATTTCAACACCTCTTATTTTATTAAAGTGGATTTTATCGTATGCGGTCGAGCGAGCGAACAAGTACTTCGTCGCGGAAAATCGCGCGAATTGCAAGCACGACAAAAACGATGGCTATAAGCGGCATAATTGCGCCTATTTTTATACTGCCAAGCCCATCAACCCCTTCGAAAAGTCGCATCGAGAGGTAGTAATATATGCCCATAACAATCTGCGCACCTACAAGCAGAACAACCTCGGCGGCGCAAAGCCGAATCTGTAATTGGCGATTCTTGTAGAGGAAAATTACAATAAATGGCAACAGACCTGCCAACGCAAGCAGGATTCCCATATAGATAGCGGGTTGAGCTGTTGCTCCCGCCGCATCTTTCAATGCAAATGCCGTGAGAACATACTCCTGCACTCCATCGAAAAACTTGGCGATAGGCGTAAATGTCGCAACTGCCATCAGTGCGGTGGCAATCAGCAGATAGAGAGTTTGGATCCTTTGTATCATTGTTATAAAGTTTTGTCTATAAGATATTTGTTGCGGTCGCTCGACGCTCGGTTGATGAGTTCTCCGAGGAATCCTGCGAGAAATAACATAACGCCCAGCACGATAGCCAACATCGAGAGATAGAAGAGCGGCTGTTCGGCCACAGGACGTAGCGGAAGTGAGTGGTATTGTTTATACAATTTTGCGGCAATAACCCAGATGGTCGTACCTCCTCCGAGTAAAAACATCAGCGTTCCAAGACCTCCGAAGAAGTACATCGGCGAACGACCGAAATGTGACATAAACGTCACTGTAATAAGGTCGAGATACCCCTTCAACATACGCTCCACCCCGAATTTCGAGACTCCGAATTTACGGGCACGGTGTTCAACAACCTTCTCGCCAATATTGCGGAATCCAGCGTATTTTGCCAAAATCGGAATGTAGCGGTGCATCTCGCCATAGACCTCGATTGATTTTACAACTTTTAGCCTGTATGCTTTTAATCCGCAATTGAAGTCGTGCAGTTTTATGCCCGAAACAGCGCGTGCCGTTGCATTGAAAAATTTGCTGGGCCAACGCTTGCTGATAGGGTCGTGACGGCGTTTTTTCCATCCCGAAACCATATCGTAACCCTCTTCGAGAATCATTCGACGCATCTCGGGAATCTCGTCAGGCGAATCCTGCATATCGGCATCCATCGTGAAGACGACCTCTCCTTCTGCCGCCTCGAAACCACAGTAGAGTGCTGCCGATTTACCGTAATTGCGCATAAAACTGATGGCACGCACATAATCGTACTCCGATTTCAACTTCTCGATAACGCTCCACGAACCATCTGTCGAGCCGTCGTCGATGAAGATAATCTCGCAGGTCAGCCCTTCGCGTTTTACTACGCGGTCAATCCAAGCCGTGAGTTCGGTCAGCGACTCCTCCTCGTTGTAGAGAGGGATAACTATCGAAATATCAAGGCGTTTATTCGATTTCATCTCCGAAAATATTAGGTTCGCGTTTCACGATGGCGGCAATAATCAGACCTGCAAAGCTGCCAATCAGGATATAGCTCCATACGGAAGATGATATGGTCGAGAGTATTCCCGGTTCGGGTTGCGAAGCCACTTGGTCGAGCATCTGCTCGTATGTGCCCACCATCTGTGCCGGAATTTGTGCGGCAGAGAGTACGTTGGTGTACATATTGATAATTCCGTTGATATACTCCGCATATCCGATGATGAAGTGGCGGAAAATATAACTGCCCAACCCTACTATGATGCTTGTGAAGAGCGAAAGTGTCAGCACGTAACCGAATGCCTGACCGAACGAAAATCCCTCTTCGGCGCTATATTGCAGGGAGTGTTTTTTTGTGAAGCGGAAAAGCAGATAGACAAATATTCCGAAGACTACGAACATCTCCGCGCTAACCAGACCGAGCTTGGTCATATTGCCGTTGAGCATCATAACCTGCTCAAAAATGTGGGATGCGAGCATCAATACGCCCAAGATGGCACCTTTCGATGCTACATCATTCCAAAAATTCTTTTTCATACTCGAAATTTTAGTTTCCGGTTACAAATATATGATTTTTTACTTAATTTTTAACCTGTCGAGCGCAGCTGCGTATGCGCGGGCATTGGCGTTGTGCTCTTTCAGCGTGCGTGCGAAGTTGTGACGCCCATCGAATTCGGGTCGGGCGCAGAAATATATATAGGAGTGCTTCTCGCAGTTCAAAACCCCATCAATGGCTGCGATACTCGGAATCGATATGGGAGATGGCGGCAACCCGCGGTTGATGTAGGTGTTGTATGGCGACTTGTGTCGCAGATGCTTGCGGAGCACTCGCTTTAATTCGAAATCTTGCAATGCATACTTTACCGTCGGGTCTGCCTGCAAAGGAATACCTTTGCGTAATCGATTGATATACACACCTGCCACGCGAGCCATCTCATCCACTGCTTTGGTCTCTTCATAGACAATCGAAGCGAGGGTTATAACCTCATAGCGCGACATTCCGAGAGCCTTGCGTTTTGCCTCTCGCTGTTCGTTCCAAAAGGTGTCGTATTCGCGGTGCATACGTTGTAGCAGCTGCTCGGGTGTAATGGTCCAATAGACCTCATAGGTATTTGGGATGAAGATTGCCAAGATGCTGTCGCGAATAAAACCGTGGGAGGCGCGTAGTTTCTTGTCGTATAGTGTATGGACAATCTCGGCGGAGTCTGCCGCTATTTGACGTGAAAGTTTGGCGGCGAGCTGTGGAATTGTACGTGCTTCACCTATGACTAAACGTACCGGTTCCTGTTCGCCGAGTGCCAAATTTCGGGCGATGCGAATGACATTCATCCCTTTGGTCAAACGGTAGTGTCCGGGTTTGATGCGGCGTTCGAGATTGATATGTGATGCATAGAACTCAAATACCTTGCGCTTTGCCCAAGAGCAACCTGTGCTATGCTCAACTTTGGTGCGCAAATCGTCGTAAGAGCAACTTTCTTCGACAAAAATCGCACACTCCTCCTTGACTGCATTACCATAGAATGCATTGAATACAACAATCAGAGCAGCAGCAACAAAGCCGCCGATAATGACTGCGAAAGCGAAGATTTTGTGCAGAAAATTTTTACGCATTTTCCGATAATTTTTGCAAAGATAAGAAATTTGTTCTACTTTTGTCGTCGGGTAAGTCTTATACGACCAGCTCCTGCAGAACTCCCCCAGGCAAGGAATTGAGCAAGGGTATGCGGTTGTAGCGGTGCGATATAAGTAGCTTACCCTCTTTTTTTGCCGCCTCGCCTACCCTTGCATTTCCGAATGTTATCTCTTCTTGCGCTTGCCGTCGTAGTTAAGTTTGACTACTATCGGGAAGTGGTCTGATGGCATACGGGTTTGATAAACTTTGAGTTTCTGCTCCTTCGGGAAGTCTCCGGTTATTTGTGCAGCCTCTTTCACTTCGGTCCAATAAACATCTGTCGGAATGTCGTAGCTCAAAACCTTCCACGAAGGGGTAAGATAGATATGGTCGATGCGACGGTCTGTCCAAGCCTTCGGATTGAAGGCGTTGAAGGTGCCGTTAATATCATAACGCTTCTCTGCGACAGTGTAAGAATCGACAAGTACGCCCGAATTTGCAATAATAGAATATATTTCGTTGTGCTGATCAACATTGAAATCTCCTGTTAAGATTACCGGCTCGTTCGGATTGGCAATCTCCTTTATCTTATTTAATACGAGTCGGGAACTTTCGCGACGGGCAACAATGCCACGGTGGTCCATATGAAGGTTGAAGAACCAAAATACACGTTTGCACTCCTTGTCTTTCAGGCGGACCCACGAGCAGATACGCTTGTGTCTTGCATCCCAGCCCTTGATAGGCGTGCTTGTATCGCCCTCGGTCAGCCAGAATGTGCCACCGTCGAGTAGTGTAAAACGCTCTTTTTTGTAGAATACGGGCGAATACTCGCCGCCGGTAGCTCCGTCATCGCGACCTACGCCTACATACGCATAATCGGGCAGGGCGTTGCACATATCGACCAATTGGTTATGTTTAACCTCCTGTGCTCCGAATACATCGAAATCGCGAACCTCTATAATACGGCAAACTTGCGGACAACGCTGTGACCAACCATCTCCTTGCTTGTGGTCTTTTGAAGTGTCAAGGCGGATGTTGTAAGTTGCAACTACCAAATCCTGTGCATCTGCTGACCAAATGCCCAAAAAGATGCTTAATGCTAAAATTAACTTTTTCATAACTAATGTTTTATAATGATTATTTTAAGTTCTGAAATAACTCGCCGTTGCGGTAAGAACAAATATTAAATATATGTATTCCGCGTTTTACGGCGCGGTGCAGAGTGTAGTGAGTACCTCCGCTTGTGCCGTTGTAATAGGCTACGATAGCCGAGGCGTTATCTGCGAGGTAGTTGTTGCGATGATGGTATGCTCCTGCCCAATAACTCTCCGAAAGAACTATTGTCTCGTCAGCCATCTTGGCAAGTTGTCGAAAGCGCTCGCGGTCACATTTCGAGAAACTGCGCTCCTGTCCTGCAAACGGGATGATGCATTTGAGTTGTAACCCGGGTAACTCTTCGCGCAGGGCTATTGCGCACTCCCCCGCTGCGAGGTCGAATCCGCGAGCCATTCCACAAAGGAAGATGCGAAATCCTTCGTCGTAGAGGGCGCGAATACGCTCGCGCAGAGCCTCGTTGAAAAGATTGTCGTAATCGCGATGCCCTGTGAAAGAAACCGTTATGAGTTTTTCGTCATTCACGGCATCAAAGATAGTGTTTTTGGCTCGAACTTTGCACTTTGTTTCGATGAAAATTCAATAAAGTTTTTAATGTTATGAAAAATTCAGGTTTTTGTGTTATGTCCGCCATAGGAGGTGCCTTGTTAGGTGCGGCGTTGGCTATGTTTCTCACCCCGAAATCGGGAGAAGAGTTGCGCGAATCTTTGCGCGAGGCCATTGACAAGGAGGTTGATAAGGTTCGTTGCCATTGCCACGATTAAAGGCAGGTTGCGAGAGAATTTTCGACCTCCAAGAGTTGCTGTTGTGAATATGGACTTTTCGGAAAAGAGAACACGGGCAGTGGTTGTGCCGCTTGTTTTATTTGTGCTTGCCCTGCTGCCTGCCATAGGATTGCTGATAGCAGCGATTGCGATATGGTTCTCTGACGTTTTGGGCTCCGCAATTCTCTCCTGTTTGGTCGTGGGAGGATTCTTCCTTCTGACAGCCGTGATATTGTATCTGGTATCGTTAAGAGGTGCTGTCAAACGTATGCAGGAACGATTGGAGACGATTTACGAGACGTCGCGTGTTATTCGGTCAGGGTTTGATTGGATAAACGAGAAGATTGAAAAATGGTGGTTGTAGCCGCGTAGTTTCGGCTTTGAGAACCACTGCACACAGCAAACGACACCCCGACCGCAAGGTCGGGGTGTTATGTTGTTATCGGAGTTGGAGATTAGAACGAAACGTCATCGTCGGCAAGGTCGTCATCCGACGAATCTTCGCTGATGTCGTCAGCACCCTTGATTTCGTCATCGTAGTAATCCTTATCGTCCTCCTCTTCGGATATGTCGTCAATCTTTACATCGATTTTTACGAGGTAGCTGATCTCCTCTGTTTCGAACGGTACTGCATAGAAGAAGTCTCCGTTGGGTTTATCGACGCGCATCATTGCATCCGAAAAACCTGTGGGATACAACTCCTTAACAGCATCCTGCAACTCTTGTGAGAGATTGTTGAAGCTTGTAACCAAGCGTTTTTTTGATATAACTTTTGCCATAAATGTTCTGAAATTTTCTGCAAGTATAAGCAAAATTTGATAATCGTTCCAAATCTTATCGAAAAAATTGCATTTTTTTATTTTTTCGAGGTTTTACCAAACAAATTGTGTATCTTTACGCGGAATAATACTATGTATATATGGTCGCAACGCGCATACAAGAGTTGAGAGAGAGACTTAACTATCACAATTACAAATACTACGTCGAAAATTCTCCTGAAATTTCGGACTACGATTTTGATGTGATGTTGCGTGAATTACAGGATTTGGAGGCGCAGCACCCCGAATATGACGATCCCAACTCTCCGACAAAACGTGTCGGTAGCGACCTTACGACCGAATTTCAAACTGTGGCGCATCGTTTTCCGATGCTCTCGCTCGGAAATACATATTCACTCGACGAACTGCACGAATTTATCGCCCGCATCGAAAAGGAGTTGGGCGAGGTGGAGTATGTCTGTGAGTTGAAGTTCGACGGAACTGCCATATCGCTGACCTACGAAAATGGTGCTCTTGTGCGTGCGGTAACTCGCGGAGATGGAACGAGTGGCGATGATGTGACTGCAAATATCCGTACAATTCGCTCGGTGCCTCTGACTCTTCGAGGCGAAGGCTACCCCGCTCTCTTCGAGATTCGCGGCGAGGTGCTGATGCCATATGCTTCGTTCGATAAAATCAATGCCGAACGTGAGGCGAATGGCGAGACACTCTTCGCAAATCCCCGAAATGCAGCCGCAGGTACGCTCAAACAGCAGTCTTCGGCGGTTGTGGCAAAGCGCGGATTGGATTGTACGCTTTATCAGATGGCGGGCGAAAACTTGCCATTTGGTTCTCACATCGAGAATCTTACGAAGGCTCGCGAGTGGGGATTCAAGGTCTCGAAAGAGATGCAGGTGTGTCGCTCGATTGCCGAAATAGACCAATATATAAACTATTGGAACGAGGCCCGCAAGACACTCCCGTTTGCTACGGACGGAGTGGTAATCAAGGTCAATGACTATGCAAACCAGCGTGCATTGGGATTTACTGCGAAGTCTCCTCGTTGGGCGGTTGCCTATAAGTTTAAGGCAGAGCAGGCGCTTACAACCTTGTGTAGTGTCGATTTTCAGGTGGGTCGTACGGGAGCAATAACCCCTGTTGCCAATCTCGAACCGGTATTGTTGGCGGGTACAACCGTGAAACGCGCATCGTTGCATAATGCCGAGCAGATAGCGTTGCTTGATATTCGTCTTGGCGATAAGGTCTATGTCGAGAAGGGAGGCGAGATTATCCCGAAGATAACGGGTGTCGAGTTGGCGGAACGCCCCTCCGACAGCGTGCCGTTTGAGTATATTACAGAGTGTCCGGAGTGTGGAACTCCGCTTGTGAGATACGAGGGCGAAGCAAAGCACTACTGCCCTAATCAGAGCCATTGCCGACCGCAGATATTGGGACGTATAGTGCATTTCATACGTCGCAAGGCTATGGATATTGACGGTCTTGGCGAGGAGACGGTGGAGTTGCTCTTCGAGAGCGGACTTGTACGCAATATTGCCGATTTGTATGATTTGCAGGCGGCACAACTTGCTGGTCTGCCGCGCTTGGGCGAAAAGTCGGCAGAAAATATTATTCGCAGCATTGCCCACTCGAAAGAGGTCCCTTTCCGCAGGGTGCTTTTTGCGCTCGGAGTTCGCTTTGTGGGCGAAACGACGGCGAAATATCTTGCGGCGCACTTCCTCTCGCTCGATGCGGTAATGAACGCTACCCGTGAAGAACTTATGGAGTCCGAAGAGGTCGGCGAGAAGATTGCCGATGCCATCATCGAATACTTTGCCGATGAGGAGAATCGGGAGATTGTCGAGCGTCTGCGCAGTGCAGGGTTGCAGTTTGCTGCCGAGGAGAAGACTCTGCGCTCGGAGTCGTTGGTCGGCAAGAACTTCGTCATTTCGGGATTGTTTATCGAGCATTCACGAGATGAATTGAAAGAGATGATTGAGGCGAATGGCGGTAAGAATCTGGCTGCCGTATCGGCAAATGTGGATTATGTTGTGGCGGGTCGTAATATGGGCCCCGCAAAGTTGCAGAAAGCAGAAAAATTAGGAATAAAGATAATAACTGAACAGGAGTTGGTCGAGATGATTGGTGGCGTAGGCTCCATCACATCGGCAACCGGCGTTGCTCCCGAACCAAAACGTGAAGAACCGAAGCAGGGAGTCCTGTTCTAATCCAAACGAAATTATGACTATTCAAGAGAAATTGAAGGGTGTAGGCGTAGCGATGATTACGCCATTCAAGAGCGATGGAACGATTGATTTTGATTCGCTCGGCAAGATGATAGATTATGTTATCGAGGGAGGTGTCGATTATATCGTTGCACTCGGAACGACGGCCGAAACACCGACTCTCTACATTCCGGAGCGCGTCGAGGTGGCGGCGTATGTTAAGAAGCATATTGCAGGTCGCGTGCCTCTCGTTATCGGAGTCGGAGGTAACTCTACGTCGGAGGTGCTCGACCAGCTGCACGAAATCGACCTCGATGGTGCAGATGCGATTTTGAGTGTTACTCCGTATTACAACAAACCCTCACAGGAGGGCCTTTATCAGCACTTTAAGCGTGTGTCGGAAAACTCTCCCCTGCCGATAATCCTCTATAATATTCCGGGGCGTTCGGGAGTGAATATGTTGCCAGAGACGACGTTGCGAATTGCACAGGATATGCCGAATGTTATAGGAGTCAAGGAGGCATCCGGCAAAATCGAACAGATTGAGACTCTTATTCGCAATCGTAAAGAGGGATTCTTGGTTCTTTCGGGCGATGACGGAATGGCGGTCGATGTTATGCGTCGCGGTGGCGAAGGTGTGATTTCGGTCGCAGCAAACCTCTTCCCTGTGCAGTTTGGCGAGTGCGTAAAGCTGGCAGCCAAAGGCGAATTTGAGGCTGCTGATGCGGCGTATGAGCCCTATGATGAAGTTGTGCAGGCCCTATTTGCGGAGGGCAATCCGACCGGCATCAAGTGCGCATTGAAGGCGAAGGGATTGATTGGCGGAACGATGCGCCTGCCGCTGGTCGAGGGTTCGCAGGCATTGTTCGACAAGTTTGTTTCGTTTATCGGGAAATACGATTTGCATTAAATTGTACGTTAGTACCAAAATGGGTAGGATGAAGTCGCGCATACTTTTGATGTTTTTGATGTCGGTGCTTTGGGTGTCGGCTGCGGAGGCTCGTACTCCCGATAACGATGATATCTACAACAAAATAGCTGACAGCAAATCTCCCTACTACTACCCCAATTTGAAGATGCGGTATGACCAATGGGTGTCGCCGATGGTCGGCGAGGAGTTGTACTACCTCTACTACGGATACGCATTTCAGCCGGAATACAAGCCGTTAGAGAATAATCCCTATCTGACGCGAGTATTCGAGATAATGGCAAAGATTGCCATCGAAGAGCCTGCGGTCAGCGATCTTGACGAGTTGGTTATGACGGCTATGCAGGCTTACGAGCGAGATCCTTTCAGCCCGCAGATTCTCAATGTGTTGGCTTATGCTTACGGGGCATTGGGCGACAAGGCTCGCGAAAAGGCATTCTTCGAACGCCTGAATGGAGTTTTGGAGGTTATCTCGGCGTCGGGCGACGGATTGAAAGAGAAGAGCCCGATGCATATCACGATGTTTTCGCACGCGTTGGATTATATATCTTCGAAGGGTTGGACCTGTGGTAAGGCACGCGTGATTAGTCGCACGGTTGAGTATGTGCCGTTTGAGGTTGCTCGCAATAAGGTTAAAGGTTACTATTTCGATTACAGCCGAATATATTGGAATAAGCCCGAAAATTATACATTCAAGCGTGAGAGAACGTGGCAGTTTAATAATCTCAAACCTCGTGAATATAAATAGACCCGTAAGGCTCGGATGAAAAGATTTTTTTACATAGCGATAGTGCTGTTATTGGCGATGCAGGGCTGCAAGAAGAGGCCTGTGCCTGCACCTGTCGGGGCATTGACGATAGAGAACGGAGTGAGTGATGTTCGTTTGAATCATAGGGCGGATAACTCTGTTACGCTGAACTTTACGGCAAAGAGCGATTGGAATATAACCTTGTCGGGCAGCAGTTTCGACGTGTCGCCGGTCAAGGGAGATGGTAGTGATGAGATGCAGTCGGTTACGATTCGTGCAACCGAGGAGAATGCCGGCAACGAGATGCTACAAATGGGTAGCTTTACCATTCGTTTGAATGGGTATTCCAATCAACAGAGTATCAAGGTTCTACAATACCCTATTTCAAGTAGAACATATATTGCATATCTCTTTGGAACCTCGCTTTCGTACTACCTTAATAACAATGTCGAGTGTATGCGCAAGGCGTTGGACTCGGACATCCTTCAAGGCGGACGATTGTTGCTTTTTGCCCAGAAATCACGCAATAAGGGTCAAATCAAAGAGATTTATTATGACGAGCAGACAAAGGGTGGCGTGGTAAGGGTAATTGCAGAAATCGACCTGCCCGAAACACTTACGGATGAAATTTTCGCGGAACATCTGCGCAAAATTATGGATATAGCCCCGGCGAAGAGTTATGCGATGATTGTCGGAGGACACTCGACGGCGTGGTTGCCGCAAACTCCTTCATCCGGTGGTACTCCGCTCTCGTTGGGCGGGTATATTCCCGATTGGACACCGGCTTCGGGCGGAGAGGTTACCCGTACCATCGGCGAGAAGAATATGCGGCTCGGAATTGATGAGTTTGCTTCGGGTTTATCGCTTACAGGTAAGCACTTTGATTGGATTTACTTCGACGTATGCTTTATGTCGTCGATGGAGGCTTCATACGCGCTGCGTGAGCATACCGATTACACCATAGGCTCTCCTTGTGAGATTATGGGTTACGGCTCTCCGTATGACCTGATGATGAGGGCGATGATTGCCGATGATTTGAATGAAGTGTGCCGCATCTACCGCGATTTCTACGAGTATGATTATTATGGCAGCCAGTCCGGTTGCATCGCGACCATTGTGAGTGCGGAACTCGATAATCTTGCAGTGATTACGAAGGAGTTGAATCAGCAATCAATCGATTCGGAATTCGATATACTTGGTGTGCAGACCTACGAGGGTCGTTCATCTCACGTATTCTTTGATTTTGAAGACTTTGCAATAAAGGCTTACGGCGAAGATAACGATGTGGTTAAGGCTCTCCGTGCGCAGTTGGATAAGACTGTTGTCAATCGCTTTCATACAGCAAAATTTTACTCCACCTATAATGCGCAGATGAACAATATCGCCCACTTTTCAGGCGTAAATTTCACTCCCGAAGATAGCTCGTTGGCTATGATTAAAGCAGAGGCTGACGCCCTCGACGCCAAAACCACAGAACTGTCGCAGGAACTTGCTGCATTAGAGGCGGAGTTGAAGGCTTCGGGTATTGAACCGTCATCATCGGAGAGATACAACTCACTGAAAGGTCAGATTACAACCGTGGCGCAGCGTGCCGAGCATCTGTTGATGCAGTATCAGGAGTTGGTGTACTATCTGCCTATGCTTCAAAATACCGAGTGGTACAAGGCTACACATTAGTCGTGTGACCTATTCGATTCGGGCCTTGGCGTAGATACTCTCCAATCTCCGCGAGAGAAGGATTTGGAATACTCCGCGCAACAGCAGATACGATACGAATGCCAACCAGAGCGCATTGTTGCCGAGTAGTGGCCGCAGCGAAAAGTAGAGAACGAAGTGCGCCGTAGTCGATAGCAACATCGTGTTGCGCATCACTCGCGTGAGTGTCGCTCCGACCATCACTCCATCCAGCATAAATGGAACGGCTCCGATTAGCGGTATGGCGATAACCCAACCGATGTAATCGCCTGCGCAAGCAATAATGTCGGCAAGGTTGTCGCCTTCGTGCCCGACAAACAACGAAATGATATCTTGCCACCAGCCGACGTAGATACCGATGTAGAGCAGTGCGATTGTTGCCGCCCAGCCCATACATTTACGTATGCAGTCGCGCAGCGAAACCTCATCTTTTGCTCCGATAAAACGTCCCGCCAAAGCCTCCGCAGCGTATGCAAAGCCGTCGCTCATATAGGAGAAGAGTGTGAAGAGCTGCATCAGTATAGTATTGACCGCCAATAGTAGGTCGCTACCCATACGAGCCGAAGCTGCCGTAAAGAAGGTATAGACCGCCACATTACAGAAGTTACGAATGATAATGTCGCTGTTGATGCGGAAGAAGTTACGCATCGGAGTGGGAGCAACAGCCTCCTTAACCACGCTCCAATCGACCAATCGCAACACCTCGCGATAACGCCACGCCAACAACGCAAGCGAGAGAAAGATTCCGAAATATTGTGCTGCAACCGAGGCGTAGGCTATGCCGACTATGCCCATATCGAACCCAAAGGCGAACCACAGACTGCAAGCGATATGCAGCAAATTGACCGTAATAGATGTGAACATCGGGATTATGGCGTTCTGCATCCCCGTAAACCAACCATTGATGCCGAAGAGTATCATTGCAGCCGGCACGGCCCAAACCCTGGCATAGAAGTATTCGCGTGAGAGTTCGCCTCCATTCATAATGCGGAGCGAGAACTCCCCTATCGGATATTGCAGCGCCAGGACAGCCACTCCTACCACAAGCGAAACCGCCAACGAGCGAACAAGCATATTGGCGCACTCACGCAGATTGCCTGCACCGAAGGCTTGTGCGGTCAATCCGCTCGTTCCCATACGGATAAACGAGCAGTTCCAATAGATAAAGTTGAAAATCGAGACTCCGATGGCCAACGCTCCGATGGTCTGTGCCGAGTCGCCCCAATGGCCCGCAATGCCGGTGCTGACGATACCCATCAGTGGTACCGTGATATTCGAAATGATATTCGGTATGGCTATGCGCAGTATTTCGCGATTCATCTTCATTGCGGTCATTCTCTTCATCGTTACCAACGGCAAAGATACGATAAAAGCGAGATTTTTTTGCAGAAAGGGCGATAATATGTCGCAGAATGTTTTTTCGTGAAGATTTGAGTGGTTATTGTGCGGAGTTTGGGAAAATTAGCGTACCTTTGCCGCGTCTAAACAAAAATATTATGAAAGAGTATAAAAACGATTCGACAGCGACCCTCTCGCGCTTTGCGAAGGATAAGCGATTGAGAACCGTCAAAGCGGAGCGCATAGAGCGTCGTCCGCGTATAAATCGCGAGAACGATACTCGTGCAATGTCGGGTGACGAGCCCAAGCGTCGCTCGTTC
This sequence comes from uncultured Alistipes sp., assembly GCA_964536825.1. GTDB lineage: Bacteria > Bacteroidota > Bacteroidia > Bacteroidales > Rikenellaceae > Alistipes. The sequence goes on along the minus strand of CAZIAS010000001.1, from coordinate 49,371 downwards.
AACCCCAACTTCGATAGCGAAAATCGACCTATCCACGAATCGGGAGGCCGTTTCGGTGATAAATCGCGCGGAGGTAAGCCTTCGTTTGGTGGTGAGCGCTCAACCTTCGGCAAGAAGGGCGGATTTGACCGTAAGCCCAAGTTTGGAGGCGAAGAGAGCCGTAACGGCAAGGGTGCCGGCAAAGGTTTTGGTGCGAAGAAGGCCTATGGCAGTCGTTTCGATAAGGAGGAGCGTGGAGAGAGAGATTTCAAGGACGGCAAGTTCCAGAAACGTAACGATAAGCCCAAGACATACCCCAAATACAACCCCGACAAGCAGATTGGCGAGATGCGACTGAATCGCTATATCGCCCAATCGGGTCTCTGTTCGCGCCGTGAGGCTGATGATTACATCACTGCGGGTCTTGTAACGGTTAATGGTGTGATTGTTACCGAGTTGGGTACGAAAGTTATGCCCTCGGACGAGGTGCGTTTCAGCGATTCGGTCGTAAAGGGCGAGAAGAAGGTCTATTTAGTGCTGAACAAGCCGAAGGGCTACGTTACTACCCTCGATGACCCCCACGCCACCAAGACCGTGATGGAGTTGATTAAGGGCGCTTGCACAGAGCGAGTATATCCCGTAGGTCGCTTGGACAAGAACAGCCTCGGACTGCTGATTTTTACCAACGATGGCGATATGACGCGCCAACTCACCCACCCTTCGTATCAGAAGAAGAAGATTTATCAGGTGTCGCTCGATAAGCCGCTGACTCGTGCAGATATGGATAAGATTTCGGAGGGTATCACTCTCGAAGATGGCGATATCTATGCTGACGAGATTTCGTATGTTAAGGATAATAAGAAGGAGGTCGGTATCGAGATTCACTCGGGTCGTAACCGTATTGTGCGCCGTATCTTCGAGCACTTGGGCTATACTGTCCAGAAACTTGACCGCGTCTATTATGCCGGTCTGACCAAGAAGAACCTCAAACGAGGTGCTTGGCGCTTCCTTACCAAGGATGAGGTTACACGCCTCAAATCGGGACAGTACGAGTAAATTGAGAATTAGAGGGTGTCTAACCGTTGTTGGTCAGACACCCTCTCTCGTTTGTTTAGACGTTGTTTCTATTTTCTGCTCTCATCTAACATTGTCAATATAGACTCTTCGAATGTGCCAATTGCAACTTGAACGATTGCCATATATTGATAGCAATAGTGTTTGAATAACTCCATTGTCGGAATAAATGATTCGATATTGGCATATACAACCTCCTCGTTAGGGTTGAATGAAATTTTTGCACATTTAATCAGGCGTGATAGATCGACACATGTTGTGTAGATATATGTAAGTTCTTTGTCCGATAACTCTTTTATTTTGAATTTCGATTTAATACGCTCCGATATGTCTGGGCTCCCACAGTGAAAAGTCACAAAATCATCTTCGACAAAAATCAACACTGTGGTATCTATGTCCTTTATTGCAATATCCTTTATTATAATATATTTGACATCTTCTATCGTATTGAACTTCGGGTCATACCCTTCCGCCTTCAGAAATTCGTAGATTAAATCGATATTAATAGGCGTTGAGCCGTTCTCGACATTGCTGCTGATAAAATCGTTTTTCGGATTTGTCTGTTTTTGCTTCGGTGAAGCAACTCCCTGCTGCATACCTAACAGCAGAAGGGAGAGGAGAATGAATAGAGGTTTCATGTGCTATCTGTATTAAACGTTGTGGTAATCTGCAAAATCTTGTGCGGCAGCAAAGAAGGTCATTATATACCGGTTGAAATTATCTCTAAAATAATCCCAACTTGAAACATATTGTTCTATTGAAAATAGTACTAAATCATCTTGCATGTATATCTTTATTCCTCTTCGCCTATTCATTGCATAATTTGCAGCCGCCTGAATATCTTCGGGCGACCATCTACAACCGGACATAGAAAGTCTTATACGAACATAGTCATTATCGCAATCTATCAAGAACGATAGTCCATGTACAAAAAACTCAACAATGCTACCATTTCCTATTTTTCTTGGATTATGTCCTGTTAACTGCAACCAATAATATATATTATCTAAATTGATATTCATAACTGTAAAATTTTAAGGTTTAATAATTTTTATAAAAATAGTTTGTTCTAATAGTTTACGACTTTGTTAAATGGTAACCAACGACCATTGACGTTGATTCCAATCCATTGCCACAAGCGGACATTTTCTTCTGCATATTTAGCAATTAATTCGAGATTTCTATTATAAAAATACCACTCGTCATCTCTTAATAAGCAAATAATATCATCTCTAAATTCTACTCGTTCGAAAGACCCGTATATAATTTGTTGTTCGTTAGAATCAACAACTATATATGATTGGTCTCGTTTCGAGTATACTATATATATGTATTCGCCATTTTTGGACTGTTTAATCGGATGTATACTCCCATAACTGAATGATATTATAATATTCCCATCTGCATCGACAACTCCAGAATGCATTTTTCCTCTGTCGCCTATATCACTGATAAACAATCGGTCACCAAATCTACTACCTGCATATTTGGGCTTAATAACAATCTCGTTATCTAAATTTATATAGCAGAATCCGTTTGCGTAATCATGTATAGGGATTAATCCATCATGGTCTCTTGGGTCATTATTGTTCTTATTGGCAAATGAGGCTTTCCTTTCAAGCAACACCTTGCCATCAAGCGACAATACATATATACTGCAAACCAGATTATTGATTGTTCGACTGGCAAAAATATAACCATCATATATCTCTAACGTGTCGTATTCGAGTGGAATGATTATTTTGCAATTTTTATCTATTAATCCGTAGTGGTAATAACTGGCACCAGAGTTTGGAGGAGCCATTTGATATCTCACTTTTGCAAGTCCATATTCATTAAAGTCTTCGTAATACTCATATGGAGCATCTATACTATGATGCAACGAAAATGTTTTTGCATCGTATATAAAACATTTTTTGTTTACATCCGGTTTTAGATGTATGTGCGTTGGATCAATGTTGTCTTTTAAGCACGATACATTTTCGTTAGCCCAATCCACAGACACAATATACGCAGCACAAACTGCATCTGGAGTCAATGAGAGTTTGAGTGTTTTTTCTATCACATCATCTTTTTGGATAAAAAACTCTATTTTATAGTTTTTATCAACTTCTAAATCGAGACAGGCTATTCTATTTGTTTTTAGAGCCTTAACTTCAGTTGAGTTAATAACCATCGTACATGGTTTATTGCTAAAAAATCTTGCGACAGTTTTCATATTATATACTATTTTGGAACGGACTAAATTTACCAATCATCTTCTTCATCGTCATAATGGCTATATCTATTTCGATTAACCATATCCATCGCTTCCTCCATTGCTCTATCACACATATTGTCCCAATCCTCTATTGACAACATGTCGTTGTCTAAATCATCTGTATATCTCATAATATTTTAAGTTTTTTGCCTTGCAACCCCGACTTGGCTGGTTAGTATAAAAAGAAAGTGTGAGGTTGATTAGTTTATACGATTGGAGGTTCTGGAATACCTACTGCGAATAAACAATACCCCACACTCGTATCTATCTACAAGAATGGGGCTAAACACCCCCATTGAAGAGTCAATACGGAGTGACGAGTGTGATTGCTACTCTCGCAGTATTCGAAATTTTCCAGATTTCCAATCGAGAATAAAAGCTAATACACTTTCATCAAAAATATGTCTGCCAGAGCCTATATCCGGCTTGGCTCTACAAAATTAAATAATTTCTGACAAATCGGCAATATCAGACTTTAAGAAAATGGAAATATATTGATAAAAAAATAAGAGCGATGAAAATTTCATCACTCTTTTTGGGTGTTTTTACTTTGCGACGTTACTTCAAAATCGCTAAATCTCAATTGTCAAATGTCAATTATCAATTGGTTAGTACACCTCGACCTTGGCGGCTGCGGATTTGGTCTTGTCGCGCAGTTCGTCGAGGTCGCTGCCCTTCGGGGCGTAGCGGACAACGACACCCATACGGCGATTGAGTTTGGTGTAGGGTTTGCCGAAGATACGCAAGTAGGTATTCTCCTCGGCGCAAACCTCCTCCTCGCCACGGTAGTTGGGACGCTCCTTGCTTGCGATGGGCGACAGAATTACCGCGCTCGCACCGTTTCTTTCGAGCGTGATGCCGGGAATAGGCAGGCCGAGGACTGCGCGCAGGTGCAACTCAAACTCGTTGAGATTCTGCGTGCCGGCAAGCGTAACCATACCCGTATCGTGCGGACGGGGCGACAACTCCGAGAAATAGACACCGTTCTCGTGGCTCAAAAAGAACTCCACACCCCAGATGCCGGCACCGGTCAGCGCCTCGGTAACGGCCGCTGCCATACGCTCGGCCTCGCGCAGATGCTCCTCCGAGATGGGTGCGGGCTGGAAACTCTCACGGTAGTCACCACCCTTCTGAACGTGTCCGATGGGCGGACAGAAGAGGGTCGGGCCGTTCTTCTGGGTCACGGTCAGCAGCGTAATCTCGCTATCGAAGCGGATGAACTCCTCGATGATAAGTTCGCGGATATCGCCACGGCTGCCGCTGCAACCATAATCCCACGCAGCCTGTAAATCCTCGCGGGTCTTAACTAACGACTGGCCTTTGCCCGACGACGACATCAGCGGCTTTACAACGCAGGGGAAGCCGACCTTCTCGGCAACTTCGCACAGCTCTTCGTAAGACTTGGCGTAGAAATATTTTGCGGTCTTCAATCCGAGTTCTTTGGCCGCGAGGTCGCGGATGGCCTTGCGATTCATCGTGAAGTTTACCGCTTTGGCACTCGGTACCACCTGCACACCACGCTGCTCCCAATCATAAAGGCGCTCCGTGCGGATAGCCTCGATTTCGGGAACGATAATGTCGGGGTTGTGCTTTGCGATGACGGCATCGAGCGCCTCGCCATCGAGCATATCGAAGACTTCGCACTCATCTGCCACCTGCATCGCCGGTGCGCCCGCATACGAATCGCAAGCGATAATGTATTGACCTTTGCGCTGTGCTGCAATAACGAACTCCTTGCCAAGTTCGCCCGAGCCTAAAAGAAGGATTTTTCGTGTCATAGAGTTTGGTTGTTTGCTGTTTGTTTGACACAAAGGTACCTATTTATAATATGCAGGCAGTTGCCGGGCGAGGCTTTTTATCGACAAAGTTTCATCAATCCAATTTTTGTGGTTAAGGGCGCTTGCACACAAACTACGGCAAAAACAAAAAAAAACAGACGACCAAAAAGTCGTCTGCTCTGCCAAAATACGGGTGGTGGAGGTGGCGGGAGTCGAAGGGAGGGACGATAGTCCCGACCTCGCGGGGATGCCGCTATTCGCAGGCTTTTTAAGCCGAGCAATAAACCCGGTCCTATCCCCGCAACCCCACAATCAGTAAGCACTGTCGGCACCAACACGCAGAGCAACACCGAAGGTGCTTTTTGTTTTGGCGGAGTGGGTGCTTGCACACCGGCTACGGCAAAAACAAAAAAAACAGACGACCAAAAAGTCGTCTGCTCTGCCAAAATACGGGTGGTGGAGGTGGCGGGAGTCGAACCCGCGTCCAAACAAGGAACCCAAAAGCTTTCTACACGTTTAGCCGACCATTTCATCCTTCTACCCGCGCCCGGCAGGCGGCAGCCTAACGCGAGTCCCAGCCCCTGAATTTCGCATTGCAGACGGGGCGATTGCAACGCTATCTCTTAATTGATGATACCCCGTAAGAGATGCAATTAAAGAGCGGAACCGCACCTCGGGATACTCGTCGTCGAACCTCCTTGGATTCGTCGATTAAGCCAATTTTCCTTGAAAATTAGGCAGCGAGTGCATAGCTATTATTGCCATTTGTAGTTTGAGCGTCGGGATTAACGAGCCGCCACACAGCGCTCGACGTGCTTACAATCAAATTCTACCTGCTGTCAAAACCGGTCACCCCCGATATATCGGAGCGAATTGCTGTAATGCGACTGCAAATATAGTGAAATAATACGAATAAACTGCAAAAATTATCGCAATAGCTTCTCGTATGCCACACGTGGTGTGCCGTCGCTGACGTGGATTATGCCGCATCGCGAAAAACCGAGTCGTGCGCAGATTATGTGCATATAGTCGTTGTCGTTGTGGGTGTCGATGCGGAAGCTTGCGACTCCGCGGTTGCGGGCAATATCCTCGATTTGGCGTAGGAGATTGGTCGCAATACCACGATGCTTGAATTTGTCGGCCACAGCAAGTCGATGAACCACAACATAATCAGAGCCTGCGGTCAGCCACTCGCCATCATATATGCGCGCGTACGTCGGCTCGCCGTCGAATATCGCTGCACAATAGGCTGCAATCTCGCCGCTCTCTGCATCATCGAGCAGGTAGCCCGCTCCGTATAAAATATCCTCTTCAATGGCGCTGCGGTCGGGATAACCGTTTTGCCATTGGTCGATGCCGAGACGAGCCATTTGCACCTGTGCCCCGCCGATAATGCGGCAGATATGGTCGATGTCTGATATGTTCGCCTTGCGTAGCTTCATATTAGCCGGATTTGTAGCGCAAAAATAGTGATTTTTTTGGCGGTTTGCGCGATTTTGCATATCTTTACACAAATAATACAAGAAAGTTATGGCAAACACTCCTACTGCGCATATCGGCGCAAAATATGGCGAAATCGCCGCGAAGGTAATTATGGCAGGCGACCCGTTGCGTGCAAAGTTTATGGCGGAAACCTATCTCGAAAATCCCGTTCTCTTCAATGAGGTGCGTGGAATGTATGGATATACGGGAACTTACAAGGGTAAACGCATCTCGATTATGGGTCACGGAATGGGTATTCCTTCGATTGGAATCTACTCATTTGAACTCTTTAATTTTTATGGAGTTAAGACGATTATCCGAACCGGTTCGGCAGGTGCTTATGACCCCGATTTGCATATTGGAGATATTGTGATTGCGATGGGTTCTTGCACCAATTCGAACTATATGGCGCAGTATAACCTGCCCGGCACTTTTGCCCCTATTGCTGATTACAATATGGTGCGTGCTGCTGCCGATAAAGCCGAGGAGTTAGGCGTGAATTATAAAGTCGGAAATATTCTTGCAAGCGACACCTTTTACAGTGACTCGCCCGAGAGTTGGAAACAGTGGCAGAAGATGGGAGTCCTGGCGGTTGAAATGGAGGCGGTAGCCCTCTATGCAAATGCAGCTCGCAGCGGAAATAAGGCGCTGGTTATCTGTACTATATCCGACTCGCTTGTGACGGGCGAAGAGACTTCGAGCGAGGCGCGACAGAAGAGTTTTACCAATATGATGCAGATTGCTCTGGATATTATCTAATTCAAATCGAGAAAGTGTTGTAAAGAGACGAATTTTTCGTCTCTTTTTTTTGTGGTTCTTATGTGATTTTGTATATTTGTCGAATGTAATTATTAGCACGAGAATATGTCCGAGAAGAGCGTTATTGAACTGAAAAATGTATCGATATATCACGCCGATAATCCGTTTGCCGAGCTCTCGGCTTCGGAGTTAAGGCGCAAGGGCCATTTGGTGCTGTCGGATGTAAATCTAACGGTACGCGAGGGGGAATTTGTCTATTTGATAGGACGTGTCGGCAGTGGCAAAAGTTCCTTACTTAAAACTTTATATGCCGAACTGCAACTCGTTGAAGGCGAAGGAGAAGTTGTAGGGTACGATTTAGCCCGATTAAGGCGTTGTGATATCCCGATGCTGCGCCGCAGTATGGGTATTGTCTTCCAAGATTATCAACTGCTGACCGACCGCAATGTTTTCGATAATCTCTACTACGTGATGAGGGCTACGGGATGGAAGAGTGATGCGGATATCCGAGAGCGTATAGATGAGGTTTTGAAGATGACGGGGTTGGAGAGCAAAGATTTTAAGATGCCGTTCGAACTTTCGGGCGGAGAGCAGCAACGTTTGGTCATTGCGCGGGCTCTGCTCAACAAGCCGTCGCTGATTCTTGCCGACGAGCCGACGGGTAATCTCGATCCCGTGACGGCAGACGGCATTATTAAGCTTTTTCACAGCATTGCACGTAGTGGTTGTGCTGTGGTTATGTCCACTCATAATACGGCGATTATTGAGGATTATCCCTCGCGAACCATACTTTTTTCGCACGGTAAAATGTCGGAAATCGATTTGAATGCAAAATTAGGGTGTTAAAACATAGTTTTAAGTTTGGAAATATCGTATAAAATGCCTATATTTGTACGTTTAATTCAGCACATAAGATTTTTGTAACTATAATGAGTAACGAAGTAGAAAACGTAAAGAAGCACGAGGAAGAGTATTCCGCGTCGAATATTCAGGTTCTCGAAGGACTCGAAGCTGTCCGCAAACGCCCTGCGATGTATATCGGAGATATTGGCGAGAAGGGTCTGCATCACTTGGTCTATGAGGTTGTCGATAACTCTATCGACGAGGCTTTGGCGGGCTATTGTACCCACATTGAGGTTATCATAAACGAGGACAACTCGATTACGGTAAAGGATAATGGTCGCGGTATCCCGACCGACTATCACGAAAAAGAGGGTAAGTCGGCATTGGAGGTTGTCTTGACGGTGCTGCACGCCGGAGGAAAGTTCGACAAAGGCAGTTATAAGGTGTCGGGTGGTCTGCACGGAGTCGGCGTGTCGTGTGTGAACGCACTCTCTACCCTGCTCGTTGCAGAGATTCATCGCGGAGGTAAAATCTACAAGCAGAGTTACAGCAAGGGTGCTCCGACCTCGAATATGGAGATTGTGGGCGATTGCGAGGACAGAGGTACATTTATTACCTTCAAACCCGATGCGTCGATATTTACAATCACAACCGAGTATAAATACGACATTCTCGCAAATCGTCTGCGTGAATTGGCATTCCTTAACAAGGGTATTCATCTTGCGCTTACCGATATGCGCCAGACGGACGAAGAGGGCAATAATATTCGCGAAGAGTTCTATTCGCAGGAGGGTTTGAAGGAGTTTGTCAAGTATCTTGATGCTACTCGCGGAGAGCCGATTATCGAGTCTATTATTTATCTCGATACCGAGAAGAATGGCACCCCCGTCGAGGTCGCTATGCAGTACAACAACTCGTTCTCGGAGAATGTTCACTCCTACGTCAATAATATCAATACCATCGAGGGTGGTACTCACCTTACGGGCTTCCGTCGTGCACTTACTCGTACATTGAAGAAGTATGCTGACGAGTCGGGAATGCTCGCAAAGTTGAAGTTTGATATCAGTGGAGATGACTTCCGCGAGGGTTTGACCGCAGTGGTATCGGTAAAGGTTGCCGAGCCGCAGTTTGAGGGTCAGACCAAGACCAAGCTCGGTAACGACGAGGTGTCGGCAGCGGTAGATCAGGCTGTTTCACAGGCTTTGGGACACTATCTTGAAGAGAACCCGAAGGATGCGCGAGCTATCGTTCAAAAAGTAATCTTGGCAGCTACGGCACGCCACGCTGCGCGTAATGCTCGTGAGGCGGTACAGCGTAAGACGGTGTTGTCGGGAGCAGGCCTGCCGGGTAAGTTGGCAGACTGTTCGAGCCGAGATCGCTCGATTGCAGAGATTTTCTTCGTCGAGGGAGATTCGGCAGGTGGTACGGCAAAGCAGGGCCGTGACCGTAATTTCCAGGCGATTATGCCGTTGCGCGGTAAGATTCTCAATATCGAGAAGGCGCAGGAGCATCGTATCTGGGAAAACGAGGAGATTAAGAATATGTTTATCGCACTCGGCGTATCGATTGGTACCGAGGAGGATAGCAAGGCGTTGAATCTCGAAAAGTTGCGTTACGATAAGATTATCATTATGACCGATGCCGATGTCGATGGTAGTCACATTGCGACTCTGATGCTGACCTTCTTCTTCCGCAAGATGAAGCAGCTTATCGAGAATGGACATATCTATATCGCTACCCCGCCCCTCTATCTCGTTAAAAAGGGCAAGCAGGAGCGTTACTGCTGGACCGATAAGGAGCGTGACCAGATTACCGAGGAGTTCGGAGGTAAGGGTGTTCACATTCAGCGCTACAAAGGTCTTGGAGAGATGAACGCGCAGCAGTTGTGGGAGACGACAATGAATCCCGAAACCCGCATTCTGCGTCAGGTAAATATCGAGAACGCTGCCGAGGCGGACAGAATCTTCTCGATGTTGATGGGTGATGAGGTGCCGCCTCGTCGTGAGTTTATCGAGAAGAATGCACACTACGCAAATATTGATGCGTAATCAGATGTAATGAGTCGGGGATTGTGCCTGCGTGGGTGCAATCCCTGCTTTATATAAATCGCACAACCATTTAACAACTAACGACATGAATATTACCGTAATTGGCGTTGCAGGAGGTACGGGTTCAGGCAAAAGTACGCTTGTGAAGAGATTGCAGGAGGCGTTCAAGGAGGAAGATGTGGCTACCATCTGTCACGATTTTTATTATAAGGCGCACCCCGAACTGTCTTATGAGGAGCGCACCAAGTTGAATTACGACCATCCCAAGGCTTTTGATACCGATATGATGGTTGAACATATCAAGGCACTCAAAAACAATGTTCCTATCGAACGACCCGTATATTCGTTTGTCGAGCACAATCGTACCGACGAGAGAGTTGCAGTCAAGCCGTCGAAGGTAATTATTGTGGATGGTATTTTGATATTCGAAAACAAGGAGTTGCGCGATTTGATGGATATAAAGGTTTATGTTGATACCGATGCCGATATCCGTCTTGCAAGGCGTATTTTGCGTGATGTTCGCGAGAGAGGTCGTTCGATGGAGTCGGTAATAACTCAATACACTTCGACCGTAAAACCTATGCACGAAGAGTTTGTGGAACCGTCGAAAAAGTATGCTGACGTGATTATTCCGGAGGGAGGTTTTAACTCGGTGGCGGTTTCGATGCTGATACACAATATCCGTTCGCTAATCGAGAAAAAGTAATCGGGCAAGGTTGCGTAACAACAATAAAGCAGGGCTTGAATTAACTTCAAGCCCTACTTTGTTAAATACCGGTTATCTTCTTGATTTCGTTTAACTTATTGAGCGCTTCGAGTGGCGTCAGCGAGTTGATGTCAAGTCCCCGGATTTGGTCGCGAATCTGTACCAAGACGGGGTCGTCGAGCTGGAACATTGTCAGTTGCATTGCAGCTGTTCCCATCTCCTTGTCGGCATTCGATACGGAGGGGCGGCGTTTACGCTCGTTAGGGCTCTTGCTTGGAACAATCTCATTGGTTCCATAGACCTGTTCGAGGTTGCGGAGAATCTCATTTGCGCGGTTTACGACCGTCTGCGGCATACCTGCCATACGCGCTACGTGAATACCAAACGAGTGTTCGGTACCGCCGCGTTCGAGTTTGCGCAGAAAGACTATCGTATTATTGAGCTCCTTGACCGAGACGTGGTAATTCTTTACACGCGGACACATCTGCTCCATCTCGTTAAGTTCGTGATAGTGAGTAGCGAAAAGTGTCTTGGCGCGCGCTGTCGGATGGTTGTGGAGATACTCAACCATCGCCCACGCAATGGCTACACCGTCGTAAGTGCTGGTTCCTCGACCAATCTCGTCCAGCAGGACTATGCTGCGGTCGGAAATATTGTTGAGAATCGATGCCGATTCGAGCATCTCGACCATAAAGGTGGATTCTCCTTGCGAGATGTTATCCGACGCTCCCACTCGCGTAAATATCTTATCCACAACGCCGATGTGAGCCGCTTGTGCCGGCACGAACGAGCCCATCTGTGCCATCAATATAATGAGAGCCGTTTGGCGAAGCAGTGCCGACTTACCCGACATATTGGGTCCGGTAATCATAATTATCTGCTGGTCGTCGTTGTCGAGCATAATATCATTAGGGATATAAGACTCCCCGACCGGCATAAGTGTTTCGATTACAGGGTGACGACCCTTCTTAATCTCGATGCGAGAGCCTTCGTCGAGCGTAGGACGAACATATCGACGCTCGACTGCCATAGTTGCGAAAGAGTGCAGACAGTCGATATTTGCCACGACGTGAGCATTGTTCTGCAACTCTCGCAGAGATGAAGAGATGAATGATATAATCTCGTTATATATCTGAAACTCAATGGAGAGAATCTTCTCTTCTGCTCCGAGTATTTTCTCCTCATACTCTTTAAGTTCCTCGGTAATATAGCGCTCGGCGCCTGTCAGGGTCTGTTTGCGAATCCACTCAACAGGGACCTTATCCTTGTGGGTGTTGCGGACCTCTATGTAGTATCCGAACACATTGTTATACCCTATTTTCAGCGATGTGATGCCCGTTGCGTCAATCTCACGTTGCTGAATTTGCGCCAAAACGCTCTTGCCGTTACGAGCAATGCGGCGCAAATCATCAAGTTCTGCACTTACGCCATCTGCGATAACTCCACCCTTCTGAATCTGGTTATTTGCAGGGTCGGGGTATATTTCGCGTTCGAGACGGGTTCGAATCTGTGCTAATGTGTCGATATGCGAAGCGAGGTTATGCATTACATCACTATCGGTCGATTCGAGCATCGCTTTCAGTGTTTCGAGTGAAATAAGCGAATGTTTCAGTTGAACCAATTCGCGAGGTGTTACACGCAAAGATGCTATACGTGAGGCAATTCGTTCGATATCGCCAATACCGACTATACACTCTCCCATCGACTCTCGGAAATCGCTGTTCTTGACCAAAAATTCCACGATATCCTGACGTCTGCCGAGGCGGTCGATATCCTTTATCGGCATTGCTATCCAGCGACGCAACAAGCGACCTCCCATAGGTGTCAGTGTACGGTCTATTACCTCCGAAAAGCTACTTTTTGCATTATCTCCGTTCGATGCATAGAGTTCGAGGTTGCGGATGGTAAATTTATCAATCCAAACAAAATCGTCACGATCGATGCGCGAAATCGAAGAGATGTGTGCAATATTGCGGTGCTCGGTAAATTCGAGATAGTAGAGAATTGCTCCTGCCGCTGCTATGCCACACTCCATTTGCTCAACGCCAAAGCCTTTGAGATTTGTTGTGTTAAACTGACGGCAGAGCTTCTCGCGGTTAATTTCGGGCGAGAATACCCACTCTTCAAGGCGGTAGGTATAAAGTTTGTTGCCGAAGGTTGTTGCAAAGCGATCTTCGTAACCGCGCTGATAGATAACCTCCTTGGGTGCGAGGTTGGAAATCAGTTTGTCTATATAGCCGTCATCGCCCTCGGCTATGTAAAATTCGCCTGTCGAAATATCGAGGAATGCCACGCCGGTCATTCTCTTGCCGAAATAGACAGAGGCGAGATAACTATTCTCCTTGGTCGGCAGTATGTTGTTATCGCCGAGAACCACGCCCGGTGTTACCAACTCGATTACACCACGCTCCACGACCGTGCCCTTTGCGAGCTTTGGGTCTTCAAGCTGCTCACAGATGGCTACACGCTCGCCTGCTCGCACCAATTTTGGGAGGTAGGTATCTATTGCGTGATGGGGAAATCCCGCAAGTTCGACGTGTGACGCCGAGCCGTTGGCGCGACGTGTAAGGGTAATGCCGAGTATCGAGCTCGACTTAATGGCATCCTCTCCAAATGTTTCGTAAAAATCTCCTACACGAAAGAGCAAAATAGCGTCAGGATATTTCGCTTTGAACCTGTTGTATTGGTCCATTAACGGAGTCTCCTTTTTTTTCTTTTGGGGTTTCGTATCTTTTGTCACGGTTAATCTATTTAGGCAACAAAAATAGTGAAAATTACCGACTTTTTCTCCTGCTAATCGAAAAATCTTTCATCAAAATTTACCAGATAAAGCTTATCGGTTGCGCGGGTTAGTGCGGTGTAGAGCCATCGCATCATATCGCGCGTCATCGGTTCGTCGCCGAATAGGCATCTATCGACAAATACAGCCTTCCACTGACCGCCCTGTGCCTTGTGGCAGGTAACGGCGTAGGAAAACTTTATTTGAAGCGCGTTAAAGTGCGGATTCTCACGTATTTCCTTGAATCGTTTTATCTTGCTGCGAATGTCGAGATAGTCTTTCTCAACCTCGTAGAAAAGTCTATTGCTCTCTTCTCGCGTCAGCGAGGGCGACTCGGATGAAATGGTGTCGAGCAGTATCTTGCACTCAATTTCCGTGTCGTCGTAATCGGGGAAGGCAAGAGTGGCATTTGCGAATCGGAAACCGTAAAACTCTTCAAATCGACGCAGCCGTTTCAGGTGGGCAATGTCGCCGTTGGCGATAAAGTTCATCGGACACTTTTCGATGCGCTCGGTAAAGTGGTAGTTGTTTTTGACTATCATCAACATATCGCCACTCTCAATCTCCTCTTCCGCGCACAAGATATTTCGTCGAATGCCTTCGTTGTAACGATTGGCCCGCTTGTTTGAACGTGTGATGACAATAGTCTCATCGCGACCATAACGCTCGTAGCAATCTTGGAGTTTTTCGAGAAATTCTCCACCCTCTACCCTCTCGAAATCCGGATAGCTCATATCGAAGAGAGGTATCTCGTAGAGTCCGTTTTCGAGCATACAACGAACCATAGTGGCGTTGAATAGTATGCCTGAATCGCACTCCTGACGAACAACATCGTCCATTGAGGCATAATCAACCTCGCCAAACGGAAGTAGTTCCGCAGGGTCGAGTGCCGGACTGTTTTCGGCGCCGACCGGTGGCAGTTGGGCGTTATCGCCCACCAAAATTAAACGACATCTGCGTCCGGCGCGAACATATTTTATCAAATCTTCGAGTAACGAGCCGCTGCCGAATTGTGAATCTCCTGACGAAGAGCCGTTGGAGAGCATCGAGGCTTCATCAACGATAAAAACAGCATCACTCTCGCGGTTAATGTCAAGCGAAAAGGTGGATTCGTAAGATGCGTTGGTACGTTGGCGATATATGCGTTTGTGAATTGTCTGTGCTTTTTCGTTGCAATATTGCGACAAAACCTTTGCTGCTCTGCCTGTGGGGGCCAGCAGAATCGATTTTATACCGAGCGATTTCAGCGTTGCGACAAGCGCCGAGATAACGGTGGTTTTTCCCGTACCGGCATATCCGTTAAGGATAAAAAAACGCGAAAAATCGTCACTCGCAATGTACTCCGAAAGTTGTTTGATAATTTTTTTTTGACTTGGAGTTGTTTCGAATGATATTTTTGCGTAAATTTGGGTCGCAATTGTCGTTGTTAGCATTTTGCATTGTAATTTTGCACAAACTTAATAACAAATACTTAAAATGAAAAGATTTATTCAAATTATTCTGGCGCTCGTTGTCGCAGCATTGGTTTATGTTGTTTATAAGCAAATTTCAACTCCGATTCGCTTCGAGGATGAGCAGAAAGCTCGCGAGAAGGTTGTTATCGAGCATTTGAAGGACATCCGTACCGCACAACGTCAGTTCAAGAGTAAGTATCAGCGCTTTACCGCAGATTTCGACACTCTTATCAATTTCGTTCTTACCGAGCAGATTGAGGGTGAGCGCAAGATTTACGACGAGGATGATTCTGTCGGAATGGCAAAACTTAAAAGAATGCGCAAAAAGAATGTCGAGAAATTTACCTATTCGGTTAAGGACTCTATGTTCAAGCATCTTACCCCCGAGCAGGTGGCTAATTTGCGTTACATCCCATTTACTGACAACAAGACGGAGTTCTTGCTTGATGCAGGTAAGCTTATGACCGAATCGAAGGTCGTTATCCCCGTTGTTGAGTGTAAGGCTCCTTACATCGCGTTCCTTGATACTGTTGCTTATCGTCAGGAGATTATCAATCTTGTAGATAACTGCTTGAACAACCTTGATAAGTATCCGGGTATGAAGTTTGGTTCGATGGAGAGTGGTAACAATGAGGCAGGTAACTGGGAGTAATTCCACAATGTCGAATAGAGAGATGTCCATTCAGCTCCGGTTGGATGGACACTCTTTTTCGTGCGCCACATTGCCCGAAGTTTCGGCAGATGATGTAACAGTGACTGTCGAGTTGCTGACGGCGAAGGTTACCCTTGTCCCGACCGAGTGTTTCGAAGTGGACCTTGCCGAGAAATATCTGCGAATGGCAGGCGTCGTCTGTGCGGAAGACGAGTTGCCGGTGTATGGCGAAGCAGATGGCGTGACAATGGTTGCAGCAGTGCCGCGCGAATGTGCCGGGGTTTTGGAAGAGCGCTTCGCCGGACGTTTGAAATACACTTCTCCCCTACTTCGCAATACCGCAGGCGAAAAGAGATACATATATGTATATAATGCCGCCGGCGTGGCATATCTCAAACTTTTTCACGATACCCGATTTGAGTTCTACGAGGTTGTTCCCGTGACGACCTGCGATGATGTACTCTATGTTTTAGCGCGTGTTGTAGAGGAGTTTGAACTCACGGACTTTGTGGTCAAAGTAGCAGGAGAAGAGTCTTCTGCTCTCGTCAAACTTTTGAAAAAATATTATAAGGTTGAAAGATGCGAATAATAAGCGGTAAATATAAAGGACGAACAATCAACCCTCCCAAGAACCTCCGCGCGCGACCTACTACGGATTTTGCGAAGGAGAATCTCTTTAATGTGCTGACAAATGTTGTCGATTTCGAAGAGTGTGATGTGCTCGACCTCTTTGCCGGTACCGGTTCGATAAGCTACGAGTTTGCCTCGCGTGGAGCTCGCAGCGTGACATCCGTGGAGATAAATCCCGTGCATTTCAATTTTATACGAACCACGGCACGCGAACTTGGATTTGACAATATGTTTGCCGTCAAGGCGAATGTTTTTCTCTACTTGAAGAGTGTGACCAAGCAGTTCGACCTGATATTCTCGGATGCACCATACGATTTGGAGGGCAGTGAGAAGGTTATAGATGCCGTTTTTGAGAACGATTTATTGCGCAAGGATGGAATTTTGGTGTTCGAGCACTCGTCTAAACAAAATTTTTCTTCGCATCCAAATTTCTATCAGTTAAGGAGTTACGGAAGTGTGCAATTTTCTTTCTTCAAAAAATGATAAAAAAGTTTGGAAATTAAGAATTTTGTACTACCTTTGCAATCGCAATCAGCAATTGGTGCGTTAGTTCAGCTGGTTAGAATACGTGCCTGTCACGCACGGGGTCAGGGGTTCGAGTCCCCTACGCACCGCCAAGAAGACGACTTTTTCGAGTCGTCTTTTTTTTGTGCGTAGAGGGCTCGGTCAGTCGGTGGCGGCGTGGCAGAGTTGTCTGCGGTAGTAATCGTAATAGCCATTGTTGCTGCGACCGTTCGAGTCCGAGGTGTAAGAAGTGTGTTTGATTTTGGAGTGGTTGTGGCCGTTAAGAGTAAAGTAAAAGCCGCCACGATATCTATCGTAGCAGCTTTTGCAAAATGCATCTAAATCAGCGTAAAAGCTGGATGCAATGTAATTATGTGGATAAGCGCTCTATAAAAATACGCCAGAATGCTGTTTACTCCACCTTCGTCACAGGGTCACAGGTAAGACCGACACCGAGTTTATTGAAAATCTTATGATCGACTTCGCTCAACATTACGGTTGAATGTACCTGGCACCCCTTTAATTTGGGAAGTTGATCGAGGGCGTTGCGACAATCCGTATCGTGGTTACTCAACAGCGATAGCGCAACCAGCACCTCGTCGGTATGCAGGCGCGGGTTATGTCCGTGCAGATACTCGACCTTGGTCTTCTGAATCGGAGCAATCAAATCTTCGGCAATAAGTTTCTTGTCGTGCGGGATATTGGCGAGGTACTTGGTTGCATTAAGCAGCAGTGCCGCGCTCGATCCGAGCAACGAACTTGTACGCGAGGTAATGACGGTTCCATCGTGCAGTTCGATTGCAGCGGATGCACCACCACTCTCCTCCTGTTTCTCGCGAGCAGCTACGGTCGTACGGCGGAAATCGGTCGTAAGTTTAGCCTGCTTCATTATGAGCGAAATCTTATTAACCTCGTGTTCGTTACTACCCTTCTCTGCCAATTTGCACAGCGCATAGTAGTAGCGGCGAATAATCTCCTCGCGTGCAGCCTTATTACAAACATCCTCATCGCTGATACAGTAGCCAATCATATTAACACCCATATCGGTCGGCGACTTGTAGGGGCTCTCGCCGTATATGCTTTCGAAGATTGTATTCAGCACAGGGAAAATCTCTATATCGCGATTGTAATTCACTGCTATATTTCCATACGCCTCCAAGTGGAACGGGTCAATCATATTGACATCGTTCAAATCTGCCGTAGCCGCCTCGTACGCCATATTCACGGGATGCTTCAACGGAAGGTTCCAAACGGGGAAGGTTTCGAATTTGGCATATCCGGCCTTTTGTCCGTGGCGATTTTCGTGGTAGAGCTGACTCAAACAAACAGCCATCTTGCCACTACCCGGACCCGGAGCAGTAACAATTACCAACGGACGCGAGGTCTCGACAAAGTCATTGCGGCCAAAGCCCTCCTCCGAATCAATAAGTGCGACATTATTGGGATAGCCGTCAATCGTATAGTGGTAATATACCTTGATGCCCATACGCTCCAATCTTGCACGATAAGCATCGGCGCTCGCCTGTCCGTTGTAGTGGGTAATAACAACGCCACCGGCATAAAGTCCGGCATTGGTAAACTCTCCGCGCAAGCGTAGCACATCCTCGTCGTAGGTAATGCCGAGGTCGCTACGCATCTTGTTCTTCTCGATATCAATTGCGCTGATGACGGTCAGAATCTCGGCATAATCGCGGAGCTGCATAAGCATACGCAACTTACTGTCGGGCAGGAATCCCGGCAAAACACGGCTGGCGTGATTGTCGTCAAATAGCTTTCCTCCAAATTCAAGGTAGAGCTTATCGCCAAATTGGCTGATGCGTTTCTTAATCTGCTCGGACTGAATTTTCAAGTACTTTTCGTTATCGAAACCTATCTTCATATATGGTATAAATTTATATGTTTTACTTTCTGCGACGAATCTTACGTAGTGGCAACTTCAACACTCCAAAGAATGCTTCGCCAAATATGCCGCTCGACATCTTGGATGTTCCTGCCACGCGGTCGATAAAGATTATCGATACCTCGCGAATCTTGAATCCAAGTCGCCAAGCCGAATATTTCATCTCGATTTGGAATCCGTATCCGACCATCTGTACACGGTCGAGATTGATGCTTTCGAGCACCTCGCGCCTATACCCCACAAATCCTGCCGTTGCATCATTTACGGGCATACGGGTAATAAGGCGTACGTACTTCGATGCGAAATAGGACATCAGCAGTCGTGACAACGGCCAATTTACGACATTTACCCCCGTGACGTAGCGCGAGCCGACAACAACATCAGCTCCCTCCTCCATAGCCTGCGTCAGGCGCAGCAGGTCGTCAGGGTTGTGCGAGAAATCGCAATCCATCTCGAATACGGCGTCGTAATCGTGTTCCAAAGCCCATTTGAATCCCGCAATATATGCTGTGCCAAGTCCTAATTTCCCGCTACGTTCAATCAGAAACAGGCGTTCGGGATGCGAAGATTGCAATGTGCGAACAATCGCTGCCGTTCCGTCAGGCGAACCGTCGTCTATGACCAACAGATGAAAATCTCCGTCGAGCGAGAAGACCTTGGCGACCATTGCCTCGATATTCTCCCGCTCGTTATAGGTCGGTATGATTACAAGTTTGCGCATATCTACATTAACTTTCTAAATTCTCGTTTACCAAAGATGTAACGTAACACTATCGAACTGCGATATATTGTTTGGAGAGTGCCTTCGCGTTGTGACATTTTTGCCATTGCACGGATCTCACGACGCTCTTCGGCAAGCCGACGGTGCCAACGCAGGAACTCTCCGTATGCCCTTGCCACTGCCCACGTACCTTTGAAATTGCCCTTTGCCGCATAACTCAATGCTGCCACAATATCAAGCAGCGGTCGCAACACTGCCACAACAGCACGCTGTCCGGGCGAAGCGCATCGATAGAGCATCGCCAGATTGTTGCGGTGGTTTAGGAATATCTTGTTTGGCGAGTTGGTTGCCAGCGTACCGCCACCGAGATGATAGACCTCGCTACGAGGCTCCACCTCGACTCTGTATCCTGCTAACTGCATACGCCAACAGAGGTCTATCTCCTCCATATGAGCGAAGAAATATGAGGCAAATCCACCCAGCGATTTGAAGACGTCGAGCTTGCAACAAAATGCTGCACCGCTCGCCCAAAAAACCTCACGGGTGTCATCATAATCGCCTCTGTCGCGTTCGACGTGCTGCATAATTCTGCCACGACAGAAGGGGTAACCCAGATAGTCGATAAAACCGCCTGCCGCGCCGGCATATTCAAACTCGTCACGCTTCTCGTATGAGCGCAATTTTGGTGCTACGGCAGCAATATTCTCGTCGGCATCCAATCGCCTAATCAGCGGTTCCAGCCATCCTTCCGTAACCTCGACGTCGGAGTTGAGCAGCACGGCGTACTTTGTATCAACATCTGCCAGAGCTCGATTGTAACCCTCGGCAAATCCATAATTGCGCTCCAAACGAATAGTCTCCACAGTCGGAAAATCTCGCTCTAAAAGTTCTATCGAGTTATCTGTCGAACCGTTGTCGGCAACGATGATACGAACCTCTGCGGGCGTGAATTGCACAACGCTCGGCAAGAATCGACGCAGATGCGCCGCTCCGTTCCAATTCAGTATGACGACAGATACCCGGTTCATAACTTTATAGTTTCCAATTGGGACGCATTATGGGACGATATTTACCTTCGGGACGATGCTTCCATCTGCGGTGTGACCACATCCACATCTCGGGACACTCCTTGATATCTCGTTCGAGCAGACGTACATATCGTTCCGTGATTTCGTGCGGAGCAACCTGCTCCTCTCCATCGTAAATCATCTCCATACGAGCCTCGTAATAGCCTCGACGCACTTTGCGCTGATTGACGTAGAATACCGGAACCCCGAACTTCATCGCCAACTGTTCGCCTCCCTCGAAAAAGAGGGTGTCGCGATTGAGGAATTTGTACCAATGGCTATCAGGCAGGCGTGGTGGATTTTGGTCGGAAATCAGACCGAATGCAAGACGTTTGCCCTCGTAACCGTTGCGATTGCGAATAAAGAATCGCAGAGAGTCGTACGATGCTACCGGCAACTCACGCTCGTGGTCGCGCAGGCGCTTGTAGAGTTCGTTGATAATCTCGTTGTGAATCTTGTGATAGACAGCAACAAGAATATGGTTCGGCAACCACATTCCCCAAAAACCGTAATACTCCCAACAACCGAGATGCGAGGTCATCGCAATACAATTTCTGTCGCCGAGCACCTCCTTAATCTCGTCGTTGTTGGCAAAGACCATTCTGCGCTTACACTCCTCCTCGCTCATACGGGCCATTACCAACGTATCAATCATCATCTCCGCGAGATTGCGATAGAACTTGCGACGTATCGAGAATATCTCTTCGTCGCTCTTTTCGGGGAAAGACTTACGCAGGTTGTCCGTTACGAGTTTGAGTCGGTAACGAATGCAGTAGTAGATAACGAAGTATATCAACTCCTGAATGACGTAGTATTGTACCCAATGGGGAAGAACCGATACGCCCTTGCATAAAAGCCAGAGCGACTCCAACCCCACACGTTGCCAGAAATTCAACTTTGCACTATCGTTCTTTAATCTCATCTTGCTTCTTCGATTTAGGCAGTCCTGCAAGGACTATTACAAACTCGCCCTTCGGCTCATTCTGACGGAAATGCTCGGCGACCTCTGCCACCGTACCGCGCACCGTCTGCTCGAACTTCTTGGAAATCTCGCGCGTAACCGAAACCTCTCGCTCCGCCCCAAAGACCTCTGCAAACTGTTCGAGGCACTTTACGACTCTGTAAGGCGACTCATAAAATATCATCGTTCGCTCTTCGTTCTGCAACTCCGTCAGGCGCTTCATTCTACCCTTCTTTTGAGGAAGGAAGCCCTCAAAGCAGAATCTGTCGCAAGGGAAACCACTCTGCACCAATGCCGGAATGCACGCTGTTGCTCCCGGAAGAGTCTCGACCTCGATGCCTGCTTCAACGCAAGTGCGCACCAAAAGGAAACCCGGGTCGGATATGCCCGGCGTGCCGGCATCCGAAACCAATGCAACCCTCTTGCCCGCCTCGATGGAGTCGGCTACCATTCGCACTGTTGCGTGTTCGTTAAACTTGTGGTGCGAATACATCTTCTTCTCGATACCGAGGTGTTTGAGAAGGAACGACGTGGTGCGCGTATCTTCTGCGAGAATGAAATCTACTTCGCGAAGAATCTCGACCGCTCGTAGCGTGATATCGCCAAGGTTGCCTATCGGCGTGGGAACAACGTATAGCTTGGACATATTAGTTGTATTTACGTTCGATAAGTTCCACCATCATCTTTGCGCCATCCGTGTTGGGATTCCAATCAAAGTTCTCGGTGATATAAATCATACAGTCTTCGAGATTGTCAAAGGCATTCAACTGCGCGATTGTACGCTCATAAGCCTCCGAGTCGCCACCAAACAGGTCACGAATAAGCAGAAATCTGTCGTTGATGCCAATAGCCTTACCAATGTCATCCACCGCACCCTTCGCAATCTTTTCGGCAGTTGTGTTCTTGGGCTTGATGGTGTCGGCTATGGTCCTGACATCGCTCTTGATAACCTCGCCTAACACCTGCTCGGATTCGGGTACGGCATTTGCTGCCGGATGAGCAATTTCGACCTCAATTTGAGGCTCCACATAGGGAGTTGCAACTCCTGCGGAGACTGTCGTTTCGTCGAGTTTCTCCTCTGCCGGCGTCGTCAATGCAAAATCATCCTGCGCCGAAACTGTTGCTGTTTCAATCTCAACCTCTGCGACTTCTGTCTGGTTGTCGGTATGCTCCGCAGCAGGTTCGATACTTTCGACCGTTTCCTCCGATGCGGGAGACTCGTAGGCAGGTTCAACCTTGGAAGCAGGCTCTTCCTTGATGGGTGCAGGTGTCGATATCGTCGGCACGCTTTGCTTTTCGGATTTGGATACGACCGAAACGTCCTCATCGTTGTAGAGCGACATCATTCTCGCTCTGCGCGATACTCGCGGTGCAAATAACTCATCTCCAAAGAGGGATGGCTCGGCGTTTACCATCGGTGCAGGCTCCTCTACAACATCGACATCTCTCTCAATATCGTTATTCTCCTCTATTTCGGGAGCTGTCGGCATCTCTGCTTCGGCAGGAGTCAGCTCTTGCTCTACAATAACATCTTCGGCGGGCTCCAAGTTCTTCTCTTGTTCCGTTATAACAGACTCCTCTATTGCAGGCTCCTCACCAACTTCGGTCGAGGTGTTTGCCTCGGGTACGGGCTCCTCAAAAACCGCACTCTCCGACTCTGTGGGGGAGGGTTCTTCGCTTCGGGGTTCGACCGTCTCTAATGTCGTATCGGGGCGTATCGGCATTAAATCCTCGGGGATAAAGCCTTCAAAAACGTCGTCAAGCGATATGGCAACACCGATAGGCATTTCCGATGCCGGAGTCTCCTCGATAGCGACAGTCTCGGTCTCGTTGCGAGATGTGTCGCAATTCTCTTCGGCAGATTCCGAGATGGTTTCCGCTTTGGGAACTTCCCCGAATCGCAGTTGAGAATAGATGTCGCGCAGCTGTGCGAGTACGAGGTCGCGTTCGAGTTCGTTGATGCCTTCGTCGCACCACTCTTCGACAAGTTGCAACACCTGTTGCAGGTCATTTTTTATCTTTGATAAATTCATATTTTTCAGATAAGAAAATTTAACCTTCAAAGTTAAGTAATAATTCACAAAAGTCCAACAAAAAAAGACCGTAAGTGCGGTCTTTTTATCAAATTTATCTCTATCGATTACTTCTGGCGGAAGTATATCTGCATCGGAACTCCCGAGAAATCCCACTGCTCACGCATCTTGTTTTCGAGGAATCTGCGATACGGCTCACGAATGTATTGCGGCAGATTGACAAAGAATGCAAACTGCGGTGTCGGTGTCGGCAACTGCGTCACATACTTGATGCGGATATACTTACCCTTGGTCGAGGGCGGCGGAGTCTCCTCGATGATGGGCAGGATAAAGTCGTTGAGTTCCGAGGTCGGGATGCGACGACGACGCGACTCATATACGCGGATAGCCGTTTGCAGCACTTCGAGAATACGCTGCTTATTGATTACCGAGGTGAAAATCAGAGGAATATCGCTGAACGGAGCAAGCTTCTTTTCGAGGAATTCGCGCCACTCCTTCATTGTGTTACTACCCTTCTCGATAAGGTCCCACTTATTGACTACTATGACACAACCCTTGCGGTTGCGAACTATAAGATTGTGAATATTGAGGTCTTGTTGCTCGATACCCTGCGAAGCATCGAGCATCAGAATACATACATCCGAATTCTCGATTGCACGAATCGAACGCATAACCGAGTAGAACTCCAAATCCTCGGTAACCTTACCCTTCTTACGCATACCTGCCGTATCAACCAGGTAGAAATCCATTCCGAACTTGTTGTAGCGAGTATGAATCGAGTCGCGGGTCGTACCTGCGATAGAGGTTACGATGTTGCGCTCCTCGCCGAGCAGAGCATTCGTAAGCGACGATTTACCAACATTCGGGCGACCCACGATAGTGATTCGCGGCAGATCCTCGGCATACTCTGCCTCGCAATCTTCGGGCAGAAGTCGCAAAATCTCGTCCATCAAATCGCCTGTGCCGCTACCCGACATCGAACTGATGCAGTAAGGATCGCCTAAACCGAGTGAATAGAACTCGTGCGACGAGTAGATAAGATCGTAGTTATCGACCTTGTTGCAGACCAACAGCACCTTCTTTTCGGTACGACGCAGAATATCTGCCATCATCATATCGAGGTCGGTAACGCCCGTATTTACCTCGACCATAAAGAGAATTACATCTGCTTCGTCTATGGCAAGCATAACCTGACGACGGATATCATCCTCGAAGATATCTTCGCTATTGACGGTATAACCTCCCGTATCGATAACCGAAAATTCGCGTCCATTCCAATCTGTTTTGCCGTAATGGCGGTCACGAGTTGTGCCGGCCGTAGCATCGACAATCGCCTGACGCTGACCAACCAATCGGTTAAACAGAGTACTTTTACC
Organism: uncultured Alistipes sp.; assembly: GCA_964536825.1. Classification (GTDB taxonomy): domain Bacteria; phylum Bacteroidota; class Bacteroidia; order Bacteroidales; family Rikenellaceae; genus Alistipes. The sequence goes on along the minus strand of CAZIAS010000001.1, from coordinate 24,365 downwards.
CACATTGGGACGTCCTACTATCGCAACTAAACTCATAAAATATCAAAATATTACCGACTCAAAATTCGTTATTTATGCGATTTTGAACCGCTTTGTTAAACTTTGGCGCAAAGATACTCTATTTTTTGACAAATAAAAAGTGGTAAATCGGCGAGTTTTACGTAAAAAAGCACTACCTTTGGGAATCAGATATTGTTATGAGAAGATTTTTTATACTTTTAATTGCTGCTACGACCGTGGTGACAACGGTGTCAGCAGCCAATCCGAAGAGCGATTTTTCGCAAGGCGCGTCCTCCGGCAAGGGTTCACGCCTGCGTACGGAGTGGGGCTTGACTGCGGCGGCGTATTACAATACGATGACGTTGGACTCTTCGGCATCGGGTATTACTGTCGCTCCGCGATTCGGATATGGTGCAGGTCTGCATATGGCTTTGAAGATAGGTAACTTCTTCGCGATTCAGCCCGAAATAAATTATCAGAGGGCAAACATCTCCGTTCAGACCGATGCGTCGAGCAAGAGCGTTAAGGTCAAGACCAACACCCTCGATGTGCCCGTATTGCTTTCGTTGCGTTTCGCAAACATCCTGCGAATCAATGCAGGTCCCCTCTTTACGTTGATGAACAACTGCCATTACACTGATGCCGCAGGCGAAAAACAACTATTCGGCAATACTCGACCCACATTTGGTTACAGTGCCGGTGTCGCCGTTGTACTGTTGCGTCGTTATATGATAGATGCCCGCTATACGGGTTATTTCAAGTCGTCGCTCTTTAACCTCGATGGCAGAGAGTTTGGCGGAAAGACTCAAACCGTTTCACTCAAAATAGGATTCCTCTTCTAAACTAAATATGACCGAAAGTACAAACAAAGAGATAATAATTGACGGAGTCGATACCCGCGAGCTGTATGGTGTGAATGATGCCTACATCGAGCAGATTAAGGCTCTACATCCGAAACTAAAAATCATTGCACGCGGCTCCACGTTGAAAGTCCTTGGAGCAAAGGGCGATATCGAGGAATTCGAGCGCAAAATGAGTGGGCTTATTGCCTATTACAATCGCTATGGACATATCTCCAAGGAGGTCATTGCTCAATCTTTTGCCCGCGGATTCTCGCAGGAAGAGCACTCCGTAGCCGATTTGAGTGACGTTATAGTCTATGGCAATAACGGCAACATAATACGTGCCCGCACTGTCAATCAGCAAAAGTTGGTTGAACTCTACCGCTCGTGCGACCTGATTTTTGCGACGGGTCCTGCCGGCTCGGGCAAAACCTACACCGCCATCGCTTTGGCGGTTCGTGCGCTGCGCGACAAGCAGGTCAAGCGTGTAATTCTGACCCGCCCCGCTGTCGAGGCGGGCGAGAAACTCGGTTTTTTGCCGGGCGACCTGAAAGAGAAACTCGATCCGTATCTGCAACCGCTCTACGATGCACTGAACGATATGATTCCTCCCGCGAAGTTGCAGAAATTTATGGAAGACGGCACGGTCCAGATTGCTCCGCTGGCATATATGCGTGGTCGCACGCTCGATAATGCCTTTGTGATTTTGGACGAAGCACAGAATACTACCCTCTCGCAGATTAAGATGTTCCTGACGCGAATGGGACGCAATGCCCGATTTGTCGTTACGGGCGATATGACGCAGGTCGATCTTCCTCGTCGCAGCGACAGTGGACTTATGAGGGCTATGCACATTGTCGAGGGCATCAAAGGTATCGGGTTTGTCGAGTTTGACAAGCGGGATATCGTGCGTCACGACCTCGTGAAACATATTGTCGAAGCTTTTGATCGCGATGGTGCCGAGCGCAACCGCAAGAACGAAAACCAAGAAGATAATAATCAATAATAAATACTACAACTATGGATAGAAATCTCAAAGCACTGAAACCTGCGTTGGTTTGGAAACATTTTAGCGAAATTGTAAATATTCCCCGCCCGTCACATCACGAGGAGAAGATTCGCGAGTATATCGTCGAGTTTGCTAAATCTCATAATCTTGAATATAAGGTTGATGACGCCTGCAACGTCTATGTTCACAAACCTGCAACGCCGGGCTACGAGAACCGTATGGGCGTGATTTTGCAAGCACATCTTGATATGGTTCCGCAGAAGAATAACGATAAAGTTTTTGATTTTGAGAACGACCCTATCGAGGCTTATATAGACGGCGAATGGGTAACTGCTAACGGAACTACTCTCGGCGCCGATAACGGTATAGGTGCGGCCGCTATTTTGGCGGTGCTCGAAGATACGTCGCTCGAACACGGCGAGGTAGAGGCGCTCTTTACCGCCACCGAGGAGACCGGTATGGATGGTGCTTTGGGATTGAAGTCCGGATTGCTCAAAGGCGATATCCTGCTCAATCTCGACTCCGAGACCGAGGGTGAACTCTATGTAGGTTGCGCCGGAGGTTTAGATGCAAATATTACATTCGACTACACCCCCGAAGTTGCACCTGCGGGTTACGAGGCTGTTGCCTTCACGGTTAAGGGCTTGAAGGGAGGTCACTCCGGCATCCAGATTGGTTATCAGCGCGGTAATGCCAACCGTCTGCTATTCCGTTTCTTGCGTCAAACATCGCAGGAGTGGCAGCTGGCATCGGTTGATGGCGGAGGTCTGCGTAACGCTATCCCGCGTGAGGCTACGGCTGTATTGCTTGTCCGTAACGCAGCTGCATTTATTGCAGAAGTTGCGGAGTACGAGAAGCGTGTAATTGCTGAATTTGAGAATATTGAGGATAGCATCTCAATCTTTGCTGAAAGTTGCGAAACGCCGACAAAGATTATTCCTTTTGCTGTGGCAGAGCCGCTCTCGAAAGCGGTTATCGGTGCTCCTGACGGTGTAGTACGTATGTCGGTTGCAATGGAGGGCTTGGTGCAGACCTCGACAAATATGGCTCGCGTAGTTTCTGATGGTTCGACAGTCCGAGTGCAGTGTCTGTTGCGCAGCTCGATGAACAGCGAGAAAGAGGCTCTCGGCGAGGCTATTAAATCAGTATTTGAATTGGCTGGTGCAAAAGTCGAGTTATCCGGCAGTTACGATGGTTGGAATCCTAATATGCAGTCGCCCATTCTGCACGCAATGAAGGCTTCGTACAATGCACTTTATGGCAAGGAGCCGGCAGTAATGGCGATTCACGCAGGTTTGGAGTGCGGCATCATCGGTGGCACCTACCCCAACCTCGATATGATATCGTTCGGTCCGACAATCTGTTATCCCCACTCTCCTGACGAGAAGGTTGAGATTGCATCGGTGGCTAAATTCTATGAATTCCTGCTCGATACACTGAAAAATGCACCCGTAAAGTAGTAGTATCGTGGAACGCTTACCGGTTAGCGAACGATGGTTCGCGATAGTCAATCCCGTGGCTGGAATGGGTCGCGGATTGGCAGACTTTCCGCAGATTTCGAAACTTCTGCGTGACGGCGGCATCCCTGCCGACCCCGTCTTTACGGAGCACAAACATCACGCTACCGAACTGACTGTCAGTGCAGTTACGAATGGTTATCGCAAGATTATCGTTATCGGTGGCGATGGAACATTGCACGAAGTTGTGAATGGACTTTTTATCCAAAAGGTTATCCCATCGACCGAGGTAACACTTGCTGTAATCTCGATTGGTACGGGAAATGATTGGATTCGTATGTTCGGCATTCCGCGCCGTTACTCGGCCGCTATCCGTGCAATCAAAGAGGGCTATACGTTCCTTCAAGATGTCGGAAAGGTCACTTACGAGGAGTCGAAATATACACAGGCTCGCTACATTGCCAATGTCGCCGGCGGAGGTCTTGATGCGCAGACAATCAAGCTATTCAACCACCAGAAGGCGAAGGGTCGTACCGGCAAAAGCCTCTATCTGTGGAGTCTTATACGTGCGTTTTTTAGCTATAAATCTCCGGGCGTAAAGATTTGGATTGACGACAAGTTGGTCTATAACGATTTGTTGTTCAGTTTTGCCATCGGTATCTGTAAATATAATGGTGGAGGTATCCAGCAGTTGCCCGCAGCGGTTGCCGATGATGGATTGTTCGATATTACACTTATCCGACCTGTCCATTGGTGGCACGTTGTCTTTCGTCTGAAAAAGCTTTTCAATGGCAAAATCTACGAAATCGGACACGTCCAGCACCTGCAAGGTAGCCATATCAAGGTCGAGGCGTCGTCCGAGATGCCGGTTGAAGCAGATGGAGAGTTGTTTGGTCATACCCCACTCGATTTCAGTATTTTACACCGTGCGGTTAAGGTTATCGTAAATAAGGATTTCTTGGAGTAAAACCTTCTGCCTACAAGATATGCGGGTATCGAAAACGATACCCGCATATCTTATTAGGGGCTTATGCCATACGCAATTACAAATCGACAAAAAACTCTTGGCACGCAGATTGCACGGATTGAGGGAGTAAAACCTAAAATCAAAGTTAGCGATGAAAAAATTTTTACTCTCCGTGTCGATAGTGACACTTGTAATTCTATCTTTCACAGGCTGCTCGGAGCAGGCAAAGTGGAGCCGTTCGCAGCGTCAAGCGATGCGTGAGGCGCTCAAAGAGTATCGCCGAATGGTCTATCTTAACAACTTGACCGATGCGGAATTTATGCTCTTTACGGACGATGTAGCCCTCGCACTCGAAGAGGACTACCCCGTCTATACAACCTTTATGAAAATGCCGGGCGTGAATGATACCGTGCAAGTATATGTCGTGACGACCATTGTCGAGGAGCTCGACGCCGATGCACGTAATATGCGCCACATCTTCCCCTACCCCGCGCTTGTCAGCCAGAATATTTTGCCGGCGGGACTCGACCGAGCCCAACAGCACGCATTCTACAATTGTTTGGCAGGCAAGGTTGATGCACAATATGCCAATATGGAGCAGTTTGTCGATGCGATTTTGGCAGACACAACAAGTCAATCCCAAATTGCGCAAATGCAGTTACAGTGCGCCAACGAACTATTCGATTGGACCGTGACCATTGACGAGATTATATTGATGGATTAGATTCACAAACTATTTACAAAAGTTATGGGCTGCTTGACGACACTAGTCGAGCAGCCCATTTCGTTTGGAGAGTGTGCGGCAAGGGGGAAATATCACACACTCTCCTTACAGCAAATAAACCAATTCCAAACTATTTGCCGTGTTTCTTATCGTACTCCACGCGAGCCTGCTTGATAAGCTTTGTCTCAACATTGTAGAGTTTATACACCTGCTGGGGAGTCAGTACGCGCTCAAAAATCAAGATATAGCTCTTACGTACCATCGCCATACTGATATTGTTATCCACGCGACGACGGAGAAAATCGTTAATCTCTTTACGCGAAGCAGTCTCGATATCGATGGGTTTGTTCGGCTCGCTGTTGAACTTAATGTTGTGGCAATACTGGCGATAGATGGGTGCAAACTTCTCGAACTGCTCATCCGAGAGAGCAAGCTCCGACTTAATGATTTGCAGACGAAGATTCATAATCTCCTTGAACTTTGAGACCTTCTCCTTGTGCTCTGGTGTTGCCTCCGGGCCCTTCTGCGGAGCTTGTGCAAACGAAATCGATGTCACTGCCATCATAAGCAGCATAGTCATAATAATGCGTTTCATAGCTCTGTTTTTTAGTGGTTTATAATAATTTATCTGTCAATAAAAATTCCTCTCTTTCGATATCGGAGTCGTACTCGCCGGCAAATTTCCATAGTATATCGCTCGAACTCTCTGCCAACATACGCTCGTATCGTTTCTCCGGCGAATTGTACTCCATCGACCACCACGCCGCACAGCAAACCATCGCCACGACTGCCACTGCAACAGCCCAACGCAAAGATTTATTAACGGGTCGGCGATACTCCGTCGTCGCACATAAAGTCTGTCGCTTGCTCCTCTCGAAGAAACCCTCGGGAACACTATACGGCATTCTTTTGCCTACATCTTCAAAATCAAACTTTTTCATCGTGTCATCAAATCTTTAATACGCTGTTGGGCGTAATGGTAATTAGTTTTGCACGCGCTCTCGCTTATGCCTGTAATCCTGCTTATCTCGTTGTATGCCAACTCGTCGTAATATCGCAGGTTGAACACCAGCCTCTGCTTTGCGGGTAGAGAGAGAATCGCACGTTGAAACCTAATATCGACACTGTCTCCGCCATCCGTACCGTGCGTAATCATCCCCGAGAGTTCCTTGCCTACCGTGTCGAGTGTCACGAATCTCCATCGGCAACGCTTGCGCAAGCGGTCAAGTGCCACGTTAGTAGCAATACGGTAACACCACGCTCTCAATCCTTCGCCTCCGCTTCGGTAATTGTCAATTGAAGAGAACACTTTGAGCCACATCTCTTGCAACGCATCCTCCGCATCCTCGTGTATGACCAGCATACGTCGCAGATGCCAATACAAAGGCTCGGTCCAAGCATTGACCATCAGCGCAAAGCCTTCGTTTCGGCTCTCGATATTGGTCAGCAATCGAAATATCTCTTCACTTTTGACAATCATTTCGGTTGAGTTTCACTTATAAGACGTAGGTTGGGAGTAAAAGTTAAAACGAAACGCTTTTTTTTGCAATAAACAGAGAAGGCTGCCACAACCAAAAAGTCGGACAGCCTTCTGTCTTATTATTATGGACTATCCTACTGCTCTATGCCGAGATTGAATACAATCTTCTGGCAGTAGGTCTGCTCGGGCGACAACAACACCGAAGGGAATGCCTCGTGATTCACAGCATCGGGATAGTTCTGACACTCGATAGCCACACCTGCGTAGTCCGCATAACGACTGCCCGATTTCGTGACGGGACAACCGCCCGCGAGCCAATTGCCGGTATAGACCATTGCGCCTGCTTGCGACGAGAAAACGGTAACCTTGCGGCCTGTTGTCTTTTCGCGCAGTTCAGCGACCTTCTTCAAGATGTTGGGTTTCCACTCATCGAGTACAAAGAAGTGGTCATATCCGCGGAAATCCTTGATATGGTTAAACTCGCTGTCGATATCATCCCCAAAGCGACGCCACTCGGTAAAGTCCATCGGGGTACCCTTTACGTCGAGGTGCTTGCCTGTCGGAATCTGCACATTGTTCATTTCCAACACCTGCGAGCAGCATAAGCGCATCTCGTGGTCGAGGATATCGCCACTCGATTCGCCCTTCAAGTTCCAATATGTATGGTTAGTCAGGTTCACAGGGGTTACGCGGTCGGACTTGGCAACAAAGAGAATATTGATGTTGTTATCATCGTCCAAATCGTAAGCCACCTCGACATTAACCTCTCCCGGATAGCCGGCGTCGCCATCCTCCGAGGTCAGAGCAAAGACTACGCGATTCTCCTCTACACGGCTCTCCCAAAGTTTGGTGCCATAACCGTGCGAACCGCCGTGCAGATGATTGGGGCCGTTGTTTGTTTCGAGATTATATTCGACGCCTTCTACCGTCATACGTCCGTTGGCGATACGGTTTGCCACGCGACCGATGGTTTTGCCGGCGCAAGCAGGGTCGTTATAATAGCTCTCAAAACTCTTATAGCCAAGGATTACATCCTCCACATTGCCATTTCGGTCCGGATACTTTACCGACACCATTGTTGCTCCGAGATTGCAGAGTTGCACCTCATAACCATTCTCATTGCGTAGCGTGTAGAGCACCACTGCCTCGCCCTCGTGGGTCATCCCCCAAACTTGTTGTTCGATTGTAGTTTTCATATTTTTGAAGTTTTTGTTCAGTTAGGTCTGCCACTCTATTCTGCGGGAGTAAGGTTTGCGAAGAGCGCATCAATACGTTTCAGGCACTCCTCTTTTCCGAGGAACGACGTTACGTCATACATACCCGGGCCCTTGCCGGCTCCGACCAATGCTAAACGTAGCGTGTTCATTACCTGTCCCATACCATAGCCCTTGCTCTCTATCCAAGAGTGAACAATCTTTTCGGTATTTTCGAGCGAGAAGTCATCAATCGATGCCAGCACCTCGCGCAATTCTGCCAGAATTGCAGGGTTGTTACCCTTCCAATATTTGCGACTTTGCTTCTCCTCGTACGCCGTGGGAGCGACAAAGAAGTATGATGTCAAATCCCACAAGTCGCTGATAAAGGTGGCACGCTCCTTCATTATGCCGGCAACCTTACCCGCAACCTCGTCTGATACTTCGATGCCGTGCTCGCGCAAAATCGGCTGATAGAGTTCGGCGAGTTGTTCATCGCTTTTGTGGTGCATATATTGAGCATTAAACCACTTTGCCTTATCGGGCTGGAAACGCGCTCCGGACTTCGACACGCGGTCGAGCGAGAAAGCCGCAATAAGTTCATCCATCGAGAAGATCTCCTGCTCGGTTCCGGGATTCCAACCGAGGAGCGCCAACATATTGACAAATGCCTCGGGGAAGTATCCATCTTCACGGTAGCCGTGAGCCGTTTCTCCCGTTGTGGGAGAGGTCCAGAAGAGCGGGAATACGGGGAATCCCATCTTGTCGCCATCGCGCTTCGAGAGTTTGCCACCGCCGGTAGGCTTCAACAGAAGCGGAAGGTGGGCAAACTGCGGCTGCACATCCTCCCAGCCAAAGGCTTTGTAGAGCAGATAGTGCAACGGCAACGACGGCAACCACTCCTCGCCGCGAATAACGTGAGAAATCTCCATCAGACGGTCATCTACGATGTTTGCCAAGTGATATGTCGGCAGTGCATCAGCACTCTTATAGAGAACCTTATCGTCAAGAGTTGAAGTATTGACCTTAACGTGTCCGCGAATCAGGTCGTCCATCTCGACAATCTCATTCTCGGGCATCTTAAAACGGATAACCCAGATATCGCCACGCTCGATACGTGTATCAACCTCCTCCTTCGAGAGCGAAAGAGAGGTTGGTAACTTTTCGCGTACCGAGTAGTTGTATGCAAAGGTTTCGCCCTTCGACTCTGCCTCTTTGCGCAAAACGTCCAACTCCTCCGAGGTGTCGAATGCGTAGTATGCCCAACCTGCATCGACGAGTTGTTTGGCATATTTAAGATATATATCGCGACGCTCGCTTTGGCGATAGGGAGCGTGAGGTCCGCCCACGCCGACGCCCTCGTCAATCTCGATGCCGCACCAACGGAGCGACTCGATAATATAATCCTCGGCACCCGGCACAAAGCGCTGCGAGTCGGTATCCTCGATACGCAGAATCATCTTACCGCCGTGGTGACGGGCAAACAAATAGTTATAAAGTGCCGTACGCACACCTCCCATATGGAGCGGTCCCGTGGGACTCGGTGCAAAACGAACTCTGACAGGTCTATTCATAGTTATCTCAAAATTATTGGTTACACGTTAAATAAGAAGTGCATAATGTCGCCATCCTGCACGATGTACTCCTTGCCTTCGATACCGATCTTGCCGGCATCACGGCACGCCTTCTCCGAGCCGAGGGTTGTGTAGTCGTCATACTTGATAACCTCTGCACGGATAAATCCCTTCTCGAAGTCGGTATGGATGATTCCCGCGGTCTGCGGTGCCTTCATACCCTTATTGTAAGTCCAAGCGCGAGTCTCGTCTGCTCCGGTCGTAAAGAAGGTTTCGAGGTCGAGAAGTTTATATGCCGCCTTAATCAGACGTGCTACACCGGACTCGGTAAGGCCCATATCTTCGAGGAACATCTGGCGCTCTTCGTAACTCTCCAACTCGGCAATATCGGCCTCGGTAGCTGCCGCCACGATAAGCATCTGGGCATTCTCGCCTTCGATAGCCTTTGCCACAGCCTCGGTGTGGGCATTGCCCGACACTGCACTCTTCTCATCCACATTGCAGAGGTATAGCACCGGTTTATCGGTCAGCAGATTCAGGTCACTCACAACCTTACGCTCCTCCTTGTCGAGTTCGACGGTGCGGGCACTCAAACCCTGCTCCAACGCCTCCTTATAGCGGAGCAGAATCTCGTATTGACGCTTGGCATTCTTATCGCCGCCGGTCTGCGCCTGTTTCTGCACCTTTGCAATACGATTCTCGACCGTTTCGAGGTCTTTGAGCTGCAATTCGGTGTCGATTACACCCTTGTCGCGCACAGGGTCCACCGAACCATCGACGTGGGTAATATTGCCATCCTCGAAGCAGCGCAAAACGTGAATAATAGCATTTGTATTGCGGATATTTGCCAAGAATTTATTGCCAAGACCTTCGCCTTTCGATGCACCCTTCACAAGACCTGCGATATCGACAATCTCGATGGTAGTCGGCACCACACGCTTCGGGTTATCAATCTCTGCCAAACGAATCAGACGCTCGTCGGGCACGGTAATCACGCCTACATTGGGCTCAATAGTACAGAAAGGGAAGTTTGCCGACTGCGCCTTCGCATTCGACAGACAGTTGAAAAGGGTCGATTTACCCACGTTGGGCAGACCTACGATTCCACATTGTAAAGCCATTCTTTTATCTCTTTATTTAAGTTTTTCTATCTTTTTAACAGGGTATTTGTGCAAATTCCGGATTCCGGATTATATCGTTTCGCCTTGAAGCGTTGCCGACGAGCATCCCGTTACCCTTACCTTGACATAATCTCCGGGCTTAAAGTCTGCACGATCGAATACCACAACCTTATTCTGTGAGGTTCGACCGAAGAGTTGCTTATCGCTACGTTTCGAAACGCCTTCAACCAAAATTTCAAACTCCTTGCCCACGTCGCGGCGATTGCTCTCTGCCGAGAGTTCGTTCTGCAACTCGATAATCTCTGCCAGACGCTTGGTTTTAACCTCATCGGGGATATCGTCGCCCATATGACGCTGTGCAAATGTACCGGGGCGCTCCGAGTATTTGAACATATAGGCAAACTCGTAACCCACCTCGCGCATCAACGACAGAGTCTGCTGATGATCCTCCTCCGTCTCGCCCGAAAATCCCGCTATAAGGTCGGTAGTGATGGCGCAATCGGGCATATAACGGCGTATTGCCGCTATACGATCGAGATACCACTCGCGGGTATATTTGCGATTCATCTTGTCGAGCATTGTCGTGGAACCGGACTGTGCCGGCAGATGAATACAGCGACAGATGTTTGGTTTCGATGCCATAACTTCGAGCAGAGCATCGCTCATATCCTTCGGATGTGACGTTGCAAAGCGTACACGCAGCAGCGGAGATACCTCCGCTACCCTGCGCATCAACTCCGGAAAATCGACATCATCGAACTTATATGAATTGACATTCTGGCCAAGCAACGTAACCTCGCGATAACCATTCTCGAAGAGGGTCTGTGCCTCGGCAATAATCGTCTTTGGGTCGCGGCTGCGCTCAATGCCTCGGGTATATGGCACCACGCAATAGGAGCAGTAGTTATTGCAGCCTCGCATAATCGAGATGTAAGCCGACACTCCGTTTTTGTCCAATCGTACGGGGGCCACCTCGGCGTAGGTCTCTTCACGCGAGAGAAGCACATTGATGCCCTTACCTCCTGCCTCGACCTCGCGTACCAGACGCGGAAGGTCGCGATAAGCATCGGGACCGGCAACAATATCCACTCCGTACTCCGATTCGATAAGGGCCTCTTTCAGTCGTTCTGCCATACAGCCAATGACGCCCAAAATCAGCGATGGCTTTGCTTTGCGATAGCGACGCAGTTCGCTCAAACGTCCCCAAACTCGCTGCTCGGCATTATCACGAATCGAACAGGTATTGACCAAGACAATATCGGCATCTTCGACACGCTCGGTGTAGAAGTATCCTTCATCCTGCATCAACGATACAACAATCTCTGTATCGCCGGCATTCATCTGACAGCCGTAGGTCTCGACATATAATTTGCGCCCGTTACCCTGCAAAGGGCGTAGATTGTTTTTAATATTCGTTTCCAAAGTCTCTTCAAAAAAAAAGTTAAATACTGTGCAACAAAGCTATGCCGCCTGCATATCGTCTTTATCGGGCAGAGGTTTGAAACCCTCGCCATAGGTATCGTAAGCATCCGTCACAACCATAAAGGCCTGCGGGTCGATATCTTTAATGCGATGCTCGACGCTCTTTACCTCCTTGCGGCTTACCACAAGGAAAATCATCTCCTTTTCGTCGCCCGTGTACATTCCGCGAGCTTTGATGTAGGTAGCACTGCGGTCGAGGTCATTGATAATGAGCGAGCGCAGCTCGTCCTGATGATTTTCGCTCACGATAAAGATAAGTTTGTCGTACGAAGCACCATCGATTACTCGTGCAATCACTCGCGACGAGATGAATATCGCAATTAACGAGTAGAGCGAAAGCAACCAGCCTGACGACTCCGCACCCTCTTCGATGCCCCAACCAAAGCCAATGACAAACAGACCCGACAGCACGACAGCTGCGTCAGCAATCAGCACGCCGTTCGAGAATTTGATATGGGCATATTTTTGGAGTATCATTGCCACGATGTCGGTACCTCCCGTGGTTGCCTGATTGCGAACGACAAGACCCACTCCTATTCCGAGCATAGCGGCTCCGATAACGGTTGCCAGCATCAAGTCATTCGAGAGATCAATGCGTCCGCCCAATAATTGCGATGGGTCAAGTGCTTGCAATGCCTCTTGCGAAGGATAAGCAAGGCTCGACATAATATTCATCAATCCGGGAGTAATCAGCGCGGCTATAATAGTACGCGCACCGAAAGAGCCGCCGAAAAGCACCAATGCCAAAATCAGCAGCGGAATATCGAACATATATCCGAACGTACCGACCTGAACTGACGGAAAAAGATTGTGCATAACGATACTTGCGCCATAGACTCCACCCGGCACGATGTTGTAAGGATTGATAAAGAACACGTATCCTGCTGCCATAATCGCACAGCCGAACAAAATGGATATCCACGACATCCACCAACGTATCGAAAATACCGGTTCTAATAGATTTTGAAGTGTCATATACCTTAATTATAAAATAAACACTATACGGAACGCAAAGATAATACAATCCCTCGAAACTTTGGAGCGTAATAAACATTTTTTTGTGTAAAAAGGCCATAATGCAAAAAAATTGCTATATTTGTGGCGAACTTGGCTTAAAAGCAAGGCTTATGATTGTAACTTATTACTGCGCGATAACGATGATGTTAATCGCCTATCTGTTAGGCTCAATCCCCTCTGCGGTGTGGATTGGACGCAGATATTATGGTATAGATATACGCGAACACGGTAGCAAAAATGCAGGTACAACCAATATGTTGCGCGTACTTGGCCATCGAGCTGCACTCCCCGTATTTGCAATAGATTTTATCAAGGGATTTGTGGCTGTTGCCATTGTTTCACTGCTCAAATACGATTCGAACATAACGTCTTCGTGGTTGATAAATCTCAAAATCCTCGCAACCGTGTTTGTCGTACTCGGCCATATCTTCCCTGCCTTCGCCAATTTTAAGGGCGGAAAGGGTGTGGCAACGCTCGTCGGTGCGATGACGGGTATTAACCCTACCATTATGCTACTCTGTTTCGGAGTGTGGTTTATCGTGTTTATGGTGTCGCACTACGTGTCGCTTGCCTCGATGATTGGGGGATGCTGTTTCCCTGTGTTTGTGGGAATATTCTCACATTCGGCTTACCGTCGCACAGGCGACATCTCGTGGACATTTATCGCATTTTCGGTTTTGGTGGCGATACTTCTGTTATGGACTCATCGCAAGAATATCGAGCGACTCAAAAACGGAACCGAGTCGAAGATACGACTTTGGAAACCTCGTAAAGAAAAACAAAACGAAGAATAGTAACTAATAGTTTGACCCCCTGATTTGCGTCAAACCTAAAAAAATAAAATAATGTTAAAATCCAATCTTATTGAGATGTATGAGTTGAGCTTTCGCGAACACCGCGAGATGCCTGCTCTTACCGACTATTTTAAGAACGAGACCTTCTCGTACTACGAAATGGCAAAGGAGATTGCAAAACTCCACATGCTGTTCGATAAGGCCGGAATCAAACAAGGAGAGAAGATTGCACTTATCGGAAGAAACAACCCGCGTTGGTGTATTACCTACATTGCAACTCTGACTTATGGAGCCTGCATTGTACCTATTCTTCAGGACTTTACACCGACTGACTACATCCACATTATCAATCACTCGGAGAGCCGCTTATTGTTCCTTGGAGATAACTATTGGGACACAATGGAGCCCGAAGATATTCCGGAAATCGAGGGTGTATTCTCGCTCACAGATTTCCACGTAATCTACTCGAAGGAGGATAAACTCGAGAAGTTTATGAAGAATATTACCAAGCACTACCGCACAAAGTATGCTAACGGTTTCCGAGTTACCGACATCAAATATGCACGTGTTCCGAATGAGCAGATTTGCCTCTTGAACTACACCTCGGGTACCACCGGTCACTCGAAAGGTGTGATGTTGACTGTTAACAACATCACTGCAAATGTTGAATATATCAACCATAAGGCATGTCACGCTAATGGAGATCCGTTCTTCTATGCCGGTAGCCGTACATTGTCGTTCCTGCCTTTGGCTCACGCTTATGGTTGCACAATCGATTTCCTTACTCCTCTGGTAGCAGGAGGGCACATTACTTTGCTCGGCAAGATGCCGACCCCGAAGATTCTCCTCGAGGCATTGCAGGTTGTTCGTCCCGAGATTATCTGTACAGTGCCTCTTGTACTTGAAAAAGTATATCGCAAGCAGGTACTTCCTCTGCTCGAAAAGGGACCGATGAGTATCGCTGTGAAAATTCCTCTTCTCGATACGGCTATCTATTCGATTATCAAGAACAAACTTATGGCTGCATTTGGTGGCAATGTTCGCATCTTTGTATGTGGTGGTGCTCCGATGAACAAGGAGTCGGAGGCATTCTTGCAGAAGATTGGTTTCCCCATTACCGTTGGTTACGGTATGACCGAATGCGCACCGCTCATCAGCGTTACAACCGACCCAACCAAGTTTAAGGCTCAATCGTGCGGTATGTATTTGAAGGATTACTGTCAGGTTCGCATTGACTCGGACGACCCGCAGAATGTTGCCGGCGAAATTCTTGTAAAGGGTGAGCAGGTAATGATGGGATACTACAAGAACGAGAAGGATACCAAGGCCGTACTCGACAAGGATGGATGGTTGCATACGGGCGATATGGGAACGATGGATGAGGATGGAACGCTCAACATTCGCGGACGTTGCAAGACGATGATTCTCACCGACAATGGTCAGAATATCTATCCTGAAGAGATTGAGGACAAACTCAACAATATGTATCTCGTGCTCGAATCGCTCATCATCGAAAATAACGGCAAGTTGCACGCTTTGGTTGTGCCTGATTACGCTACAGCCGATGCCGAGGGTATAGACCGTGCAAAGTTGCCCGAGATTATGCAGGAGAACCTCAAGCAACTTAACGCTATGCAAGCGAACTACGAGAAGGTGACAAACATTACCATCTACCCCATAGAGTTTGAGAAGACCCCGAAAAAGAGTATCAAACGATACCTCTACAACGCTAACACAGTCAAGCTCTAATGCAGGATAAAAGATGACGGAGGGAGGCGCGAGCCTCCCTCTACCGTCTGATAAAGGATTTGCGATATGAAAACGTGGGCGCGAAAATTACGAATTAAACTCTTTACCAAAGGCGTATTGGGCGAGAATATGCTCTATACTGTTATTTGGATGGGTGTATATCTCGTTCCGTTACTCAATTCGAGTATGATGGCGGAGGAGAGTTTCAATATCAACAATTTGATTGTTGCGTGGCTCAAAATCACCCCGTTCTTCATTGTATTTCTCATTCACAACCTCTTCATCTCGAGATTACTCTTCAAGATGAAGTACATTTGGTATCTCTTTGTGGCAGCGTTCCTGGTATCTTCGATATTTGCCGTTGTAGAAATATATCAGCAGTATATCGAAGGTCGCATCTTTACAAACATCAACCCACACCCCAAATACGCACAGATTCAGCGTGCATCGCTAACCGACTATCAATGGTACTGGAATATGTTGCTGGCAAGTGCAATGGTTGCGGCAAACATAGCCATCAAACTCTTCTATAAATCAATTGATGACGAGCGTCGTTTCGAGGTGCTGCGCCGACAGAGTTTGCAGGCAGAGATGGACTATCTGAAATACCAGATAAATCCTCATTTCTTTATGAATACGCTCAATAATATTCACGCACTGATAGATATCGACACCGAGAGCGCAAAGAACAACATCATCGAACTCTCGAAGATGATGCGATATGTTCTCTATGATTCGGGGTCACAACACATCTTACTGCAAAATGAATTGCAGTTTATCGAGAACTATATCAATCTGATGCGTATCCGTTATACGAAAGATGTGGATATACGATTCAATTATCCGAATAGCGACACAATGCGGATATTCATACCGCCGCTATTGCTGATTGTGTTTGTCGAAAATGCTTTCAAGCACGGCGTAAGTTACAGCCGTCCGTCATTTATCCATATCAACATCAAGAAAGAACCGCTGAATCTCTGCTGTACGGCACGAAATTCACGCCACGCCAACACGCGAAACGAGAAAGGGGGCATCGGTCTGGAAAATGTTCGCAAGCGCTTGGATATGCTCTATGGAGCCGACTACTCGCTGATAATCGATGACTCGAACCCCGACGAATATTGTGTTAAACTTATAATTCCCTGCAAATGACAATCAGATGTATTACCATAGACGACGAGCCGTTGGCTCTCGGTCAAATTAGAGGATATATTTCCAAAACTCCCTTTTTGGAACATATTGCAGAGTTTAGCAACGCTATTGACGCACAGGCTTTTCTGGCTGGTAACAGCGTGGATTTAATCTTCGTTGATATCAATATGCCCGACCTTACGGGTACGGAGTTCGTACGCTCGCTCACTACGCAGCGCCCGATGATTATATTCACTACCGCATATTCGGAGTATGCAGTCGAGGGATTCAAACTCGACGCGCTGGACTATATGCTCAAACCTTTCAGTTTTGCCGATTTCAGTCGCTCGGCAAACAAGGCGTTATCGATGTATGAACTTATCAAGGGGAAAAGTGCATCGGGAGAGGATGCAGGAGAGGCAGAGCCTTCGGAGAGTGACAACGAGCATATCTCTATACGCGCCGACCATAAGGTCTCACTGATAAAGGTACGCGACATTATCTACATCGAAAGTGACGGAGAGTATGTTCGCCTGCATCTGAATGACGGCACCCGCATAATGACGCTGTTCCGCATCAAGAACATCGAGACTACCCTGCCGTCGGATATGTTTATGCGCGTACATCGCTCATACATAGTCAATCTGAAATGTATCACAGGGTATGCCCGCGGGCGCATCTTTCTCAACAACAATGAGTATGTGCCACTCGGAGAGAATTATAAAGCCCCATTCCAAAGCTATATTCGCGAGCACTACCCTTCGCTCTAAATAACGGAGGTATCGAAACAAAGGAGGTAGCCTGCCACATTTGGCCTGCTACCTTCTATCGTTTTCTCGATATCGGAGAGATTATTCAAACTTCGGTAATGCCGACATCCGGCAATAGCCACCCTGTGCCGTCTGCTCGTAGCAGAACATCTTCAACCCATTGGTCAGCATCAGCCACTTTGCCCCAACTACCGAATTGTATCTCACGGCTTGTGCCAACACATCTTTTGTTATATCGACATCCGCAGCCTTACATTCAATCAGCATCTGCGGTTTGCCGTCACATCCTACAACCACAATATCGGCACGCTGCTGCTGACCGTTGAGCGGCACGGGATACTCCGTGATTATACGTTGCAACTCAACACCACACCATCCTGTCAGGTACTCGATAACGTGACGTCGCACCCACTCTTCCGGAGTAAGCACCAAATATCCGCCACGCACGCGGTCGGGGATATATGTTTTTCCGTCGCGCTCACGCCGAGACAAAACCACGGCAGGAAAATTGAGTTTGGGCAGTTCAGACATTGTTTAACGAAAATTTATTATCTTTGGCACAAAGATACGAAAATTATGAAAATCATACTGACCGGAATAATTCTTTTGTTTGCATCGAGCCTTTGCGCTCAAACTCTACCAAGCGAAAACTGCGAACTGCCTCGCCGTGCAATAAAGCCATACGCAACGGTCGATGAGGCTCTTCTCGCTGATGAAGCACCCTCTCGCTACATATCGCCTCTTACCGAGTGGAAACGTACGGAGGAGGGAGAGGATATCGTCTTTACTGCCAACTACACCTACCCGGCCGCGTGGCTCAACCGTCAGTTGCTCGTTCGTGTGGAGGCTGCATCTCGTGGCTATATCGTGAAGATTAACGGAACGGAGGTAGGTCGCACCTCGAATGGGTCAAATCCTGCGGAATTCAACGTAACCAAAAAGTCGCAACAAGGTATCAATGAGTTGAAGATTATCATCCCCGGCACCAACCCGACGGCGGAGTTGCTTGCCACGTCCGAGCCTGCATTGGGTCGGATTATGGTCGTGTCGCAACCCACTATCCGAGTCCGCGACATCGACTACGCCACTCGCCTGAACGATAGCGGCGATGGTATTGCCGAATTTAATATTGCAGTCAAGACCGATGCTTTGAACCCTAAAACCGCACGCATACATTACGAACTCCTGTCGCCGGACACGACACGCTTGGCGTATGGATACAAGGATATTACGCTCGAAATGCGTGGCGAAGATACGGTCTCGTTTGCCACCGTTGTCCCGAAAAAGTGGCTATGGAGTATCCATACCCCCACGCTCCTGCGCCTTGTCGTACGCAATCAGGTCGAAGGCCGTTATGCCGAGAATATTGCGTTACCAATCGGTCTGCGCGAAGTTACTTATGGCGACCGCAAACTATCGATAAATGGCAAGGCTACGGCCCTGCGCATAGCTATGACAGATGCAGAAATCTCCGCAGCGGCAATCTGCGATCTCAAAGTCCAGGGCTACAATACGCTTATGACACAGCCGGGGGCTGATGCCGATGGGTTATATGCGCGTTGCGATTCTGTGGGTATGTTTGTAATTCCACAGGCGGCAATCGACACCTCCCACGGAGCCGACAATATCAAACGAGATGGCAATCCAAGCAACAATCCGCTCTGGAAAGAGTTTTATTTGGCTCGGATGGAAGAGATGTATCATACAACAAAATCACACCCCGCAGTTGTGGCATTTTCGCTTGGCGGAGGGCGCACAAACGGAATAAATCTCTACGAGAGCTATCTGATGCTCAAAAAATTAGAGGATAACCGCCCGATAATATTTTTGAATGCCGCAGGCGAATGGAACAACGACATTATCGACGGCAGCATCGTGCCAAAGGTTGAAAAACCGTGATAAAAGTTAATTTTTTTACGAAAAAAGTTTGCACAAATAAAAAAATGACATTATCTTTGCACTCGCAAAAGGGACGGAAGTCCTGATGCAAATGCCTCTTTAGCTCAGTTGGTAGAGCACGACACTCTTAATGTTGGGGTCCAGGGTTCGAGCCCCTGAGGGGGTACTGAAAGGGAAAAACGAAAGTTTTTCCCTTTTTGCTTTTGCAGGCTTGGTAATATGCCAAATTTTCCCTAATTTTGAAGCAGGTTTTAGGGTGCTTTTGTTTTAATATTGCAACCTATATGAAACCAAGAGATAGTTTGCAAAGAACCTATTGTACTATATGATTAAATGTATTTTGTATTGTTAAGTAGATGTAAATATGGGATCGACAATATTAGGTAATGAAGAACATAAAATAATACATGGTGATGCCATTTGGTCAATGAAAAATCTTATACCAGATGAATCCGTAGATCTTATTTTTGCAGATCCTCCATACAATATTGGAAAAGACTTCGCTGGTTGCAAAGATAAATGGAGTACCGATGAAGAGTATGTTAATTGGTGCTACATATGGCTGGATTTATGTGTCAAGAAGTTAAAGCCTGGCGGCTCAATGTATGTTATGACCTCTACTCAATTTATGCCTTATTTCGATCTATTTCTAAGAAATAAAGTTACTATACTATCAAGATTGGTATGGGCATATGATAGTTCAGGTGTACAAGCCAAGAAATATTACGGCTCAATGTATGAACCCATATTATTCTGTGTTAAGGATAAATCCAATTACACATTCAATACAGAAGAGATTATGGTTGAAGCCCGTACAGGTGCTACTAGAAAACTTATTGACTATAGAAAAAATCCACCTCAGCCTTACAATTCCCTGAAGGTTCCTGGCAATGTATGGAATTTTACTCGTGTAAGGTACAGAATGGACGAATACGAAAACCATCCAACACAAAAACCAATGGCCCTATTAGAAAGAATTATTAAGGCCAGTTCCAATATTGGCGATCTAATTTTAGATCCATTTTCTGGCACATTTACAACTTCGTATGTGTCTAAATTATTGGGCAGAAAGACCATTGGAATAGAATTACAAGAAGAGTATATTAAAATTGGTTTGAGGCGACTTGATATTACTGATGAATATAACGGCGAGAAATTATTAAGAGTTGCAAAATCATATAAACTACACAAATCTTCTGAATCTTTACAATCAGCAATCAATTTTTGATACTATGGAGCATAGTTTTACACCCATTATTCTATCTATATTATCTGAATTATACGGAGAGTATGCAAATGATATTTTTGAAAGGAGTTTGCTGATTCAGTATATTAATGTAAAAACTGCTTCGGCCAATAGAGGCTCTAAGTCTCGGCCGAGTTTTGGTAATTTATATGCAATATATGTTGTTACAGAAGATTACTTATCTAAAAAATACGATATTGCGGGGACATATAGTGAATATGAAGGTGCCAAATTTACTGACCTATTCAAGAGGCAAAGAGAACTTCCTTTTGGCGGAAAACTGCAAAATCATTCTCTAAATAATCGGATGAATGCTGAGTTTCAAAAGTTTTTTCCGACTGCAGATACCATCCCGATTATTAGAAATCTAGAAACGAATAGATATTGGATTAACGAAAATTTATTGCAGGTTGAATGTAGAGATATAACATACAATATCGCAACTGCAGTTATACGCATTATTGATGAATATGTAAAAGTAAAACAAGACTCATTTCAGCGATTCATCAAACAGTGTGAAGAATTAAAAGCGATAGAAGAGAAACGACCTACCGATGTGCGAGATTTTATTGTAAAAATGCTCGCGCCTAATGTTGATGCTCGTTTATTCGAAATTGTGAGTTATTCTATACTTAAATATTATTACAATGGTCAAGAGATAATATGGGGGTATTCATTGGATAAATTAACACACGATCATCTTCATCTCTACAAGACAGG
Source organism: uncultured Alistipes sp. (assembly GCA_964536825.1). Taxonomy (GTDB): domain Bacteria; phylum Bacteroidota; class Bacteroidia; order Bacteroidales; family Rikenellaceae; genus Alistipes. The sequence continues at coordinate 3,187 of CAZIAS010000001.1, read as the reverse complement.
AAGAACAAATGCCAATGATGGCGGTATTGATTTTGTAATGCGCCCACTAGGAAGGTTTTTTCAGGTAACAGAAACGCTAGACTTTAAAAAGTATTTTTTAGATATAGATAAAATAGAGCGCTTCCCTATTACTTTTGTCGTTAAATCGACTGAGTCAGTAGATGATCTTAAACTGAAGTTAAGAGAGGACGCGTTAAAATCTTATCCTATTACTGCTATTGTTGATAAATATATGGCGTGCATAGAAGAACTCATTAATATAGAACAATTACATAACTATCTAATTAGACTAGAACAAGATGAACTTTTATCATATGTTTTAGATGAAATTATTTTGCAGAGTAAGTTAGAGTATAACTACGAAGTTGAAGAATAATTTATACTTCTATTATAATTAATGTTTGTTTGAGGTTTCAAAACTTAGACACGATTTAGACAAAATTGACAAACCTATTTCAAACCATTATAGCAAAATCTGTGCTGTGTGTGTATCTGGGCGGGTTTAATGCCACAACCTGAAGGGGGTACTGAAAGGGAAAAACGAAAGTTTCTCCCTTTTTTTGTTTTTATATGGTTTTATGGCTAATTTGCAGATAGTTGTACTACTATGCACTAATTTCGAGACCTATGCGAAACCAAAAGAAATATGCGAAGAACTAATAAAACGCAAATCCTTATAACAGAACTACGGGCCCTGTCAAAATGGAGGTAATCACAACAAATTAAATAATTTCTAAAAAGATACCCTCGCCTTTTGGGCGAGGGTTCTTTCGTGAGAAAAGGTTGAACTACTTGTTCGAAACCATTCTTCTCTCCTTGATGCGTGCCTTCTTACCTGTAAGATTACGCAGATAGTAGATACGCGCACGGCGAACAACACCATACTTGTTAACCTCGATCTTGTCGATGTGGGGCGAGTAGAGCGGGAAAATACGCTCAACACCTACACCGTTAGAGATCTTGCGAATGGTAAACATCTTGGTCTTACCCGAACCCTTAATCTGGATAACTACGCCGCGGAAACTCTGCAAACGCTCCTTGTTACCCTCTACGATTTTGTAGGTTACGGTGATTGTGTCACCGGCCTGGAACTGGGGAACGTCAGCGTCGGTCTTTGCCCACATCTGCTCGTTCACCATCTTGATAATTGCATCTTTGTTCATCTTGTTGCAACAAATTTATTGGTTATCCGCTCAACATTATCGCTGCACCTCGACTACCATACGCGCACACTTGCTCGTAATCCTGACCATTCACAACGCTTTGGCTCACAACGGTTTCACAACCACCACTTACCACCTCATTGCACCGCCTACCTGTCTTGGCACCCTATATAAGAGGTTGATACGGGCTGCAAATATACAAACTTTTTCACAAACAGCACATTTTCAGCCGAAAAAAAACGAAGATGTAGGTGGATCAAAAAAAACTCGGGGTGCAAACTCTCTATGCACCCCGTAATTTTCGAAACAAACTATTTATATCCCATTTGTTTGCACCAATCGCTGTGATCTTCAATCTCATTTTCCAATAGCATAACTTCGCTTTGTGAGTTTTTGCATAAATAGCAATTGTTGGAATTTTTGTCTAACTCAATACTCTGTATACGATATTGTTTTTCGGTGCTTAACTCCACGACTAATTGTCCTATTGAAAATTTCGTAGAGGATTCATTTGTGGTCTCTTTATCAGTATCCTTTGCATTGAGATTTGATCTATTGCAATTATCAGTATTTATACTTTGCTGCATTATCGCAAGAATCTCTTTTACATTATTAGTCATTTTCCAGATTTTGAAAAACAGAATAATTGACAAAATCGACCAAATTATTACAATAATAGCAGTTATAAGATCCATAATTTGTTATGCTTTAATTCAACCTTGGAAGTAATATAGAAGTCCGCGAGTAGGGTATCTTACATCGCCTCTGCTTTCAACTTCGCAGCGACCTTATCGAGCATGTCGTCGGTCATACGCGAGAGATCCCATTCGGGCTTCCAGCCCCACTCCTCACGGGCACAGGTATCATCCAGACAGTCGGGCCAACTGCGCGAAATCCTATCCTTCACGGGGTCGATATCGTAGTCCATCGTGAAGTCGGGCAGACGCTTGCGAATCTCGGCAGCGATAATCTCGGGTGTAAAGCTCATCGAGGCGATATTGAAACTATTGCGGTGAACGAGTTTTGCGGGGTCGGCCTCCATAAGTTGCACGCACGCTTTCAGCACATCGGGCATATATATCATATCCATATATACATCCGACGGCACGGCGCAGGTGTAGTGACCCTTACGCAACGCCTCGTAGTAGATTTCGACAGCGTAGTCGGTCGTGCCACCTCCCGGAGGCGCCACATTCGAGATGATGCCCGGGAAGCGAATCGAGCGGGTGTCGATGCCGTACTTCTGGGCGTAGTAGTTGCCGAGCATCTCGCCCGTAACCTTGCAGATGCCGTAGATTGTAGTCGGCTGCATAATGGTATCCTGCGGGGTTTTGACCTTGGGCGAAGTGGGGCCAAACGCACCGATAGACGAGGGTGTAAAGAGGGCGCAGTGGTGCTGGCGAGCCACTTCGAGTGAGTTCATCAGCGCACCTATATTTATGCCCCAAGCCATCTGGGGGTTCTTCTCTCCCACTGCCGAAAGGAGTGCCACGAGGTTAAATATCGTATCGATGTGATGTCGAGCCACAACCGATGCCAAAGCGGTAGCATTAAGGGCGTCAAGCACCTCAAAAGGCCCCTCCTCGGCAAGATTTTTACATTCGCGCACGTCGGTAGCCACAACGTTGCTTGCTCCGTAAATTCCGCGCAGATATGTAGTCAATTCGGTACCAATTTGACCGCCTGCTCCGATGATAAGAATCTTTTTCATAGGGTTTAGTTTGTTTTCGGAGAGTAAAAATACAAAATATTTCAGAAAAAGCGACCATTTTTTTGGTAAATTCATTTTTGTTGCCTATTTTTGCACCGCTGAAAAGCAGAAATTGCTGTTGTAGCTCAGTGGTAGAGCACTTCCTTGGTAAGGAAGAGGTCACGAGTTCAAGCCTCGTCAACAGCTCAAAGGAGGGAAGATGGATAGTCTTCCCTCTTTTTATTTATGGTCGCAGGGATTGACGAGTGACCTCTAAAGGAGCCTGTCTAACAATTAAAAAATGTTAGGCAGGTCTTTTTTTTGTTTGAGCATA